>NZ_JBHYTT010000016.1:0-182747 GCF_042749285.1 Streptomyces sp. NPDC059499
GGCCCCTGCCGTCCGCTCCCGCCGCACCGTCGTGTGCGCACGGTCCATCACCGCTCGAGCCTTTCTCCGGCCCGCCGCCGGACCGTGGGGGAAGTATCCGGACAGCGGCCGGCCATCGCCGGCGCACACAGGACAAGGGAGGGGCGATGGCCGAGCAGAGCTTCCAGCTCTACGACACGACCCTGCGCGACGGCACTCAGCAGGAAGGCATGGTGCTGACGGTCGAGGACAAGCTCGCCGTCGCACGCCGGCTCGACGACCTCGGGGTGGGCTTCATCGAGGGGGGCTGGCCGGGGGCCGTACCGAAGGACACCGAGTTCTTCCGTCGCGCCCGCACCGAACTCGACCTGAAGAACGCCGTGCTCGCCGCCTTCGGCGCCACCCGCCGGCCCGGCGTACCCGCCTCCCTGGACCCGCAGGTACGCGCCCTGCTGGAGGCCGAGACCCCGGTGGTGACCCTGGTGGCCAAGAGCCACACAGGCCATGTGCGCAACGCGCTGCGCACCACGCTCGCCGAGAACCTCGCCATGATCAGCGGGACGGTACGCCACCTGGTGCACGCCGGCCGGCGGGTGTTCGTCGACGCCGAGCACTACTTCGACGGCTACCAGCTCAACCGCGAGTACGCGCTCGCCGTGGTCCGCGCCGCGGCCGAGGCCGGCGCCGAGACCGTCGTCCTCTGCGACACCAACGGCGGCTCACTGCCCGACGAGGTGCGGTCCGTCGTCGCCGAGACACTCGCCCTGACCGGCGTGCAGCTCGGCATCCACTGCCACAACGACACCGGCTGCGCCGTCGCCAACACCATGGCGGCGGTGGACGCGGGAGCCGTCCAGGCGCAGGGCACCGCACACGGCTACGGCGAACGGTGCGGCAACGCCGACCTGTTCACCGTCATCGCGAACCTCGTACTCAAGCGGGGCCGCGAGGTCGTCCCGCTGGAGAATCTGCGGGAACTGGCCGCGACCGGCCGGGCCGTCACCGAGCTGACCCAGGTGGCCGGCAACGTCGCCGCACCGTACATCGGCGGCTCGGCCTTCACCCACAAGGCCGGACTGCACGCCTCCGCGCTGCGGGTCGACCCCGACCTCTACCAGCACACCACCCCGGAGCTGGTCGGCAACACCATGCGCACCCTCGTCTCCGACATGGGCGGACGCTCGTCGATCGAACTCAAGGCGCGCGAACTCGGGTACGACGTGGAAGCGGGCTCCGACGCAGTGGCCCGCGCCGCGACCCGGGTGAAGGACCTGGAGAACAGCGGCTACAGCTTCGAGTCCGCCGACGCCTCGTTCGAACTGCTGCTGCGCGAGGAACTCGCCGGCGGCCCCGGGCCCCGCCCCTTCGAGGTCGAGTCCTGGTCCGTCGGGGTGTTCGGGGTGCTGAGCGGCGAGGTCCGCACCGAGGCCACCGTACGGCTCCTGGTGCAGGGCCGCAGCGTCACCGCGACCGGGCACGGCAACGGCCCCGTCAACGCCCTGGACACCGCCCTGCACACGGCCCTGGACCCCTGCTTCCCGGCCCTCGCCCGACTCGAACTGGTGGACTACCGGGTGCGGGTCCTCAGCGGGGAGACCGGCAGCGGCGCCGCGGCCCGGGTGCTCATCTCCTACCGGGACGGGGAGCGCCGCTGGGGCACCGTCGGCGTGGACGGCAACACGACCGCGGCCAGCTGGCAGGCGCTGCTGGACGCCGTCCACTACGTCCTGCTCGACGGACCGCCCGGCCTGGTCCACGACACCGCGCCCCTGGCCGCCGCCGCAACGGGCTAAGAGGCTGCCGGGTGACCTCGGACCGGGCGGCCACGCCCTGGCACGCACGCTTCCGGCGTTGTCGTCGGTCGGCGACGCTCCGCGTCGCCTCCCTCCTCCGCCTTGGAATCGCACGCACCAGACCGCGTCCGCTTTCCGGTCCGAGGTCCCCCGACAGCCTCTGCCCCGACCTTCCTTGGAGTGACAGTGCGTCTGGAAGACGTCTACATACGGGGGACCTCCACACGGCTTCCCTCCCGCATCCCGGTGGCCGACGCCGTCGCCTCCGGGGCGTGCCCGCCCCGGGTGGCAGCGGCCACCGGCATGGAATCGGTGGCGTACTCGCCCCACGAGTCGGCGGCCGAGATGGCAGCGGCCGCCGCCCGGACCGCCCTGGAGCGGGCCGGCACCCACGGCGGCGATGTCGATCTGCTGCTGCACGCGGACACCTACCACCAGGGCCAGGACCTGTGGCCCGTCGCCTCCTACATCCAGCGCGAAGCCCTCGGCAACACGTGCCAGGCCATCGAGATCCGCCAGATGTCCAACGGCGGGCTCGCCGCTCTCGACCTGGCCTCCGCCTACCTCACCGCGGGCCACGGGCACAGCGACGCGCTGCTCACCACCGCCGACCGCTTCTGCGCCCCCGGCATCGACCGCTGGAACACCGACCCCGGCACCCCGTACGCCGACGGCGCCACCTCGCTCGTGCTCTCCCGGCGCGGCGGCTTCGCCCGGCTGGTCTCGCTCGCGATGTACGCGGACCCCGAGCTGGAACCGCTGCACCGCGGCGACGACCCCTTCACCACCGCGCCGTTCGGCCACCGCATGCCCGTGGACTTCGAGGCCGCGAAACGGTCCTTCGTCGGCCGCGCCGGGATCTCGTACGCCATCACCCGGGCGCACAACGGCCAGCAGACGGTCATCAAACAGGCGCTCGCCGACGCCGGCAGCGAACTCTCCGAAGCCGACTGGGTGGTGCTGCCGCACTTCGGGAAGCGGCGCCTGACCTCCATCTACTACAAGCCGTTCGGCATCGATCCCGCGCGCACCACCTGGGACTTCAGCCGCACGGTCGGACACCTCGGCGCCGGCGACCAGTTCGCCGGCCTGGACCACCTGATGGTCTCCGGCCGGGCGGCGCCCGGCGACCGGTGCGTCCTGGTCAGCGTCGGCGCCGGATACAGCTGGGGCTGCGCCGTTTTGGACATCCTCGAACGCCCCGACTGGGCCGCCGCGTAGGCGGGTCCACCGGTTCTCCAGTTTCGCTTGAGCACTTCATGTCAGCCTTGTGATCCGCCTTGCTGCGGACTGTCGAAGGGAAGGTCTGCCGTGGCGCCGACCGCTACGTCCGAAACCGAAGCACTCCATGTCACGGAGCACTCCATCACCGTGGCGGCAGCACCTGAAGCCGTCTACGCGCTGGTGGCCGATGTCGCCGAGTGGCCCCAGGTGTTCGGCCCCACCGTCCACGTCGAGGTGCTGGAGGAGGCCCCCGCCGACGGCGGCGAGCAGCTCCTGCGCATCTGGGCCGTCGCCGGTGACAAGGTCCGCACGTGGACCTCGCGCCGGGTCCTGGACCCGGCGGCCCGCACCATCACCTTCCGCCAGGTCGTCACGGCCGCCCCCGTCGCCTCGATGGGCGGCGAGTGGCGTGTCCAGGAGCTCGAGGACGGCACCACGCGGGTCACGCTGCTGCACGACTACCGGGCCGTCGACGGCGACCCGGCCGCCGAGGAGCTCATCGAGAGCGCCGTCGACGGGAACAGCCGCGCCGAGCTCCTCGCCCTGAAGAACACCGCCGAGCAGGGCGACGCACGCGAGGAACTCCACTTCACCTTCAGTGACTCCGAGACCGTGTTCGGGGCGGCCGGCGACGTGTTCGCCTTCCTGGACCGCGCCGACCTGTGGCCCGAGCGGCTCCCGCACGTGGCACGCCTCGACCTCACCGAGGACGAGCCGGGCATCCAGCACATGGACATGGACACCCGCAGCCCGGACGGCTCCACCCACAACACGACTTCGGTCCGGGTCTGCTTCGCGGACCGCGACGTCATCGTCTACAAGCAGCTCCGGGTACCGGTCGCGATGGCCGGGCACACGGGCCGCTGGGTGATCGAGTCCCTGGGGGACGGTACGGTCAGGGCCACCTCGTGGCACACCGTGACCCTGGACCCCGCGGGCGTACGCACCGCGCTCGGCCCGCAGGCCACCCTTGCCGAGGCACGCGCACTGGTGCGCAAGGCACTCGGTACGAACAGCTCCACCACTTTGCGTCATGCCAAGCAGTTCGCGGAGGAAGCGCGTGCACAGTCGTAGTCAGGACACACCCGTCACCGTGGTCAACCGGTTCGAGGTGAAGGGCGACACCGAGCGGTTCGAGCGAGAGTTCAGGGATCACTCCCAGTACCTGCGCAGACGCCAGGACTTCGACTTCCTGGTGACCGTGCAGCTCGTCGAGAACCCCGCGGTGTTCGTCAACCTCGGACACTGGCGGACCATGCGGGGCTTCCTGAACACCGTCCACGACGACACCTTCCAGGCCCACGTCAAACAGCTCGGCCCGATGGTCGACACCGAGGTGGACCAGGCCGTCAGCGTGGCGCGGGTACTGAAGGAGGACGCCGTGGTCGGGGCGGAGAACGTCGTCCTGACCCGGGCCCGGATCCATCGCGACCCGGCGCTCTTCGAGCGGCGCTTCGCCGAGGCGGACGAGCACTTCGGCCGGCTCGGCGGCTTCGGCGGCAGCGATCTGCTGCGCTCCACCCTCCGCCCCGACGTGTACACGGGCATCCAGTGGTGGCGCGACACCGACGACTGCGAACGCGCCCTGGCCGACGCCGGATACACCGCCCTGACCCGGCAGATGCGGGAGAGCGCGGACGTCGTCGTGGAACGCACCCGTCACCTCGCGTACGAACGCGTCCTGGGCTGACACCCCGTACCGCCTCCACCCGCGCCGGAGCCGAGGGCCACCAGGTCCTCGGCTCCGGCGCGTCCCGGGCGCGAGCCCGCTTCGAGCAGGTGGGAGCAGGCTGTCGTCATGGCGAATCCGATGCGCATCACCGTGCTCCGTGGCCGGCCCGACGAGGCCGAGCTGGCGGCCGTGACCGCCGTACTGCTCGCCCTGGTCCGCCGCTCCGGCGAACCGGACGAGGAGACCAGGGCGGCCTACGCCGGATGGACCGTCAAGCGCGGCGGCTACCGGCCCCCGGTCACCTGGACCGCGCCGTGACGCGGAATTCGCCGTACATCCACGGGCGAGGTCGAGGACCCCTCAAGGGTCCACCCCTACCTTGCCCACAGCAGAGCCAGCCGTGGCCCGTCCCCGGGGACGGCGCCACGACATTGGGAGGGGGAGGCGTGAGAGGTCACCGGACCTTTACGGAACACATCCAAGCCCAGGCCGCCGAGACGCCGGACCGGGAGGCGCTGATCCTCCTCACCGAGCGCGACGGCAGCCTGTGGCCGCAGACGATCGCGTACGCGGAACTCGACCGCTCGGCCCGCACCCTGGCGACCGCACTGCGCCGTCATGTGGAGCCGGGGGAGCGGGTGCTGATCGCGCACCGCTCACGCGCCCTGTTCGTCACCGGCTTCCTGGCCTGCCTGTACGCGGGAGCCGTCGCCGTACCCGTCGCCCCGCCCGGCGGACGCGGCCACCACGACGACCGCATCGCCGGGATCGTCAAGGAGGCCGCCGCCGTGTGCGTGCTCACCTCCACCGACGAGGCCGCGGAGGTCTCCCAGCTCCTCGCCCGCACCGGACACGGCGACGTCGTCTGCCTCCTGGCCGACGGCCCCGCCGCCACCCACGCCCCCGAGCCCTGGCAGCCCTTCGTGCCCGGACCGGACACGGTCGCCTACCTCCAGTACACCTCCGGCTCCACCCGCGACCCACGCGGCGTGGTCGTCACCCACCGCAGTCTGCTCGCCAACCAGCGGGCCATCCAGGAAGCGCTCGGCACCCGCCCCGGCATCCGGATGGGCGGCTGGCTGCCGCTCCACCACGACATGGGACTCGTCGGCCAGCTCCTGCACGCCCTGTGGCTCGGCGGCACCGCCGTGCTCATGTCGCCGGCCGCGTTCGTCAAGCGGCCCGCGAACTGGCTGGAGGCCGTCTCGCGGTACGGGCTGACGGTCAGCGGAGCCCCGGACTTCGCGTACGAGCTGTGCGTGCGCAGGATCAACGACTCGCAGCTCGCGGGCCTGGACCTGTCCCGCTGGGAGGTCGCCGTCAACGGTGGCGAGCCCATCGACCCCGCCACCCTGACCCAGTTCGCCGAGCGCTTCGCCCCGGCCGGACTGCGCCCCGGTGCCCTGGCGCCCTGCTACGGCCTGGCCGAGGCGACCCTCCTCGTCTCCGGCACCCGCACCGCCCCGGCCGCCGCCGCCCGCACCGTCGACGCCGGCGCCCTGGAGGCCGGCCGGCTCACCGCTCCCACCGGACCCGGCCGCACCCTCGCGCACTGCGGTCCCGCCGCGTCCGCCGAGCTGCGCATCGTCGACCCGGAGACCTGCCGCGAGCTGCCGGACGGCCGGATCGGGGAGATCTGGGTCCGCGGCGAGAGCGTGGGACCCGGCTACTGGGCCCGGCCCGCGGAGACCGCGGCGGCCTTCGACTGCCGCATCGACGGCGGTGGCGGCGGCTATCTCCGCACCGGTGACCTCGGGGCCCTGCACGACGGCCTGCTGCACGTCACCGGCCGGCTCAAGGACATGATCGTCGTCGCCGGGCGCAATCTCTATCCGCAGGACCTGGAACGCACGGTTCAGCAGGTCAGCGGCCTCTTCGGGGCCGCCACCGCCTTCGCGGTGCCCGGCGCCCGCGAACGCATCGTCATCGTCCAGGAGCTGCGGGCCCGGAGCCGGTACGACATAGACCTCGCGGCCCTCGCCGCCGCCGTCCAGCAGCGACTCAGCGAGGAGTACGAGGTCCGTACCGCCGGGGTGCTGCTCGTACGGCCCGGCACGGTACGCCGGACGACGAGCGGCAAGGTGGAGCGGGCTGCCATGCGCCGGCTGTTCCTGCGCGGTGAGCTCACGCCGCTGCACCAGCGGATCGAGCCCGAGGTCGAGCTGCTGCTGGCAGCGGGGAGGCAGCGATGACCACGGCAGAGGAGCGGATCGACACCCTGGAGCGGGCGTTCGGTCCCCTCGACGATCCCGCGAACCCGCTCGGCACCGCCGCCCTGCTCGCCGCCGACGCGGCGGGGGAGGTGCTGCCCGAGGCCGAACAGGTGCTGGACGCGTTCGACCTCAACGCCGAGTTCGTGCCCGCCGACGTGGGCGGCCGGCTGGAGCGGATGGACGTGCTCGGACGGATCCTCCGCCCCGTCTTCCGCCGGGACGCCTCCCTCGGCTTCGGCTACGGGCTCAACTGCTTCTTCGCCACCACCCCGGTGTGGACCGCGGGCGACCCCGGACAGCGCAGCCACGCCGCCCGGCTGCTCCTCGGCGGCCGGCGCGTCGCCGTGGCCCGGCACGAGGTCGCGCACGGCAACGACTTCGTACGTGACGAGTTCACCGCACGCACCGTTCCCGGCGGTCTGGTCCTCGACGGCAGCAAGTCCGCCATCGCCAACGCCTCACGCGCCACCGGCCTCGTCATCTTCGCCCGCACGGAGGGCGCCGCCCGCGGGCGCAGCCACACGGTGCTGCTGCTCGACCGTGACGAACTGCCCGCCGACCGGGTCGAGGACCTGGCCCGCCGCACCACCACGGGCATGCGCAGCGCGGAGTTCGGCGGACTGCGGATCACCGACTGCCCCGTACCGGGGAGCGCCGTGCTCGGCGAGATCGGCGACGGCTACGAACTGTCGCTGCGCTCCTCGCTGCTCATCCGGGGACTGATCCCGTCCATCGTGCTGGCGGGCGCCGACACCGCGCTGCGCACCGTCGCCCGGTTCGCCAACCGGACCAGGGAGGACGGCCGTTCGTCCCTGGACGTGCAGCACGTGCGCGACGTGCTCACGGGCGGATTCCTCGACCTGCTGGTCATCGACTGCCTCGCCCTGGTCGCGACCAGGGCGCTGCACCTGCTGCCCCGGCAGATGAGCGCCTACGCGGCGGCCGCCGCCTATCTGGCACCCAAGCTCGTGGCCGAGAGCATGGACGAGATGTCGTCGGTGCTGGGAGAGGAAACGTTCGCCCAGGACGGCGCGTACGGAATGTTCCAGAAGCAGCGCCGCGACCTGCCGGTCACCTCGCTGGGCCACGCCGGCAGCGCCGGCCGGCAGGTCAGCATCCTGCCCCAGCTCCCGTACTTCGCACGGCACGCCTGGTTCGCGGATCCCGAGCCGCCCCCCGGCCTGTTCCGCCCGCACGAGCCGCTGCCGCCGCTGGACCTGTCCCAGCCGGTCCTGCTCGGCGACGGTGACCCGCTCGCCGCGACCCTCGTCGCCTGCACGGACCTGCTCGAAGCGGCAGGGGGGCAGGGCGAGGAGGGGGAGGGCGGCCCCACCCTGCGCTTCCTGGCCAGGGCGCTCACGGGGGAGCTCGTCGAGCTGAAGAAGGCGTTCGAGAAGGTGCAGCAGGGCGACCGGGACGCGCTCTCCAGCCCGTACAGCTTCGGTCTCGCGGACCGCTACACCCTGGTGCTCGCCGGGGCGGCGGCGCTCGGGGTGTGGCGCGAACAGCGGCATGCGCCCGCCGATCGTGTCGATTCCTTCCTGGCCGCCCCGGCCTGGGCCACCGCGGTGCTGTACCGGCTGGTCAGACGGCTCGGCCTGCCGCTGCCCGACCGCCCGGCCGACTGCGAGCGCCTCGCGCTCGACGAGGTCATGGCCCGGCTGCACAACCGCCGCAGCTACGACCTCTACAGCTCGCCGCTCGCCTGAACACCCCCGGCAGCCACCCCCCGTACCCCCGACCGCCCCGGGCGCCCCCCGCCCCAGAGCCCGACAGGGAGCAGACTCATGCAGGACCAACCGCCCCGCGCCCAGGACGACTTCGCGGTGGCCCACCGCGAGTGGCTGAGCGAACGGGTCGCGCACTACATCGGCCGTCCGGTCCAGGACACCGTGCCGCTGGCCGAGGAGGGTCTCGACTCGGTGGCCGCGCTCAGCCTCTACGGCGACATCGAGGAGGAGTTCGGACCCCTCATCGAGCCCGACGACATCTGGGCCTACCCCACCGTGCGCCAGCTCGCCGACTTCCTCGCGATGCGGGACGTGAACCAGGGCGGCAGCCAGGTCCGCGCTGCGTTCGTCTTCACCGGACAGGGCTCCCAGCACCCCGGGATGACCTCCGGGCTCTACCTGAACTCCACCGGCTACCGCGCCTTCCTCGACGAGGCCGACGCCGCGATCACGCCGTGGACCAAGCAGTCCGTCGTGAAGCTGATCCTCGCCGACGACCCGGCCGTCCACCGCACGGCGCTGACCCAGCCCGCCCTGTTCGCGGTCGAGTACGCCCTGGCCAGGACCCTGGAGGAGGCCGGAGTGCGTCCGGTGGCCGTACTCGGCCACGGCATCGGGGAGTTCGCGGCCGCCACGGTCGCCGGGGCGCTCACCCTGGCCGACGCCGCGAAGCTCGTGTCGATGCGCGGCGCCTTCATGCAATACCTGCCGCCGGGCGGCGGCATGATGGCCATCTGCATCACACCGTACGAGGCCGCAGAGCTCGTCGCCGCCGAACCCGCCGTGGGCATCAGCGCCATCAACGCGGCGAAGGCGATCGTCCTGTCCGGCGACCGTGCCGCCCTGGAGCGCATCGAGGTCCGGCTCGGCGAGCGCGGCATCCGCTGCCGCCACCTGGCCGTGTCGCACGCCTTCCACTCCCCGCTGATGGCCCCCGTGGTCCCCAAGTTCGAGGCGATCGTCCGACGGATGCCCGGCGGAGCCGCCCGGGTGCCGTTCTACTCGACGGTGTACGGCCGGCTGGCCACCGAGCCGCTCTACGCCCCGTACTGGACCGAGCAGATCACCGCACCCGTCCGGTTCGCCGACGCCGCGCGCAGCCTGCTGGCGCAGCAGGCACCGACGCATGTCGTCGAGATCGGGCCCCAGGCCGTGCTCACGCCGTACCTGCGCCGGATGGGCGGCGGACCGCGCGGTCCCGTCTGCCTGCCGGTGTGCCAGGGGCCGGCGAGTGACGCCGTGGACCTGGCAGGGGTGATCTCCGCCCTCGACGCCGGGCCGCTGGCCGCAGCCCTCTCCGGAGCCTGAGGTGAGGGAACGGGTGGGGCGCCCGTTGCTTGCCGAAGGCCCCGGCGGCCCCTGGGGCGACATCCACGGGGAACTGTCCCGTACGGGCAGCGTCGTGATGTACGCGACGATGCCCGCCTGGGTTCCGCGGGGAGACACCGAGGCCGAGCTGCGCCGGCAGCTGGGACGGGACTGGCGTCGCTACGAGAGCCTCTCCCAGCCCCGTATGCGCGAGAGGTTCGTCGCCTCCCGGCTGTTCCTGCGGCATGCCGCGGCCGCGGTCCTGCGCACGGGCCCCGACCTGGTGGACCTGGCCTACCAGCCGGGCGGGCGGCCGTACGTGCGCGGCTGCGACCAGATCGACGTCAGCCTCAGCCACACCGAGGAGATGATGGTCGTCGGCATCACCCGCAGGGGACGCATCGGCGTCGATGTGGAGCGCGCCGACCGGCGGCTCGCGCACACCGGTTCCGAGCGCCAGGCGTGCACTCCGTACGAGAAGGAGCGGCTGGACGCCGGCGGGGACGGGGCGCGCAACGACACCATGGTGCGGCTGTGGACGCTCAAGGAGGCGTACAGCAAGGCACTGGGCCAGGGACTGCGCTTCCGCTTCACCGAGTTCGGCTTCGCCCTGGACGGTCACAGGGGCGGCGACGGCGCCCAACTGGTCCGCCCGGACGGGTCACCCGTCCCGGGCTCGGAGTGGCAGTTCGGTACGTTCCGGGCAGGGGAGGGCTACGTCGTGAGCGTCGCGGTCTGCGACACCGGCTTCGGTGAGCTGGCGGACCTGTCGGTGGGCACCACGCTGGACGACGGCATGCTCGACACGCTGCTGGGCGCGCCCGGTGCGGACCGCCGGCCCGCGCGGGCACGGTCAGGGGAGCCAGCCGGCTTCCTCGGCGATCCGGATGGCGTCGATGCGGTTGCGCGCGCCGAGCTTGCCGACGATGGCCGTGAGGTAGTTGCGGACCGTGCCCTTGGACAGGTACAGACAGCCGGCGATCTCGGCGGCGTCGGCGCCGCGGGTGGCGAGCCGTAGGACCTCGAGCTCCCGCGGGGACAGCGGGTTCTCCGGCGAGTCCCAGGCGGTCAGCGCCAGTTGGGGGTCCACGACCCGGCGTCCGGTGGCCACCGACCGTACGGCGAGCGCGAGCTGGTCCGGCGGCGAGTCCTTGAGCAGGAAGCCCGAGACATGGGCGGACAGGGCGCGCCGCAGGGTGCCGGGGCGTCCCAGGCTCGTGAGGATCAGGGTGCGGCAGCTGGGCAGCTGCTCGTGCAGCTCGGCTGCCGCCGTCAGACCGTCGATGCCGGGGAGATCGATGTCGATCACCGCGACGTCCGGCTTGGACGCGAGCGCCGTAGCCACGATCGTGTCACCCCGGTCCACCGCGGCGACCACATGGAGATCCGGCTCCAGCTGGAGCAGCGCCACCAGCGCGCCACGGATCATGTGAACATCCTCGGCGAGGAGGATTCTCACGGACAGCATCGTTACCCCCGGTCAGATGATGAAGTCAGGCTACGGCGGATCTCTCCGGGGCCGCGGGCTCCAGCACCAGCAGTTCGTTCTCGTTGGTCTGGGGCCTGAGCGGTGCCCAGACCTCGAGATGGAACCGGCCGTCGCTCCGAAGCCCCGCGGTCAGCCCGCCGCCGATCGCGGCGAACCGGCACCTCAGGTTGTCCAGTCCGCTGCCGCCGCCGGCCCGCGCGGAGAAGACGTCCGTCTGTTCGTGCGGGTGGTCGTTGGTCAGGCCGAGACGGACCGTTTCTTCGTCCAGCTCCGCCTTGATGGTGCAGACCCGGACCCCGCTGTGCCGCAGGATGTTGGTGACCCCTTCGCGCAGGGCGGTGGCGAGCACCGTGTCGACGACCGGATGCAGCCGCCCGCACTCCACCGTGACATCCGCCCTGATGTCCGCGGCGGCGAGCACGGTTCCCGCCGATTCCGCCTCCTCGGACAGCGACATGTCGCGGTACCCACTGGACACCAGCCGTACGTCGGCCAGGGCCTGGCGCGCCACCCGCAGCACCGAGGCGGTCTCGTCGCGTGCCTTGTCCGGGCGGCTGCTGATGAGCCGCTGGATCAGTTCCCCCTTCAGCGTGATGGCGGAGAGGCTGTAGCCGAGCAGGTCGTGCAGATCCCGCGCGAACCTCAGCCGTTCCTGCGTCACGGCCATCCGGGCCAGTTCCTCCCGGGTGGCGTGCACCTCGTGCACGAGGTCGGTGAGACGGGTCAGGCCGTAGATGACGAGTCCGGTGAGGATGCCGGCGATCGTGAAGTACAGGATCAGGTCGACCGTCGCCCCGGCCATCAGGTTGTACACCGGGATGAAGGCGATCAGCAGCCCGTAGCTCGGCCAGGCCCAGCGCGCCGGAAGCGTGAGCAGCAGCGAGGCGGCGAGCGGCCCCTCCATGCTGCCCCAGTTCGTACCGAACCAGACGAGTGGTGCGAAGGTGAGCACCGCCTGCAGGATCAGAACAAGCGCTTTCCGGCCGGTCGGCCAACGACGGGCTTGCGGGGACGAGACGGCCAACTGCACGCCGAACACCGCGAGAACCAGTCCGACGCAGATGATGAGCTGAGTTGTTCCGGGCCGGGTCCGCACCACATTGAGCACCGTCATGGTGCCGTAACAAACAAGAGCCACCACGATAATCGCGCGGGCCAGCCGTGGGGCCGGCGCCTGCGACCGGGGTGAGAACGGAACGACGTTCCTCGTCGGCATCGCCGCCTCCTCGCCAAGGACCAACAGTGGCGGACGCATGCTATGTCTTCCTGTTGTCCGTGAGCTAGCGGATGCGGACGGCAGCCGGATTCAGACGAACAGCGGTACGGGGTTGATTTGTTCGTAAGGGACCGGGTGTTCAAGTCGTCCGAGTTTCAATGGTGTGTCGAAGAGGCGGCCCGGGGCGAATCGCGCCCAGAAGTGCCGCATCCCCGGAATGATCACCTTCACTACGGGAAGTCCCACGTCGGGCCGGGTTTGGTCGAGAATGAGCATCTCCATCCCATGACTCCGTACGAGGGTTTCGGCCAACTCGATGTCATCGCGCAGATCGCCTCGGGCGGTGAAGGAGTAGCAGCCGGGGGTGCGTGGGCTTTCGGCTGGATCCGCCAGGAGGTATGGCTGATTTTCCACCGTCGCCCCATGCCACCAGGCGTAGAGATCCCGGTCGGCGGAAAGGAGTTCGGGAGAGTTCTCTTCCGGAGGCAGCAACTGGGCCATCTCCGTCACCGCTCTGCGCAGTGCCAGCCGGGGATCGAAATGAGCCCCGAAACCGAAGGAAATTCCTTCGGCACTCCCGTCGGTGCGCCGGGACAATGCCGCCATCACGGGTATGCCGAAGTCCGCGGTGAGGTCGAGCACCCAGATGTCCCTGTGCAGCCGCCCGTACGCCTGCCGGGTCCGGGTCAGCCACGGCTCGTCGAACGCGTCGAGGTCCACCGCCGGCTGCCGGGTGCGGTTGTACCACCACAGGGCGACGGCGTCCCGCTCGACCACCTCCAGGAATCCCTGGACGACGGCGTCCTCCGGACTGCTGCCCGCCGCGTTGCCGTTGGAGTCGGCCCACGGAGCGGCCGGTACGCCATCCGGTCCGGGGCCGAAGTAGAGCATGGAGGTGGGCAGCAGCCGCTGGGTGCCCGACGTGAGTGACCAGACAGGGGTCCAGTCGGCCGGTGCCTGCGGGTCGAACGGTGGCGGGACCTGCTGGAAGCGGGAGTGCCGGGCGTTCCAGCGGTCCCTGTCCCGGAACTGCCGGCCGGCGAACAGCTGGCAGGAATTGGGGTGCAGGGCCGCGTCCCCGAGCCCGGTCAGGGTGTCGCGGACGGTGGGCTCATCGCCCTGACGGGTGCCGCAGTAACGTTCCAGCGCCTCGCACAGGGCGCCCACCTCGGCCTCCTGCGGCGTCGTACCCTTGCCGCCGCTCTGCCCCCGCAGGCCGCCCCGCAGACCGGCCAGTGAACGGCTGTCGCCCAGAGCCATGTTGCGCCCGGCGACGTACCGGTTCAGTCCCTCGGGCGAGCCGGGCGCCGGGCGGAGTCCGGAGACGATGCCGGTGACCGGATCGGCCAGGTGCCGGTAGCGCGCCAGTACCGTCTCCGCGCTCTGCGCCCGGTGGTTGCCCCCCACGGTGTGCACCTTCTGGCTGGACCTCGGTACGAAGGGTCTTCGTACCCGCTCGGGGACGAGCTCCGGATCCCCGCACGTCGAGCACTGCGGGCGGCGGGCCACCGGATGCCGGCTGGTGTGCAGGGTGCGGGTGTCCAGCGTGCAGACCGCCTGCTGGCCCTCGTACCGCATGCCGGCCACCCACTTCGTGGCCTCCAGCACCGCCGTGTGCAGCCCGAGGGCCCGCACGGTGGCGAACGACGCCTCCGGGACCTGGACCGTGCCCGCGAGCCCGAGGGCGTGCAGAACCGGTGCCCGGGAGGCCCGGTGGCCGCGCAGCCGGTGTGCCAGACACTCCCAGCAGGCACCCTGCTCCGACCCGAACACCGGGCCCACCCAGGTCTCCGCGCCGCTCGGCTTGGCCAGCAGCCAGGCCCTGCCCGACTCCCGGTGCCGGGCGCCGACCTCGGCCAGCCGGGGGTCCAGGTAGTCGTCGCACAGGACGAGGGAGAGTGCTGCCGGCTCCCCCTCGTCCGGTCCGGTCACCCGCAGTCCGGCGGCCAGGCACTCGGCCCTCGCCGCCCCGGGGTCGGCCCGTCCGAGGGTCACCAGCTCCACCGCCGTCGTGCGGAACGACGCGGAGGCGCTGGGACCGTCGATGCCGGCGAACTCCCAGTACGCCTCCGTACAGGCGTCGGTGGCCGGGTCGTGGTAGCCGATCAGATCGGCCCGCGCGAGTTCCGCGATCATGCGGGCCGCAGTGGCGGGAGACAGCGTCGGCGCTGCGTCCCGCAGCACCCCGGCCAAGGTCCTGGTGCCGTCCAGCAGGGCCGCGAGCTCCTGAACCTCACGCCCCTGCAAGGCTGTTGTCCCCTGTTCCGACAGCAGGTAGACGGCGTCCCCCTCGATCGCCTCCACCCGCAGATGCCTCTTGAACCCCACGGGCAGCTCGGTGCCCGTCCCCCCGGTCATGGTCATGCAAGCGCCGTCCCGGCCTCTTCCCCGGGCAGGGGCGCCATGCCGCTGTAGCACCCGTAGAGCGTGGCGGTACCCGGCCGGTCCAGGTGGTCGATCACCAGGTCCCGCCCCGAAGCACCGGCCGTGCCGTTCTTGAACGCGTCGCCGAACAGCTCCCCGAACATGTCCCCGTAGACCGGCTCCGTCGCCGGGAGGCCGAACTCCGCGAGTACGGAGACCGGGTCGCTCGTGTAACGCTGCGCCAGCTCGGGCTCGAGGCCGGCCCGTGCCGTCAGCAGGGCGAGGCGGTGGTCGGACGTGAGCGGCTGGGTGGCCGTAGCGGCCGGGGCGTCGTGCGCGGAGACGTGCATGGTGATGTTCATGGAGTTCCCCCTCCAGGGTCCGTGAATACGAGACCGGATGCGTTTCCGTCGTTCACTCGTTTCCCGAGTGCCAGGATTCTGCGTCCCGCCGCGTCGCACCGCACAGTGCGAGGCTCACCACCGGGGCATGACATTTTCATGTGCGCCCTCGTGACCACCTCACTGGGACTCGAACGTCGCAGGTGTCAGGCTCGGCCCAGACTCCGCAAGCTCATGCCGGTCCACCACCGGGCCGGCCGCGCAGCGCACGAAAGGGAGGGCGCAATCATGGAGATCAAAGTCCTGGGACCGCTGACAGCCCGTGAGAACGGGGTGTCCGTCGTCCCCACCGCGGCCAAGCCGCGCCAGATCCTGTCCCTGCTCGCCCTGCAGGCCGACCGCGTCGTGACCGTGGCGACGCTGATGGAGGAGATCTGGGGCGAGGACATCCCGCGCAGCGCGGCCACCACCCTGCAGACCTACATCCTCCAGCTCCGCCGCAAGATCGCGGCAGCGCTCGACGGGGACCCGGCCCGCCAGGCCAAGGACGTTTTGATCACCCAGCACGGCGGCTACCTGCTCCAGGTGCAGCCGGGCCAGGTGGACGCCCACGAGTTCAGCCAGCTCACGGCCTCCGGGCGGGCGGCGCACGAGGCGGGCGACCACTACGCCGCCTCCGACCTGCTGGGACGTGCCCTCAAGATGTGGCAGGGCTCCGCACTCGTCGACGTACGCATCGGCACGGTGCTCGAGCTCGAGGTGCTCCGCATGGAGGAGGACCGGATGGCCGCCCTGGAGCGGCGCATCGACGCCGACCTCATAATCGGCCGGCACACGGAGATCGTGCCCGAACTGCGGGTGCTGGTCGCCAGGCACCCGATGCACGAGAACTTCTGCGCCCAGCTGATGACCGCACTGCACCGCTCGGGCGGCGCCTGGCGGGCACTCGAGGCGTACCAGCGGCTGCGCGTCACGCTGGTCGACGAGCTCGGACTGGAGCCCTCGGCCCGGCTGCAACGCCTCCACCAGGCCGTTCTCTCCGCGGACCCCGCGCTCGACCTCCCCGTCCCGGCCTCCGGCTGACCTCCTGGCGCGAGCACTCCCGTACGTCCCTGTCAGGAGCTCTCCAGTAGGTCTCAAGCAGGCGTTCCTACGTTCGGCCGATGACGATCCTTGACGACCTGACGGTCGCACCGGCCGCACCCGACCTGCGACGCGCCGCCGCTGAACTGCGCCGGCTCAAGGAGGAAGTGAGCCGCGGGCCGGACCCCGCAGCCACCCGGCGGCAGCACGAGAAGAACAAACTCACCGCACACGAACGGCTGGAACTCCTCTTCGACGAGGACACGTTCACCGAGATCGAGCCGCTGCGCCGGCACCGGGCCTCCGGCTTCGGTCTCGAAGCCCGCAAACCGCACGGCGACGGCGTCGTGATCGGCTGGGGGCTGGTCCACGGCCGGACGGTGTTCGCCTACGCGCACGACTTCCGCGTCTTCGCCGGTGCCCTGGGCGAGGCGCACGCCGCGAAGGTCCACAAGGTGATGGACCTCGCGGAGGCGGCCGGCGCACCGCTGGTGAGCCTCAACGACGGGGCGGGCGCCCGGATCCAGGAGGGTGTGACGGCGCTCGCGGGCTACGGAGGGATCTTCCGCCGCAACGTCGCGGCCTCCGGGGTCATCCCGCAGATCAGTGTGATGCTCGGTCCGTGCGCCGGGGGAGCCGCCTACTCGCCGGCGCTCACCGACTACGTCTTCATGGTCCGTGACTCGGCGCAGATGTTCATCACGGGACCCGACGTCGTACAGGCGGTGACGGGCGAGAAGATCACCCACAACGGCCTGGGCGGCGCCGATGTGCACGCGAGCGTGTCGGGCGTCAGCCACTTCGCGTACGACGACGAGGCGACCTGCCTGGAGGACGTGCGGTTCCTCATCGCGCTGCTGCCGTCCAACAACCGCGAGATGCCCCCGGTGGTGGCCTGCGAGGACCCCGCCGACCGGCGCACCGACGCCCTCGCGGACCTCGTGCCTGCCGACCCGGGCCGCAGCTACGACATCCGTACGGTGATCGAGGAGATCGTCGACGACGGGGAGAGCTTCGAGGTCCACGAGGCGTGGGCGCCCAACATCGTGTGCGCGCTCGCACGTCTGGACGGCCACCCGGTGGGCATCGTCGCCAACCAGCCCGCGGCCCTGGCCGGCGTCCTGGACATCCATGCCAGCGAGAAGGCCGCCCGCTTCGTCTCGACGTGCGACTCCTTCAACATCCCGCTGGTCACCCTCGTCGACGTGCCCGGCTTCCTGCCCGGCGTCGACCAGGAGCACAACGGCATCATCCGGCACGGCGCCAAGCTCCTGTACGCGTACTGCAACGCGACCGTGCCGCGCATCTCCCTCGTCCTGCGCAAGGCCTACGGCGGCGCGTACATCGTCATGGACTCCCGGTCCATCGGCGCCGACCTGGCCTTCGCCTGGCCGACGAACGAGATCGCCGTGATGGGGGCGGAGGGCGCCGCCAACGTCATCTTCCGCCGGGAGATCGCCGCGTCCGACGACCCGGAGGCGCTGCGGGCGCAGCGCATCGACGAGTACAGGACCGAGCTGATGCACCCGTACTACGCGGCCGAACGAGGCCTCGTGGACGACGTGATCGACCCGGGGGACACCCGTCGGATCCTCATCCGTTCGCTGGCCATGCTGCGCTCCAAGCACGCCGAAGTGCCGTCCCGTAAGCACGGGAATATCCCCACATAGTGGGGCGATTCGACAGATCCACGCACACGCGAGTCCCGGTCTAGGGCACAGACGTTCCATGGCTGCACCGGAAACGGCGGCCCGCTACGAGCGAGCGGCCGACCGGTCCGGCCGGCCGGGGGGTTCCCAACCCGAACCGCCCCGGCCGCCGATATCGACTTGACGATCAGCAGTGACACGGACGAAGGGATCGACAGTGACCCCCACAGTGCCAACCGGCAGGTGCGCAGAGCCGCACCCGGCCCCGTCGAAGGCCAGGTAGACCATGCGCAGAGTCGCCATCACCGGCCTGGGCGTCGTGGCCCCCGGTGGGGTCGGTGTCAAGGAGTACTGGAACCTGCTCACGGCGGGCCGTACCGCCACCCGCAGGATCTCCTTCTACGACCCCTCGCCGTTCCGTTCGCAGGTCGCCGCGGAGTGCGACTTCGACCCCCTGGCCGCCGGACTCTCCCACCAGGAGATCCGCAGACTCGACCGGGCCTCCCAGTTCGCGGTCGTCTCCACCCGGGAGGCCCTGGCCGACAGCGGCCTCGACCTCTCCGCCCTCGACCCGGGCCGCATAGGCACCGCGGTGGGCAGCGCGGTCGGCTGCACCACCAGCCTGGAACGCGAGTACGCCGTCGTCAGCGACGGCGGCCGCAAGTGGAACGTGGACCACGAGTACGCCGTACCCGAGCTGTACCGCCACTTCGTACCCAGCTCCATCGCCGCCGAAGTCGGCCTGGCGGCAGGTGCGGAGGGCCCGGCAGCGGTCGTCTCCACCGGATGCACCTCCGGTCTCGACTCGCTGGGCCACGCGGTCGAACTCATCCGCGAAGGCACCACCGACATCATGATCGCCGGGGCCACCGAGGCCCCGATCTCGCCGATCACCTCGGCCTGCTTCGACGCCATCCACGCCACCACCCCTCGCAACGACACCCCGGAGAGCTCCTGCCGGCCCTTCGACCGGACCCGCAGCGGACTCGTCCTCGGCGAGGGCGCGGCGATCCTGGTCCTGGAGGAGCTGGAGAGCGCGCGGCGGCGCGGCGCCCACATCTACGCCGAGATCGCGGGCTTCGCCTCCCGCTGCAACGCGTACCACATGACCGGCCTCAAGCCGGAGGGCCTGGAGATGGCGGAAGCCATCGACGTCGCCCTGGCCGAGGCCCGTCTCGCACCGGACACCGTCGACTACATCAACGCACACGGCTCGGGCACCAAGATGAACGACCGCCACGAGACCGGTGCGTTCAAGCGCAGCCTCGGGGAGCACGCGTACCGCACCCCGATCAGCTCCATCAAGTCGATGATCGGGCACTCGCTCGGCGCCATCGGCTCCCTGGAGATCGCCGCCTGCGCCCTCGCGATGGAGCACAGCATCCTGCCGCCCACCGCGAACCTCCACGAGCCCGACCCCGAGCTCGACCTCGACTACATACCGCTGACCGCCCGCGAGAAGAAGACCGACGTGGTCCTCAGCGTGGGCAGCGGCTTCGGCGGATTCCAGAGCGCCATGGTGCTGGCCCGCCCGGAGAGGAGCACTTCATGACCACCGCAGTGGTGACCGGCCTGGGCATCACCGCCCCCAACGGCCTGGGAACCGAGGACTACTGGAAGGCGACGCTGGCCGGCGAGTCCGGTCTCGGACCCGTCACCCGCTTCGACGCCACCCAGTACCCCTCCCGGATCGCAGGGGAGGTCAGCGACTACGTCGCCGAGGACCACATCCCCAGCAGGCTGATGCCGCAGACCGACCACATGACGCGCCTCGCGCTGACCGCGGCCGACTGGGCACTGGCCGACGCGGGCATCGACACCACCGAACTGCCGGAGTACGGCATCGGCGTGGTCACGGCCGCGTCCGGCGGAGCCGTCGAGTTCGGCCAGCGGGAACTGCAGAACCTCTGGAGCAAGGGCAAGGAGTACGTCAGCGCCTACCAGTCGTTCGCCTGGTTCTACGCCGTCAACACCGGCCAGATCTCCATCCGGCACAAGCTGCGCGGACCCAGCGGCGTGCTGCTCACGGAACAGGCCGGCGGTATCGACGCCCTCGGCCACGCCCGCCGCCACATCCGCAAGGGCTTCCCGGCCGTCATCTCCGGCGGCATCGACGCGGCCATCTGCCCCTGGGGCTGGGTACCGCAGATCGCCTCCGGCCTGATGAGCACAGTCAACGACCCGGCCCGCGCCTATCTGCCCTTCTCCGAGGATGCCGGCGGATACGTACCCGGCGAGGGCGGAGCGATCCTCCTCGTCGAGGACGCCGAGTCGGCCCGTGCCCGCGGTGCCGCCACGGTCTACGGGGAGATCGCGGGATACGCGGCGACCCTCGACCCGGCCCCCGGAACGGGCAGACCGCCCGGTTTGCGCAGGGCCGCCGAGAACGCCCTCGCCGACGCGGGGATCACCGCCGCCGACATCGACGTCGTCTTCGCCGACGCCGCCGGCGTACCCGAGCTCGACCGGGCCGAGGCCCAGGCCCTCACCGAGATCTTCGGTCCGAACGGTGTCCCCGTCACCGCACCCAAGACCATGACGGGGCGGCTGCTCGCCGGGGGCGCCGCCCTCGACGCGGCAACCGCACTGCTCGCCCTGCGCGACGGTGTCATCCCGCCCACCGCCAACGTCGGCGCCGCCGCCGCGGGCTACACCATCGACCTGGTGACCGAGGCACGCGAGGCCGGACTGCGCAACGCGCTCGTCCTCGCGCGCGGCCACGGCGGCTTCAACGCGGCACTCGTCGTACGCCGCCCGGGCTGAACAGCCACACGAACCCCACGCACCACAGGCACCCCCACCAGCACCACCGGCACACCCGATCAACCCATACGCCCAACCGAGAGGACGGCACCGACCATGAGCACCACGACCGCCACAGTGACCCTGGCCGACCTGACCCGCATGCTGCGCGAGAGCGCAGGCGAGGAGGAGGGCATCGACCTCGACGGTGACGTCATCGACACCCCGTTCATGGAGCTCGGCTACGACTCCCTCGCCCTGCTCCAGGTCATCGGACAGATCCAGCGCGAGTACGGCATCGAGATCCCCGACGACGCCGTCGTCGACGCCGAGACCCCGGGTGCCCTCCTCGCCCTCATCAACTCCGGCCAGGCGTCCGCCGCCTGAGCCGGCCCCATACGGCCGCCCCGCCTTCCGTCCCCCCGGGGCGGGGCGGCCGTCACTGCGCCGAACCATCTGAATCACCCCTTCATTGCCCCCGTACTGCCCCCTTACGCACCGAATGGGGCCGGAGCCGCGGCCCACGAGGAGGGAACCATGTCGCTCACGAACCGGAGTGCGGTGGTCCGCCGGCTGATCGTCAGCCCAGGCTCCGCGCCCCAGCAGCACGCACGAGCCGTGGCCTCGGCCGCCGGCGTATCGGCGGTGCTGCGCGCCTTCGGCCGTCCTCCCGAGGACCTGCCCGCCCGTACCGTCGTCCTCCTCGGCGCGGCCGCCTTCGAACCCGGCATCAGGCCCGAACACGAGGGCTTCACCGTCCGCACCGCATCCACCCCCGGCCGCGCGCTGCGCCAGGCCCACCGGGAACTCCACGAGGGAACCGCCGACCTGGCCCTCGTCGCCGGCTTCGGTGAACCCGACCCCCAGACCATCACCGTGTACGCGGTCAAACGCGCCGCCGAAGCGGTGGCGGAGGGCGACTCGGTTCTCGGCGTACTCGATGTCACCGCCCCCGCCGACGAGGACACCGCCCCGGCGCTGCGCCCGATGCACCAGAACCCGCGAGGCACCGACCCCGACCGGCACCGCCTCATCCTCTGGTCGGGCCAAAACGCCGCCGACGAGGAGCGGGTACGCGGCGAACTCCTGCCGATGCTCAGCGGAGTGCACCGCGAGATCTTCCCCGCCCTGCCGACCACGGTGCCCTGCGGCACCGCCCCCGGCCCGGTTCGCGGAGCGGCCGTCACCGTCTCGGCCCTCGCCTCCCGTGCCGTGCACAAGGCCCGCACCACCGACGCCGCTCGGCCCCGGCCCATCGCCCTGCTCTTCCCGGGCCAGGGATCCCAGCACGCCGGGATGGCAGCGGGCCTCTACCGTCGCGAACCCGTCTTCACGGCGGCGGTCGACGCGGCCCTCTCCCACATGGGTGAGGAGGGCCCCCGCATCCGCGCCGACTGGCTCGACCCCGCACGTGCCTCCATCGGCATCGACGACGTACGCCGGGCCCAGCCCCTCCTGTTCGCGATCGACTACGCGCTCGGCCGCCTCGTACTCAGCTGGGGCGTCCGCCCGACGGCCTTCCTCGGCCACAGCGCGGGGGAGCTCGTCGCCGCGACCTTCGCCGGGGTCGTATCCCTGAGCGACGCGGCCCGGATGGTGCAGGCCCGGGTCCGGGAAGCCGTGAAGATACCGGCGGGCGGCATGCTCGCGGTCGCCGCGAGCGAGGAGCAGCTGCTCCCGTACCTGACCGAGGACGTCGGCATCGCAGCCGTCAACGCCAACCAGCAGGTGATGCTCGCGGGTTCGAAGGGACCTCTCACCGAGGTCGCCGCCCGTCTCAAGGCGGACGGCCACACCGTTGTCACGGTGCCCGCCACCAGCCCCTTCCACTCCCCGGCGATGGCTCCCGCCTCCGACGCGGTGGAGATCGCCTACCGAGACGTCCCACTGCGGGAGCCGAAGCTGCCCCTCTACTCCGGCTACACCGGGGCCCTGATGAGCCCCGACGAGGCGCGCAGCCCCCGCTTCTGGGCCCGCCAGATCACCGACACGGTCTACTTCCGCAACGCCCTGGACGAACTCCTGGCCGCCGACGACGTCCTGCTCGTCGAGGCGGGCCCCCGCCAGACACTCACCGCCTTCGCCCGCAGGCACCGCTCGCTCCGCCTGGGCGCCGGCGCGGTGACCCCGCTCCTCCCGGCCCGCGCCGGTACGCCCGAGGCCGACCGCCAGTCGGTGCTCACGGCGGCGGCCCGCATCTGGACCGAGGGCCACGACCTGGACCTGAACGCGGTGGCCAGGCTGTGGACCTGGAGCGAGGACGAGCAGTCCGCGGGCACCGCGGCACCCCGTATCCAGGCAGAGGCGGAGGTACAGCTCGCATGAAGTACGTGAAGAGAGCCCTGCGCGAGATCTACAGCTCGCTGACCGCGGCGGGCTGGATCTGGCTGGGCCTCCCCACGATGGGACCGCCGGTACCGATGGTGGCGACGCGCCTGCAGGAACCGCCCGAGGGCCATCCGGAAAGGCTCTGCCCGGATATACCGCTGACCCGTACCGAAATCGCTCTGCAAAAGCAGCTCATGGCACCGATCGGGGAGCGGGAGTGAACGAGATTCGCCGTCTGGACCGGGTGATCATCCGTTTCGCGGGTGACTCGGGTGATGGCATGCAGTTGACGGGTGACCGGTTCACGTCGGAGACGGCGTCGTTCGGGAACGACCTGTCGACGCTGCCGAACTTCCCGGCCGAGATCCGGGCGCCTGCCGGCACGCTGCCGGGTGTGTCGTCGTTCCAGCTGCACTTCGCGGACCACGACATCCTGACTCCCGGCGACGCGCCGAACGTCCTGGTCGCGATGAACCCCGCCGCACTCAAGGCCAATATGGAGGACGTGCCGCGGGGCGCCGAGATCATCGTGAACACCGATGAATTCACCAAGCGCCCCATGGCGAAGGTCGGTTACGACACCTCCCCGTTGGAGGACGGCTCTCTCGACGGTTACCACGTGCATCCGGTGCCGTTGACGACGTTGACGATCGAGGCTTTGAAGGAGTTCGGGCTTTCCCGTAAAGAGGCCGAGCGGTCGAAGAATATGTTTGCGCTCGGGTTGTTGTCGTGGATGTACAACCGTCCGACGGAGGGTACGGAGAAGTTTCTCCGGTCGAAGTTCGCGAAGAAGCCGGTCATTGCCGAGGCGAATGTGGCGGCGTTCCGGGCGGGCTGGAATTTCGGTGAGACGACGGAGGACTTCGCTGTCTCGTATGAGGTGGCTCCTGCGACGCAGGCGTTCCCGACGGGTACGTACCGCAATATTTCTGGGAATCTCGCGTTGTCGTACGGGTTGATCGCGGCGGGCCGGCTGGCGGATCTTCCGGTGTATCTGGGTTCGTATCCGATCACTCCCGCTTCGGACATCCTGCATGAGCTGTCGCGTCACAAGAACTTCGGTGTGCGCACGTTCCAGGCGGAGGACGAGATCGCGGGGATCGGGGCGGCGCTGGGTGCGGCGTTCGGTGGTTCCCTCGGGGTGACGACGACGTCGGGTCCGGGGGTGGCGCTGAAGTCGGAGACGATCGGCCTGGCGGTGTCTTTGGAGCTGCCGTTGCTGATCATCGACATCCAGCGGGGCGGCCCCTCGACGGGGCTGCCGACGAAGACGGAGCAGGCGGATCTGCTGCAGGCGATGTACGGGCGCAACGGTGAGGCGCCGGTGCCGATCGTGGCTCCCAGGACACCGGCGGACTGCTTCGACGCGACGCTGGACGCGGTGAGGATCGCGTTGACGTACCGGACTCCGGTGTTCCTGCTGTCGGACGGGTATCTGGCCAACGGTTCGGAGCCGTGGCGGATCCCGGAGACCGACAGCCTCCCGGACCTGCGGACACAGTTCGCGACCGGCCCGAACCATGAACTCGCCGACGGTACGGAGGTGTTCTGGCCCTACAAGCGGGATCCGCAGACGCTGGCCCGTCCGTGGGCGGTTCCCGGGACACCGGGGCTGGAGCACCGGATCGGCGGGATCGAGAAGCAGGACGGCACCGGGAACATCTCCTACGACCCGGCCAACCACGACTTCATGGTCCGCACCCGCCAGGCCAAGATCGACGGCATCACCGTCCCGGACCTCGAGGTCGATGACCCGGCGGGGGCCACCACCCTGGTCCTCGGGTGGGGTTCCACGTACGGGCCGATCACCGCTGCGGTGCGCCGGCTGCGGGCGGCCGGTGAGCCGATCGCGCAGGCCCATCTGCGTCACCTCAACCCGTTCCCGAAGAACCTCGGCGAGGTGCTGAAGGGCTACGACAAGGTCGTCGTCCCGGAGATGAACCTCGGCCAGCTCGCCATGCTCATCCGGGCCAAGTACCTGATCGACGCCCGCAGTTTCACCCAGGTCAACGGAATGCCCTTCAAGGCCGAGCAGCTCGCCACAGCCCTCAAGGAGACCATCGATGTCCAGTGAGGTCCTGTCGCTCGTCCCGAAGAGCGAAGCTTCCCTGAGCGCCCGTGATTTCAAGTCCGACCAGGAGGTGCGCTGGTGCCCGGGCTGCGGTGACTACGCGGTTCTCGCGGCGGTGCAGGGGTTCATGCCCGAACTCGGGCTGGCGAAGGAGAACATCACCTTCGTCTCCGGCATCGGCTGCTCATCACGCTTCCCGTACTACATGAACACCTACGGGATGCACTCCATCCACGGCCGCGCCCCCTCCATCGCGACCGGACTGGCCACCTCACGCCGTGACCTGTCGGTCTGGGTCGTCACCGGCGACGGAGACGCCCTGTCCATCGGCGGGAACCACCTCATCCACGCCCTGCGCCGCAACGTCAACCTCAAGATCCTCCTGTTCAACAACAGGATCTACGGACTGACCAAGGGCCAGTACAGCCCCACCTCCGAAGTCGGCAAGATCACCAAGTCCACGCCGATGGGCTCACTCGACGCCCCCTTCAACCCCGTCTCCCTCGCCCTGGGCGCCGAGGCGTCCTTCGTCGCCCGCACCGTCGACTCCGACCGCAAACACCTCACCAGCGTGCTGCGCGCCGCGGCCGACCACCCGGGCACCGCACTTGTGGAGATCTACCAGAACTGCAACATCTTCAACGACGGCGCCTTCGACGCCCTCAAGGACAAGGACCGGGCCGACGAAGCCGTCATCCGCCTCGAACACGGCCGGCCCATCCGCTTCGGCGCCGACGGCCACAAGGGCGTCGTACGCGACCCGATCACCGGCGACCTCGAAGTCGTCGCCGTCACCGAGGACAACCAGTCCCGCATCCTCGTCCACGACGCCCACAACCCCAGCCCCACCACCGCCTTCGCCCTCTCCCGCCTCGCCGACGCCGACACCCTCCACCACACCCCCATCGGCGTCCTGCGCAGCGTCGAACGACCCGTCTACGACACCCTCATGTCCGACCAGCTCGACACCGCCGTCGAACAACACGGCAAGGGGGAACTGGACATGCTCCTCGCCGGCAAGGACACCTGGACCGTCGTGGGCTGACCCGCTTCTCCGTATCGTGGGCCTCGGCGGCCAGTCGGCCTCCGCGAACAGAGAGGCCACGGAGTGCACCCGCTCACCGACGACCCGATGACTGTCGCGATGGCCGAGATCCCCGGCGGCACCGTCGACCTCCGGGACGACCGCCGGGGCACCCGCTGGCAGGCGGAGATCGCGCCCTTCCTGCTCGGCCGGTACCCGGTCACCGTCGGACAGCACGGCGCCGTCACCGGAACGGACCCCGCCCCCTCCGCGAGCAGTTCCGCGCCCGTCACGAACATCAGCTGGCTCGACGCCGTCGACGTGTGCAACCTGATCTCGGCGCGGGCCGGTCTCGGCCAGGCCTACTCCCATGACGTACGGAGCGGGGAAGTGACCTGGGACCGGACATCCGACGGTTACCGCCTGCCGACCGAGGCCGAGTGGCAGTACGCCTGCAAGGCGGGGACCACCGGATACCGGTACGGCGGGATCGACGAGATCGCCTGGTACGAGGCCAACTCCGAGGGCCGCGCCCACGACGTCGGCGGCCGGACGCCCAACGCATGGGGGCTGCACGACATGCTGGGCAACGTCTGGGAGTGGTGCTGGGACCTCTACGACGAGGAGATCTACGGCGCGTACCGCATCTTCCGCGGAGGCGGCTGGGCCGAGTCGGAGCGCGGCTGCGGCGCCACGGTACGCCGCCGCAGCCACCCCACGTTCACCATCGACGACCTCGGCTTCCGGCTGGCCCGCGGCGCGGCCTGAGGGCCGGTGGGCCGCACCGAAGGCGTTGTCGACCCGGAGTTCGTCCCCGATGTCTTCAGCCGCGACGCCCGCCTCCTCGTCCAGCCCTACGGCCTTGGTGAAGAAAGCGGCCTCGATCTCTGGGACACCGCCACTGGAGACGCACTGGGCAGCTGGAGCCTGGCGGGGCAGGGGGCAGCCGGGCCCGATGCGCCCGTCGACGTCGTCGAGGCCCCCGGCGGTGGCCTTCTCACGCGAGGCTGGGACGGATCGCTCGTCCGGCGCTCGCTGGGGGTCGCGGAGTGGCGGACGACCCTGTGCGGACTGGTCGCCGACCCTCTGCCGCAGGCCGACTACGACCGCTACCTCGGCGACCTGGACGCGGAGGTGCCCTGCAAGGCCCAAACGAAATACTGATCGTTCCGCGTTGCCGCGCGACCCCGACCCCTATCGCATTTTAAATGCCATAATGGGGTTCATGAGTGATCCCGATTTCTTGCCCGGCGACGGGCCCAGTAGCGGCATCTCCGTCACGCTGGCCGCAGGAACTCTGCAGGCGATTCGTGAGCGCGTCGGCAAGCGAGGTGTTTCTGCCTATCTGGAGAGAGCGGCGCAGCGCCAGATCGAGCGTGACAGCCTGGATGAGTTGATTGCGGACTTCGACGAGGTGAACGGGCCGGCCGACCCTGCGGCTGTGGCTGCCAAGCGGGCCAGGCTCACCGGTCAGCAGTCCGGTTCCGAGGCCGCCGCATGAGCGGAGCCTTGATCCTGGACAGCGAGGGCTTGGCCAAGGCGGTGCAGCGTGACCGGGAGGTTCATGAATGGCTGGCAGCGGCGCGCGAGGCCGACCTCCCGGCCGTCACGTCGGCCGCTGTTCTGGTCGAGGTCATTCATCCCAGGGTCAATGACTCCGCGCTGAAGTGGACGCTCTCCAGGCTGCGCGTGGAGCCGGTCACGCAGGCTCTGGCTCAATCCGCCGCAGCCCTGTTGCGGGCCGCTGGCCTGCACGGCCACAAGTACGCCATCGACGCCATGCTGTGTGCGACCGCGTTGGGGCTGCCTGGGCGGGTGACAATCCTGACATCCGATGTGGAGGACATCGCAATGCTCACCGCCGGGCATTCCCGTGTCCTTGTCGAGAAGGTCTGAGCTCAGCCTGCCGACGCGTGAGCCGGAGCGAACCGCTCTCGGGTAGTCAGCTGCCGCACCACCATCTCGTGCGCTACGGCAGGGCCGCACCGATCCGTCCGGTGGCGCGAATAACCGTGCGGACGATCGACACCCGGTGAGGTACGTTCCTCTGGTCCGAAGGGGGGCGAAGTGGCGAAGCTCAACCAGATCATCGCCGTGGAAAAGGGTGTCAAGAGCAAGTCGCTCCAGGACATCACCGCGGCACACCACAAGGTGCAGAAGCCCGTACAGCTGGCCGGCATCTCGCGTACGTACCAGCCGAAGGACGAGGAGGGCGAGCAGCTGCCGCCCGAGTCCACGCGCGTACAGGTCAAGACCGAGGACGTGCTGCGTGAGATGTCCGCGTCGCTGACCCGGCTGTTCGACGTGACCGCCACCAAGGACTGGGCCAACTGCTCCGCCCGCGCGGACGTCACCGTCGACGGACGGACGGTCGTCCGCGAAGTGCCGGTCAGCTACCTGCTCTTCCTGGAGAAGCAGCTCACCGACCTGCACACCTTCGTGAAGAAGCTCCCCGTACTCGACGCCTCCGAGTCCTGGTCGCTCGACCCGTCGACGGACTGGTGGAAGACCGACCCGGTCCGCACGATCCGGACGAAGAAGGTCCCGCGCAACCACGTCAAGGCCGAGGCGACCGAGAAGCACCCGGCGCAGGTCGACGTGTACTACGAGGACGTGCCGATCGGGTACTGGACGACCGTGAAGTTCTCCGGATCGCTTCCGGCGAAGCGGGTGAACGAGCTGCTGGAGCGGGTCGAGAAGCTGCAGCACGCGGTGAAGTTCGCCCGCGAGGAGGCCAACGGCGCCGAGGTCACCGACCAGCGGGTCGGCGACGCGGTGTTCGGCTACCTGTTCGGCTAGCACCGGACGCAGGTAGCATCCACAAACGCCCCCGCGCACTGTCGTGGGGGTGCGCACCATCACACGGCCGGTTGAGGTCCGGTCCGTGTGACGAGCGCAGACTGAAACTGACGTTCAGCCTGAAGACGCGGCACAGGTGAAGGTTCGAGTCCTTCCCCCGGCACCACTGGCCGGGGTGGCCCAACATGGCAGAGGCAACCGCGATCACACTCAGACTCTCGCTCAAGCTTCAGTATTGCCACCGACTGCCAGATCGACCGAGTACGGACGAACACCGTTGAATGCTGGTTCGAATCCGGCCTGCACCTCTTCATG
This sequence comes from Streptomyces sp. NPDC059499, assembly GCF_042749285.1. Lineage (NCBI taxonomy): Bacteria > Bacillati > Actinomycetota > Actinomycetes > Kitasatosporales > Streptomycetaceae > Streptomyces > Streptomyces sp. NPDC059499. The sequence goes on from NZ_JBHYTT010000016.1 coordinate 29,341, forward strand.
GCGCGGTAGTTCAATGGAAGAACGCGACGGTCTGACGACTGATCCGCACTCTTAAACGGCGCTGGCAAGCGCAATTGGGTGGCATCCCCAGGGGCCCGGGAGCTGGATACGACTCCCGGGCTCCGCCACGTCCGGAACCTGATGGGTGTGGTGTTCCCGGCCCTAACAGGTGCGGGCCCGTGCATGTACTCGATGTATTCCGGTTGCCCGGCGTACACCGTCCCGCCGATGGCCTCGGGCGACCGCGTAGGTCACGGAGCCGGTGAGTGTGGTCATCCTTGCGGACTGGCGCCTTTCGCGCATCCGTCGGAGGATCCGACAGCGGCCATCTGTGGCCGTGCTCAGGCGGTCAGGCTGGTGAACCTCACGTGTTCACGCAGGGCTGCGGTCGCCCCGTCCATGTCCGCCATGCGCGCTGCGAGCGTCGCCTCGGCCAGATGCGGAGGAAGAGCCGCACTGAACTTCAGTCCGTTCAAGGCACGAGGGTCCACCGACGGCAAGCACAGGTGCTCTTCGGCGTCGGTCCTTGCCTGCTTCCACTCCTGCACGGTGAGATCTTCGCGGAGCCGCACATACATGTCCGTGGGTCGCTGCAAAGGGTCGGCCACCGAAGCGAGAGTGACTGCCAGCGTTGCATTGGCCTTGTAGCCGGCCCAGGTCCACCAGCGCACGTTCGTGTCGCGGCCGCCGCGAAGGAGCACGGCGCCGTCGGGGTCGACCAGTTCGCCTCCCTTCTCACGCAGCTGATCGAGCGCACCGGCGGCACGACGTGTAAGCAAAACACCAGGAGTCGAGCCGAGCACGACCTCTCGTGCAGCCCGGGTCAGTGCGTAGGAGGCCGTACGGGAGAGGCCGACGCCGCCCCAGCGTGCCTTTCCACCACCGTCGACCGGCTCTACGAAACATCGGCGGCGCGACCAGTCGATGTAGGTCACCTGCCAACTACGCCCGGCGAGCAAGAGGCGTCGCGGGCCCATGACCCTTTCGGTGAGCAGGGCAGGATCCGTCGTACCGATCTCCGTGCGGCCGGCCAGGACGGTGAACTCCGGAGCGGCGGTGAACACGGCGGTCAGGTCCATGAAGTGCCGGTAGCCGAAACGCTGTTCCGCCTCGGGGCCGATGAACATCAGGCCGGCTTCGCGGTTCAGGAACCCGGCTTCCAGTAGATGACGCACAAGAGGCTCGGACGCCGGGCCGAATGGCCCCAGTCCGCCCCACCAGTCCTGCCACAGCCGGTCCCCCACCCGGTGCTCCTGCAGACAGAGTGCAAGGATCTGCTGCGCGACGATATGGCGCGGTTCCGGCGGAGCGACGACAGGCTACGGCATCACCCGTCCCGGCTCTCACACGGACGACGGTGTGGGGATGATCCGGCAGCCTTCGAGGATGAACCCGGCTGGTGCAGATCACTGAGCGCCAGGGAGATCGCAGCCCAGGACTACGACGTTCTGCAGTGGAGACCGTGGAGAAGAAGTCGGCAGTCAACACACGCATCGCGGAGTGCGCTATGTCGTTGAGCGACGCATTGTTCGACGTCGAGGCACAGGGCAGGAGTGTCTGGCCTGAACGATCTTTCGGAGAATTGGCCCTACTGCGTGCGGGGCATGCGTCGCGCTCTCGCGGGGAGGACGCCCCCCGAAGGGCAGGGCTGCTCCCTGGGAACGGCGTCCCGTACGTTGCGCCTGCGGACGTACTGCGCAAGGGGCTGCCGTACGTTTCCCGGACAGGTGCGTGGTTCGTCTCTCCCAAACAAGACGCGGTGTGCGCTGCGCAGTCTCTTCTGTTGGCGACCAGGGAGGACGGTGTGCATGCCATTGTGAACGAGGTGCCCGTGGCACCCGGGCGGGGCGTCCTCGTCATGCAGCCTGAGGAATCGGCCGACCGCTACTGGTTGCTGCACGAAGTCCGCTCCCGAAGTGGCGAGCTGACTGCCGCGGCCCAAGGCCCGGGCGGGCGTGAACTGAGCCGGAACGCGGTAGAGGCCACGGCTGTCCGATGGCCCCCGTCCTCCGTGCGTGAGCGGTTCGGGCAACTCGTCGGCAGGCTCCACAAGCGAGCTGTAGCCGCTCATGTGGAGAACGCGATGCTCGACCGGTTGAGAGATAGCCTTTTGGGGGACTTCCTCGACGGCCCGCCTGGCACCGTAAGCGCCGAGCGGTCTCCCTAGGTCGCCGAGAAGGTGGCTTTCTTACGGAGAATGCACGATGCCTGGAAGCCCGTGGCGGTGGCCCCGCCAGCACCTGACGTGTGCGCAGTGTCGGTATGTCCAGTTCTGAGGTCGCGACTTCGAATCGTCCTGAAGGCAAGTCCGTTGTTAGTGCGGCTAGTTAGCCTGACAGTATGAAGATGGAAAGTGTTGTCACGCTTCCTGGCATGGGGGACGCAGATTTTCGGGGCCTGGGTGGAAGCAGCGCCCGCTTCTCCGGGGATGTAGGGGCGCAGTGGGTGCTCCAGCCGAGAGGCACGGCTCGGGTGCGGGGGCCGCAACATTTCAGGCACTCGGTACGTGAAGGTGTTCGGCTCTCCGAGTACGAGCATGTCCTGGGCTCGGACAGGGACGCACTCAAGCAGCTCTTCCCTGCAGGCGTGGCACGACTCTGGGGATCCACACCCCCCGTCCGGGAGAGGTCGGCGAAAGTCACAGCCTTGGAGGAGCGCCGGGTGGGCGACGAAGTGCTGTTCTACGCCGGCAAGAAGTTCGTCGCCAAGGCCAGGATTCTCGGCCTCCTCCGTAACCGTCCACTCGCCAAGGCTGTCTGGGGCGTGGATGAGGACCACAAGACCTGGGAACACATCATGGCGCTCGGTGATGTAGCCGAGTTCGAGGTGCCCGCAGAACCCATTCTTCGAGGCCTTCGAATCCCCGTACCGCTGCGCTCGCTCACTCTTGTACATGCGGAAGAGAGGCGCCGGCTTTTGGGCATGGCCGATCTCGCGGAGTCCTCGCGGCCGGAGCGGGACAGCACCCGCCCAGAACGAGGGCCGACCCTGAATAGGGAGGGGCTGTTCCGTTCCCTGTCCAGCTTGAAGACTCACATCAAGGAGCGCCGCCCTTCACGGCACAAGCCGATCACACTTTTGTGGGCTATCGGGCGCCTAGCCGCCCAGCAGGAGCGCATGGTGGGGTGGGAGACATTCAGGAGTGAGGTCGCACCTCTGCTACAGGACTTTGGGCTGTCGGGCTCCAAGGTCACTCCTGAGTACCCCTTCTGGCATCTGCGCAGCAGCGGGCTGTGGAGTGTCGAAGGGATTGATCAACCGTCTACACCTACTCCGTCACAGTTGGCCGCTTCGCGTGCCAGAGCTGGTCTCACCACGGATGCGGCGAAGGTCCTCCGCCGTTCCCTGGCCCGTGCCGAGGCCATCGGCCTGCTGTGCTCGAGATATCTCGGCGACGTGGATCGGGACGAGCTCCTTGAACGTGTGGGGCTCGCCGGATATACGAGAGCGAGTGGCGAACAGCCGGACAGTGGCCGTAGCGGAGGCAGGGCGCCACGCCGACCGGTCACCTCGTCGCAGCCTGACCGTGATCAGAGGCTCGTCGAGCAGATAAAGGTGATGTACGGGCACGAGTGTCAGGTCTGCGGATCCCGAGTTGAGACCAGATACAGCCACTACAGCGAAGCGGCGCATATCAGGGGTGTGGGAAGGCCTCACGAGGGACCCGACGAACTGGCCAACCTACTGTGCCTCTGCCCCAATCATCATGTCGAGTTCGACAGGCTCGCCATCTACATCGACGAGAACTGGGCAGTCAGGCGAAACTCTACGGGCGCTGTCGAGTACCAGCTGAAGCTGCACGCCGACCACGATATCGAGCAGGAGTATCTGCGTTATCACCGTGGGCTGTGCGGACGCCTTTGAGCCGGTCTCGCTGCCGACTGCCAGATCGACCGGGTACGGACGAACACCGTTGAATGCTGGTTCGTATCCGGCCTGCACCTCTTCATGGCGCGGTAGTTCAATGGAAGAACGCGACGGTCTGACGACTGATCCGCACTCTTAAACGGCGCTGGCAAGCGCAATTGGGTGGCATCCCCAGGGGCCCGGGAGCTGGATACGACTCCCGGGCTCCGCCACGTCCGGTGGGTTGTGGCTCTACGCTCTGCCCAGCCGGGCGATGATCCCGTCCAGGTCTCTTCGGAACAGGTCGGGGCGCACGAAGTGCCCGCCGGGTACCTCGTGCCACTCGTGCGGGATGCCGGCTGCGGCGAGGCCGGCCCGGAACTCCCGCTGGCCCGCGAGCACTTGCGTCTCGTTGACCGTGTCGAACCAGTTGACCGGGTCGGGACTGGTGCCGGCGACCAGGAGGACCCGCTTGTTCCGGTAGCTCTCGATGCGCTGCACGGGATTGTCGGCGGTGACCCTCGCCTCGTCCCAGAGCGGAGCCCCGTAGACGGTGCCCCCACCCAGTTCCACGGCTGCGGAGGAGGCGTTGGCCCAGTGGGTGACCAGGCCGAAGTCGCGGCGCAGGCTGGCCGGTCCGGAGTGGGCGCTCACCGAGGCGAAATGGCCGTAGTACTTGGCCGCGTACTTCAGCGCCCCGAAGCCTCCCATCGAGAAGCCCGAGACGGCTCGGCCGTTGTACTCGGCGTACGTCCGGAAGTTGGCGTCGATCCACGGGAGCAGCTGGGCGATGTGGAACGTCTCCCAGTTGCGGGGGCCGGTGTTGGAGCTGACCGGGTTGGAGTACCAGCCCGCGTGGCCACCGTCGGGCATCACGACGATGACCGGCTTTCCGGCGGTCCAGGCGCGGATGCCCATGCGGTCGAACGTGATGAAGTCCTGGTCGGTGCCTCCGCCGTGGAAGAGGTAGAGGACCGGATAGGAGCGTCCGCCGGTGTGGTAGCCGTCGGGGAGCAGGACGTTGACGCCCGGATCCCAGCCGATCGCGTCTGTCGCGAAGCGGTAGTACCACATACGGGGGTCGCTCTCGTTGCGGTCCACGATGCGTAACCCGAAGCCGTCGCCCGCAGCAGCGGCCGCCGATGCGGACGCCAGGACGCTCCCTGCGCCGAGGGCTGTCGCCGTGGTGAGTCCGGCGACGGCCTTGATGACGCTTCTGCGGGTGGGGCGGTGCGTACTCAACATGATCTCCTGGGGGGAAGTGGGACAGGCCGAGTCACGCGGAGTACCCCTTCGGCGGGATCAGCGTGGCGAGCTGGTCGAAGGAGATCCAGTAGATCTGGTTGCCGCTGAAGGAAGCGGGGTCGGCGATGAGGACGGTGCGGTCCACCTCGTCGTAGCCGAAGACCGTGAAGTAGTGGTAGATCGTCTGGTCAGACGGGTACCCGGGCGGCTGGTTGCCCGGCGGGGCGACGATGTTGGCCACCAGCGGATAGTTGCGGTCGATGTCGAACACGATGTCGTACCAGAGCAGGTCCCGCTGTCCCTGGGTGGGCGGATCGTTCGGCATCTCCTTGGTCTCGTACCAGCCCCCGCCCAGGTTCGCGTTGAGGACGCGCGTCACCTGGCCGATGTGGTCGGTGCCCGCCTCGGTGGTGCCGAGCTGCCAGGCGAGATCGCCCTGGCTGGGCGGGGCGGTCCGGGCGGAGAGCGCGATGCGGGTGGCGGCCGGACCGCACCAGTAGCCGGTCTCCTGGACCTGGTAGTCGATCTGGAGCCAGTGCGCGCTCCGGGTGCGCCCGGAGTCGACCTTCAGCCGGCTGCCCGGCTCGTTGAACCCGCTGACGACGGCCGTACCGGCCTTCGAACCGTGGGCGAGTACGGACACCTGAGGGACGGACGGTGCGGGCGACGCGTGCGCCATGCCGGGCTGCAGGAGAGCTCCGACGGCGACGGCTGCGATCGCTGCGGACACAAGTCTCTTACGCATGAAGGCTCCTGGGGGGACGGGCCCTTGCGGGAAGTGGCGATGTGGGGGAATTCCCGGTTCGTGTGCGAGAGCGGGGACCAGCGTGATTCCTGACCGCTGCGGGCGCAAGCGTCGAAAGTTCAGGCTTACCGGGGGACTTGGGCGCCCCCGGCGCACAGCCTCAGGGCCTCGGCCCGCCCCGCTCTTCGGTGGCGAGCAGGGCGCGGCCCTCCGCGGTCGCGACGTGGAAGGACCGGCCGGCCCTGCGGACCGTGGTGATCAGACCGGCCGCGCGCAGCACGTTCACGTGCTGGCTGACGGCGGGGTGGGTCACCTGCAGGAGGCGGGCGGCCTCGCCGGTGGAACAGCCGGTGCGGGCCGCGCGCAGAATGCCGGCACGGGTGTGCCCCAGCAGCGGCCCCAGAGGGCCGGAGCCTTGAGAGGGGCGGGCATCGGGAGCGGGCTCGGCCCAGTCGGCGGCGTGGTGGATGGGGTACACGAGAACGGGCGGCAATTCACCGTCCGCCAGGGTGGTCGGCGTGGGCCAGCAGAAGAACGACGGCTGCAGCACGAGGCCCCGGCCGCCCAGATGAAGCTGCTGATCCACCGGGTACGTGACCTCCAGTACGGGCGCCCGCCAGCGGATGTGCGGACCCAGTCCGGCCAGCAGACCCTCGGTGCCCCGGTCGAGGAGGCTGTCCAGCCGGACCGCACGGTCGGCCTCGATGTGTGCGCGGACACGCGGCCAGTACGGTGCGAGCGCCTCCAGCTGATAGGTGTGGAGGGCGTCGCCGAGACGGCGGAGGGCATCGCTGTCGCCCGAGGCCAGGGAGCTGACCCAGCCGGGCACGTGCGGCGAGGACGCCAGATGCGCCAGATCGGTGCGCAGCCGTGGGTGCGGAGTGCTCATCAGGGTGTCGAGGGACGCCTGCAAGGTGGTGCGGTCGCCCGACGTGGGGGTGAGGAAGTCAGGGGAGTAGCCGCGGGGCGGCAGCAGGCCGGCCAGCAGTGTGCGGCTGCCGGAGAGCCTCGGCCGCGCCCAGTGGCGCCACGCGCCGAACACGCTCTCGCCGTCGCGGCGCTGCAGGGTCTGGACGCTGTTGCTGATCTCCCAGAGGAAGTCAGGTCCTGGGGCCACCCGAACCCGCGCCAGGTCCTCGGATGTGAAGTACACCCGCAACATGGTTTCTCCAGCGAGAGATGAAGGTGCGCCGATGCTGACCGCGGGCACGTCCGGCGGGTCAACAGGCTTGTGGGCGCCGGTAGTTCGCGAACCGTCGCCGCACCCCGCCGGGTGCCTCCGGGCAGCGTACCCTCGCGCGATCGCCGCGTGGCCCGGGGCGGGGGAGTGACCGTTCGCACGTGACGTCCGCCATGTGTCGGCTCCGGCCCGGGCAGGGTCAGACCGGTCGGCCCGGCCGGCGTGCCCAGCGCAGGGACCCGGCCTCCTCGGGAGGCAGGAGGCCCGTGGCGACCAGCGCCGCCCGGCCTGCCTGCCGGCCCGCGATCCGGTAGCCGTACTCGGACGAGTCGACCTCGCTGAACGAGCCTTCCGTGATCAGGACCGCCGCCGCCACCCCGTCCAGCCCTTCAAGCAGCCCCGCCCGCAGGGCAGGCAGGTACTCCGCCGGCAGCTGCCTCTCCGGGGCCACGCTGACCAGCTCGAACTCGCCGCCCGGGCCGGGCGGTTCGAAGTGCGCCACGACGTGCGCGTACGGCCCGCAGGCGCCGATGCTCATCAGCACGCGGACGCAGACGTCGGGTACGGGGGAGGGGAGGCCGGTCATCGGCACGCACCGTGCCGCTTACGCGACGCCGTCCCGCCACACGGGGTTGTGGTGGCCCGAGGAGTCGGACTTGTAGATGTACATCCGGATGGGGGTCCCTTCGGGCAGGTCGAGGTACTTCCACGGGGTGCAGTAGGGCGCGTAGTTCCCCTTGGTGGTGGCCGAGGAGTCGAAGTCGCCGTCCCGGCCTATGTCGATACGGACGTAGATGGCGTAGCCGTCGGATTTGATGTCGCAAGCCTGGAAGGAGTCGCCCAGGAGGTCGCCGGACGGATCCTGCTGCCACTCGCCGTACCCGCCGCCCTCGTAGGCGCCGTAGGTCCAGGCGCTCGCGGGGCTGGACATCGCGAGGGTGAGACCCAGTGAGGCGAGCATGACAGCTGCGGCCTTGGTCTTGCGCAGACGCATGTGAGTCCTTCGAGGGAGGCGGCAAAGCCCCGTGCCGGGGCGGCGATCCGGCGAGCTGCCGTGATCACCGAGCAGCCTAGTACGCCACTCACCGCTCACTCGCGATCAATGGGGTAAACGACAAAGAACCGGACCCAGTGAGACTGGGTCCGGCTCTTGAAGTCTGGCACTTCGCCTGCGCAGCGAGTTGATCGCTTCGCTCCGACGGAAGTGCCCCCGGCAGGATTCGAACCTGCGCACCCGGCTCCGGAGGCCGATGCTCTATCCCCTGAGCTACGGGGGCGACATCGCTGCACTTGGCGGCGACGAGTGAAACCCTACCAGCTTCGGTGGGGTGTCCGGGAACAGGTATTTCCGCGTCGGCGCACCGGTTCTCCGACGGCCGCGACGCCGGCTCGGGGGGAGCGACGCGGAGACCGGGCGTCGCCTCCCGAGGACCGTGCGCCGAATTCGGGCCGTGGGTCGCCGGGCCATCACTCCGGGGCGGAAGTGGGCAAAACCCGGACGCAGCCCCTCCGGCGGACCTACTCTCGAAGGGTGTCAGGGGCGTACGGCCGCGTGCTTGTTGTGGACGACAACAAGGTCATCCGGCAGCTGATCAGGGTCAATCTCGAGCTGGAGGGCTTCGAGGTCGTGACCGCGGCCGATGGTGTCGAGTGTCTGGATCTGGTCCACCGGGTCTGCCCGGATGTGATCACGCTCGATGTGGTGATGCCCCGGCTCGACGGAATCCAGACCGCCGTCCGGCTGCGCGCCGATCCGCGGACCCGCCACCTGCCCGTCGCCGTTGTCAGTGCCTGCACGCCGTACGAGGTGGACTCGGGGGTGGCCGCCGGGATCGACGCCTTCCTGGCGAAGCCGTTCGAGCCGAGCGACCTGGTGCGGATCGTCCACAGCCTGATGCGCAGGAAGGACTCGCCGTCGGTCGACGGCAGACACGGCGCCGGGAGGGCCGGGAGTACGGCCGGATGACGGCATGACCGACCACTGCCCGCCCGCATCCCGGGCCGCGCGGGTGACCGGATGGCGAAACGGGGTCGCGAAGTGCCCCCCTCCCTCCCATACGCTTGTCCCGTGACCCCCGCAGAGCTCTCCCGAACCGTGCTGCGCGCTGTGCGCCGCGCGGTCGACGAGGACGTCCTGCACGCGCCCGTCCCCGCGCGCGTGCGGGTGGAGCGGACACGGCCCGGCGGCAGCGGCGACTACGCCTGCGCCGTCGCCCTCGAGCTGGCCGGTCCCGCCGCGCTCCCGGCCCGGGAGGTCGCGAGCATCCTGCGCGACCGGGTGGCGGTGGCCCCCGGCATCGGACGGGTGGACATCACCGGCCCCGGTTTTCTGAACTTCACGCTCGACGCGTCCGCCGACACGGCCGCCCGCGCCGCGCTCGTACGCGACGTACGGGAGCAGGGCCTCCGGTACGGACGGTGCACCACCGACGCCGGGCGGCTCCACCGGCTCCACCACCCTTCCGAGGTCCGGGCCGCGGTCCACGCCCAGGCAGTCGGGCGCCTCCTGAGGACGCAGGGCGGCCAGGTGCTCATCGGCTGCACCGGAGCGACCGACCCCGGCTGGGAACGGCTGGGCATCGTGGTCGGCCCCCGCCACGGGCCGGAGGAGAGCCTCGAGATCCGTCCCGTACCCGCCCGTGCCACCGCCGCCGAGCTGCTGGAGCGCCTCGGGCGGGACGCCGCGCTGTGGGGTCTGCTGCGGCCCGCGGCCCATGACCACGCCCCGCTGGGCGCCGAGCTCCTCGTACAGGGCGAGGCCAATCCGCTCTTCCTGGTCCGCTACGCCCACGCGCGCGCCCGCGCCCTCACAAGGAGCGCGGAGCAGCTCGGCTTCGCCGGCGCGTACGACGAGGACGTGGACGCGCCCGCACTGCACGCCGCGCTCGCCGACCACCCCGGCGCACTCGCCTCCGCCGCCCGCCACCACGCTCCCGACCGGGTCGCCCGGCACCTGGAGACGGTGGCGCGCGCCTTCTTCGACCTCCACGACACGAACCCGCCGCTCCCCGTCGGCGACGAGAAACCCTCGGCCGCCCACCGCTCCCGGCTGGCTCTTGCCGAAGCCGCCGGGAGGGTGCTGGCAGGCGGCCTGTTCCTGCTCGGCATCAGCGCGCCCGAACACCTCTGAGACCTGAGAGAACAGAACGATGAGCCGATCCGCACACCCCGCCGGGCCCCGTCACGCCGATGTCCTCACCGAGGGGCACTACAGCGCCCCCGCGAAGGACCTGAACGTGCTGGACGAGAAGGTCTGGGCCCGCACCGTCACCCGCGACACGGACGGTGCGCTCACCGTCGGCGGCATCGAAGTCGCGCGGCTGGCCGAGGAGTTCGGCACCCCTGCGTACTTCCTCGACGAAAGTGACTTCCGGGCGCGCTGCCGCGCCTGGGCCGAGGCCTTCGGGCCGGACGCCGATGTGTTCTACGCCGGGAAGGCCTTCCTGTCGCGTGCCGTCGTGCGCTGGCTCCAGGAAGAGGGACTGAACCTCGACGTGTGCTCCGGCGGCGAGCTCGTCACCGCGCTGGACGCAGGGATGCCCGCCGAGCGCATCGCCTTCCACGGCAACAACAAGAGCGTCGCCGAGATCGAGCGTGCCGTCGAAGCCGGTGTCGGGCGGATCGTGCTCGACTCCTTCCAGGAGATCGTCCGCGTCTCGCACGTCGCCCAGCAGCTGGGGAAGCGCCAGCGCGTGCAGATCCGCGTGACGGTCGGCGTCGAGGCCCACACCCACGAGTTCATCGCGACCGCGCACGAGGACCAGAAGTTCGGTATCGCGCTGGCCGACGGACAGGCCGCCGAGGCGGTGCGCAGGGCGCTCACCCTCGACGGGCTCGAGCTCATCGGCATCCACTCGCACATCGGCTCGCAGATCTTCGACATGGCCGGATTCGAGGTCTCCGCCCGGCGCGTGGTGCAGCTGCTCGCCGAGATCCGCGACGAGCACGGCATCGAGCTCCCCGAGATCGACCTCGGCGGCGGCCTCGGCATCGCGTACACCTCCGAGGACGACCCCCGCGAGCCGCACGAGATCGCCAAGGCGCTCAGCGACATCGTGACCCGCGAGTGCGAGTCGGCGAAGCTGCGGACCCCGCGCATCTCCGTCGAGCCGGGGCGCGCCATCGTCGGACCCACCGCGTTCACGCTGTACGAGGTCGGCACCATCAAGCCCCTCGAGGGGCTGCGCACCTACGTCAGTGTCGACGGCGGCATGTCGGACAACATCCGCACCGCGCTGTACGACGCCGAGTACAGCGTCTCCCTCGTCTCGCGCAGCTCGGACGCCGAGCCCATGCTCGTGCGCGTCGTCGGCAAGCACTGCGAGAGCGGCGACATCGTGGTCAAGGACGCCTTCCTGCCCTCGGACCTGGCCCCCGGCGACCTGATCGCCGTGCCGGCCACCGGGGCGTACTGCCGCTCCATGGCGAGCAACTACAACCACGCCCTGCGCCCCCCGGTCGTCGCCGTGCGCGACGGCGAGGCGCGGGTGATCGTCCGGCGCGAGACGGAGGAAGATCTTCTGCGTCTCGATGTCGGCTGATGAAATAAGGGTCTCAGGATCCGGACGGGTGACAGAAACTCCCGTCCGGTGAGTGAGACTGTTCCACACATCTGAAGTATGAGAAACGAGGTCGGATGATGCGTACGCGTCCGCTGAAGGTGGCGCTGCTGGGCTGTGGAGTGGTCGGCTCAGAGGTGGCTCGCATCATGACGACGCACGCCGACGACCTTGCCGCGCGCATCGGTGCGCCGGTCGAGCTCGCGGGTGTCGCCGTCCGCCGTCCCTCCAAGGTGCGGGAGGGCATCGACCCCGCGCTCATCACCACCGATGCGACCGCCCTGGTCAAACGGGGTGACATCGACGTCGTCGTCGAGGTCATCGGGGGCATCGAGCCCGCCAGGTCGCTCATCACCACCGCCTTCGAGCACGGTGCGAGCGTCGTCTCCGCGAACAAGGCACTGCTCGCCGAGGACGGCGCCGCCCTCCACGCCACCGCGGGGAAGTACGGCCGGGACCTCTACTACGAGGCCGCCGTGGCCGGTGCCATTCCGCTCGTACGTCCGCTGCGCGAGTCGCTCGCCGGGGACAAGGTCAACCGGGTGCTCGGCATCGTCAACGGCACGACCAACTTCATCCTCGACAAGATGGACACGAGCGGAGCGGGCTACTCCGAGGCGCTCGACGAGGCCACCGCGCTCGGCTACGCCGAGGCCGACCCGACCGCGGACGTCGAGGGCTTCGACGCCGCGGCCAAGGCCGCGATCCTCGCGGGGATCGCCTTCCACACCCGGGTGAAGATCGGCGAGGTGCACCGCGAGGGCATCACCGAGGTCACCGCCGCCGACATCGCCTCCGCCCGACGCATGGGCTGCACCGTCAAGCTCCTCGCCATCTGCGAGCGCGCCGCCGACGGCAGGTCCGTCACCGCCCGCGTGCACCCCGCGATGATCCCGCTCAGCCACCCGCTGGCCTCCGTCCGCGAGGCGTACAACGCGGTCTTCGTCGAGGCCGAGGCGGCCGGGCAGCTGATGTTCTACGGTCCCGGCGCCGGTGGCGCCCCGACCGCGTCCGCGGTCCTCGGCGACCTGGTCGCCGTCTGCCGCAACAAGATCGGCGGGACCACCGGCCCCGGTGAGTCCGCGTACACGCGTCTGCCGGTCAGCCCCATGGGCGAGGTCGTCACGCGGTACCACATCAGTCTCGACGTGGCCGACAAGCCTGGCGTACTCGCCCAGGTGGCAACGGTCTTCGCCGAACAGGGCGTATCCATCGATACGGTCCGCCAGCAGAGCCGACAGGACGGAGACGGCGAGGCATCCCTCGTCGTCGTCACCCACCGCGCGCCCGACGCAGCCCTCTCCGGGACCGTCGAAGCGCTGCGCAAGCTGGACACCGTGCGCGGTGTCGCCAGCATCATGCGTGTTGAAGGGGAGTAAGGACCCATGACCAGCAAGGGCACCCACCAGTGGCGCGGCATCATCGAGGAGTACCGGGACCGTCTTCCCGTCACGAGCACGACGCCGGTCGTCACACTCCGTGAGGGTGGCACGCCGCTCGTTCCGGCGCAGGTCCTCTCCGAGCGCACGGGCTGCGAGGTGCACCTCAAGGTCGAGGGCGCCAACCCCACGGGGTCGTTCAAGGACCGCGGCATGACGATGGCGATCACCCGGGCCAAGGAGGAGGGCGCGCAGGCCGTCATCTGCGCCTCCACCGGCAACACCTCCGCGTCCGCCGCGGCGTACGCGGTGCGGGCCGGCATGGTCTGCGCCGTGCTCGTACCGCAGGGCAAGATCGCGCTCGGCAAGATGGGGCAGGCCCTCGTCCACGGCGCGAAGATCCTCCAGGTCGACGGCAACTTCGACGACTGCCTGACCCTGGCCCGCAGCCTCTCGGACAACTACCCGGTGGCGCTGGTCAATTCGGTCAACCCGGTCCGGATCGAGGGCCAGAAGACCGCCGCGTTCGAGATCGTCGACGCGCTCGGCGACGCCCCCGACATCCATGTCCTGCCGGTCGGCAACGCGGGCAACATCACGGCCTACTGGAAGGGCTACAAGGAGTACGCGGGGGACGGGCTGTCCACGCACACCCCGCGCATGTGGGGCTTCCAGGCGTCCGGCTCCGCGCCCATCGTGCGCGGCGAGATCGTCAAGGACCCGGCGACCATCGCCACCGCGATCCGCATCGGGAACCCGGCCTCCTGGCAGTTCGCCCTGGACGCCCGGGACGAATCGGGTGGTTTCATCGATGAGGTGACGGACCGGCAGATTCTGTCCGCCTACCGCCTGTTGGCCTCCCAGGAGGGTGTGTTCGTCGAGCCCGCGTCCGCCGCCTCCGTGGCCGGTCTGCTCAAGGCCGCCGAAGAGGGCAAGGTCGATCCCGGCCAGAAGATCGTCTGCACCGTCACGGGGAACGGCCTCAAGGACCCCGACTGGGCCGTCGCGGGCGCACCGCAGCCGGTCACGGTCCCTGTGGACGCGGTCACCGCCGCCCAGAAGCTGGGTCTGGTGTAACCGGCACTTCGCAGCTCAGCCGCCCTTTTCGGGCGGAGAGCGCATAGGAGGCGTGCGACACGCATCGTGCGCCTCCTGTGCGCCCTATGTCGCCACAGAACCTTCCTTCGATAAGCTGTAGTCAACCCGCCCCGCGCATGCGCCGCGGTGCAGTCGCCGTAGTGGCTGCCGGGTACCCCATTCCGGCACTTCGGCACCCCACGCACGCCGAGGGCCCCGCCCCCCGCATCACCCCGCACGACATCCCCGCCGCCGTACAGGAAGAGTCGTCCAACCGATGGCCGGTCCCGCGTTCCGAGCTGCCGCCGTCCGGGTGCGCGTCCCCGCAACCAGCGCCAACCTCGGCCCCGGTTTCGACGCCCTGGGCCTCTCGCTGGGGCTCTACGACGACGTCGTCGTCCGGGTCGCCGACTCCGGGCTGCACATCGATATCGCGGGTGAGGGCGCCGAGACGCTGCCCCGCGACGAGAGCCACCTGCTCGTACGCTCCCTGCGCACGGCCTTCGACCTGCTCGGCGGACAGCCCCGCGGCCTCGAGATCGTCTGCGCCAACCGCATCCCGCACGGCCGGGGCATGGGCTCCTCGTCCGCCGCGATCTGCGCCGGCATCGTCGCCGCGCGTGCGGTGACGACGGGCGGCGACGCCCGACTCGACGACGCGGCCCTGCTGGAGCTGGCCACCGAGATCGAAGGGCACCCCGACAACGTCGCGGCCTGCCTCCTCGGCGGTTTCACGCTCGCGTGGATGGACGGCGGAGCGGCCAGGGCCATCAGGATGGATCCCGCGGATTCCGTCGTTCCGGTGGTTTTCGTCCCGGCCACGCCGGTACTCACCGAGACGGCACGCGGTCTGCTGCCGCGCACGGTTCCGCACGTGGACGCCGCTGCCAACGCCGGTCGTGCGGCCCTCCTCGTGGAGGCCCTGACCCGGCGCCCCGAGCTGCTGCTCGCCGCCACCGAGGACCGGATCCACCAGGAGTACCGGGCGCCCGCGATGCCGCAGAGCGTGGAACTCGTGAACCGGCTGCGCGCCGACGGCGTCCCTGCTGTCATCTCCGGAGCGGGGCCGACCGTGCTCGCTCTGACGGAGGAAGGCTCGGCCGACAAGGTCACCCGCCTGGCGGGTGAGGGATGGGCCGCGAACCGGCTCGCGCTCGACACCACGGGCGCGAGCGTGTTGCCGCTCGCTGCGTAAGCGCACGTGATTGCCGGTGCATGAGAGGGGGAATGTTTGTTGGAGCCGGTAGTGTTAACCTCAAGTCAGCAATCGACGTCTTTGTGGCGCGTTGCTTCGTGTCCCCCTTCGGGACCACCACTCTTCCGGGAGCCTCCCCGACTGCCTGAGCAGCCTGCCTGAGCAGTTTCGAGCACGCTCCGGAACCGGCACGACACCCTCTTGCTCGTCCAGGAGTGGGCCGAGCAGGGGGATCTCGAGCCGGAACCCCGCACATTCATCTCTCCGCCGTACCCGGCGGACCACCGCCCCGGCAAGGTCCGCGATCGAAAAGATCAACAGACCGTAGTCGGACAGCACAACCGGTCGCCGAGCCAGAAGGCCGACGTCCGCTCCAGGGAAGGACCCTTCGTGAGCGACACCACCGATCTGATGGGCGTGACTGCCGACAAGAGCGTCGACAGCTCTGCGCCCGCCGAAGGTGCTGCCACTGGCACCACCGCACGGCGCCGCCGCTCCGGCACCGGCCTCGAGGGCATGGTCCTGGCCGAGCTGCAGCAGGTCGCGTCCGGCCTCGGCATCAGGGGAACTGCGCGGATGCGCAAGAGCCAGCTGATCGAGGTCATCAAGGAGGCGCAGGCCGGGAGCTCCTCCGCACCCAAGACTTCCTCCAAGGCTGCTGCCGCCCCCGCTGCTACGGACGCCGAGAGCAAGCCCAAGCGGCGTGCCACGTCCAAGTCGCGTACGGGTGACGAGTCCGCCGCCGCGGCCGAGAAGCCCGCGGCCCAGCAGCAGATCGACATCCCCGGTCAGCCGGCCAGTGACGACCAGCCCACGGGCGAGCGTCGTCGTCGCCGGGCGACCGCGCAGGCGGGCAGCCCCGACACCAAGGGCGACGTCAAGGCCGAGGCCAGGACGGAGCCGCAGGCCGAGCCGAAGACCGAGGGCCGTCAGGACCGCGGCGACGAGCGCGGCGAGGCGAAGGGTGACGCGAAGGCCGAGTCCGCCGCCGACACCGCCGAGGGCCGCCGCGGCGACCGCCAGGACCGCGGCCAGCGCGGTGAGCGTGGCGAGCGCGGTGACCGCCGTGACCGCCAGCGCGACCGGCGCGGCAAGGGCGACGACCAGGGCCAGCAGGGCGGCGGTCAGCGCCGTCAGGGTCAGGGCCAGAGCCAGAGCCAGGGCCAGGGTGGTCAGGGCCAGAGCCAGGGCCAGCAGGGCGGCGGCGGTCAGCAGGACGACGCCTACGACGACGAGGGCGGCCGGCGTGGCCGTCGGGGCCGTTACCGCGACCGCCGTGGCCGTCGTGGCCGCGACGACTTCGCGACCGACGTCCAGGTGGCCGACGACGACGTCCTGATCCCTGTCGCGGGCATCCTGGACATCCTCGACAACTACGCGTTCATCAGGACCTCCGGCTACCTGCCGGGACCGAACGACGTGTACGTCTCGCTCGCCCAGGTCCGCAAGAACGGCCTGCGCAAGGGTGACCACGTCACCGGTGCGGTGCGCCAGCCCAAGGACGGCGAGCGCCGCGAGAAGTTCAACGCGCTCGTCCGCCTCGACTCGGTGAACGGCATGGCGCCCGAGAGCGGCCGCGGCCGTCCCGAGTTCCAGAAGCTGACCCCGCTGTACCCGCAGGACAGGCTCCGTCTGGAGACCGACTCCAACGTCCTGACCACCCGGATCATCGACCTGGTCGCCCCGATCGGCAAGGGCCAGCGAGGCCTGATCGTGGCCCCGCCGAAGACCGGTAAGACCATGATCCTGCAGGCCATCGCCAACGCGATCACGGTCAACAGTCCCGAGTGCCACCTGATGGTCGTCCTCGTCGACGAGCGTCCGGAAGAGGTCACGGACATGCAGCGGTCGGTGAAGGGCGAGGTCATCTCCTCGACCTTCGACCGTCCCGCCGAGGACCACACCACGGTCGCCGAGCTGGCCATCGAGCGCGCGAAGCGTCTCGTGGAGCTGGGTCACGACGTGGTCGTCCTGCTGGACTCGATCACCCGTCTGGGCCGTGCGTACAACCTGGCGGCGCCCGCCTCGGGCCGCATCCTGTCCGGTGGTGTCGACTCGACCGCGCTGTACCCGCCGAAGCGCTTCTTCGGTGCCGCGCGGAACATCGAGGACGGCGGTTCGCTGACGATCCTGGCCACCGCGCTCGTCGAGACCGGCTCGCGCATGGACGAGGTGATCTTCGAGGAGTTCAAGGGCACCGGCAACATGGAGCTCAAGCTCGACCGGAAGCTCTCGGACAAGCGCATCTTCCCGGCGGTGGACGTGGACGCGTCCAGCACCCGTAAGGAAGAGATCCTGCTCGGCAGCGACGAGCTGGCGGTTGTCTGGAAGCTGCGCCGGGTGCTGCACGCACTCGACCAGCAGCAGGCGATCGAGCTTCTCCTGGACCGCATGAAGAAGACGCAGTCCAACGCGGAGTTCCTGCTCCAGATCCAGAAGACCACGCCCGGCAACGGGAATGACTGACTGAACACCTGAATCAGGACAGTTCAACCACCCCTGGAATCCGCCTCGTTACTTCGGTGACGGGGCGGATTTCTACGTGTAATATCAACGGGCCGTCACTCTCCCCCCACAAACGGCACAAATTCTTCGAATGCCCTTGAACAAACGGGAGACTTGCGTGCGCATATCGCGTCATGCCGGACCGGTACGAAAGCTTCGCAGACTGATAGCCACCGGCGCAGCGACGCTGGCACTGATCGGTGGCGGTCTGGTGGTAAATGCCCAGGCCGACGATGGCGGCGAAAGGTTCCTGCCGCCCAAGGGCGCCGATGTGGTCAGCCCGCAGAAGGCGTCCTCGCGCATCATCGGCGGCACCAGCACAGCATTCACCAGTGCGCCCTGGATGGTCCAGCTCCTCTTCGAGTTCGACAACGACGGTCTGTACTACTTCACTTGTGGCGGCACGCTTGTCGCGCCCAACAAGGTGATGACGGCGGCGCATTGCGTGACCGACGAAAACGGCAATGCGCTGAACATGGTCGGGCAGGGTCTCGTGCTCGCCGGAACGGCCAAGCTCGGCGGCGGCCCCAACGACGAGGGCACCGCGGTCAGCATTACCCGCTCCTATTTCGCGGGTACGTACAACGCGGACGCCATCGACAATGATGTCGCCCTCCTGACGCTCTCCAAGCCGCTGTCGTACACGCCGGCCCAGCCCGCCTCGTACGGCGACAACGCGCGCTACACCGCGGGCACCGTCGCCACCACGTACGGCTGGGGAATGACCGGCTCCGACTGGGACAACTCGACGTTGTCGGACACGCTGATGCGTCTCGACCAGCCGCTGCGTTCGGACGCCGAGTGCTCCGAGAACCTCGACACCGCCGTCAACATCCCCGGTGCATACAAGCCCGGCCACATGATCTGCGCGGGCGTGGGCGGAACCGGCAACGACAGCACGGGCAAGGGCACATGCCCCGGTGACTCGGGCAGCCCGATGTTCGTCTCGGGTCGCGTCATCGGCATCACCTCCTGGGGTGTCGCCAGCGACTTCGAGGCCTGCAACATGCAGGGCACGTACGACGTCTACACCAAGGTCGCGACGTACTACCGTTCGATCCAGCCCCGGATCGACGACACCAGCTTCAGCCGTGACCACCGTGCGGACCTGTTCGCCCGGACCACCGGCGCCACCGGTTACACCTTCAACTCCACCGGCGAGAAGCTGGCCGCGCGCACGACCTTCGCCGGCTCGTACAGCGCGTACAACCTGATCGTGCAGACGGACATCAACCGCGACGGTTACGAGGACCTGATCGCCCGTGAGTCCGCGACGGGCGACGTGTACTGGCTGCACCGCTCCGCGACCAGCTCGACCTACGCGAAGACGAAGATGTTCAGCGGCTGGAAGACCGTGCGGGCGATCGTCGCCCCGGGTGACGTCAACAACGACGGCAAGGGCGACGTCCTGGCCGTCACCTCGGCCGGCGACCTGATGGTGTACCCGAGCTACGGCAACGGCAAGTTCAACACCGCGGTCAAGGCGGCGGCCGGATACCAGGTCTACAACCAGGTCCGCGGCCACGGTGACTTCACCTACGACGGCAAGAACGACCTGCTCCTGCGCCGCGGCGGCGACAACGACCTGTACCTCGCCAAGGGCACCGGCAAGTCCACCGCCCCGTTCGAGACCCCGGTCAAGGTCCGCAGCAACTGGTCCGCCTACAACCTCCTGGTCACGCCGGGTGACGTCAACGGCGACGCCAAGTCCGACCTCGTGGCGCGCTCCACCGCGGGCGACCTGTACCTCCTCAAGGGGACGGGTCAGGCCACCTCGGAGATCTTCGCCACACAGGTGAAGCTCGGAACCGGCTGGAACAGCTACTACACCGTCGGCTGAAACCCCAGGTGAGCGCCGGGTGACCGGACAGCCGCCCACCCTTGCTGTGGCCCCCGTCCCCGGACGGGGGCCACAGCTCGTTGTGCAACGCTTCTCGCTGCTCCGGCGTCCCACCGAGTGACGCCGGACCGTGCCGGTGAGTCACGGCAGGGGGTAGCAGCGAGCAACAACGAGGGAGCCGTATGAGCGAGCAGAGCAGGAGCGCCGGCCGAATACGTGGCACCGGCAGCCGCCGCAGGAAACCCTCGCGGGGCCGCCGGGTGAAGACCGTGGCGCTGTGGACCGCCGCAGCGGTGGTCGTGGCCGGAGGATCCGGGCTCGGTTACGCGTACTTCACGCTCAACGGCAACCTCAAGGGCGTCAACATCAACGCCGCACTCGGTACGCAGCGCCCCGACGACGTGGACAACGGTTCGCAGGACATCCTGGTGCTGGGATCGGACTCCCGCTCCGGCGCGAACTCCGGGTACGGCGCCGACGAAGGCTCCGCGCGGGCGGACACCGCGATGATCGTCCACGTCAACGAGGGGCACACCTCCGCGAGCGTGGTCTCGGTCCCGCGGGACACCCTCGTCGACCGTCCCGCCTGCACGAGCGACACGACCGGGAAGCAGGTCGGCGCGGAGCACGGGACGATGTTCAACTCCGCCTACCAGGTCGGCGGACCCGCCTGCGCGGTGAAGACCGTCGAGTCGATGTCGGGCATCCGCATGGACCACTACGTCGAGGTCGACTTCACCGGGTTCAAGAAGCTCGTCGACGAGCTCGGCGGCGTCAGGATCACCACCTCGCAGGCGATCGACGACCCCGACAGCCATCTCGCGCTGAAGCCCGGTGCGCACACCCTGAGCGGGGAGCAGTCGCTCGGCCTCGTCCGTACGCGCCACGACGTCGGCGACGGCAGCGACCTGGGCCGCATCCAGCTCCAGCAGGCCTTCGTGAAGGCGCTGATGGACCAGGCGAAGAGCGTCGGGGTGTTCTCGAACCCCAAGACGCTCTTCGGCCTCGCCGACACCGCGACGAAGGCCGTCACCACCGACTCGGAGCTGGCGTCGGTCAAGAAGCTCACGGGCTTCGCGAACGGACTGAAGGGCCTCGGCTCCGAAAACGTCCACATGGTCACGCTGCCCGTCGAGTACGACCCGGCCGACCCGAACCGTGTGCTGCCGCAGGAGAAGGCGGACCAACAGGTGTGGGCGGCCCTCAAGCAGGACCTGCCGATCCCCGCGTCCGCCCTCGCGAAGTCGGCCGGCGACAAGGGCGAAGCGGGAGACGTCGTACGGTAACGGCGCTTTCCGTCACCGGCCGGTCGCGGAGTGTTCCCGGAAAGCGTGGGGAATATGCGCGGCCGGTCCTCCGTTTTGGGAGATACGGCCGGTCCTGGCAGACTGGTACGTCGGCCCCGGTTCACGGACGCGCAATCCGCGCGTACGACCCGGCGCCCTCCCGAAACTAGGAGACACCTTGAAGCGCGACATTCACCCCCAGTACGTCGAGACCCAGGTCAGCTGTACCTGCGGTGCGTCGTTCACCACCCGGAGCACCATCGACAACGGTGCGATCCGCGCCGACGTCTGCTCCGAGTGCCACCCGTTCTACACGGGCAAGCAGAAGATCCTCGACACCGGTGGCCGTGTGGCCCGCTTCGAGGCCCGCTTCGGCAAGGCTGCCGGCTCCGCCGCCAAGTAGCGAGCCATTGCGCCGGTTCCCGGCGCCCTCTTGCGGGGGCGCCGGGGCCGGCGTTTTTTCCGGCTGTGCGGTCCCGGGGCGTCCTCGGGACGCACGGCCGGCAGCACGCCGTCCAGCAGGCCCGCAGACGTATGACGCACGGAACCAGGAGCCCGAAGATGTTCGAGGCGGTCGAGGAACTGATCGGCGAACACGCCGATCTCGAGAAGAAGCTCGCCGACCCGTCGGTCCACGCCGACCAGGCCAACGCGCGCAAGCTCAACAAGCGCTACGCGGAGCTGACCCCGATCGTCTCCACGTACAGGTCCTGGAAGCGGACCGGTGACGACATCGGAACCGCCCGCGAGTTCGCCGCCGACGACCCCGACTTCGCCGCCGAGGTCAAGGTCCTGGAGAAGCAGCGCGAAGAGATCACCGAGAAGCTCCGGCTCCTCCTGGTCCCGCGCGACCCCAGCGACGACAAGGACGTGCTCCTGGAGATCAAGGCGGGCGCGGGCGGCGACGAGTCGGCCCTGTTCGCCGGCGATCTGCTGCGCATGTACCTGCGGTACGCGGAGCGCGTCGGCTGGAAGACGGAGATCATCGACTCCACCGAGTCCGAGCTCGGCGGTTACAAGGACGTCCAGGTCGCCGTGAAGACCAAGGGCGGCAACGGTGCGACCGAGCCCGGCCAGGGTGTCTGGGCCCGGATGAAGTACGAGGGCGGCGTGCACCGCGTGCAGCGCGTGCCCTCCACCGAGTCGCAGGGCCGTATCCACACCTCCGCCGCCGGTGTGCTCGTCACGCCCGAGGCGGAGGAGGTCGACGTCGAGATCCTCGCCAACGACCTGCGCATCGACGTCTACCGCTCCTCGGGACCCGGCGGCCAGTCCGTCAACACCACCGACTCCGCGGTCCGCATCACGCACCTGCCGACCGGCGTCGTCGCCTCCTGCCAGAACGAGAAGAGCCAGCTCCAGAACAAGGAGCAGGCCATGCGCATCCTGCGGTCCCGGCTGCTGGCCGCGGCCCAGGAAGCGGCCGAGCAGGAAGCCTCCGACGTCCGCCGCAGCCAGGTCCGTACCGTCGACCGGTCCGAGAAGATCCGCACGTACAACTTCCCGGAAAACCGGATCTCGGACCACCGCGTCGGCTTCAAGGCGTACAACTTGGACCAGGTGCTCGACGGCGAGCTCGACGCCGTCATCCAGGCCTGTGTGGACGCCGACTCCGCCGCCAAGCTCGCCGCCGCATAAGCTGCGCCCCGCCCCGCACGTGAACCTGTACGGAGAACCGCGATGAACCTGCTGCTCGCCGAGGTGGCCCAGGCCACCCAGCGGCTGGCCGACGCCGGTGTCCCCTCGCCGCGTTTCGATGCCGAGGAACTCGCCGCATTCGTGCACGACGTCAAGCGGGGCGAGCTGCACCATGTGCCGGACGCCGACTTCGACGCCCGCTACTGGGAGACGATCGCCCGCCGCGAGGCCCGCGAGCCGCTCCAGCACATCACCGGCCGCGCCTTCTTCCGCTACCTGGAACTCCAGGTCGGCCCCGGCGTCTTCGTGCCCCGCCCGGAGACCGAGTCGGTCGTCGGCTGGGCGATAGACGCCGTCCGCGCGATGGACGTCGTCGAACCGCTGATCGTCGACCTCTGCACGGGATCGGGCGCCATCGCCCTCGCCATGGCCCAGGAGGTGCCGCGCTCGCGCGTGCACGGCGTGGAGCTGTCCGAGGACGCCCTGCGCTGGACGCGGAAGAACGCCGAGGGGTCCAGGGTCACCGTCCACCGCGGAGACGCTCTGAGCGCCCTCCCCGAGCTCGACGGCCAGGTCGACCTGGTGATCTCCAACCCGCCGTACATCCCGCTCACCGAGTGGGAGTACGTGGCGCCCGAGGCCCGCGACCACGACCCGCAGATGGCGCTCTTCTCCGGCGAGGACGGCCTCGACACCATCCGGGGCATCGAACGCACCGCGCACCGCCTGCTGCGGCCCGGCGGTCTCGTCGTCATCGAGCACGCCGACACCCAGGGCGGCCAGGTGCCGTGGATCTTCACCGAGGAGCGGGGCTGGGCCGACGCGGCCGACCACCCCGACCTGAATAACCGGCCCCGGTTCGCCACGGCGCGCAAGGCCATGCCGTGACCACCGGGACACCGGAAGCGCACCACCCCTACCCGCCAGACCCGTACATGTCCGAGGAGGCCGGCTGATGGCACGGCGATACGACTGCAACGACGCGACCGACCGTACGACCGGCCTGCGTGAAGCCGCGTCCGCCGTCCGCCGCGGCGAACTGGTCGTGCTGCCCACGGACACCGTGTACGGGATCGGCGCGGACGCCTTCAGCTCCGAGGGCGTCGCCGATCTGCTCGACGCCAAGGGCCGTGGCCGCAACATGCCCACGCCCGTGCTGATCGGCTCCCCGAACACCCTGCACGGCCTGGTCACCGACTTCTCCGAGCAGGCGTGGGAGCTCGTCGACGCCTTCTGGCCCGGCGCCCTCACCCTCGTCGCCAAGCACCAGCCCTCACTGCAGTGGGACCTCGGCGACACCCGGGGCACCGTCGCCATCCGGATGCCGCTGCACCCGGTCGCGATCGAGCTCCTCACGGAGGTCGGCCCGATGGCCGTCTCCAGCGCCAACCTCACCGGACACCCCTCGCCCGAGGACTGCGACGCGGCCCAGGAGATGCTCGGCGACTCCGTGTCCGTCTACCTCGACGGCGGTCCGACCCCCGGCATCGTCCCGTCCTCCATCGTCGACGTCACCGGCAAGGTCCCGGTGCTGCTGCGGGCCGGCGCGCTGTCCGTCGAGGACCTCCGGAAGGTAGTACCTGACCTCGAGGTGGCCAATTGACCGCCCCTGAGGGGCGTGGCATAGCGGGGCGGCACGACACTTTCCGCATCCTCCACGTCAGCACCGGCAACGTCTGCCGCTCGCCCATCACCGAGCGGCTGACCCGCCATGCCCTGGTGGACCGCCTCGGCGATCCGCTCAGCGGCGGCCTGATCGTGGAGAGCGCGGGCACCTGGGGGCACGAAGGCGCGCCCATGGAGGCCAACGCGGAGGTCGTTCTCGCCGACTTCGGCGCCGACGCCACCGGCTTCGTCGGCCGCGAACTGCTCGACGAGCACGTGATCCGCGCCGACCTGGTCCTCACCGCCACCCGCGACCACCGCGCGCAGGTGATCTCCATGGGCCACTCGGCGGGCCTGCGGACCTTCACCCTGAAGGAGTTCACCCGGCTCGTCCGGGCGATCGACCCCGCGACGCTGCCCGACGCCCGCGAAGAGGGTGTCGTCGAGCGCGCCCGCGCACTGGTGCGCGCCGCGGCGGCGCTGCGCGGCTGGCTGCTGGCGCCCACCGCCGAGGCGGACGAGGTCTACGACCCGTACGGCGCCCCGATCACGTTCTTCCGCTCCATCGGCGACGAGATCAACCAGGCGCTCGATCCCGTGGTGACCGCGCTGACGGGCGTGCGCGACCCGCACTGACACCGCCGGGCGCCGCGGGATCCGCCCGAGCCGGCCCTCGGCCGACGGGTCCGCGGACCCTCACCGGCGGGCCCCCGGGCCCCGAGTGCGCCCGACCGGCGTACGGGGCCG
Organism: Streptomyces sp. NPDC059499; assembly: GCF_042749285.1. Classification (NCBI taxonomy): domain Bacteria; kingdom Bacillati; phylum Actinomycetota; class Actinomycetes; order Kitasatosporales; family Streptomycetaceae; genus Streptomyces; species Streptomyces sp. NPDC059499. Next base: position 54,188 of record NZ_JBHYTT010000016.1, read on the forward strand.
CACGGCGGCAGGCAAGGGGCGCGCAGCGGGCCTACATTGGATCTGAAGCCAGCGCCCCCTTCCCAGGCCCGGAGCCGTCAGATGCCGGTCACCACTCCAGCCGCACCCGCAGCCGTGCCCCCGTCCGACACCGCGCTGCCGCAGGACTTCGGCGCGCTGGCCCGACAGGATCCGGAGATCGCCGGCATCCTCCAGGGGGAGGTCCTGCGCCAGTCGAGCACGCTGCAGCTCATCGCCGCCGAGAACTTCAGCTCACCCGCGGTCCTCGCCGCCCTCGGCTCCCCGCTCGCCAACAAGTACGCCGAGGGCTACCCCGGCGCCCGCCACCACGGCGGCTGCGAACAGGCCGACGAGGCCGAACGCGTCGCTGTCAGGCGGGCCATGTCGCTCTTCGGCGCGGAGCACGCCAACGTGCAGCCCCACTCCGGCTCCTCGGCGGTCCTGGCCGCCTACGCGGCGCTGCTGCGCCCCGGCGACGCGGTACTGGCCATGGGACTCCCGTACGGCGGGCACCTCACCCACGGCGCCCCCGGCAACTTCTCCGGCCGCTGGTTCGACTTCACCGGATACGGCGTCGACCCCGACAGCGGGCTCATCGACTACGCGCAGGTCCGCGCCCTGGCCCGCGCCCGCCGCCCCAAGGCGATCGTCTGCGGCTCCATCTCGTACCCGCGCCATCCCGACTACGAGACGTTCCGGGAGATCGCCGACGAGGTCGGTGCGTATCTGATCGCCGACGCCGCCCACCCGATGGGCCTGATCGCCGGGGGAGCGGCGCCCAGCCCCGTCCCGTACGCGGACGTGGTGTGCGCCACGACGCACAAGGTGCTGCGCGGGCCCCGCGGCGGCATGATCCTGTGCGGCGCGGAGCTGGCCGAGCGGATCGACCGCGCGGTGTTCCCGTTCACCCAGGGCGGCGCCCAGATGCACACCGTCGCGGCCAAGGCCGTCGCGTTCGGGGAGGCGGCGACCCCGGCCTTCGCGCTCTACGCCCACCAGGTGGTCGCCCATGCCCGGGTGCTCGCCGCCGGACTGGAGGCCGAGGGCTTCGAGATCACCACGGGCGGTACGGACACCCACATCGTCGTCGCCGACCCCGGCCCGCTGGGCGTCGACGGCCGCACCGCCCGGGAGCGGCTCGTCGCGGCGGGAATGGTCCTCGACACCTGCGCCCTGCCGTACGGGGACGCCCGCGGGATCCGGCTCGGTACCGCGTCCGTCACCACCCAGGGCATGGACGAGTCCGACATGGCGAGGATCGCCGCGCTGTTCGGTGCGGCCGTACGGGACGGGGCCGACGTGGAACGCCTGCGCGCCGAGGTGCGCCAACTCACAGAGCGGAATCCGCCGTACCCGGGGTAGGCGATGTCTGTGCAACCATCACCCGTACCTTGGAGTCCTTGCTCATGAGACTAGGGTGTGGGGCTGAGATGGCCGGCGAAATCTGTGGGGCAGCCCGTGCGTGATTACCTGCTGACGCTCTGTGTCACGGCCGCAGTTACCTATCTGCTGACCGGGCCGGTGCGGAAGTTCGCCATCGCGGTCGGGGCGATGCCCGCGATCCGTGCGCGCGACGTACACCGAGAACCGACACCGCGGCTCGGTGGCATCGCCATGTTCGGCGGACTGTGTGCGGGACTGATCGTCGCGGACCACCTGTTCAACCTGAACGGTGTCTTCGAGCTCTCCAACGAACCGCGTGCGCTGCTGTCCGGCGCGGCGCTGATCTGGCTGATCGGCGTCCTGGACGACAAGTTCGAGATCGACGCGCTGATCAAGCTCGGCGGACAGATGATCGCCGCGGCGGTCATGGTCATCCAGGGTCTGACGATCCTGTGGCTGCCCATCCCCGGCGTCGGCACGGTCGCCCTCACCCAGTGGCAGGGCACGCTGCTCACGGTCGCGCTCGTCGTGATCACCATCAACGCGGTCAACTTCGTCGACGGCCTGGACGGCCTCGCGGCCGGCATGGTCTGCATCGCGTCCGCGGCGTTCTTCCTGTACACCTACCGCCTCTGGTACGGGTACGGAATCGAGGCGGCGGCCCCCGCGACGCTCTTCGCCGCGATCCTGATGGGCATGTGCCTGGGCTTCCTGCCGCACAACATGCACCCGGCCAGGATCTTCATGGGCGACTCGGGATCGATGCTGATCGGCCTGGTGCTGGCCGCGGGAGCGATCTCCGTCACCGGGCAGGTCGACCCGGACGCCATGAAGCTCTTCGAGGGCAGTGAGCGGCAGGCGACCCACGCGATGCTGCCCGTCTTCATCCCGCTGCTGCTGCCGCTGACGATCATCGCGATCCCGGCCGCCGACCTGGTGCTCGCGATCGTGCGGCGCACCTGGAACGGACAGTCGCCGTTCGCGGCAGACCGCGGTCACCTGCACCACCGGCTGCTGGAGATCGGGCACTCGCACAGCAGGTCCGTGCTGATCATGTACTTCTGGTCCGCGCTGATCGCGTTCGGCGCGGTCGGCTACTCCGTGCACTCGGCGTCGCTGTGGATCGTCCTGGTGATCGTGGGCCTCAGCGCCGTGGGCTTGGTGCTCCTGCTCATGCCGCGCTTCACCCCGCGCGCACCCCGCTGGGCGGAGGCCTTCGTGCCGCCGCGCTACCGGCGCCGCGGCGCCGGCGCGGCGGAGGAGCAGGGCTCGCACACCGTTGCGGGGGAGGCCCCGAAGGACCAACAGGGGCCCGCAGGCTCGCAGATGGCCTCCGGGACCCCGGAACAGGTCCCGGTGGCGGTGGGTGTCTCCGGCGTCAACGGAGCGACCGCGGTCGGCGCCCGTTCTCGGTTCACCAGTCGTGACCGCGCCGATTCGTCGCGTTGACGATTCGGACGCCGACGCTCATTACCAGGCAATGTGCCGTGTTGTCCTGCACACACGCGCGGAGTAACTCTCATGTGTGACAGTTGGCACACTTTCCAGGTAAAGACCTCATCAAATAGTTTGTGATACCGTTCACTAAGCCCGGTGACGGAGCCGAAGGACCCTAGTGAGACGGTCCATTGGCCCGAGGCATCGACTCGGACCGGGCCTACGCTCGTCCATGACGACACCACTGCCCACCCCCTGCACAAGCGGAGTTGCCGCCATGCCGTCCAACGACGTCCGGACTCTCCTCCAGGCCGCCGTGCCCACCGCTGTCGCCGGCGCTGTCGCCGCTGCGATCAGCGCAGGCATCGCCGGTGGCAAGGGAGCCCTGGGCGCGGTCGTTGCGACGCTGGTGGTGATCCTCTTCATGGGGATCGGACTCATCGTCCTGCAACGGACCGCGAAGTCCCTGCCGCACTTGTTCCAGGCGATGGGGCTGATGCTGTATACGGCACAGCTCCTGCTGCTGTTCATTTTCGTCGCCGTGTTCAAGGACACCTCGCTGTTCAACCCGAAGGCCTTCGCGATCACGCTGGTTGCGACGACTCTCGTGTGGATCGGCGCACAGGCGCGTGCGCACATGAAGGCCAAGATCCTCTACGTCGAACCCGAGTCCAGCGAGGGTGACAAGCCCAAGAAGAAGGGCCCGTCGGCGTGAAGGGTAGGGGCGGAATAAGGGCGCTCTCCGGACCCTGCTATCGTCCGGTTTCAACTGCGGCACTGCGGGCGCGGGCATGTGAGCTGACGCCTGCTCGATCGCGAGGCTCAATGCCTGACTGCCGCTCACACATTCGTAACACCAGTCCAGTGCCGAACCGCGGCCGTGCGCCGCGCCGACACATCGAGGTTGCCGTACCTATGCGCCACGCTGAAGGAGCCCGCGGTGAGTGCTGACCCGACACAGGTGCTCGCCTTCGAGACCGATTGCCACATCTTCGACGGTTGTGGTTTCCCGGCACCCGGCTTGCACTCGTTCCTGTTCGAGCCGCTGTGGGGTGACCCGGACAGCAACTTGTACTTCAACAAGCCGATGCTGCTGGCGCTCCTCGGCTCGATCATCATCGTCGGTTTCTTCTGGGCGGCGTTCCGGAAGCCCAAGATGGTCCCCGGCAAGCTGCAGTCGATCGCGGAGATGGGCTACGACTTCATCCGTCGCGGCATCGTCTACGAGACCATCGGCAAGCGCGAGGGCGAGAAGTACGTCCCGCTGGTCGTGTCGCTGTTCTTCTTCGTCTGGATGATGAACCTCTGGTCGATCATTCCGGTCGCCCAGTTCCCCGTGACGTCGATCATCGCGTACCCGATCGTGCTGGCCCTGCTCGTGTACGTCCTGTGGGTCAGCCTGACCTTCAAGCGTCACGGTTTCGTCGGCGGGTTCAAGAACATCACCGGCTACGACAAGTCGCTCGGCCCGGTACTGCCGCTCGCCATGACCATCGAGTTCTTCTCGAACCTGCTGGTGCGGCCGTTCACGCACGCGGTCCGACTCTTCGCGAACATGTTCGCAGGCCACACGCTGCTGCTGCTGTTCACGATCGCCAGCTGGTACCTGCTCAACGGCATCGGTATCGCGTACGCAGGCGTCTCGTTCGTCATGGTCATCGTCATGACCGCGTTCGAGCTCTTCGTCCAGGCGCTGCAGGCGTACGTCTTCGTACTCCTGACCTGCACCTTCATCCAGGGCGCGCTCGCCAAGCACCACTGAGCACCGCGCACCGACCCTTATTCGTCCGGTGGCCAACCCCCATCGGTCCTTGAAAGAGAAGGAAGACTGGCATGTCCCAGACCCTCGCCGCTGTCACTGGCGACCTGAAGGCTCTCGGCTCCATCGGTTACGGCCTCGCCGCCATCGGTCCCGGCGTCGGCGTCGGCATCATCTTCGGTAACGGCACCCAGGCCCTCGCCCGCCAGCCCGAGGCCGCCGGCCTCATCCGCGCCAACCAGATCCTCGGCTTCGCCTTCTGTGAGGCGCTCGCCCTCATCGGTCTGGTCATGCCGTTCGTCTACGGCTCCTGATCTTCAGGTCTGACGAACCGAGACGAAAGGCACTGATGTGAGCCAGCTGATTACGGTCGCGGCTGAGGAGTTGGAAAACCCCCTCATCCCGCCGGTTCCAGAGCTCGTCATCGGCCTCATCGCCTTCCTCATCGTCTTCGGCTTCCTCGCCAAGAAGCTCCTCCCGAACATCAACAAGGTTCTGGACGAGCGCCGCGAGGCCATCGAAGGCGGTATCGAAAAGGCCGATGCGGCCCAGACCGAGGCCCAGAGCGTTCTTGAGCAGTACAAGGCTCAGCTCGCCGAGGCCCGCCACGAGGCCGCCCGTCTGCGCCAGGAGGCGCAGGAGCAGGGTGCCGTCATCATCCAGGAGATGAGGACGGAAGGTCAGCGGCAGCGCGAAGAGATCATCGCCGCCGGCCACGCCCAGATCGAGGCCGACCGCAAGGCCGCGGCTTCCGCGCTGCGTCAGGACGTGGGCACGCTCGCCACCGCCCTGGCCGGCAAGCTCGTCGGCGAGTCCCTCGAGGACCACGCCCGGCAGAGCGGCACCGTCGACCGTTTCCTCGACGAGCTCGAGGCGAAGGCCGAGGCTGTCCGATGAACGGAGCGAGCCGCGAGGCACTGGCTGCCGCACGTGAGCGTCTCGACGCGCTGACCGACAACACGTCGGTCGACGCGGCGAAGCTCGCCGAGGAGCTGGCAGCCGTCACCGCGCTGCTCCACCGCGAGGTATCGCTGCGCCGGGTCCTCACCGACCCGTCGCAGGGCGGCGAGGCGAAGGCCGAGCTGGCCGGACGGCTGCTGCGCGGTCAGGTGGGCGGCGAAGCCGTGGACCTGATCTCCGGCATGGTCCGGTCCCGCTGGTCGCAGTCGCGTGACCTGGTCGACTCGGTCGAGGAACTGGCGAACACCGCAGACCTCACCGCCGCCCAGCGCAGCGGCGCACTCGACGATGTCGAGGACGAGCTGTTCCGGTTCGGCCGGATCGTGGGTTCCGACAAGGGACTGCGTTCCGCGCTGACCAGCCGGACGGCGTCCACCGCCGCCAAGGGCGAGCTGCTCCGCAGCCTGCTCGGCGGCAAGGCGCAGCCCGTCACCGAGCGCATCGTCACGCGTCTCGTGACCCAGCCCCGTGGACGTAGCCTGGAAGCGGGACTCGACTCCCTGTCCAGGCTCGCCGCGGAGCGCCGGGACCGCATGGTCGCCGTCGTCACCTCGGCGGTGCCGCTGTCCGATCGCCAGAAGCAGCGCCTCGGCGCCGCCCTGGCGAAGATCTACGGCCGGCAGATGCACCTGAACCTGGACGTGGACCCCGCGGTCCTCGGCGGGATCTCGGTGCGCGTCGGTGACGAGGTCATCAACGGCACGATCGCGGAGCGCCTCGAAGAGGCCACCCGCCGGATGGCCGGCTGACAGCGAGCAGCGCAACCGCACCAACTGAACGAGCAAGAACAGCGGCCCGGTTGGGCCGTGCAGAAATTGCAGAAGATTCCTGGGGGTCGCCCCCAGACCCCCTTAAGAAACTTCGGGCCCAACAAGGAGAGCAGGGAACCCAGATGGCGGAGCTCACGATCCGGCCGGAGGAGATCCGGGACGCACTGGAGAACTTTGTCCAGTCGTACCAGCCGGACGCGGCCTCGCGCGAGGAGGTCGGTACGGTCAGCGTTGCCGGCGACGGCATCGCGAAGGTGGAGGGCCTGCCCTCCGCCATGGCGAACGAGCTGCTGAAGTTCGAGGACGGAACCCTCGGTCTCGCCCTCAACCTCGAGGAGCGCGAGATCGGTGCGATCGTCCTCGGCGAGTTCAGCGGAATCGAGGAGGGCCAGCCGGTGCAGCGCACCGGTGAGGTGCTCTCCGTCGGCGTCGGCGAGGGTTACCTCGGCCGCGTCGTCGACCCGCTCGGCAACCCGATCGACGGTCTCGGCGAGATCGCGACCGAAGGCCGCCGCGCCCTCGAGCTGCAGGCCCCTGGCGTCATGGTCCGCAAGTCGGTGCACGAGCCGATGCAGACCGGCTACAAGGCCGTCGACGCCATGGTGCCGATCGGCCGCGGCCAGCGTCAGCTGATCATCGGTGACCGTCAGACGGGTAAGACCGCTCTGGCTGTCGACACGATCATCAACCAGCGCGACAACTGGCGCTCGGGCGACGTGAACAAGCAGGTGCGCTGCATCTACGTCGCCATCGGTCAGAAGGGCTCCACCATCGCCTCCGTGCGAGGTGCCCTGGAAGAGGCCGGCGCGCTCGAGTACACGACCATCGTCGCCGCCCCGGCGTCCGACCCGGCCGGCTTCAAGTACCTGGCGCCGTACACCGGTTCGGCCATCGGTCAGCACTGGATGTACGACGGCAAGCACGTTCTGATCATCTTCGACGACCTTTCGAAGCAGGCCGACGCCTACCGCGCCGTGTCGCTTCTGCTGCGCCGTCCGCCGGGCCGCGAGGCCTACCCGGGCGACGTCTTCTACCTGCACTCGCGTCTGCTGGAGCGCTGCGCCAAGCTCTCCGACGACATGGGCGCCGGTTCGATGACGGGCCTCCCGATCGTCGAGACCAAGGCGAACGACGTGTCGGCGTTCATTCCGACCAACGTCATCTCCATCACCGACGGCCAGTGCTTCCTGGAGTCCGACCTGTTCAACGCGGGTCAGCGTCCGGCGCTCAACGTCGGTATCTCGGTCTCCCGAGTCGGTGGCTCCGCCCAGCACAAGGCCATGAAGCAGGTTTCCGGCCGTCTGCGCGTGGACCTCGCCCAGTACCGCGAGCTGGAGGCGTTCGCCGCCTTCGGTTCCGACCTGGACGCGGCCTCCAAGGCTTCGCTGGAGCGCGGTAAGCGCATGGTCGAGCTGCTGAAGCAGCCCCAGTACGCCCCGTTCCCGATGGAGGAGCAGGTCGTCTCCGTCTGGGCCGGCACCACGGGCAAGATGGACGACGTCCCGGTCGAGGACATCCGTCGCTTCGAGGGCGAGCTGCTGGAGTACCTGCGCCGTGAGCGCAAGGACCTCCTGACCAGCATCGCCGAGGGCGGCAAGATGTCCGACGACACGCTGCAGTCGATCGCCGACGCGATCGCAGCCTTCAAGCAGCAGTTCGAGACCTCGGACGGCAAGCTTCTGGGCGAGGGCTGATCGATGGGCGCTCAGCTTCGCGTTTACAAGCGCCGCATCCAAGCCGTCACCGCGACCAAGAAGATCACCAAGGCGATGGAGATGATCGCCGCCTCGCGCATCGTCAAGGCGCAGCGCAAGGTGACGGCGTCGATGCCGTACGCGACCGAGCTCACCCGCGCGGTGACCGCGGTGGCGACCGGCTCCAACACCAAGCACCCGCTCACCACCGAGGCCGACGCCCCGGTGCGGGCCGCGGTCCTGCTCCTCACGAGCGACCGCGGTCTGGCCGGCGGCTACTCCTCCAACGCCATCAAGGCGGCGGAGCGGCTGCGTGAGCGGCTGGCGGCCGAGGGCAAGGAGGTCGACACGTACATCGTCGGCCGCAAGGGTGTCGCCTACTACGGTTTCCGTGAGCGCAAGGTCGCGGAGTCGTGGACCGGCTTCACCGACAGCCCGGAGTACGCGGACGCCAAGAAGATCGCCGCACCCCTGATCGAGTCCATCCAGAAGGACACGGCCGAGGGTGGCGTCGACGAGCTGCACATCGTCTACACCGAGTTCGTGTCGATGATGACGCAGAACGCGGTCGACGGCCGGATGCTGCCGCTCTCGCTCGACCAGGTCGCGGAGGAGAGCGGTGCGAAGGACGAGATCCTTCCGCTGTTCGACTTCGAGCCGTCGGCCGAGGACGTCCTCGACGCTCTTCTGCCGCGCTACGTCGAGAGCCGCATCTACAACGCACTGCTGCAGGCAGCCGCTTCCGAGCACGCTGCCCGCCGCCGCGCGATGAAGTCGGCGACCGACAACGCCGGGGATCTGATCAAGAGCCTCTCCCGGCTTGCCAACGCGGCCCGCCAGGCCGAAATCACCCAGGAAATCAGCGAGATCGTCGGCGGTGCAGGTGCGCTGGCCGACGCGTCCGCGGGGAGTGACAAGTAATGACGACGACAGTTGAGACGGCCGCTGCCACGGGCCGCGTCGCCCGGGTCATCGGCCCGGTCGTCGACGTGGAGTTCCCCGTCGACGCGATGCCGGAGATCTACAACGCCCTGCACGTCGAGGTCGACGACCCGGCCGAGGCCGGCGCTCGTAAGACGCTGACCCTCGAGGTCGCCCAGCACCTGGGTGACGGCGTGGTCCGCGCGATCTCGATGCAGCCCACCGACGGTCTGGTCCGCCAGGCCCCGGTGACCGACACCGGCAAGGGCATCATGGTGCCGGTCGGTGACATCACCAAGGGCAAGGTGTTCAACACCCTCGGTCAGATCCTGAACGAGCCCGAGGCCGAGTCGCAGATCACCGAGCGCTGGCCGATCCACCGCAAGGCCCCGGCCTTCGACCAGCTCGAGTCCAAGACCGAGATGTTCGAGACCGGCCTGAAGGTCGTCGACCTGCTGACCCCGTACGTCAAGGGCGGCAAGATCGGTCTGTTCGGTGGTGCGGGCGTCGGCAAGACGGTCCTCATCCAGGAAATGATCATGCGTGTGGCGAAGCTGCACGACGGTGTGTCGGTGTTCGCCGGTGTCGGCGAGCGCACCCGTGAGGGCAACGACCTCATCGACGAGATGACCGACTCGGGCGTCCTGGAGAAGACCGCGCTGGTCTTCGGCCAGATGGACGAGCCGCCGGGCACCCGTCTTCGGGTCGCGCTGTCCGCCCTGACCATGGCGGAGTACTTCCGCGATGTGCAGAAGCAGGACGTGCTGCTCTTCATCGACAACATCTTCCGCTTCACGCAGGCCGGTTCCGAGGTCTCCACGCTGCTCGGCCGTATGCCGTCCGCAGTGGGTTACCAGCCGACCCTGGCCGACGAGATGGGTGTGCTCCAGGAGCGCATCACCTCGACGCGTGGTCACTCGATCACCTCGATGCAGGCGATCTACGTCCCCGCGGACGACCTGACCGACCCGGCCCCGGCCACCACGTTCGCCCACCTCGACGCGACGACGGTTCTTTCCCGTCCGATCTCCGAGAAGGGCATCTACCCGGCCGTGGACCCGCTGGACTCCACGTCCCGCATCCTGGACCCGCGCTACATCGCGCAGGACCACTACGACACGGCCAGCCGCGTCAAGGGGATCCTGCAGAAGTACAAGGACCTCCAGGACATCATCGCGATCCTCGGTATCGACGAGCTGGGCGAGGAGGACAAGCTCGTTGTCCACCGTGCCCGTCGCGTCGAGCGCTTCCTGTCGCAGAACACCCACGCCGCCAAGCAGTTCACCGGCCTGGACGGTTCGGACGTGCCGCTCGACGAGTCGATCGCCGCGTTCAACTCGATCTGCGACGGTGAGTACGACCACTTCCCCGAGCAGGCGTTCTTCATGTGCGGTGGCATTGAGGACCTCAAGGCCAACGCCAAGGAGCTCGGCGTCTCCTGAGCCTCCGGCTCACCGAGGGGGGTGGGTGTGTCCCGCCCCCCTCACCACGCCCCGTAGAATTGACCCAACACCCGGCATGACCGCCGGGTGGTGACCCGAGGAGCCACCCTTGGCTGCTGAGCTGCATGTCGAGCTGGTCGCCGCGGACCGCAGTGTCTGGTCCGGCGAGGCCACCCTCGTTGTCGCACGTACCACGTCCGGCGACATCGGCGTCATGCCCGGTCACCAGCCGCTCCTGGGTGTGCTGGAATCGGGCCCGGTGACGATCCGTACGAGCGACGGCGGGACTGTTGTCGCCGCTGTGCACGGCGGTTTCATCTCGTTCGCTGACGACAAGCTCTCGCTTCTGGCGGAGATTGCCGAGCTTGCGGACGAGATCGACGTCCAGCGTGCCGAGCGCGCGCTGGACCGTGCGAAGTCGGACACGGACGCCGCCGCCGAGCGGCGTGCCGATGTGCGACTGCGTGCGGTGGCGGTGTCCTGACACCCCCACGATGTGTTTTTTACTCAGCCGCGGCCCGAGCTGGAATTATCCAGACCGTGTCGCGGCTGAGGCGATGCAGGTGCAGTTCGGTTCGGCTCGGTTCGGTATCCGTTACTCGACGATGCGAGGAGGTCGGTGGAGATGGTCCTCGCATTGTGGGTGGGCGGTCTGGTAGTCGTACTGGTCGCGGTGGGTCTGTTCGTCTTCGGCCTGCGCAGGCGGCTGATCCAGCGTTCGGGCGGGACCTTCGACTGCAGTCTGCGCTGGGACGTGTCCCAGGAACCGGACCCGTCCGGCAAGGGCTGGGTGTACGGCGTCGCGCGCTACAGCGGTGACCGTGTCGACTGGTTCCGGGTCTTCTCCTACGCGCCCCGTCCGCGCCGCGGCCTGGAGCGCTCCGCGATCGAGGTGGTCGCGCGCCGGCTGCCCGAGGGCGAGGAGGAGCTGGCACTCCTGTCCGACTCCGTCGTGCTCGGCTGTCTCCACCGGGGGATCCGCCTGGAGCTGGCGATGAGCGAGGACGCGCTGACCGGCTTCCTCGCCTGGCTGGAGGCGGCTCCGCCCGGCCAGCGAGTCAATGTGGCTTAGGCAAAAGGGCGCTCGCTGATTGAGGTCCCCCCGAACGGAACGGGGGACGGCGAACGTGGCCTGACGGCCGCAGACATGCGAAAACCGGGGAGACAGGGGGCGGACCTGTCTCCCCGGCGCTTTTTCGGGGGCGTGCGTGCCTACGGCGTGGGGATCTAGTTGAGGCCGTTGTCCATGGCGCTCACGAGCTCGCCGTTGGTGGTGTCACCACTGAACTCCCAGAAGAACGCGCCTCCCAGGCCCTGGCTGTTCGCCCAGGCCATCTTGGACGTGATCGTCGCCGGGGTGTCGTAGCTCCACCAGTTGGTGCCGCAGTGGGCGTACGCGGTGCCGGCGATGGTGCCGGTGGCGGGGCAGGTGTTCTTGAGGACCTTGTAGTCCTCGTTGCCGGCCTCGTAGGTGCCCGGGGCCGCACCGGTCGCCGTGCCGCCGGGGGCGGACTGGGTGACGCCGGTCCAGCCGCGGCCGTAGAAGCCGATGCCGAGGAGCAGCTTCGAGGCGGGGACGCCCTGGGCCTTCAGCTTGGCGATCGCCGCGGCGGAGTTGAAGCCCTCCTGCGGGATGCCGGTGTACGAGGTCAGCGGCGAGTGCGGGGCCGTCGGGCCCTTGGGTGCGAAGGCGCCGAAGAAGTCGTACGTCATCACGTTGTACCAGTTCATGGACTGCGCGGCGCCGGCGTAGTCGGCGGCGTCGATCTTGCCGCCCGTCGAGCCGTCCGCGGTGATCGCCGCGGTGACCAGGTTGTTGGCGCCGAACTTCGTCCGCAGCGCGGAGGCGACGTTCTTCAGTGCCGCCGGACCGCTGGTGTCACAGGTGAGACCGCAGGCGTTGGGGTACTCCCAGTCGATGTCGATGCCGTCGAAGACATCGGCCCAGCGGGGGTCCTCGACCAGGTCGTAGCAGGACTGCGCGAAGGCGGCCGGGTTCTGGGCTGCCTGCGGGAAGCCGCCGGACCAGGTCCAGCCACCGAAGGACCAGAGGACCTTGATGTGCGGGTACTTGGCCTTCAGCTTGCGCAGCTGGTTGAAGTTGCCGCGCAGCGGCTGGTCCCACGTGTCGGCGACGCCGTCGACCGACTGGTCGGCGGTGTAGGCCTTGTCGTAGTCGGCGTAGGAGTCACCGATGGTGCACCTGCCGTTCTGGACGTTGCCGAACGCGTAGTTGATGTGCGTGATCTTGGCGGCGGAGCCGGAGGTCACGAGGTTCTTCACGTGGTAGTTGCGTCCGTAGACGCCCCACTCGGTGAAGTAACCGAGGTTGATCTTGTCGCCGGTGCCGGGGCCCGGGTCGGTGGTGCCGGTGGTGCGGACGGCCACCGAGGAGCTGACCGGACCGGTCTGGTCGGCGGTGTCGCGGGCCTGCACCGTGTAGGAGTAGTCGGTGCCCTTGGTGAGACCGGTGTCGGTGTACGTCGTCGTGGTGACCGTGGCGACCTTGGCGCCGTCGCGCAGGACGTCGTAGTTCTTGATGCCGTTGTCGTCGGTGGCGGCGCTCCAGGTGAGCTTCGCCGAGGTGTCCGTGACGTTGCTGGCGGTGGGCGTACCGGGCTTGGACGGGGCGTTGTCGCCGGGGACGCTGCCGCCGTCACAGGAGGCGCCGTTCAGCTTGCAGCCGGAGGGGGAGCCGGTGCCGGTGCCGTTGAAGCCGAAGCTGATGCTGGCTCCCGGGGCGACCGTACCGTTCCAGCTGAGGTTCTTGGCGGTCCAGTGGGTTCCGGAGCTGGTGACGGCGGCGTCCCAGGCGGAGCCGACCGCGGTGCCGGAGGGGAAGTCCCACTCGATCGTCCAGGAGGAGAGGGCCGTGGTGCCGGTGTTCTTGACCGTCCACTGGCCCTCGAAGCCGGTGCCCCAGTCGGACTTCTTGACGTAGGTGGCCGTCGCCGAGGTGGCTGCCTCGGCGGGGGAGGCCAGGCCGACCATCGCGGCGAGCGGCAGAAGCAGCGCGGTGAAGCCCGCGACAGCCTTCGATCTGGTGGCTCCGCCGGCTCCGAGTCTCCATCTGAGTCTCGATCGGCGTAGGGGGGTTTCAGTGCTCAACGGTGCTCCTCGGGTGAGGTCCGACAAACGGGGGGTGGTCCGTGGACTGCAAACCCTGCGTCGCCCTGAGAGCGCCTTGTCATGGCGTACTCACCGCAGTGTGCGTGTTCGGTGAGATTAGGAAGGTCTGGACCAATCGTCAAGAGGTCCAGACCAAAGATCAGAGCTAAACCTCAGAGATCCAACTCCTGGGCGAGCACTGCCGCTTGGACCCGGCTCCTCAGTTCCAGCTTGCCCAGCAGCCTGCTGACGTGCGTCTTCGCCGTCGCCTCCGCCATCGAGAGCCTCGCCGCGATCTCCGCGTTCGACAGCCCCTCACCGAGAGCGCCCAGTACCTCGCGTTCCCGCCGGGTCAGTGCGTCGAGCACCGCCGGATCCGGGGCGTCCGGCCGGCGTGCGGGCGCGGTCACGGCGAACTCCGCGATCAGCCGCCGCGTCACGGCCGGCGCGATCATCCCCTCGCCGCGCGCCACCGTACGCACCGCGTCCAGCAGGTCGTGCGCGTCGGTGTCCTTCAGCAGGAAGCCCGCCGCGCCCGCCCGCAGCGCCCCGAAGACGTACTCGTCCAGATCGAACGTCGTCAGCACCAGTACGTCGGCGAGCCGCTCCGCCACGACCTGCCGCGTCGCCGACACCCCGTCGAGCCGGGGCATCTGGACGTCCATCAGCACCAGATCCGGGCGCAGTTCGCGGGCCAGGCGCACCGCGCTCTCGCCGTCCCCCGCCTCGCCCACCACCTCGATGTCCGGTGCGCTGCCCAGGATCAGTACCAGCCCCGCGCGCACCGCCGCCTGGTCCTCGGCGACCAGTACCCGGATCGTCATGTCCCCAACGCCCTCTCCTCGACAGGCAGTTCCGCCCGCACCTGCCAGATCTTCGTACCGTCCCCCGCGGAGACGGGCCCCGCCCCGATCGTTCCGCCGAGCAGGGCCACCCGCTCCCGCATCCCCACCAGGCCGGCTCCCGAACCGGGTGCACGCGGTCCCGGGCGGCTGCCGAACACACTGGTGACCTCCACCGTCAGAAGGTTCCCCGAGCGGCCGAGGCCGACCGCCACCGGGCCCGGCGCGGCATGCTTCAACGCGTTCGTCAGGGACTCCTGGACGATGCGGTACGCGGCCAGCTCCACCGGTGCGGGCAGCCGTCCCGGCTCCTCACGGGTGTCGGTGAGCGTGACGGTCAGTCCGCTGGACGCGGAGTTCGCCCCCGCCTGTTCGACGAGGGCGTCCAGGGACGCCAGGGTCGGTGCCGCGCTCGGCCGGGCGTCGGCGCCGCCGGCGCGCAGCAGCCCGATCAGCCGCCGCATCTCCGCGAGGCCGTCGACGCTGTTCTGCCGGATCACCCCGAGGGCGTCGCGCGAGGTATCCGGTTCGTCGATGGAGAGCGCGGCGGTGGAGTGGATGGCGATCGCCGACAGGTGGTTGGCGACCATGTCGTGCAGTTCGCGGGCCATCCGGGAGCGCTCGGCGGTCACCGCCTGGGCCCGGTCCATCTCCGCCAGCAGCGCCGTCTGGTCGGCGCGCAGCCGGGCGGTCTCGGCGGCGTCGCGGTGGTTGCGGACGCTGACGCCGGTGATGGCGGGGCCGAACGAGACCAGTCCGGTGACGACGCCGATCAGCAGCGCCTCCGCGGTGCGGTACCAGGCGAGGAAACCGATCGTGACCGCGACGGTGACCAGGAACGTGGTCACCGGGATCCGGCGGGCCGCGGCCGGCGTCCCGTACAGCACGGCGGCGTACATGATGTCGGTGAACATCAGCACGGTGGCCAGACTGCCCGTCGTGAACTGATCGGCGACCAGGGTGAGCGTGCCGATGACCAGCGCCGTCCGCGGTGCGCTCCGCCGGAGCAGTTCCAGCCCGGCCATGACCGCGAGCGGCACGAGGGCCACCCAGTGCGCGTCGAGGAGCCTGCCGTTCTGCGTGTGCAGGCCCGCCAGCCAGAGCACCAGACCGCCGGACAGCCCGATGACCGCGATCAGTACGTCGTGGCGGTGCGGGCGCGCGAAGAGGGACACCCGTCCATCCAACACGTCGGGGCGCCGCCGGACGTCCGTACGACGGGTGAGGCGCGGCTACATCGAAGGATGCAGTCACGATTCGTCACTGCCGACGACGCCCCGGGGCCCGGCGGACGGGAGGCTGGAGGGGACCGGGAGGAGAAGTGCCGTGATCGTCACACTGATCGTGCTCTGCGAGGTCGGCTTCTGGGTGCTGCTCGCAGCCGGACTGGCGCTGCGGTACGTCGCGAGGAAGCCCCGGCTGGGTGCGGCCGTGCTGCTGTGCGAGCCCCTGCTGGAGGTCGTCCTGCTGGTGGTGACGGCCATCGACCTGAAGAACGGCGCGGAGCCGGACTGGAAGCACGGCCTGGCCGCCGTCTACATCGGCTTCACCGTGGGACTCGGCCACTCCACCATCAAGTGGGTCGACGCCAGGGTCGCCCACCGCTTCGCGGGCGGCCCGCCGCCGGTGAGGCCCCCGAAGTACGGGATGGCGCGTGCCGCCCACGAGTGGCGCACCGCGGCCCGCTGGACGGTGGCCGCCGTGACGGCGACGGCCCTGCTCCAGCTGGCGATCTGGTACGTGGGCGGCGACGGGGACATCGGGTCGCTGCGGATGTGGCAGCAGAAGATGCTCTGGGTGATCGGGATCAACGTGGTCATCGCCGGGAGCTACACGCTGTTCCCCAAGGCGGAACCGGACAACCCCGCGAAGCGGGTGAAGGCGGACCGCTGAGCGCCCGGGCGCCGCAGGGCGGGCGGGCTCAGCGCTCGCCGCCCGGAACCCAGAGCACGTCCCCGACCTCCTTGTTCGCCGTCCTCGCCAGGATGAACAGGAGGTCGGAGAGGCGGTTCAGATAGGTCGCCGTCAGCGCGTTCATCGAGTCCCCGTGCACCTCGAGCGCCGACCAGGTGGACCGCTCCGCCCGCCGCACCACCGTGCACGCCTGGTGCAGCAGGGCCGCTCCCGGGGTGCCGCCCGGCAGGATGAAGCTGCGCAGCTTCTCCAGGTCCTCCAGGAAGGTGTCGCAGTCCCCTTCCAGCTTGTCGATGTAGGACTGCTCGACCCGCAGCGGCGGGTACTCGGGGTTCTCCACGACGGGTGTGCACAGATCGGCGCCCACGTCGAACAGGTCGTTCTGGACGCGGACGAGGACCTTCACGACGTCCTCGGAGAGCTGCCCGAGCGCGATCGCCGCGCCGATGGCCGCGTTGGCCTCGTTGGCGTCGGCGTACGCCGAGATCCGCAGATCGGTCTTGGCGGTCCGGCTCATGTCGCCGAGGGCGGTGGTGCCCTGGTCGCCGGTACGGGTGTAGATGCGCGTCAGATTGACCATGCGGCCAGCCTAGTTACGCTCCGGCCCCGCGGAGGACACGTGTGCCGACCGTCACGGCCAGGAGGCGAAGCCGAGCGGGACGCCGGGCCCACCCCCGGCAGCGTTGCCCGCAGGTCCACGGACAGGGCTGCGAGGACGAGCGGCGGGCGTACCCAACTACGCGCGGCGCGCCGCCGAATGACCTCCGGCGGTGTGATGTCCGTCATGTGAGACGTGACGCGCATCTCTTCGCGGCCCCAGGGCCCCTCACGGGTACTAATCTCCGCCGGAGAGCATGTGGAAGAACCGGTTGTTGAATGCATAGGGGTGCGAACGTGGCCAGGAAGCTCGCCGTCATCGGCGCCGGACTCATGGGGTCCGGTATCGCGCAGGTCTCCGCCCAGGCGGGCTGGGACGTCGTGCTGCGCGATGTCACCGACGAGGCCCTGGCCCGCGGTCGTGGCGGCATCGAGGCCAGCTACGACCGGTTCGTCTCCAAGGGCAAGATGGATGCGGCCGACGCCGAAGCCGCACTCGCCCGGATCACCACGACCACGGATCTCGACGCGGTGGCGGACGCGGATGTCGTCGTCGAGGCCGTCTTCGAGAAGCTCGAGGTCAAGCACGAGATCTTCCGGACGCTCGACAAGGTCGTACGGGAGGACGCCGTCCTCGCCTCCAACACTTCCGCCATCCCGATCACCAAGATCGCGGCCGTGACGGAGCGGCCGGAGCGCGTCGTCGGTGTGCACTTCTTCTCGCCGGTGCCCATGATGCAGCTCTGCGAGCTGGTGCGCGGCTACAAGACGAGCGACGAAACCCTCGCCACCGCGCGGGAGTTCGCCGAGTCCGTCGGCAAGACGTGCATCGTCGTCAACCGTGACGTCGCGGGCTTCGTCACCACCAGGCTGATCTCGGCTCTCGTCGTCGAGGCCGCCAAGCTGTACGAGTCCGGCGTCGCCTCGGCCGAGGACATCGACACCGCGTGCAAGCTGGGCTTCGGCCACGCCATGGGCCCGCTCGCCACGGCCGACCTGACCGGCGTCGACATCCTCCTGCACGCCACCGGCAACATCTACACCGAGTCGCAGGACGAGAAGTTCGCCGCCCCGGAGCTGATGCGCCGGATGGTCGATGCAGGTGACATCGGCCGCAAGAGTGGGCAGGGCTTCTACACCTACTGATCGTTTCCGGGCCCCCGGCCGCCTGATCTGCCGTCGATCAGGCCCGGGAGCCTCGGAGTCCGGCGCGTCGACCGGGATCCGGATCGCGTAGCTCCGGCGGGCCGCCTTCACCCCTCAGGGTGAATTCGGTATCGGTTCGCTTACAGACGGCAACTTCTCCGTCGCCGGGGCAGTCAGTGGTGGCAGAGGCAGAAGAGAAAACCAGACAGACCGACCTTGCTACGGGGTACTTCCGGGGAGCGCATATGTACATCAGGGGCGACCATGCCCAGCTGGTCGTCGGGGGCCGCCTCGACGTCCGAAGCGCGGCGGACGCCCGTACGGTTCTGCACTCGGCCGTCGACGACGGAGCCGGCGACCTCGTGCTGGACCTGACCGAGCTGGACTCGTGGGACGCCACAGGACTCGGCGTCATCATGGGCGCGCACCGCAGAGCCGGCCGGGCAGGCCGGCGGCTGGTGCTGCGCGGGGTGCCGCCGCAGATGCAGCGCCTGCTGGTGGCGACCAGACTGCATCGCATTCTGGCCATCGAGGGCGGAATCGCCGCAGACTCCCTGCCGCGCGTCTGAGGCGACCGCGCCGCGGACCACGCACAATCCTCACGAGACTGTGATGTCTTGGGCGGCGCGGCCCCCCACTCGTTCGTAGATACTGTGCGAGGGTTTAGGGTTCGGCCGTCTGCCGACGACTGACCCGAAGAGCAGACACCGGACCGGAGCGACAGCGGGCGTGCGAGGCCGGGAGGGGCAACCGCGCGCTACGCGTCTGGGGGGCTTTGACGATGGACCCGATCAACCGGGGACCGGATGAGTACGGCCGTGAACACGACCGTTCCGGGGAGGACGCCGCGCGGCGTCGGCAGTCCCGCGATCCTCTGACGCCCGACTTCGGGCACCAGACGCCACAGCAGTCACGCACGGTCCAGCTCATATCGGGCGACTTCCTGCTCACGATCAATCCGGTCGACGGCAGCGAGATCGAGCCCTGCAGGCCGGGCGAGCAGCCCGCCACCCCCGTACGGCACACGGCCGCGGAGCGTGCCGAACACGAGCGCGCCACCGCACCGCCCGTACCGCCGGGGCCTCCGGGACCCCAGCTGCCCCTGCTGGAGCGCCAGGAGGAGCGGGAGCGGCTGGTGCGGCTGCTGGCACGGGGCCGCTCGGTGCGGCTGACCGGTCCGGCCGGCTCCGGCCGCACGGCCCTGCTCAGTGCCGTGGCCGCCGACTGCGCGGACCTGGCACCCGACGGTGTCGTACGCCTCTCCGGCTACAAGCGCACCACCACCGACCTGCTGTACAACCTCTTCGAAGCCGTCCACCAGGCTCCGCTGCACCGGCCCGACCGCGAGGGGCTCCTGGCGCTCGTCCACGGCATCGGCGCCGTCGTCGTCCTCGACGACCTGGAGTTCGGCGGCGCCGCGCTGCAGGAACTCCTCGACGCGACGCCCGAGTGCGCGTTCCTGCTCGGCACGACACCCGACGTCGCCGCGCCCACCGCCGAGTCGAACCTCGAAGAGGTCTTCCTCGCCGGACTCGGCCGCAGCTCCTCGATCGAGCTGCTCGAGCGCGTCGTGGAGCGCCCCCTCACCGACGACGAGGCGAACTGGGCGGGCGACCTCTGGTTCGAGTCGGAAGGGCTGCCGCTGCGCTTCGTCCAGGCGGGCGCGCTGCTGCGCCAGCGCGACGAGCTGCGCACCGACCCGGAGACCTTCGGCGACGAATTCGACGACGAGCCCGGCGACGCGCCGTTCGGCCGGGCCGAGGCCCAGGACACGCCGCTGCCCAGCCTCGGGGAAGGCGCGGCGCCCGCCGCCCTGCTCGCCTCCCGGCTGAGCGAGGCCGCGCGCGACACCCTGCACTTCGCCGTCGCGCTCGGCGGCGAGGTCCCGCACCAGGCGCACCTGCCGGCGTTGGTGGGGGACACCCACGCCGATGCAGCGATGGGCGAACTGGACGCGTGCGGACTGCTCTCCCCGGCGGGCTCCCGCTACCGGCTCGCCGCGGGCATCCTGGCCCAGCTGGAGGCGAGCGGATACGGCGAGGACGCGAACGTGCGCGCCCGTACCGCCGCCCAGCACTACACCTGGTGGGCGGGCCACCCCTCCGTCACTCCCGAGCGTGCGGTCGCCGAGGCCGACGCGGTCCTCGCGGCCATGGCACGCCTCGTCCTGGGCGACCGGGCAGGGCAGGCCAGCGCGGCGGTCCTGCTGGCCCGCAGCGCCTCTCCGGCCTTCGCGGCGGGAATGTACTGGGGCGCCTGGGAGAAGGCCCTCAGGATCGGCCAGGAGGCCGCCAGGATCGCCGGAGAGGTGGCCGAAGAGGCCTACTTCCACCACGAGTTGGGCGTCCTGGCGCTGTGTACCGGCAATCTGGACCGGGCCAGGGCCGAGCTGGAGGCATCCATCGGCATGCGCGGCGCGCTCGCCGACAAGTCCGGCGCGGTCGCCGGACGCAGGGCGCTCGCCCTGGTCGCGGACCGCTCCGGCGGTCCGGGACAGAGCGATCGCACGCCCGCGGGCGAGGAGATACCGGCCGCGCGCCACGACGAGTCGGCCTCGCCGCCCGGCGGCATACCCGCGGCCATGCCCCTGTTCCCCCGCCAGACGGAGGAGCCGGCCACGCTGGTCACCCGGCAGGGTTCCCCCGCGGCGGGCAAGGGCGGGCTCGGCGGATTCAGCGGCCGTGTCGCGGTGCTCCAGGGCGCCCGGCGCAATCTGGTCGCCGTGGGTGCCGGCGCACTGCTGGCCGCCGTCCTCGGCACGGTGGTGACCCTGGGCGCGACGTCCGGCAGCGAGGACCCCGAGGGCCAGAACGTCACGACCGAGCAGTCGGCGAACGAGGACGACAGCGAGAGCGGCCTCTCCGCGGACGAGCCGACCGACGGTGCGGCCTCCGGCGACGCCAAGCCCGGCAAGGACGCCACCCCGGGCGCATCGGGCCGGGCCACCCCGTCCGGCAGCGGCACCCCGTCACCGGGCACATCGGGTTCGGGCTCGGGCCCGACGACGGGCACCACGTCGAGCGGCAGTCCCAGCGGCCGGCCCACGTCCGGCAACCCGTCGCCGACGAAGAAGCCGACGAAGACGCCGACCACTTCGCCCACCACACCGTCGACGCCCCCGACAGAGTCTCCTGACCCGACGGAGTCGCCGACCACGCCGGCGCCCACGACCGACCCGGAAACGTCCGACTCGGCCAGCGGCCCGGCGACCGCCTCGGCGACGAGCCCGGGCACCGGCCAGGCGGAGACGCCCGACAGCACGGCCACCGTGGCCTGAAACGGAACATCGCCGGACGGGACACTCGGGCCCGTCCGGCGATGGCGTGCGAGGGCGCCCGTACACGCCCCGCGGTGGCCGGGACCCGTACCGCCGGACGGTCCGGAATTCAAGCCCGCCCGGCGGCCGAGGACCCCGCCACGGCTCAGAACAGTCGCAGCTTGTCGTCCTCGATGCCCCGCATCGCGTTGTAGTCGAGGACCAGACACCCGATCCCGCGGTCCGTCGCCAGCACGCGGGCCTGCGGCTTGATCTCCTGGGCCGCGAACACACCCTTGACGGGCGCCAGATGAGGGTCCCGGTTGAGCAGCTCCAGGTAGCGGGTCAGCTGCTCCACACCGTCGATGTCGCCCCGCCGCTTCAGCTCGACGGCCACGGTCGCACCGTCCGCGTCCCGGCAGAGGATGTCGACCGGACCGATGGCGGTCGGGTACTCGCGGCGGATCAGGGTGAAGCCCTCACCGAGGATTTCCATCCGGTCGGCGAGAAGCTCCTGGAGGTGCGCTTCCACACCGTCCTTGATGAGCCCTGGATCGACACCCAGCTCATGGGACGAGTCGTGGAGGATTTCCTCCATCGTGATGATCAGTTTCTCGCCCGCTTTGTTCACCACGGTCCAGACGCCTTCGTTGTCGTCGGCGCCCTCCTTCAGGGTGCACGGCGGGGACATCCAGTTGAGGGGTTTGTAGGCCCGGTCGTCGGCGTGGATCGAGACGCTGCCGTCCGCCTTCACCAGGATCAGACGGGGGGCGGAGGGCAGGTGGGCGGTGAGCCGGCCCGCGTAGTCGACGGAGCAACGGGCGATGACGAGACGCATGGTCGGCAACGCTACTCGACTGCGGGCGGTCCACGCGATTCCCGTACGGGCCGCCGGCCCACCCCTTGACGGGCGCGCATCTGGCTTGCCCCTCTTTGCAACCGTTCGTAATTGGCCGGTTGTGTTCCCAATCTCCTGGTGCGGCCCGGACTGCGCCCTTAACGTGGAAGCAGGAGGTCGCCGTCTGTGTACACAGCGTCGCCGTCCTCCTTCCCTGCCCGTAAGGCCCCGGCCACCTGCCGGGGTCGCGAGAGGAGAACCCATGTCGCTCGACGTCTCACCGGCGCTGTTGGAACAGGCCGAGCGAGGCGAGGTCGACGAAGCCGACTTCGTCGACTGCGTCCGGACTTCCCTGCCCTACGCATGGGAGATGATCAGCTCTCTGGTGGCCCAGCTGAAGGTCGACGGCGGTCAGTTCGCCGACAACCAGACGCCCCCGCCGGACGAGCAGGCACGTGGTCAGCTGCTGCGCGCGCTCGCGAGTGATGCGATACGCGGCGCGCTGCAGCGGCACTTCGGGGTGCGCCTGGCATTCCAGAACTGCCACCGCGTCGCAGTGTTCCCGCTGGACGCCTCGGTCGACGAGCGCTTGGCCCGATTCACCTCGGTGAGGGGCCAGTTGCTCAATCAGTCGCCCGAACTACGGGACTGCTGAACGCTCCTGCTGCCGCTTCGGGCCGCGGGAGGTGCAACTGGCTCCGGGGCGGCAGCTCCCGCACCACCGCACCACCGGGACGACCTGTATGAACGGATCACTTCAGCAACGGCAGCACTTCGGTGCCCAGCCGTTGCACGTTCTCCTCGGTCGCCGCGAGATCGCCCGAGCCCTCCACCAGGAGTGCGAAGCGGGTGATGCCCGTGCGCTCCGCCGTGGCCGCGAGCCGGTCGGCCGCGAGCCGGGGCGGACCCACCGGATGCAGACCGCACAGGAACTCCGTGTACGCGACGGGGTCGCGCATCACCCGGTGCCTGCCGTCGACCGTCACATGGGCGTCGAGGCCCTGCCGCAGCCAGCCCGGCATCGCCTTCACGAGGGTCTCCGTCGCGTCGGCGGGACGGTCCGCGATCTGGGCCACCCCTGCGGACACATGTGCGACCGTCTCCACCACGTCCGCCGGCTGACCGGCCTCCCGGGCCGCCGACCGCCACAGCGCGACCATGTCGGCCTTCTCCTCGTCACCGCAGTGCATGCCGAGAAGCATGGGCAAACCCTTCCCAGCGGCGAGTTTCACGCTTTTTGGCGAGGTGCAGGCCACGATCACCTCGGGGCCCGCAGGACCGTCCCCGAGGAGCTCGTCCGCCCGCGGTACGACCGCCACCTCCCGGAAGCCGTAGCGCTCCCCGCGACCCGCCACCCGCGGCTTGCCCAGCCAGTCGAGCAGCAGCTCCAGCGACTCCGGGAAGTGCTTCTCGTACGCCTCCAGGCCGCCTCCGAACACCTCCAGGTCCACCCAGGGCCCGCCGCGCCCCACACCCAGCGTGAAGCGGCCGCCGCTGGTCAGATGCAGCAGTGCCGCCTGCTCGCCGAGCGCGACGGGATGCTGGGACGGCAGCACGCTCACCGCCGTGCCCACGCGGATTCTGCGGGTGCGGCCGAGCAGCAGCGCGGCCAGTGTCACGGCCGACGGGCAGACCCCGTACGGCACGAAATGATGTTCGGCCAGCCAGACCGAATCGAGCCCGGAATCCTCCGCGACCTCGGCGGACCGGACGGCTCGGTGCAGGGCTTCTCCCTGCCCCTGGCCCGGAAACTGGGCTGCCAGTACGAATGTTCCCACGCGCATCGCCTATTGCCTCCTTGCGGCCGACGCGGCTCCCCCTACCCGCAACAACGTCTGACACGTGCCAAAGGCACGGTCCGGAGAGAAGTTGTTGCGATTTTCCGGTAACTCACCCGTCTCGCGGGTGCGCTCACGCCACAACCGGACACGAAGGCTCTTCCGATGGCTCTACGCTGGACGGGATCCGTCCGTACTGCCCGTACCGCCCCGTGAGGTGTCACGTGTCCCCGCGCCGCAACCGCCCCCGAGGCGGCGAGAGTCCCACCGGTAACGCCCGCGAGGCGGCGGAGCGGTACGGCGGGGGCGGAGACACCGAGAGCTGGCAGGGCGAGGAGTGGTCCGTGCGTCCCGTGAGCGGCGCGAGCGCGATGGGCAAGCGGTACCGCTGCCCCGGCTGCGACCAGGAGATCCCGTCCGGTGTGCCGCACCTCGTCGCCTGGCCGGAGTTCGGCGGGATCGACGACCGCAGGCACTGGCACAAGGCCTGCTGGAACGCGAAGGACCGCCGCACCACGAGGGTGCAGCGGTCCAGGAACGCGCCACGCTACTGACCGGGCGCCGCGTGCGTCACACGTCGCGCCGGTCCAGGGACGCGAAGGCGCCGGCCATGGCCACCGCGGTCACGCCGAGGATGATCCACAGCGGGTCCCAGCCGGTCGGTCCCGACGAGGTCATCGACTCACCGTAGAAGGCGCTGAGCTGGCTGGGGATCGAGTACTCGAAGAGCGCCTTCTGGAGGTCGGCCAGCGTCTCGGAGAACATGAACATCGCCAGTACGAGCGGCAGCAGCACCACCGCGATCATGATCGTGATCGCGCCCGCGGAGTGCCGGATGAGCGCACCGAGCGCCAGCGAGAGCAGCCCGAGCGTCGCGATGTAGAGGCCGACACCCACCGTGGCGCGCAGCCAGTCGCTGCCGCTGGGCGTCCCGCCGTCCAGCATGGCCGTCTGCAGCACACCGACGATCCCGGTCGTGACCGTCGTGATGGTGAAGGAGAGCAGGAAGAAGACGATCGACTTCGCGATCAGCACCCGCGCCCGGCTGGGGCAGGCGGTCAGCGTCGTACGGATCATTCCCGTGCCGTACTCGGAGGCGATGGTCAGCACGCCGAGGGTGATCACGCAGATCGAACCGAGCAGCACCCCGAAGAAGCCGAGGCTGAGCACCGGGGTGTCGCCGAGATCGGCGTCGGAGGCGCTGACGGCGAACGCGGACAGCAGCCCGATGCCGAGCAGCAGCACGATCATCACGCCGAGGGTCCACATCGTGGAGCGGACCGAGCGGATCTTCGTCCACTCGGAGGAGATCGCGTCCCCCAGGCCGGGACTCCGCACGGGAATCGGCGAGGCGTACTGGCCGACCGGGCCGCCACCCTGCCAGTTCTGCTGGGCCGGGGGCCGGTGCGGCTGCTGGTAGGGCGCCTGGGGTGCCTGCGGGGACGGCGGGGTTGCCGGCGTAGTCATCGGGAGTCCTCGCTGGTCTCGCTCTTGGTCAGGTCTGCGGGGGCGGCCGGAGCCGGAGCGGGCGCGGCCGGTGCGGGCGCCGGAGTGGCGGCGTACGGGTTCTGTCCCGGCGGCGGCGGTGCGTACCAGCCCTGCTGCGGCACCTCCACCGGAGGCTGCTGCGGATGGCCGGGCTGCCCGTGGGCCCCGTACCCCGGCTGCGGACCGTAGCCCGGCTGGTACCCGTACCCGGGCGGCGGCTGCTGGAGCCCCGCCTTCGCGTCGGCCGTCGAGCGGTAGTCCACGGCGCCCTGCGTCATCCGCATGTACGCCTCCTCCAGGGACGCCTGGTGCGGCGAGAGCTCCCACAGCCGGACGTCCGAGGCATGCGCCAGATCGCTGATGCGGGGCAACGGGAGTCCGGTGATCCGCAGGGCGCCGTCGGGCTCCGACATGACCTGGCCGCCCGCCTCCGTCAGCGAGGCGGTCAGCTTCTCCCGCTGCTCCGGCCCGTCCGCGGGGACCCGGACCCGGGCGAAGTCCGCGGAGTTGGCCGAGATGAAGTCGGTGACGCTCATGTCGGAGAGGAGCTGGCCCCGTCCGATCACGATCAGATGGTCCGCGGTGACCGCCATCTCACTCATCAGGTGGCTGGACACGAAGACCGTGCGCCCCTCGGAGGCCAGCTGCTTCATGAGATTGCGGACCCAGAGGATGCCCTCGGGGTCGAGGCCGTTGACCGGCTCGTCGAAGAGGAGCACCTGCGGGTCGCCGAGCAGCGCCGCGGCGATGCCGAGCCGCTGCCCCATACCGAGGGAGAAGCCCTTGGACCGCTTCTTCGCGACGTCCTGCAGGCCGACGACGCCGAGGACCTCGTCCACCCGGGCGCTCGGGATGCCGGCCAGCTGGGCCAGCGACAGGAGGTGGTTGCGGGCACTGCGCCCGCCGTGCACGGCCTTGGCGTCCAGCAGGGCGCCCACCTGGCGCGGTGCGTTCGGCAGGCTGCGGAAGGCGTGGCCGCCGATCGTCACGTGTCCCGCGGTCGGCCGGTCCAGGCCGAGCATCATGCGCATGGTCGTGGACTTGCCCGACCCGTTGGGACCGAGGAACCCCGTGACGGCCCCCGGCCGCACCTGGAAGGAAAGGTTGTACACGGCTGTCTTGGCGCCGTAGCGCTTCGTCAGGCCGACTGCCTCGATCATTCTCCAGCCCCATCGACTTATCTGTCGGTCGGGGCCCAGGCCGACCGGCCGCACGCCCCCGTAAGAGTTAGGAGGATAACCAGCTCGTGACGGTTCCGGCGAAGTCGTTGTGCGGAACACCGGATCTTCCCGTACGGCCTGTACGGGCTTCCTGCTCCCGGGCTACGCGTCCCGCTTCTTGAGTACGAGATAGCCGCCGGCCACCGCCGCCACCACCCACAGGGCCATGATGCCCAGCCCGCCCCATGGCCCGTACGGTGCCGGATCGCTGTTCATGGCGTCCGGAACCACCTGCATGATCTTGGATCCGGCCTGGTCGGGGAAGTACCGGGCCACGCTCTTGGCACCCGGGACCGCCGACAGGATCTGCGAGACGAGGAAGAAGAAGGGCATCAGGATGCCGAGCGAGAGCATCGAGCTGCGCAGCATCGTGGCCACGCCCATGGAGAAGACCGCGATCAGGCCCATGTAGAGCCCGCCGCCGAAGACCGCGCGCAGTACGTTGTCCGCGCCGATCTCCGTACGGTGGTCGCCCAGCAGGGCCTGGCTCAGGAAGAAGGTCACGAAGCTGGTGGCGAGGCCGACCACCAGGGCCAGGAGGCCGGCCACCGCGATCTTGCTGAACAGGAACGAGCCCCGCTGCGGTACGGCCGCGAGCGAGGTGCGGATCATGCCGGAGCTGTACTCGGTGCCGACCACCAGGACACCGAAGACGACCATCGCGAGCTGGCCGAGGATCATCCCGGAGAAACCGACGAACGTCGGGTCGAACGTCGCGCGCTCCGCGTCGGACAGGTCGTCGAACTGGGCGTTCAGCAGGGCGCTGAGCGCCGCCCCCATCGCGACGGTGACGGCGAACGCGGAGATCAGGGTCCAGGTGGTCGAGGAGACCGTACGGATCTTGGTCCATTCGGAGTTGAGGACCGCGGGCACCGATGCCATCGCCGTCACACTCCCTTCGCTTCGTCGCCGGGAGCAGCGCCGCCGGGCTGCTGGTTCCACTGGTCGCCCCAGTGAGGGCCCACGGGCGGGGGCTGCTCCTCGTCCCGGTCGGAATGTGCGTGGTACTCCACGGAGCCCGCCGTCATCTGCATGAAGGCCTCCTCCAGCGAGGCCCGCTGGGAGCTGAGCTCGTGCAGGACGAACCCGTGCCCGGCGGCGAACTCGCCGAGCCGTTCCGTGGTGGCGCCGTCGATCTCCAGCGTGCCGTTGCCCGACTCGACCGCCACGATGCCCTCGGCGTGCAGCGCGTCGCGCAGCCTCTCCTGCTCCGGGGAACGCATCCGCACATAACTGCGGGAGTTCTCGTGGATGAAGTCGGCCATGGAGGTGTCCGCGAGCAGTCTGCCCTGGCCGATCACGATCAAGTGATCCGCGGTGAGAGCCATTTCGCTCATCAGATGGGAGGAGACGAAGATCGTCCGGCCTTCCGAGGCGAGGGCTTTCATCAGATTCCGGATCCAGTGAATTCCCTCGGGGTCCAGACCGTTCACCGGTTCGTCGAACATCAGGATCTCGGGATCGCCGAGCAGCGCCGCCGCGATTCCCAGCCGCTGGCCCATACCGAGGGAGAAACCCTTGGACTTCTTCCTCGCCACCGCGCTGAGGCCGACCGTGTCGAGCACGTGGGAGACCCGGCTCTCGGGGATGCGGTTGCTCTGTGCGAGACAGAGGAGATTGTTGTACGCGCTGCGCCCGCCGTGCATCGACTTGGCGTCCAGCAGGGCCCCGATGTGCTTCAGCGGCTCCTGCAGCTCGCGGTAGTGCTTGCCGTCGATGAGCACCGAACCGCTGGTCGGGTTGTCGAGGTCGAGCATCATGCGCATGGTGGTGGACTTGCCCGCCCCGTTCGGGCCGAGGAATCCCGTCACCATTCCCGGTCTGACCTTGCATGACAAATGGTCGACGGCAACCTTGTTGCCGAAGCGTTTGGTGAGGCCGTCGAGCTCGATCATGCGTTCACGCTAGAACGGCCGCGCGCCCGGCGCCACCACAAAGGCGGAACCGGGCGCGCAAGGGGTACAGCTGATGTACGGACGGGTCAGCGGGTCTGCTGGGCCGGGACGCCGCGGGAGGCGGGCTCCTCGTCGGCGGGGGAGCCGGCGGCGGCCACGGCGGCACCGGTCAGCGTCGCCAGCATCTCGCGGACGTTGGTCAGCTGCGCGTTGATCGAGTCGCGGCGGTTGGTGAGCGCCGCCAGCTCGCGCTCGGACTCGCTGCGGATCCGGTCGGCCTTGGCGTTCGCGTCGGCCACGATGTCCTCGGCCTGGCGCTGCGCGGTCTCCACCGTCTGGCGGGCCCGGCGCTCGGCGTCCGTGCGGAGCTTCTCGGCCTCGAGGCGGAGCTGCTCGGCGCGGTGCTCGATCTCGGCCAGACGCTTCTCGGCCTTCGCCTGACGGGACGCGAGGTCGCGCTCCGACTGCTCGCGGCGCTTGGCGAGGTTCGTCTCGAAGTCCGCGGCGGCCTGGGCGGCCTTGGCGCGGGTCTCCTCGAAGAGGGCGTCCGCCTCCTCGCGCTTCTGCTGGGCGTCCTTCTGGGCGTCGGTGCGCAGCGTGCTCGCTTCGCCCTTGGCCTTCTCGACGATGCGAACGCCCTCGTCCTCGGCCTTCGACTTGCGCTCGGCCGCGAACGACTCCGCGTCGTTGCGCACCTGCTGGGCGGCCGACTCGGCCAGCTCGCGGTGCTGCTCGGCCGCGCGACGGGCCTCCTCACGCAGGTCCTTCGCCTCCTCCTCGGCGAGGCGGAGGATCTTCTCGACGCGGGCGCCGAGACCGGCGTACGACGGCTCGGCCTCGTTGACCTGGGCCTGGGCGTTCTGCGTCTCGAGGTGAAGCTCCTCGATGCGCTTTTCCAGAGAGGTGATACGGGCGAGAGCACTATCACGGTCGGCGACGAGTTTGGTAATGCGGTCGTCCACCTGACCGCGGTCGTATCCACGTCGCACGAGCTCGAAGCCGAAGGGGGAGGAAGGGTCGCTCATGGGGTTCCTGTCGAATGAGACCGGTGAGGTGTTAGAGGGAATCCTAGGGGCCTGGGCGGCGTGTCAACGTGAAGATGCCGCTTTGGTATGGAGAATGACACCCCTTTTGAGTGGCTGACCTCGGGAGCTCTTGCCACCCGAACGTTTGAATGTTCATGCCGAAGTTCGCGATACGGCGGACCGATCACCCGTCCGAGGCCTTGCCACCCGCTCGCGTACCCGCGGCGGCCCCCGCCTTGACGCCCGCGGCGTTGCCGCCCGCCGCCTTGCCGGTCCCGCCCGGAGCCTCGAAAGACTCCAACGCCTCGAGCACGTCCTGGACACGGGAAATTTCCGTATTGATGTCCTCGCGCCTGCGGACGAGCAGATCCAGCTCGCGACGGCCCTCGTCCACCATCTGCTTCGCTTCCACCTCGGCGTCCGCGCGCAGCTTCTCGGCCTCGCGGGTCAGCCCGGCCTTCTTGAGCTCGGCTTCCTTGAGGAGCGACTCGGCACGCTTCACCGCGGCGATACGGACCTTGCTCGCCTCCGAGTTCGCGTCCGCCAGCAGCTCCTTGGCCTTCGCCTCGGCCTCCGCGCGCTGTTCGGTCGCCGCCTTCATCAGCTTGTCGACGCGCTCGCCGGCCGTCTTCATCTGCTCGGACGTCTCCCGGCGGGCGCGCTGGTGCAGCTCCTCGATCTCGCTCTCCAGCCGGGCCCTGAGCTCCTCCGCCCGCTCCCGCGTAGCGGTCGCGTCCCGGCGTGCGCCGACCAGCAGTTCGTCCGCGTCGGTACGGGCCCGCTCCACCAGGGAGTTGCCCTCGACCGTCGCCTCCGAGGTGATCCGTACGGCCTCGTTGCGCGCGGCCCCGACCATCCTGTCGGCCTGTCCCTCGGCCTCGGTGGCGGCGCGCAGCGCCTCCTCCTGGGCCTTGTTGACGAGCTGGTCGGCCTGTTCGGCGGCTTCGGTGCGGCGCTTCGCCGCAGCGTCGCGCGCCTCGTCGAGCATCCGGTCCGCCTCCTGGCGGGCCTCCGCGCGCATCTGCTCGGCCGCGGACTCCGCGTCGGAGCGCACCCGCTCCGACTCCTCGCGGGTACGGGCCGCGTGCTCCTGCGCCGAACCGACGGTCCGGGCGGCTTCCGCACGCAGCCGCTCCGCCTCGTCGGTGGCCTCGCCGAGGAGGCGCTCCGACTGCTCCCCGGCCTCCGTACGGACGCGCTCGCTCTCGCTCGTCGCCTCGCCGATGAGCCGGTCCGCCTGGGCCGCCGCCTCGGAACGGATCCGGTTGGCGTCCTCCCGGGAGTCGGCGCGGGCGCGCGAGGCGTCCTGTTCCGCCGAGGCGAGCGCGTCGGACGCCTCGGTACGGACCCGCTGGCTGTACTCCGCGCTGTCCGAGCGCAGCTTCTCCGACTCGGCGATCGCCTCGGAGACGGTCCGCTCGGCCAGCGACTTCGCGGCCTCCGACTCCCCGTGCGCGACCTGGCGGATCCGGTTGGCGTCCTCGGTGGCCCGCTCGCGCTCGGCGTAGGCGTCGGCGCGTACCCGGTCCGCCTCCTCCTGGGCCTCGGTCCTCGTACGCTCCGCGGAGTGCTCCGCGGCGGACCGCAGCCCGGCGATCTCCTGCTCGGCCTGTTCCTGGAGCCCGGAGACGGAGTCCCGCACCTGCTGGGCGGTCTGCTCGGCCGCGGAGACCATCTCGGTCGCGCGGGCGTCCGCCTCCTCGACCAGACGTTGGGCCTCGGTCTGCGCCTCCTCGACCCGCTTGCGGGCCGAGGCCAGCAGCTCCTCGCTCTGCTCGCGGGCCCGCTCGCGCTCCTGCTCCGCCTCGGCGCGCGCGGCACCGAGCGTCTCCTCGGCCTCGCGGCGGCGCCGGTTCGCCTCCTCCTGCGCGGCGGCGAGGGCCTCTGCGGCCTCCGCACCCACGCGCTCGGCGGCGGCGGCGGCCTCGGAGCGCACGCGGTCGGCGCTCTCCTGTGCCTCGGTCCTGAGCCGCTCCGCCTCGGTGGCGGCCTCGGTGCGCAGCCGTACGGCCACGGACTCGCCCTCGGCACGGGACTGGGCGGCCTCGGCGGCGGCTTCGTCCCGGAGGCGGTCGGCCTCCGTCGCGGCCTGCTCCTGGAGCGTGCGCAGCCGCTCGGCTGCCTCCGCGCGCAGCCGCTCGGACTCCTCGCTCGTCTCGCGGCGGATCCGCTCGGCCTCCGTACGGGCCTCGCTCAGCGCCTGCTCGGCCGCGGTGACCCGGGTCTCGGCCTCCGTGTGCAGCCGGGTCAGCTCATCGGCGGCGTCGTCCTTGCGGGCCTCTATGGCGCGCTCGGTCTCCGCGCGCAGGCCCTCCGCGGCCTCCTCGGCGGCGGCGGTCAGGGAAGCGGCCTGCTCCTCGGCCTCGGCGCGCAGCTTGTCCGTCTCGGTACGGCTGCGCTCCAGCGCTTCGTCGGCCTGCTTGCGCAGGTTGGCGGCGCGTTCGACCGCCTCGGTCCTGACGCGCTCGCTCTCCGCCCCCGCGGAGGTACGCAGTTCGTCGGCGTCCGACCTGGCCTTGGTCAGCAGTTCCTCGGCGGTGCGGGCACCCTCCTCGATCTGCTGGACGGCCTCGCGGCGGGCCTCGCCACGGATCCGCTCGCCCTCGGCGACCGCCTCGGAGCGCAGCTGCTCGGCCTCGCCGCGCAGCCTGCGCGCCTCCTCCTGCAGCTCGACCGTCTTGGCCCGGTACTCCTTGGTGTCGTCCTTGGCCGCGCCCTTGAGCTGGTCGGCCTGCTCGGCCGCCTCGCCGCGCAGCCGGTCCGCCTCGGACTCCGCCTCGCGGCGAATCCGCTCGGCTTCCTCGCCGGCCGCCTTGGTGGTGGACCTCGCGTCGTCGGAGGCCTTGGTCAGGACCTCCTCGGCGGAGCGGGCCGCCTTGGCGAGCTGGGCCGCGGCGTCCTCGGCGGCGACCGTGCGGGCCTTCTCGCCGGCCTCGGCGACCAGCCGCTCGGCCTGGGCGCGGGCGTCGGCGAGCGCCTGCTCGGCCTCTTCCTTGAGCGTCTCGGCGGTCTTCGTGGCCTCGCCGACCAGCCGTGCGATCTCGGACTTGGCCGTACGGGTGCGCTGCTCGTTCTGCGACTCGGCGCCGGCCAGCCGCTTGACCGCGGCCTCCTTCGCCTCGGCGACGACCTTCTCGGCCTCCAGACGGGCCTCGCGCAGCCGGGTCTCGGCCTCCTGCATGCGCTGTTCGGCGGCGCGGTTCAGCTCCGCGGTCTGCTGCCGGGTCTGGTCGGTCTCGACGGTGGCCGTCGAGCGCAACTGCTCGGCGTGACTGGTGGCTTCCTGGGCCTGCGTGGAGGCGGCGTTGAGCAGCCGTTCGGCGTCCCGGCGGGCCCGCAGCAGCGTGGCCTCGGCCTCGGAGCGGGCCGATTCGGCCTCGGCGCCGACGCGCTGGCGGGTCTCCTCCGCGAGCCGGGCCGACTCGCTGCGGGCGGCGGTCAGGGACTGCTCCGCCTCGGCGCGCGACTCCTCCAGGAGCCTGCGGGCCTGGGACTCGGTGCGTGCCCGCAGCTGCTCGGCCCAGGCGACGTTCTCGTTGACGTGGGACTCGACGGTCTGGCGGCGCTCCGCCAGCTCCTGGTCGAGACGCTGGCGCCGCTGGACCGCCTCGGTGTGCAATTCGGCCTGGAGACGGGCCTGGTGCTCCGCGTGCTCCTGCAGGATCCGCTGGGTCTGGGCCCTGGCGTCGCGCAGCTCGCGCTCGGCGTCGGTGCGCAGCTGGTCGGCCTGGACCTGGGCATTACGGAGCAGCTGTTCGGCCTGGTAGCCGATGTCCGCGCTGTCGTGCGCGGGACGGGTCGCGAGATTGCGCCGGGCCTCGTGCAGCTTGGCACGCAAGACCTCGACCTGGTAACCGAGGTCCTCGGCGTGCTGGACGGCCTTCTCCCGGTCGGTCTTCAGCCGGTCCATCTCGGCTTCGAACCGCGAGAGATGGTCGTCTTCAGCTCGGTGGCTCTGCTGGCTTTCGTAGCCCCGCACTGCGCGGTCCCATCCTTCCCCGAGCTCTCAACTTCGTTCGAGCAGGGGAGACCCCAACCCTGGTCGCAATTCTCCAAGCGAGTACCGCTCGCCGGCGAACGGTCCCCCGGGGAATGGTGACAGATCAACGGCGAGGACGCGGCGCGGCCCCGACCCGGCCCCGGCCCGGAACCGCCCACTCTACCGGGCCGGGTATCGGTCAGGTCAGTGCTCTGCCCGGGCAGTAACCAGTTCTGTCAGTACACCGTGGCAGTCCTTGGGGTGAAGGAAGGTGATCCGGGACCCCATCGACCCGGTCCTGGGCTCGTCGTACAGCACCCGGACGCCCTTCTCACGGATGTCCGCGGCGTCCTCGTCCACGTTCGCGGTCCCGAAGGCGATGTGGTGGACACCCTCCCCATTCTTTGCCAGCCACTTGCCCACGGCCGAGTCCTCACGGGTCGGCTCCAGCAGCTGGAGGTACGAGGCCCCGCCGTCCGAGGTGTCGTTGATCTTGAGCATGGCCTCCCGGACGCCCTGCTCCTCGTTGATCTCGGAGTGGTGCACCTCGAACCCGTAGGTCGCGCGGTAGAACTCCACCGTCTTGTCGAGGTCGAAACAGGCGATTCCGATGTGGTCGATTCGCGTCAGCATGGAACCAGTGCAGCGCTACGGGCATGGTTACGCAACGTGCGCGCGATCACACCCGCTGCCGGATGACGGGCGCGGTACTGCTCAGTACATTCAGGTAAACCCTCGTTCACAACCAATCCAAGGGGCTGCGCCTCATGTCAGGAACGACCGGTACCACCTCAGTGATCGTCGCGGGCGCCCGTACGCCCATGGGCCGTCTCCTCGGCTCGCTGAAGACCTTCTCCGGAGCCGACCTCGGAGGCGTCGCCATCAAGGCCGCTCTCGACCGGGCCGGCATCGGCGGCGACCAGGTCGAGTATGTGATCATGGGCCAGGTGCTCCAGGCCGGGGCAGGGCAGATCCCGGCGCGCCAGGCAGCGGTCAAGGCCGGGATCCCGATGAACGTTCCCGCGCTCACCATCAACAAGGTGTGTCTGTCCGGACTCGACGCGATCGCGCTCGCCGACCAGCTGATCCGCGCCGGTGAGTTCGACGTCGTGGTGGCCGGCGGCCAGGAGTCGATGACCAACGCCCCGCACCTGCTGCCGAAGTCCCGCGAGGGCTACAAGTACGGCGCGATCGAGATGCTCGACTCGATGGCGTACGACGGTCTGACCGACGCCTACGAGAACATTCCGATGGGCGAGTCCACCGAGAAGCACAACACCCGCCTCGGACTGGACCGTGCGGCCCAGGACGAGATCGGCGCCCTGTCCCACCAGCGTGCCGCGGCCGCCCAGAAGAACGGACTCTTCGAGGCCGAGATCACCCCGGTCGAGAT
The DNA here is from genome assembly GCF_042749285.1 of Streptomyces sp. NPDC059499. Classification (NCBI taxonomy): domain Bacteria; kingdom Bacillati; phylum Actinomycetota; class Actinomycetes; order Kitasatosporales; family Streptomycetaceae; genus Streptomyces; species Streptomyces sp. NPDC059499. The sequence goes on from NZ_JBHYTT010000016.1 coordinate 89,033, forward strand.
CCCGCAGCGCAAGGGCGACCCGGTCCTCTTCTCCAAGGACGAGGGCATCCGCCCCGAGACGACCGCCGAGTCGCTCGGCAAGCTGCGCCCCGCGTTCGCCAAGGACGGCACGATCACCGCGGGTACCTCCTCGCAGATCTCCGACGGCGCCGCCGCGGTCGTCGTCATGAGCAAGGCCAAGGCCGAGGAGCTGGGCCTGGACTGGATCGCGGAGATCGGCGCCCACGGCAATGTGGCGGGCCCGGACAACTCGCTCCAGTCGCAGCCGTCCAACGCCATCCGGCACGCGGTGAAGAAGGAGGGCATCGGCGTCGAGGACCTCGACCTCATCGAGATCAACGAGGCCTTCGCGGCCGTCGCGGTCCAGTCGATGAAGGACCTCGGCGTCACCCCCGACAAGGTCAACGTGAACGGCGGCGCCATCGCCCTCGGCCACCCGATCGGCATGTCCGGCGCCCGCGTGGTGCTGCACCTGGCGCTGGAGCTGAAGCGGCGCGGCGGCGGCACCGGAGCGGCCGCACTGTGCGGTGGCGGCGGTCAGGGTGACGCGTTGATCATCCGCGTTCCGGGCAAGTAGTCGGCCGTACGTATGAGTGAGCGAGGAGACCGAGCGTGATGGTGGACGTCCCCACCCTGGTCGAGCAGGCACGCGAGGGCAGGCCACGTGCGGTGGCCCGGCTCATCTCCCTGGTGGAGGGGGCCTCGCCCCAGCTGCGCGAGGTGATGGCGGCGCTGGCACCGCTGGCGGGCCACGCGTACGTCGTCGGGCTCACGGGCTCGCCGGGTGTCGGCAAGTCCACCTCGACCTCGGCGCTGGTCTCCGCCTACCGGAAGGCCGGGAAGCGGGTCGCGGTCCTCGCCGTCGACCCGTCGTCCCCGTTCTCCGGGGGCGCGCTCCTCGGTGACCGGGTCCGGATGTCGGAGCACGCATCCGACCCGGGCGTCTACATCCGCTCGATGGCCACCCGCGGCCATCTGGGCGGCCTCGCCTGGTCCGCCCCGCAGGCGATCCGGGTGCTGGACGCGGCGGGCTGCGACGTGATCCTCGTGGAGACGGTGGGCGTCGGCCAGTCGGAGGTGGAGATCGCCTCCCAGGCCGACACCTCCGTCGTCCTGCTCGCCCCGGGCATGGGTGACGGCATCCAGGCGGCGAAGGCCGGAATCCTGGAGATCGGCGATGTGTACGTCGTCAACAAGGCCGACCGGGACGGTGCGGACGCCACCGTCCGCGAGCTCAACCACATGCTGGGGCTCGGGGAGTCCAGGGGGCCGGGCGACTGGCGGCCGCCGATCGTGAAGACGGTCGCCGCCCGGGGCGAGGGCATCGACGAGGTCGTCGAGGCGCTCGAGAAGCACCGGGCCTGGATGGAGGAGCACGGCGTCCTGGCCGAGCGGCGCACGGCACGTGCCGCCCGCGAGGTCGAGACGATCGCCGTCACCGCCCTGCGCGAGCGGATCGCCGATCTCCACGGAGACCGGCGGCTGGACGCACTGGCGGCCCGGATCGTGGCCGGCCGCCTCGACCCGTACGCGGCGGCGGACGAGCTGGTGGCGGGACTCACCGGCGTGAACTGACGGTCCCGGGGCGGCGTGCGGGCCGCCCGGGGACCGTACGACGGCGCCCCCGTCCCCCGTCCCTCCCGGCCGAGGGTGCGGGTGCTCCTTCTCGTGCCGCGATCTCCCCTTCCGTGACTGACGGGGCGTGAGAACATGCGGCGGAACGGGCGCGTGGGGTGCGCATCCGGAGCCGGGCACATCGGGGGGATGCATGCTGGGGCCGTTACGCGAGGACTCACCGCGACACATCGGTCCGTACACGGTGCTGGCCAGGCTCGGCGCCGGCGGCATGGGCGAGGTGTTCCTCGGGCTTCGCGAGGGCTCCGACGGTCCCGGCGGGCGTCCGGCTCCTGTCGCCGTCAAGACGGTCCGCCGTGACGTGGCCCAGGACACCGGTTTCCGGCAGCGCTTCCGCCGGGAGATAGCGGTCGCCCGGTCGGCGACCGGCCCCGCCCTGGCCCCGGTCCTGGACGGCGACGCCGACGCGGACGTGCCGTGGCTTGCCACCGACTACATCGCGGGCCCCACCCTGTCGGCCGCGGTACGCCGGTCCGGCGCGCTGGACGAGGAAGAGGTCCGGATGCTCGGGGCCGGGCTCGCCCGCGCCCTGGAGACCGTCCACGCGGCCGGGATCGTGCACCGGGACGTGAAACCCGGCAACGTGCTGCTCGCCGCCGACGGGCCACGCCTCATCGACTTCGGGATCGCCAGGGGCGCGGGCGCGGCCCCGCTCACGACGACCAGCCGCATGATCGGCAGCCCCGCGTTCATGTCGCCCGAACACGTCGCGGGCAGCGGACGCGTGGTGCCTGCTTCCGATGTCTTCTGCCTCGCGTCCGTGCTGTGCTTCGCGGCAACCGGCCGCCACCCCTTCGGCGACGGCCCGGTGGCCGCGGTGCTGTACCGGGTCAAGTACGTCGAGGCCGACCTCGAGGGAGTGCCCGCAGCCCTGCGCGCGGTGCTCCAGGACTGCCTGGTGGCAGACCCCTCCGCCCGCCCCGCTCCCGGCGGACTCGCCGCGCGCCTCGCGCCGGAGGGGCCGGTGCGGTGGCCCGGCCCGGTCGCGGCCCACATCGCCGAGTACGAGGGGGAGCTGGCCTCCGTACGGGCGCTGGGCGGGCCGCTGCTGCCGGGGTACACACCGACCGAGGGGGCCACGGGCAGCCGGACACCGCTGGACCGACTCCCCACTCATGGCCCGGGCGGGGCGTCGGCGGACCAGCTCCCCACCCAGGGACCCGGCCTGCCGGCCATCCCGCCCCGTCCCGCCCGCCGCCGTCGCCTCCTCGGTGCGGCCCTGGCCGCGATCGTCCTGGCCGGGGCGGTCACGGGCGGCCTGCTGGCGCGGCGGGACGGAAGTGGGAGCGAAGGAGGGGATGAGGGCGGGAAGGCGCCCGCCCGGATCGTGGCGGGCGTCGACACGGGCGGCGGGCCGGACGGGTCCGGCACCGTGTCGTACGGCCGTGGAGTCCGTCCCACCGCCTGGAAACCCTGGAAGGGCACGCTCACCGGCACCCCGCTCGGCTGCGCGGCGGGCCGGGACGTGCTGGTGTGCCGGCGGACGGACGGCTCGTACGAGGCGGTGTCGGCGGCCGACGGCAGGCAGCTGTGGGAGTACGCGACGGACGAGGAGCAGGAGGTGGGCGCCCGCTTCAGCGGTACCGGGCAGTTCTTCATGCCCGGGGGGTCCACCCGTCCGGCGGTTCATGACGGCTCCGTGTTCTTCGCCACCGGGAACCGCCTCGTCGCGGTGGACGCCCTGACCGGAAAGCCGCGTTGGGACATCCGGTCCGGCGGGGCGTACATGCTGGAGAGTGCTCCGATCGTGGCCGACGGGCTGGTGTTCGCGAACATCGGCGACCAGCCCAGCGGTTCGGAGATCGCGGCTTTCGATCTGGGGTCCGGCAAGGAGGTGTGGCGCAAACCGCTCGTCGCTCAGGAGCTGGCCAAGGCCCAGATGGGCAACTTCTGGCCGCTCGCGACCAGGGACGGTGTGCTCTACATCAGGAACGAGGAGGGGCTGCGGGCCCTGCGGACGAAGGACGGGGCGGAACTGGGCCGGATGACCGACGAGGACACCCGGTGCTACGGGGCGCTGGCGCGCCCCGGTCTTGTGTACTGCGGCTCGTACTCCGACGGTGGGGCCGCGCTGAACCGGCTCGACGCCGGCTCCCTGGGCGTCGCCGGACAGGTCTCCGTACCGGCCGCCGAAGTCAACGAAGCGCCTCTGGTGGCAGTCGACGACCACGTGAGCGTCATCGTGCGCGGCAGCCTTCCCTGGGAGGACGACTCGGGCAGTCCCGAGATCGTCCTGATGCAGCGGGACAGCGACAAGGTGCTGGGCCGCTACCCGCTCGACAAGAGGATCGAAGGGTCACCGACCAACCCGGCGTCGGTTCCTGTGATCATCGAGGACACCCTCCTCTGGGCCGACACCACGAACCTGTACACCGTCGCGCTGAACGGCGCGGGCACGCCGGGCCCCGTCCGCCGGACCGCCCTCGCGGGTTCGCCCGGGCCCGTCGTCGAGCCGAAGTACGACATGGGCGGGTGGGGCGTCCGGATGGACAAGGAGAACCTGCCGCCCGAGGTCCTGCCCACCGGCGGAGCGGTCCATGTCATCTACCACCAGGGCACCGTCCTCTCCGTCGCGCTGCCCGGCCAGGACGCCTCATGATCGGTCCCCTGCCCGCCGGCAGCCGCACCCGCATCGGCCCGTACCGGCTCCTGGGGCTGCTCGGCGCGGGCGGCATGGGCGAGGTGTACCTGGCGCGCGCGGACCATGCCCCGGTGGTTCCCGGCGCACCGCTCGCCGGACTGGTCGCCCTCAAGACCGTGCTCACAGGACTCGACCTCGACGACGGATTCCGGACCCGTTTCCGCCGGGAGATCGAGGCCGCCGGTGCTGTGCGCAGCCCGCACTCGGCGGCCCTCGTCGCGGGGGACGCCGCCGCGGCGACGCCGTGGCTCGCCACGGAGTACGTCCCGGGTCCGTCGCTCGCCGAAGCTGTCTCCCGTACCGGCCCGCTGCCCGAGGCGGTGGTCCGTGCGGCCGGTTCGTGCCTCGCCCTGGCGCTCGACGACATGCACGCCGTACGGGTGCTGCACCGTGATCTCAAGCCGGGCAACGTCCTGCTCGGTGCCGACGGGCCGAAGGTGATCGACTTCGGGATCGCCCAGGCCTTCGAAGCCACTCAGCTGACCCGGACCGGGGTGGTGGTCGGCAGTCCCGGCTACATCTCGCCCGAGCACGTCAACGGCTCGCGGGCGCTGGTCCCGGCCTCCGACGTGTTCTGCCTGGGCGCGGTGCTCGCCTATGCCGCGAGCGGGCGCGGACCGTTCGACGATTCCGACATGGCGGCCGTGATCTTCCGGATCGCCCACGGGGAGCCCGAACTGGACTCCGTGCCGGTCTCGCTGCGTGGCGTGATCGAGCAGTGCCTGAGCAGCCGTGCCGAGGACCGGCCGGAGCCGGCGGAGCTGGCCCGTCTGCTGCTGCCGCGGGACCTGCCCGAGCCGTTCCCGTGGAACGACGGGGTGCGGGAGCAGCTCACCGCCCACGCGGTGGCGGCCGTGGCCTGCGCCGAGGCAGCCGGCCCGGTCGGTCCCGAGCGGGTGCCGTGGACGGTTCCACCGGCCACCTATGTGCCGACGGCGGTCCCGGGGCCGTCGGGCAGGCCGGACGCCGGGCGTCGTCGTTGGTGGCCGGTGCTCGCCGCGGCCGCGGCCGCTGTCGCGGTCTGCACGGTCCTCGGCGTCGTCCTGGTGCCGGGCCTCCTGGACGGGAACGACGGGACACCGGCGGCGGGCGCCGGAGCCGCGACGCCCGGGCCCACCGAGTCCCGGGCCGGGGCGGCGGGTGTGGTGATTCCCGGCGCGGATGCGGGGCGTACGGGCGACTTCGGGACACAAGGCGCGGACGAGTCCTTCCGTCCGGCGGGCTGGCGGCCCTGGAAGTACGAGCAGAAGGTCGCCGAGAACGGCTGCGTCCTGGCCGGCCCTGTTCTCGTCTGCTCGGGCGGACGGGGTGTCACGGCTCTGGACGCGTCGTCCGGCGCGCGGCGGTGGACCGTGCCGGAACCACGCAGCACGGCGGCCCCTGGCACCGCGGGCCATTCGATCGCCGCTGTCGAGGCGGGCACCGTCTACGCGTTCATGGGCGACGCGCTCGTCGGACTCCGGCTCGACGACGGCAAGGAGCTGTGGCGCAAGGCGATGCCCGACGGGTACATCGGGATGGGTCCCGCGTACGCGGACGGAGTGCTCTTCTACGTCGCGCAGCAGGTGGGAGGCGGCCGGGGCACGCTCGTCGCCCAGCAGCTGACGGGCGCCCGCCCCGAGAAGTGGCGGAGGCCGTACGCCGAGTTCGATTTCACGCTGACCGCCGGGGGCGGCCGGCTGGTGGCGACCGGGAGCGGTATCGACGTGTTCGACCCGGAAACGGGTGAGCCGCAGGCCTCGGGAGGCGCCGAATACACGGGCTGCGGGTACCCGGTGCTGACCGGGAGGGAGTTGCTCTGCTCCGGCGAGGACGGCCTCACGGTGGTGGACCTGTCCGATCCGTCGAAGCGCCGCACACTCGCGGAGGGAGTGCCGATCCGGGTCAGGCCGGCGCTCTCGCGCGACGGCACGGTCGTGGTGTCGAGCGGGGAGGAGGCGTACGCCTACGGGCTCGCCGACGGTCAGCAGCTCTGGAGCACCACGGACCAACGGATCAGCGACGTGCTGATCTCAGGCGACAGCGTGCTGTTCGGCGACGGGCCGGGCGTCGCCGCCTACGACGTGAAGGCGTCGGGGGAGGACAGGCAGGAGACGGACTCGAAGTACTTCGGTGGTCCGAGGACAGGTGAGTCCGACATGCTCGCTGCCGGTGACGTCCTCTTCCTGTTCTTCGACGACGGCACGGTCCTGTCCGGCTTCGCGCCGTGAGGCGGAGCCGGCCAGGACCGAAGGATCGTCGGCCCGAGGGGCGGATCAGTTGTCGTCACCGTCGTTGTCGTTGTCGTCGTCCTTGCTCCCGCTGACGTCGGCCGTCCTCGCGTCCACGTCCAGCTCGTGGTTCCTGCCGTCCTTGCCCGCGATGTCGACGTCCCAGACCGGTGCGCCGTCGTCGCCGTCCAGGTCCACGGACGTCACCGTGCCCGGCTCCGCCCCTCGTGCGGCGTCCACCGCGGCGATCACCGAGACACGGTCCGAACCGGGCACCGGGCGCCGGTTGTCGGCGTCGCCCCGGTCGGACAGCACCTTCGCGTTGTCCGCGTCGACCTTCACGTCGTGCCAGACCTTGTCGGAGCCGTAGACATCGAGCTCCCAGACCTGCCCGTCGCTGTCGTCGTCCTCCAGCTCCGCCTCGATCACCCTGCCCGGGACGGCCTTCAGCGCGGCGGCCACGGCGTCGTCGACGGTGACCGAGCCGTCCTTCACCGCGACCGGGGACGAGTCCTGCCGGCTGCTGCTGTCGCCGCTGCTCCCGTTGTCCGTGAACGCGGCGGCGGCCGCGGCCCCGCCGCCGATGAGCACGGCTGCGGCGACGGCGATGACGGCGATGTTGCGCTGCATGAGGTTCCTCCCCGATGGATGTGCGGTGCGACGGGACCCACACTGGCCCAGCGATGCTGAACGCAGCCTGAAGCCACCTGAAGCCGCCTTCAGGTTCGGTTTGGGAGGCTGTCCCCATGCGCCTGTTGATCGTGGAGGACGAGAAGCGTCTTGCGGTGTCCCTGGCCAGGGGACTCACCGCCGAGGGCTTCGCCGTGGATGTCGTGCACGACGGCCTCGAAGGGCTGTACCGGGCCCGTGAGGGCGTCCACGACCTCGTGGTCCTGGACATCATGCTGCCCGGCATGAACGGCTACCGGGTCTGTGCCGAGCTGCGCGCCGCCGGCCACGATGTGCCGATCCTGATGCTGACCGCGAAGGACGGGGAGTACGACGAGGCGGAGGGCCTCGACACCGGGGCGGACGACTACCTGACCAAGCCGTTCTCGTACGTCGTGCTCGTCGCCCGGGTCCGGGCGCTGCTGCGCCGCCGGGGCGGCGGCACCGCCTCGCCGGTGCTCACCGTCGGCACGCTGCGGATGGAGACCGCCGCGCGGCGGGTCCACCGGGGGGAGGACGAAGTCACCCTCACGACCAAGGAGTTCGCCGTTCTCGAGCAGCTCGCTCTGCGGGCCGGCGAGGTGGTCAGCAAGGCCGACATCCTGGAGCACGTCTGGGACTTCGCGTACGACGGCGACCCGAACATCGTCGAGGTCTACATCAGCACCCTGCGGCGCAAGCTCGGCGCGGCGTCCATCCGTACGGTTCGCGGGGCGGGCTACCGCCTGGAGGCGCTGTGAGGTCCGTACGGGCCAGAGCCGCCCTGGGCGCCACCCTGGTCGTCACCGTGGCCCTGGTGGCCGCCGGGCTCGTCGTGCTCCAGGTGCTGCGCGGCAACCTGATGGACCGGGCCGGCCTGGAGGCGGAGGTCGTGGCGCGCGAGGTGGCCGGGCAGGTCGCCCTGGACGTCCCGTACGAGGACCTGGACCTGAGCGACGAGGACGTCCACCCGGTCCAGGTGACCGACGAGGAGGGGCACGTCCTGGTCGTCTCGGAGGGCCTGGAGGCCATTTCCGGGACCACCACGTCAGAGGTCGCCCCGACTCCCTCCGCGTCGGCCGGGAGCTCCGCGGACGACTCGGGCCGCGGTGACGACGGCGAGGACGAGGACGACGGCAGCCGCGGCGGCGACCCGGACCGCGGTGAAGTCTCCTCCGACGACCCCGACTTCAGCAACGGGAGCGCCACCGTCGAGGGCGACACGGCCGACTACCGCTTCGCCGCCGTCGAGGCCGTCACACGGACGGGTCTCCCGGTGATCGTCCACGCGGGCGCCCCGCTCGCCGCCGAACAGGAGGCCGTGGACTCCGTACGGACCACCATGCTGACCGGGCTGCCCGTCCTGCTGCTCGTCGTCGCCGGGGTCACCTGGCTGGTCACCAGGCGCGCGCTGCGACCGGTCGAGGGCATCCGGCGGGAGCTGGCCGCGATCACCGCGTCCCAGGACCTCGGCCGCCGGGTTCCGGAGCCGGGCTCGCGCGACGAGATCGCCCGGCTGGCCCGCACCACCAACGAGACCCTGACCGTGCTCGAGGCCTCGGTGGACCGGCAGCGCCGCTTCGTCGCGGACGCCTCGCACGAGTTGCGCAGCCCCATCGCCTCGCTGCGCACCCAGCTGGAGGTGGGAGCCGCGCATCCGGAGCTCCTGGACGTGCCGGGCGCGGTCGCCGACACCGTACGACTGCAGGTGCTGGCCGCGGATCTGCTGCTGCTGGCCCGGCTGGACGCGGGGGAGCGGCCGGGGCGGGCGGTGGTGGATCTGGGGGCGCTGGTACGCGAGGAGGTCCCGCAGCGCACGGGGGACCGCATCGCGGTGGCGGTGTCCGTCGCGGGGTCCGGGCCGCTGGAGGTCCGCGGTTCGCGCGGGCAGCTGACCCGGGTGGTCGGCAACCTGCTGGACAACGCCGAGCGCCACGCCGAGCGTTCGGTGGCGGTCTCCGTGTCGGCGGACCGGGGCGATGTGCTCATCGCGGTCACTGACGACGGCCCCGGGGTCCCCGAGGAGGAGCGCGACCGGATCTTCGAGCGCTTCGTCCGTCTCGACGACGCACGCAGCCGGGACGACGGAGGGGCGGGCCTGGGCCTGGCCATCGCTCGCGATGTGGCGATCCGCCACCGCGGCACGCTCACCGTGGGTACGGCGCCGCAGGGCGGGGCGCTGTTCACGCTACGGCTGCCGCGGTCGTAGCCGGCCCTGCGGGCGCCCTGAGCGGGTGGGGCCCTACGGCTTGCCGCGTCGTCCGCGCAGGTGGTCCGCGATCGGTGTCAGTGCCGCGTGCAGATCCGCGAGCGCCTCCGGGGACAGCAGGTCCATGAAGTGCCTGCGCACCGATTCGACGTGGTGCGGTGCGACCTTGCGCATCGTCTCCGCCCCGAGGTCGGTGAGTACCGCGTACAGCCCTCGCCGGTCCGACTCGCAGTGCTCACGCCGCACGAGACCCGCGGTCTCCATGCGGGTGATCTGGTGCGAGAGCCTGCTCTTGGACTGGAGGGTGGCTGCGGCGAGGTCGCTCATCCGCATGCGCTGGTCGTCCGACTCGGAGAGGTTGACGAGGATTTCGTAGTCGTTCATGGTCAGCCCGAACGGCTGGAGGTCCTTCTCCAGCTGGTGGGTCAGCAGCCTGCTGACGTCCAGGTGGGTGCGCCAGGCGCACTGCTCCGCATCGGTCAGCCAACGGGTGGCCGTCTCGGTCTCCATGTATGGATTCTACCTAAGAAGTTGAAAGACGGACGAAATTGGGGGGTGTGACACCGCGCACGCGATGCCCCGCGTCACACTCCGCAGAGTACCGTTCACAATCCGAAGCGACGCTGGAGGTCCCCCAGCTGACCGGGCATGCGGGGCGTGGACCCGGGTTGACCCGCGCCGCCGCCGCCCGGAACCCCCGGCTGGTTCGGGGTCATGCCCGTCGCCTGCTCGGGCATCAGCACCTCGGTCGACTGCAGCAGGACCGTGCCCGCCCCGACGAACTCGAATTGGTGCTCCTCGCCCGACGTACCGCCGATCCCGGTCAGCGACCGGATGCCGCCCATCACGCCCGTCATGTAGCCGTGGTCGTAGTGGTGGCACGGTGAGGGGCAGTCGGCCCAGCCCACCAGGGCCTGCGGGTCGACCCGCACCGGCGGCTCCATGAAGACGACCGGGCCGTTGGAGGCGGCCACGAACTTCCCCGTGCCGATCAGGGTCAGGAAGCCCGGCACGATCGACTGCTTCAGCGCCAGCGTCGGCTGGTACGCCAGCAGGTTCCCGGACCGGATCGTCAGATTGCCGTTCTCCAGGTCGAAGGAGTTCACGTCGAAGGCCCGGTCCGCCAGCAGCATCTTCCCGCTGCCCTCGGCCACCACCCAGTCGCTCGCGTGCAGCGGGGAGTGGAAGCTCGTGCGGATCAGCCGGTCGAAGCGGCCGTGCCCTATGCCGTTGAAGTCGATCCGCCCGTAATAGGCGATCATCTTGCCCTTCTGCAGGAACCACTGGCTCCCCTTGAGCTCCACGCAGAAGGTGTACGCGTTGACGTTGTCGTCCGACGGCAGTGTCATCGGATCGTGGATCACGGGCGTGCTCACAGCTTCTCCTCCGACGCCTGGACGTACACCGCGCCATTGCCGCTGAGCTCCAGCTGGAACGCCTCACCGGAGCCGCGCCCCACCATGTCGCGCCAGCCCAGCGCGGTGGAGAGCTTGTTCGTCACGTCGCCGTGGTGGGCGACGTACGCCTGCGGGTCCACGTGCACCGGGCGCCCCGGGGTGATCGGCAGTTCGATCACTCCGCCGTGCGCCATCACGGCGACCGCCCCATGGCCCTTGAGCGTCGTGGTGAACAGGCCCTGACCGGTCACCTGACCGCGCACCATGCCCATGACGCCGCCCTGCGAGCCCATGAACATCGTGCCCTGCTGGAGCGTCCCGTCGAAGGCGAGCAGGCGGTCGGCCTCCACGTAGAGGGTGTCGCCGGACAGCCCGATCACCTGGACGTGGTGGCCGCCGTGGCCGAACATCACCGTGCCGCTGCCCTCGACCGTCATCAGCGGGGTCGCCTCGTTGGCGACCCGCCGGCCGATCATCGATGCCAGGCCGCCCTGTCCGCCCTGGATGTTCGGGGTGAACGACACGTCGCCGCGGTAGGCGAGCATCGCGCCCCGCTGGCTGTACATCTTCTGGCCCGGAACCACCGTGGCCTCGACCATCTTCGAGTTGATCTCACGGAACGGCATCAGACATCGCCTCCGACGGTGTTCCGCTCGCTCGGCTGCACGTAGACGAGGCCGTCCCCCTCGAAGCGGATCTGGAACGACTCCCCGGAGCCCTCCCCGATGAACGTCCGGAAACCGACCCCGGACTGGAAGTGCTGCTGAAGATTTCCCTGGTGCGCTATGTAGGCGCCCGGGTCGACGTTCAGCGGGTACTGGGGCGTCACCCGCAGCACCACGGCCGAGCCGTCCGACATGATCGCCGCCTGACCCGTGCCCTCGACGGTGGTGGTGAACAGCCCGTTGCCGCTCGCCCCGCCGCGCAGGCCGGTGAAGGTGGTGCCGGTGCGCAGCCCGGCGTCGGTGGCCAGCAGATTGCTCGCCTCGACGTACAGCTTGTCGCCGCGCAGCGAGACCAGATTGATCTCGCTCGCCCGGTCGGCGAAGTAGCAGGTCCCCTGCCCCTTCACCTCCATCATCGTCATCTGTTCGCCGGTCAGCCGGCGGGTCACCATGCCTCGGACACCCTCACCGCCGCCGGACATCTTCTTGAAGGCCATCCGGCCGTCGTACGCGACCATCGAGCCGTTCTTCGCTCTGACCGCATCGCCCGTCAGATCGACGGCGAGCGTCTTGCTGCCCTGGAGCCGGAACATTGCCACGAAGCGACGGTAGCCCGACCGCACCCGGCGGAACAGGGCCCCTGCGGACGATGTGTCCCGGAGTGGACCCTCGGGGACAACCCGGCCGGGGTCGATGCCACAATGGCTGTGCTTGTGCCTGCGTTCACAAGCCGTCACGCCCCCTCCCACCGAAGGTGCCCACGTGGACATCAAGACCGCCAGCGCCCTGCACCGGCTGCGCCTCATCTCGGTTCCCGAGGCGCTCTCCTTCCCCGCGCTGCTCATTTTCGGCTCGCTCCTGATGCGCGTCTCGGACATCGACTTCCTGATGCCGCCCCTCGGCGCCCTGCATGGCCTGCTCTTCACGATCTACGTGGTGTTCCTGCTGGACGTGTGGTTCAAGGCCAAGTGGCCGCTCAAGCGCGTCGCGCTGTTCTTCCTCCTCGCGGTCGTGCCCTTCGGCGGGTTCTACGGCGACAAGCTGCTCAAGAAGTACGAGGCTGACGGTGTCATCGCCGCCCGCGCCCGTGCCGAGGGCAAGGTCAGCGCATGATCGTCGCCTTCTCCGTGAGTCCCCTGGGTGTGGGCGAGGACGTCGGTGAGTACGTCGCCGACGCCGTGCGGGTCGTCCGCGAGTCCGGACTGCCCAACCGTACGGACGCGATGTTCACCTCCCTCGAAGGCGAGTGGGACGAGGTCATGGACGTCGTCAAGCGTGCCGTCGCCGCGGTCGAGGCCCGCGCCGGACGGGTGTCCCTGGTGCTGAAGGCCGACATCAGGCCGGGTGTCACCGACGGGCTGACCTCCAAGGTCGAGACGGTCGAGCGGCACCTCGCGGGCTGACGCCCCGTCCGCCGTACCGCGCACACCGAGCCCCCGGCGCCACGCCGGGGGCTCGTCCCGTTCGGGGGACGAAAAACCCCTCACTCGGACCTGCCGGCTCGACACTCCGAGGGATGTCCCCTTCTGTGGGGGTACCAACCCGTTCGACAGTGGGAGGCGTGGTGCCGTCGGAGGGCTATGACTACGCCGGCTACAGCCGGCTCGCGGGTCCGCTCACCGAGCCGGCCGCGACCGGGTACCGGGTGGAGTACCGGAGCCTCCTCCCGGCGGAGAAGCACCGGACGGGAGCAGTCGCCCTGATGGCGCTCGCCCCCGTCCTCACCGCGATCCTCCTGTTCCACCTGCTCCGGCCCACGCACCGGACCGAGCGCGGGAACGGCGGGCCGTGGCCGGTCCCGGCCGACATGGTGGTGCTCGTCCCCATCGGTCTGATCGGACTGCTCCTGCTGGTCGACGTGGTCTCGATCGCGTACGCCACGACGGTGGCCAGGGACCCCGTCCCGGTGATGCCCGAGCCCGGTACGAGGGTGGCCTTCCTCACCACGTACGTCCCCGGCAAGGAGCCCCTCGCCATGGTGCGGGCCACCCTGAAGGGCGCTGTCGCGGTGCGGCACTCCGGGCCGATGGACGTGTGGCTGCTCGACGAGGGCGACGACCCCGGGGCGAGGATGCTCTGCGCGGAGCTGGGGGTCCATCACTTCACCCGCAGCGGTGTGCCCGAATGGAACCGTGCGAAGGGCCCGCACAGGGCGAGGACCAAGCACGGCAACTACAACGCCTGGATCGCCAGGCACGGCGGCGCCTACGACTTCTTCGCCTCCGTCGACACCGACCACGTCCCGCAGCCCCACTTCCTCGAACGGATGCTCGGCTACTTCCGTGACCCGGACACCGCCTTCGTCGTCGGTCCCCAGGTCTACGGGAACTACGAAGCGGCCGTCACCAGGTGGGCCGAGTCCCAGCAGGTCCTGTTCCACGCGCTGATCCAGCGCGCCGGCAACCGCTACGGCGCACCCGTACTCGTCGGCACCAACAACGTCGTACGCGTCGCGGCACTGCGCCAGGTCGGCGGGCTCCACGACTCGATCACCGAGGACCTGGCGACCGGCTTCGAGATCCACCGCCACCGCAACCCGCTGACCGGACGTCACTGGCGCTCCGTCTACACCCCGGACGTGCTGGCCGTCGGTGAGGGGCCCGCTTCCTGGACCGACTTCTTCACCCAGCAGCTGCGCTGGTCGAGGGGGACGTACGAGACGATGCTGAGGCAGTACGGCAGGGCCCTGTTCAGGGTGCCGCCCGGACGGCTCCTCAGCTGCACGCTGCTGTTCGTCCATTACTCCGTCAACGCCGTCACCTGGCTGCTCGGTGTGCTGAGCTGCATGGTGTTCCTCTGGCTCGGATCCCTCGGCACCCAGGTCACCGCCTCGCTCTGGCTGCTGCTGTGCGGCGAGGCCGCGGCACTCCGGATCGGGCTCTACCTGTGGAACCGCCGCCACAACGTCTCCCCGCACGAACCCGAGGGTTCCGGAGGCCTCGCCGGCATGGCGATGTCGGCGCTCTGCGCCCCGGTCCACCTGAAGTCGCTGGGCGCCGCCGTACTGCGTACCGACAGCCGGTTCGTCGTCACCCCCAAGGGCGGTTCCGCCAGCACGGACCGGCTGCGCACCTTCCGGCTGCACCTCGTCTGGGCGGCGCTGCTGCTGGCCTCACTCGTCGCGTCGGTGGTGCTGGACCACACCCCGGCGGTGATGCGGACCTGGGCGGCGCCGGCCCTGGTGATCGCCCTCGCCCCGGTCGCGGTGTGGTCGTTCGGACGGCTGCGGGAGCGCAGGGCGGGCGCGGTCCGGCCCGCCGGTTCGGGGCAGGAGGCGGAACCGGCACTCGTCACCCCCGCCGCGAGCACCCCCGCGGGAGGGAACGGGGCCGGCTGAGCGCGCTCACGGGTCCTGTGCCGTCAGGGCGATGCCGAGCGGCGTGCGTTCGTACAGCACCTGGTGCCCGTACCGCCGTGAGGTGAGCAGTCCCGCCGTGCGCAGCACCGACAGATGCGCCGACACGGACGAGGGCGCGAGCGAGAGGCGGTGCGCCAGGGCGCTGGTCCCGGCGGGTTCGTCCAGCGCGCACAGCACATCGGCGCGGGCCCTGCCGAGCAGCCGGGCGAGTGCTTCGGGAGTCCGCTCGGCCGACTCCGTCCACAGTCCGCCGATGCCGCGCGCCGGGTAGATCACCGCGGGCAGCCACGGCGGCTCGTAGCCGCCGACGACGTCGGGCCACACGAAGACGCTGGGCATGAGGACGAGCCCCTGGCCGCCCAGGACCCGGGTGTGGTTCCCCCGGGTGCCGACCACGGTGAGGGTCGACCCGGACCAGCGCAGCTGCGGGCTGATCCCGCCGAGCAGCCGCTCGAAGCCGACCTCGGCGAGGCGCCGCGAGTGGTAGGCGATGTCCGCTTCGAGCAGGGCCCGCAGCCGGGGCCAGTGCGGTTCGATCAGGACCTGCCAGGCGAGTTCCAGCAGGTCCGCGAGCTCCTGGACCGCCCGTGCGGGGTCTGCCAGCATCCGCCGCCCGGTGGGCGAGTCCAGGCTGCCGGGCCTGTCGGCGAGCGCCCGCGCCATGTCGTCCCTGGCGACGAGCGGATCGACCGCGCGTACGGCGGCGATCTCCTCCTCGAAGGTGGTGAACGGGCCGACCGGCGGCGGGCACACGAAGTCCGGGTTGTGACCGCCCTCGGGCATCAGCCGCCAGAGCGGTTCGAGATCCAGGGCGGCGGCGTCCTCGCGGATCCGGCGCAGCCAGGGCAGGTGGTAACCGTGCCGCCCGGGACGCGACAGCGTGCGTACCGCCTCCTGGGTCTCCCAGAGCGGCGAGAGCGCGAAGCGGCAGCGGAGCAGGTCGCTCTCGTCGAAGTGCAGGTGGAACGGCATGGGCCCCGTCAAGTTTCGGCGTCAGCCGAAAGTCTACGGGCGGGCGGGCCCGGAGGGGCAGGCTGCGCCCATGCCGAGCGACGACCGCAACCAGGCGGGCACACCCCGCACCGTTCCCGCCCCCGATGTGCCGCCCCCGGCCGTACCCCCGGAGCGTGCCGCCCACCCCGGCCAGGGCCCGGCGCCCGCCCTCCGGGAGCAGCCTCCGCCGGCCGGGAAGCCCGCGGGGGGCTACGGTGCCGTGTTCGCCGTACGGGAGTTCCGTGCCGTGTTCGCCGCGCACCTGCTGTCCCTCCTCGGTGTCGTCGTCAGCGAACTCGCACTCACCGTCCTCGTCTACGAACTGACCGGATCGCCCCTTCTCTCCGCGCTCACCTTCGCGCTCGGCTTCCTCCCGTACCTCGTCGGCGGGACGCTCTTCGCCGGGGTCGCCGACCGGTACCCCGCCCGCCGGGTCCTCGTCGCCTGCGACCTGATCTGTGCCGGCTGCGTCGCCGTGATGGTGCTGCCGGGCACCCCTGTCGGAGGGCTCCTCGCGCTGCGCTGCCTCGTGGCCGCCGTGGCGCCCGTCTTCACCGGGACGCGGATGGCGGCCCTCACCGACATCCTCGGCGAGGGCGACCTCTACGTCCTGGGGCGTTCGCTGCTGCGCCTCGTCTCGCAGAGCGCCCTGCTCATCGGCTTCGGAGCGGGCGGGGTGCTGCTCGCGGCGCTGTCCCCGCGCGGGGCGATCACGATCACCGTGGGCACGTTCCTCTGCTCCGCCGCGCTGCTCCGCCTCGGCACCCGCGCCAGGCCCGCCCGCACCGGCGGCGAGGGGGGCGGTGCGCTCATGAGGGACTCGCTCGCCGGCGCCCGTGTCGTCCTCGCCGACCGCAGGATCCGGGCGCTGATGCTCCTCTTCTGGGTGCCCGCGCTCTTCGTGGTCGCTCCGGAGGCGCTCGCCGCCCCGTACGCGGACGCGATCGGTGCCGGACCGGCCGCGCTCGGACTGCTGATGTGCTCCATGGCCGTCGGCCACATCGGCGCCGAGCTGTACACGGGGACCGTCCTCGGCCCCCGGGCGCGCTCGCGGATCGTCCTGCCGGTGGCGGCGGTCGGGCTGCTGCCCCTGGTGATGTTCGCCTTCCGGCCCGGCATGGCGCCGACCGTCGCGGTCCTCGTGCTGGCGGGGGCGGGGGCGGCGTACGTCATCGGGCTCGACCAGTGGTTCGTCGACGCGGTTCCGGAGCACCTGCGGGGCCGGGCGATGACCCTGCTCACCGCCGGTCTGATGACGGTCCAGGGCATCGGCATGGCCCTGGCCGGTCTGGCTGCCGAGTTCTTCCCGGTGCACCAGGTGGTCGCGGCCTCCGGGGCGATCGGCACGGTGTGCACCCTCTTCCTGGTCGCCGAGGTACGTAGAACAGGCGTCCGGTACCGAAGTGCGAGACAGGGCTGACCGGCATGTGACCAGTGGGTAAGGTCGTGCCGTGCCGAAGCCGCTCAGCCTTCCCTTCGATCCCATCGCCCGCGCCGAGGAACTCTGGCACCGGCGCTGGGGGCCGGTGCCCTCCATGGGAGCGATCACCTCGATCATGCGGGCCCAGCAGATCCTGCTCGCCGAGGTCGACGCGGTGGTCAAGCCGTACGGGCTGACCTTCGCCCGCTACGAGGCACTGGTCCTGCTCACCTTCTCCAAGGCCGGTGAGCTGCCCATGTCCAAGATCGGCGAGCGGCTCATGGTGCACCCCACCTCCGTGACCAACACCGTCGACCGGCTGGTGCGGTCCGGTCTGGTCGACAAGCGGCCCAACCCCAACGACGGCCGCGGAACACTCGCCTCCATCACCGGGAAGGGCCGTGAGGTGGTCGAGGCGGCCACGCAGGACCTGATGGCGATGGACTTCGGGCTCGGGGTGTACGACGCCGAGGAGTGCGCCGAGATCTTCGCGATGCTGCGCCCGCTCCGGGTGGCCGCCCAGGACTTCGAGGACCGGTGACCGCGGGGGGCAGGGCGCTGCAAGATCGCCCTGGCCGTCCGGTTACGCTCGATGCCATGAAACGCAGTGTGCTGACCCGCTACCGGGTGATGGCCTATGTCACCGCCGTCATGTTGCTGGTGCTGTGCACCTGCATGGTCTTCAAGTACGGATTCGACACCGGCGAGGGCCTCACCCTCGTGGTCTCGCAGCTCCACGGTGTCCTCTACATCATCTACCTGATCTTCGCCTTCGACCTCGGTTCCAAGGCGAAGTGGTCGATCGGCAAGCTGCTCTGGGTGCTGGTCTCCGGCACCATCCCGACGGCCGCGTTCTTCGTCGAGCGCAAGGTCGTCCAGGAGGTCGAGCCGCTGATCGCGGACGGCTCCGCCCAGGCCGTCAAGGCCTGACCGGTACGCCGGGTCCGCAGCCTCCACGCCCCACCGAACCGCCCCGTGCAAAGCACCGGGCGGTTTGCCATCGACATTTACTAGGACGTCCTAGTAAATTTGAACCATGGACGCTCACGCGATCGAGGAAGGCCGCCTCCGCTGGCAGGCCCGTTACGACAAGGCCCGCAAGCGCGACGCCGACTTCACCACGCTCTCCGGGGATCCGGTGGAGCCTGCGTACGGGCCCCGCCCCGGCGACACGTACGAGGGGTTCGAGCGGATCGGCTGGCCCGGCGAGTACCCGTTCACCCGGGGGCTCCACGCGACCGGGTACCGAGGCCGCACCTGGACCATCCGCCAGTTCGCCGGCTTCGGCAACGCCGAGCAGACCAACGAGCGCTACAAGATGATCCTGGACGCGGGCGGCGGCGGCCTCAGCGTCGCCTTCGACATGCCGACCCTGATGGGACGCGACTCCGACGACCCCCGCGCCCTCGGCGAGGTCGGCCACTGCGGTGTGGCCATCGACTCAGCCGCCGACATGGAGGTCCTCTTCAAGGACATCCCGCTCGGCGACGTCACCACCTCGATGACGATCAGCGGCCCCGCCGTTCCGGTCTTCTGCATGTACCTGGTCGCCGCCGAGCGCCAGGGAGTCGACCCGGGAGTCCTCAACGGGACGCTCCAGACCGACATCTTCAAGGAGTACATCGCGCAGAAGGAGTGGCTCTTCCAGCCCGAGCCCCATCTGCGCCTCATCGGCGACCTGATGGAGCACTGCGCCCGCGACATCCCCGCCTACAAGCCCCTCTCCGTCTCCGGCTACCACATCCGCGAAGCCGGAGCGACGGCCGCGCAGGAGCTCGCCTACACGCTGGCCGACGGCTTCGGCTACGTGGAGCTCGGCCTCTCCCGCGGGCTCGACGTGGACACCTTCGCCCCGGGTCTCTCCTTCTTCTTCGACGCCCACCTCGACTTCTTCGAGGAGATCGCCAAGTTCCGTGCCGCCCGCCGCATCTGGGCCCGCTGGATGAAGGAGACGTACGGAGCGAAGACCGACAAGGCGCAGTGGCTCCGCTTCCACACCCAGACCGCCGGCGTCTCGCTCACCGCCCAGCAGCCGTACAACAACGTCGTACGCACCGCGGTCGAGGCGCTCTCCGCCGTCCTCGGCGGCACCAACTCGCTGCACACCAACGCCCTGGACGAGACCCTCGCGCTTCCCTCCGCGCAGGCCGCCGAGATCGCCCTGCGCACCCAGCAGGTACTGATGGAGGAGACCGGCGTCGCCAACGTGGCCGACCCGCTGGGCGGTTCCTGGTACGTCGAGCAGCTCACCGACCGCATCGAGGCCGAGGCCGAGAAGATCTTCGACCAGATCAGGGAGCGCGGCACCCGTGCCCACCCGGACGGCAAGCACCCGATCGGGCCGATGACTTCGGGCATCCTGCGCGGTATCGAGGACGGCTGGTTCACCGGCGAGATCGCCGAATCGGCCTTCCAGTACCAGCAGTCGCTCGAGAAGGGCGAGAAGCGGGTCGTCGGCGTCAACGTCGCGCTCGGCTCGGTGACCGGCGACCTGGAGATCCTCCGGGTCAGCCACGAGGTCGAGCGTGAGCAGGTGCGCGATCTCGCCGGACGCAAGGAGAGCCGGGACGCGGCCCGGGTCGGCGCCGCGCTGGACGCGATGCTCGCCGCCGCCCGCGACGGCTCGAACATGATCGAGCCGATGCTGGAGGCGGTACGGGCAGAGGCGACCCTGGGCGAGATCTGCGGCGTGCTGCGCGACGAGTGGGGCACCTACACGGAGCCGCCCGGCTTCTGAGGCGCCTACTGGACGGAGGCTGCTCCCAGCCCCGAGAGCAGCAGCAGTGTGAAGCGCCGGGCCCAGTCGGCATCGACGGGCTCGGCGCTCACCAGTGCCCGGTGCACGACCGCACCGGCGATCACGTCGAAGATCAGATCCGCGGTGCGGGCCGCCGCCTCCGCATCCGGCTCGGCGGGCAGTTCGCCGCGCTCCTGCGCGCGCGCCCGGCCCTCCAGGACCAGGCGTTTCTGCCGGTCCACGATGGAGTTCCTGATCCGGTCACGCAGCGCCTCGTCGCGGGTCGACTCCGCGACCACGGCCATCAGCGCCGTCTTCGTCTCCGGCCGCTCCAGCAGCGCCGCGAACTGCAGCACCACGGCCTCCACGTCGGCCGACAGGCTGCCCAGGTCCGGCAGCTCCAGCTCGTCGAAGAGAACCGCGACCGCGTCCACGACCAGCTCGTTCTTCCCGGCCCAGCGGCGGTAGAGGGTCGTCTTGGCGACCCCCGCGCGGGTCGCCACATCACCCATCGTCAGCTTCGACCAGCCGAGGTCGACGAGCGACTCACGGGTCGCCTCCAGGATCGCCTCGTCGGCCGCGGCACTGCGCGGACGTCCCGATCGGGTGGGTTTGGGGTGGCTGCGGCTCAGCATGCGGTGACCATACCGGCCGGTAAGTACCACTGACCGGTCCCGGTGCCCGTGAGACAGATCACCGGCCACTCTTGCCCTGGAGGGGGTCCGGCCAGTTACGCTACGGGTCGTAGCGTAAGGACGATGGTTCATCGGTCCTGCGCCACGACTGATCGACAGCCACAGGTGCCGGGTGGGGATCCGGCACCGAGAACGGGGCTTTTCAGGGCCCCGGAACCGTTTCCGTCCACGCGCCGCGCACACCGGCGTGGCTGTGGACGGAGGCGGTTCACGGATCGCTTTCCGAATCCGTGCGCACAGGGGGGAGGATGTACGTATGCAGCCTAGGAACATGTCCATGAGCGGCGTCGTCGACCTCGCCGCTGTGAAGGCGGCCGGCGAGGCCAAGGCGAAGGCGGAGCAGGCCCGAGCGGAGTCCGCCAGGCAGGGCGGTGGCGGCGGAGTCGCCCCCGCCTCCCTGGTGATCGACGTCGATGAGGCGGGATTCGAGAACGACGTCCTCCAGCGCTCCGCCGAAGTCCCGGTAGTCATCGACTTCTGGGCCGAGTGGTGCGAGCCGTGCAAGCAGCTCGGCCCGCTCCTGGAGCGCCTCGCCACCGAGTACAACGGCCGCTTCGTGCTGGCCAAGGTCGACGTCGACGCCAATCAGATGCTGATGCAGCAGTTCGGGATCCAGGGCATTCCCGCGGTCTTCGCCGTGGTGGCCGGGCAGGCACTCCCGCTCTTCCAGGGCGCGGCCCCCGAGAGCCAGATCCGCCAGACGCTGGACCAGCTGATCCAGGTGGCCGAGGAGCGGTTCGGCCTCACCGGGATCGTGGTCGACCCGGACGGAGCGGTGGACGCGGAGGAGGACGGTGTCCCGGCCGATGTGCCCGCGGGGCCGTACGACGCGCTCCTGGAGGCCGCCGCGCAAGCGTTGGACGCCAATGACTTCAGCGGTGCCGTCCAGGCGTACAAGAACGTGCTCGCCGACGACCCGGCCAACACCGAGGCCAAACTCGGCCTCGCCCAGGCCGAACTGCTCGGCAGGGTCGCCGACCTGGATCCGCAGCAGGTCCGCAAGGACGCCGCGGACAACCCGGCCGACCCGGCGGCCCAGCTGGCCGCCGCGGACCTGGATCTCGTCGGTGGCCATGTCGAGGACGCCTTCGGTCGCCTCGTCGAGACCGTCCGCCGCAATTTCGGTGACGACCGGGACATGGTGAGGGTGCGTCTTCTGGAGCTTTTCGAGGTGATCGGCCCGGACGATCCCAGGGTCGTCGCCGCGCGAACGGCCCTTGCGCGCGTCTTGTTCTGATGTGACAACACGGTCGTGGTGCCCAGGGGGCGCCACGGCCGTTTTCGCGGGCGAACGCCGACATACGCCTTCGCTTTACCAAATCTTGATAAAACTGCGCGCTGTTACTCGTAGTAAATCGCGCCCTGGGATCTGTCCGCTTTAGGACCCCAATCACACCGTTCGCACGCCCCTTTGGTGCCACCCTGTGTGGCCGGACGGTACCCCCCTGTCGCACCCTGGTTATCGGGTCGTTACTAGCGAGTAACGACCCCCCTTGTGTCGCGGCCGCGAATGCACCACGATCGGCCACGCTCGGTCCAATAACCGCCAGCCCGACGGCCAGTCGGCGTCGGCGGTCAGTTGGGTCCCCACCGGGTGGTCGGCGGCAGTGGCGCCGATCGCGGACAGGGGGGTTCCTGCCTTCGGCAGGGCCTGTCCGAACCGGTTGCGCAGACGCGTGACCAGTGGTTGTCGCTCGGGGGTGATCGCCGGTGATTCGGATGCGGTACGCGCCTCCGGTCCGGGCGCTCTCCTTCCCGAGGACGTAGCACTTCTCCCATCCCAGGACGGGCACGATGCCCGTACCGGAGATGTACGTCCGAGAAGGAGGAAATTTATGAGTTCCCAAGTTCGCGGTGGCACCAGATGGAAGCGTTTCGCTCTGGTCATGGTGCCGAGCGTTCTCGCGACCGCCGCGGTGGGCGTCGGGCTTGCGCAGGGTGCGCTCGCCGCGTCGTTCAGCGTGTCGGGCCAGTCGTTCAAGGTGTCGGCCGACTACCTGGACGGCCACGGCTTCTCCCAGTACGGCGGCATAGACACCGGCTACGCGGAGATGAAGGGTGACAAGAAGACTCTGCACCCGGTCGCGATCTCGTCGTTCAAGACGGCTGAGATCACGAACATGTGCCAGTCGGTCGTCACGCCGAACATCCCGCTGCTGGGTTCGGTCAGCCTTCAGCTGAAGGCCGGTGGCGGCAAGACGCCGGTTTCGGCCGAGAACCTGTACATCGACGTCGCGGACCTGTCGGCCGATGCCGAGTTCACCAACATCGACATCGGTGTTGCGGCGAAGGACGCCACCAAGGGTCCGGCCATCAAGTCCGGCGAGAACGTCGCCGAGAACGGTTTCGCCCAGCAGGCGGAGCGGGCACAGCTGCGGAACGTGAAGCAGACGGCGTGGGCGACCACGGCCGGAACCTTCAAGCTCAGCGGCCTGAGCATGAAGCTCTACAACGGCGTCAAGGAGTGCTACTAAGCACTCCGCCCGGACGGGCGGGGCGGCGGCCACGCCGGCCCGCCCGTCCGACTCCCTCTTCTTCTCACAGCACGACCGGTTCCAGGGAGCTGTTTTCCATGAGCGCCGAGACCACAGGCACCCGCGACTTCGCCTACTGGCGGCTGCGGTTCCGTGACTGGCGGCACACCCGGCCTTTCTGGGCGGGCCTCCTGACCGCGCTCGGTGGCGGTCCGATCGCGTACTTCCCGTACGCGAATCTCAAGATCGGCCATCTGACGCTGGCCATGGCGACCACGGCGGGCGCGGGCTCACTGATCATCGGTGTCCTGCTGATCACGCTCGGTCTGACCATGTGGTACCACCACATCGTCCGGGTGTTCGCCGGTGTGGCCTCGATCCTGCTGGCGCTGGTCTCCATACCGGTGTCCAACCTCGGCGGCTTCCTGATCGGGTTCCTGCTGTCCATGATCGGCGGCTGCCTCGCCCTTTCCTGGGCTCCGGGCACACCGGACGCCGAGCGGGCAACGGCCAAGCACGCCGCCGTGTACGCACCGCAGGAGCCGCAGAACGAGTCGCAGTACGGCGCCGATCCGGCGCAGGCGGCCGAGCCGTCGCACGGTGCCGACGCATCCGAATCGTGGAGCGACGGCAGCACGAACGGACACGTTGACGCCAACGGCGGGAGGAACAGTGCGGGGTGACGAGACGCAGCCGGACTCGACCGGGGAGGACACCCGGGTGAGAAGCGGGCCGCGCCACGCGGCCCCCAGGAAGTCGCTGCTGACGAAGCTGCACATGCCCGCGGGGAAGAAGGCCTTCGCGCTCGCCGCGATGCCCACGGCGGTCTTCGTGGGCATGGGGCTCACCCCCAAGCTCGCCCTGGCCGACGACAACGGGGACATACCCTTCGCCCCCGGTCCCTGTGTGACGCGCTCCGACGAACCGAGCGAGTCGCAGGAGCCCGAGGCCAAGCCGACCCCGAGCGCCACGTCCACCGGCGAAGCCGCCGACAAGGACGAGGAGCAGGGCAAGGACGAGGAGCAGGGCAAGGAGAAGACCACCGCGCCCGAGCCCTCGGCGAGCGCGAGTGCTCCCGCGGCGGACGGCACGGCCGACAACAAGGCCCAGGCGGCGCCCACTCCCACGCCCACCGAGTCGAAGAACCCTCTCGACCCGCTGGGTGTCGGTGACGCGCTCAAGGACCTCCTCGACGGACCGGACAAGGAGACGGCCAGTCCGTCCCCCAGCGCCACCACAGAGGCTCCGAAGCCCACGGAGAGCGCCACCACCAAGCCCGTCGAGGAGGCCACCGAGCCCGTCGAGGAGGCTGCGGACGCGGCGAAGGACACGGTCGACGAGACCGCCGACGCCATCCGTGACGCCGCCGACAAGGCGGGCAAGGACGTCGAGGAGCTCGAGGACGAGGCCAAGGGCCTCGACCCGGTGAAGGACGAGGACATCCCGGACGGCGCCAAGGAGCGCTTCCCGTGCCCGACCGCCGATCCCGAGGCGCTCGCCGCGGCCGACCTGGAGCAGGGCATCCCGCTGCTCCCGAACGACCCGTGGATCCTCGAGTCGTCCAGGCTCACGCTCAACGGGCTGGACTACAAGGGCATCGTCGAGGTGAGGAAGGGTGACGGCAGCACGAAGAAGGTGCTGAAGTTCACCGCGAGCTCCATCGACATCAAGGACCTTCACCAGCTCACGAAGGGCCCTGGCGGTACCACCGGTCACGTCGAGGCGCGGAGCGGCTCCACGTCCACGATCCGCAACGGCACGGTGACGATGTACACGGAGGAGCTGAAGGGCAACCTCTTCGGCCTCATCCCGATCACCTTCAGCCCGGAGACCCCGCCGCCGCTGAACGTACCGTTCGCGTTCTTCACGGACGTGAAGGTGACCCAGGCAGGACAGTTCGGCGGCACTCTCTCGGTCCCCGGACTGCACAACTACTTCACCGGCGGCATCAGCTAGCCGGTGATCCGGATCCGTCCGGGAGCCGCAACAACGACTGCGGGCCGCGCCTCTTCAGGAGGCGCGGCCCGCAGTCGTCGTCCGGACGGCCGGCGGTCGGCGACAAGGCGCGGACCGCCGGTGCGTCAGTCGCGCTTCTCGCCGCCCAGGTGGTGGACCCGGACCATGTTCGTGGTCCCGGGGACACCGGGGGGCGAGCCGGCGGTCATGACCATGATGTCGCCCGTGTTGTAGCGGTTCAGCTTCAGGAGCTCCTCGTCGACCAGGTCGACCATCGCGTCCGTGTTGGCCACGTGCGGCACCACGTGGGCCTCGACGCCCCAGCTCAGGGCGAGCTGGCTGCGGGTGGACTCGTCCGTGGTGAAGGCGAGGATCGGCTGGGTCGTGCGGTAGCGGGAGAGCCGGCGGGCGGTGTCACCGGACTTGGTGAAGGCGACCAGTGCCTTGCCGTCCAGGAAGTCCGCGATCTCGCAGGCCGCACGCGCGACCGAACCACCCTGGGTACGGGGCTTCTTGCCCGGCACCAGCGGCTGGAGGCCCTTGGACAGGAGCTCCTCCTCGGCGGCGACGACGATCTTCGACATCGTCTTGACGGTCTCGATCGGGTACGCGCCGACGGACGACTCCGCGGACAGCATGACCGCGTCCGCGCCGTCCAGGATCGCGTTGGCGACGTCGGACGCCTCGGCGCGGGTCGGCCGGGAGTTGGTGATCATCGACTCCATCATCTGGGTCGCCACGATCACCGGCTTGGCGTTGCGGCGGCACAGCTCGATGAGGCGCTTCTGCACCATCGGGACCTTCTCGAGCGGATACTCGACGGCCAGGTCGCCACGGGCCACCATCACACCGTCGAAGGCGGCGACGACGCCCTCCATGTGCTCGACGGCCTGCGGCTTCTCGACCTTGGCGATGACGGGGACCCGGCGACCCTCCTCGTCCATCACCTTGTGCACGTCCTTGACGTCCTCGGCGTCCCGCACGAAGGACAGGGCGACCAGGTCGCAGCCCATCCGCAGCGCGAACCGCAGGTCCTCGACGTCCTTCCCGGAGAGCGCGGGGACGTTCACCGCCGCGCCGGGCAGGTTGATGCCCTTGTGGTCGGAGATGACACCGCCCTCGATGACGATGGTGGTGACGCGCGGGCCGTCGACCGAGATGACCTTGAGCTCGACGTTGCCGTCGTTGATCAGGATCGGGTCGCCCTTGGTGACGTCGCCGGGCAGACCCTTGTAGGTCGTACCGCAGATCGACTTGTCGCCGGCCACGTCCTCCGAGGTGATGACGAACTCGTCCCCGCGGACCAGCTCGACGGGGCCCTCGGCGAACTTCGCCAGGCGGATTTTCGGGCCCTGCAGGTCGGCGAGCACGCCGACCGCGCGGCCGGTCTCGGCGGCGGCCTTGCGGACCCGGTCGTAACGGCCTTGGTGCTCCTCGTGGGTACCGTGACTGAAGTTGAAACGGGCCACGCTCATGCCGGCCTCGATCAGAGCGACGAGCTGCTCATGCGAGTCGACGGCGGGACCGAGGGTGCAGACGATTTTGGAACGGCGCATGAGGCGGATCCTATCGGTTTGTTTCGCTGCGGAATATTCCGTCTGGTGGAAGATACAAAGGGGCGCGGGCCCGCTCAGTTGTGGACCAGTGCGAAGGTCTGGCCGGCGATCTCCAACTCTTCGTCCGTCGGCACCACGGCGACCGCCACCCGTGCGTCGACGGGGGAGATCAGTCGCGGTTCACCGGACCGTACGGCGTTGAGATCCGCGTCCACCGCCAGGCCGAACCCCTCCAGTCCCGCGATCGCAGCCTCCCGTACGGGAGCGGCGTTCTCCCCGACCCCCGCCGTGAACACCACGGCATCCACCCGGCCGAGGACCGCCGAATAGGCGCCGATGTACTTCTTCAGCCGGTGGATGTAGATGTCGAACGCGAGCGTGGCACGCTCGTCGCCCTCGTCCACCCGGCGCCGGATCTCCCGCATGTCGTTGTCGCCGCAGAGGCCGACCAGACCGCTCTTCTTGTTCAGCAGGACATCGATCTCGTCCACCGACATCCCCGCGACCCTCTTGAGGTGGAAGGTGACGGCCGGATCGATGTCTCCCGAACGCGTACCCATCACCAGCCCCTCCAAGGGGGTCAGCCCCATGGACGTCTCCACGCACCGGCCGCCGGCGACCGCGGAGGCCGAGGCGCCGTTGCCCAGATGCAGCACGATCACGTTCACGTCGGCCACCGGCCGGCCCAGCAGCTCGGCCGTCCTGCGCGAGACGTACGCGTGGGAGGTGCCGTGGAAGCCGTAGCGGCGGATGCGGTGCGCGTCGGCCGTCTCCACGTCGATCGCGTACCGCGCCGCGTGCTCCGGCATCGTCGTGTGGAACGCCGTGTCGAAGACGGCGACCTGCGGCAGGTCCGGGCGCAGTGCCCGTGCCGTACGGATTCCGGTGATGTTCGCGGGGTTGTGCAGGGGGGCCACCGGGACGAGCCGTTCGATCTCGGCCAGTACCTCGTCGGTGATCACGGTGGGCTCGCTGAACTTCAGCCCGCCGTGCACCACCCGGTGGCCGATGGCCACGAGTTCGGGGGAGTCCAGGCCGAGCCCGTCGGCCGCCAGCTCCTCGGCCGCGGCCTTCAGGGCCTGCTCGTGGTCGGCGATCCTTCCGGTGCGCTCACGGGGTTCGCCGCCGGAGGGGGTGTGCACCAGCCGGGAGGTCTCCTCCCCGATCCGCTCGACCAGGCCGGTCGCCAGCCGCACCCGCTCGCGCATGTCCAGGAGCTGGTACTTGACCGACGAGGAGCCCGAGTTGAGGACGAGCACGCGGCCCGCCCCGCCGGTGGTTCGGTCGGTGGTCATCGGGTCCGCTCCTCGCCCTGCGCCTGGATCGCCGTGATGGCCACGGTATTGACGATGTCCTGCACGAGGGCGCCGCGCGACAGGTCGTTGACCGGCTTGCGCAGCCCCTGCAGGACCGGGCCGACCGCGACGGCCCCGGCCGAGCGCTGGACGGCCTTGTAGGTGTTGTTGCCGGTGTTGAGGTCCGGGAAGATCAGTACGGTCGCCCGCCCCGCCACCTCGGACGCCGGCAGCTTGGTCGCCGCGACGGACGGCTCGACCGCCGCGTCGTACTGGATGGGGCCCTCGATCCTCAGGCCGGGGTGCGAGGCGCGCACCCGCTCGGTGGCCTCCCGCACCTTGTCGACGTCGGCGCCGCTGCCCGAGGTGCCCGTCGAGTACGACAGCATCGCGATCCGGGGGTCCACACCGAAGCGTGCCGCGGTGACCGACGACTGCACCGCGATGTCCGCGAGCTGCTCCGCGTCCGGGTCCGGATTGACGGCGCAGTCGCCGTACACCAGGACCCTGTCGGCGAGGCACATGAAGAAGACCGAGGAGACGATCGAGGCGTCCGGCTTGGTCTTGATGATCTCGAAGGCGGGGCGGATGGTCGCCGCGGTGGAGTGCACCGAGCCGGAGACCATGCCGTCGGCCAGACCCTCCTGGACCATCAGGGTGCCGAAGTAGTTGACGTCCGCGACGACGTCGTGGGCGAGCTCCACCGTCACGCCGCGGTGCGCGCGCAGCAGCGCGTACTGCTCGGCGAAGCTCTGGCGCAGCTCGGAGGTCTGCGGGTCGATGAGCTGGGTCCCGGCGAGATCGATGCCGAGGTCGGCGGCCTTCTTGCGGATGACGTCCACGTCGCCGAGGAGCGTCAGATCGCAGACGTCCCGGCGCAGCAGCACATCGGCCGCACGCAGGACGCGCTCCTCCGTGCCCTCGGGCAGGACGACCCGGCGCCGGTTCGAGCGGGCCTGTTCCAGCAGCTCGTGCTCGAACATCATCGGGGTGACCCGGCCGCTGCGGGACACGGAGATCCCCTCCAGCAGGGCGCCGGTGTCCACGTGGCGCTCGAAGAGACCGAGTGCGGTCTCCGCCTTGCGGGGCGTCGCCGCGTTCAACTTTCCTTCCAGCGAGAAGAGTTCGGCCGCCGTGGGGAAGGATCCACCGGTCACCGCGATGACCGGGGTGCCGGGTGCGAGGCGGGCGGCCAGCCTGAGTATCTCCTCGCCGGGACGCTCGTCCAGGGTCAGCAGGAGGCCCGCGATGGGCGGGGTGCCCGCGCTGTGCGCGGCGAGCGCGCCGATGACCAGGTCCGCGCGGTCGCCGGGGGTGACGACCATGCAGCCCGGGGTCAGTGCCTTGAGGAGGTTCGGCAGCATCGCGCCGCCGAAGACGAAGTTCAGCGCGTCCCTGGCGAGGCCCGAGTCGTCGCCGAGCAGAACCGTTCCGTCCAGCGCCGCGGTGATCTGGGCGACGGTCGGCGCGGAGAGCGCCGGGTCGTCGGGCAGGACCGAGCAGGGGACCGGCAGCGTCGCCGCGAGCCGCTCGGCGATGGCGGCCCGGTCCTCGGACGCCACCCGGTTCACGATCATCGCCAGGACGTCGCAGCCCAGACCGGCGTACGCACGGTAGGCGTTGCGCGTCTCCGCCCGTACCGACGCGGCGTCCTGGCCCCCGCCGCCGACCACAGCGATCACCGAGGCACCGAACTCGTTGGCGAGCCGGGCGTTGAGCGCGAGCTCGTCCGGGAGCTGGGTGGCGGCGAAGTCGCTGCCGAGGACCAGCACCACCTCGTAGTCGCGTGACACCCGGTGGAAGCGCTCGACGAGCCGGGAGACCAGCTCGTCGGTACCCTGCTCCGCCTGGATGGCGGACGCCTCGTGGTAGTCCAGCCCGTAGACGGTCTCCGGGCTCTGCGAGAGCCGGTAGCGGGCCCGCAGCAGCTCGAACAGCCGGTCGGGTCCGTCATGGACCAGCGGACGGAACACCCCGACCCGGTCCACCTGACGCGTCAGTAGCTCCATGACTCCCAGATCGACGACCTGTCGGCCGTCTCCCCGGTCGATCCCGGTCACGTACACGCTGCGCGCCACGCGTGCTCTCCCGTCCTGGCTGGCTGGCATTGCCCTCTTGACGATACCTACCGAGACGGGTAAATCGCCCGCCGGGCGGCACCCGCGCACGGCCGTCGCCGGCCCCTGCCGGACCCGCCCACGACCCGTGCCGCACCGCACCGGAGCGGTCGCAGGCGTGAGACCGAGCGGTCCCCGGCGTGAGACCGGAGCAGTCGGAAGCGCGAGTGCCGGACCGGGCGTGGGACAATCGTCGTGGCTCACGGTACGGGGGTTTGTCGAGCGGCCCCCGAAATGCATGGCCCCAGCGAGCAGGAGACAGAGCACGATGCGCATCGGAATTCTCACCGCAGGCGGAGACTGCCCAGGCCTCAACGCCGTGATCAGGTCGGTCGTGCACCGTGCCGTCGTGGGTCACGGCGATGAAGTCATCGGGTTCGAGGACGGGTTCAAGGGCCTGCTCGACGGGCACTACCGGCCCCTCGACCTCAACGCGGTGAGCGGCATCCTGGCACGCGGCGGCACGATCCTCGGCTCCGCCCGGCTGGAGCGCGACCGGCTGCGCGAGGCCGCCGAGAACTGTGAGGAGCTGTCCCGCCGTTACGGCATCGACGCCCTCATCCCGATCGGCGGCGAGGGCACACTCACCGCCGCCCGGATGCTCTCGGACGCCGGAATGCCCGTCGTGGGCGTCCCGAAGACGATCGACAACGACATCTCCGCCACCGACCGGACCTTCGGCTTCGACACGGCCGTGGGGGTCGCCACCGAGGCCATAGACCGCCTCAAGACGACCGCCGAGTCGCACCAGCGGGTCATGGTCGTCGAGGTGATGGGCCGCCACGCGGGCTGGATCGCGCTGGAGTCCGGAATGGCCGGCGGTGCCCACGGGATCTGCCTCCCGGAGCGGCCCTTCCAGGTCGAGGACCTCGTCAAGATGGTCGAGGAGCGCTTCTCGCGCGGCAAGAAGTTCGCCGTCATCTGCGTCGCCGAGGGCGCGCACCCGGCCGAGGGCTCCATGGCGTACGCCAAGGGCGAGATCGACCAGTTCGGCCACGAGCGCTTCCAGGGCATCGGCAACCGCCTCGCCGTCGAGCTGGAGAGGCGGCTCGGCAAGGAGGCCCGGCCGGTCATTCTCGGCCATGTGCAGCGCGGCGGCACGCCGACTGCGTACGACCGGGTGCTCGCGACCCGCTTCGGGTGGAACGCGGTGGAGGCCGTCCACCGCGGCGATTTCGGCCGGATGACGGCCCTGCGCGGCTCCGACATCGCCATGGTGCCGCTCGCCGACGCCGTCACCCGCCTGAAGACCGTGCCCAGTGACCGCATGTACGAGGCCGAGTCGGTCTTCTGACCGGAACGGGGCCGGTCCTCCGGCCGGAGCCGTGTTCCGGTTGCCGGAACACGGCGCGGACCGGCCGCACGGCCGGGCTCAGATGCCGGCCGTGCGCCAGAACTGCTCGACCACCCGGTCCAGGAACGCCCGCCCGGCGTCGCCCGACGCCCCGGACCGTTCCCGGCCCGTGCTGTCCCAGCTCAGCGTCGTCACCATCAGGGCCTGGTAGTCGCTCTGCAGCTGCTGCAGCACGTCCTGCACCAGGACCCGGTCCAGCGGTACGAGCTTGGCCACCGGCCGGACGTACGCCTGCCAGCGCGTCGTCACCGCCCTGTTCAGCAGCTCCGCCAGCTCCTCGTTGCGGCCGGTCGCCGTGACGAACTGGGCGGCCGACATGTCCAGGGCCTCGCAGAGCGCCATGGCCTGGCGTTCGTTGCCGCGCCAGCGGCCCGAATCCTCCATCCGCAGATACGCGGCACCGGTCGTCCCGAGCTCCCGCGCGAGGTCGTCCACGGTGATGTCCCGGGCCAGCCGGTGCTCGCGCAACGTGATTGCGGCGGCCAGCAGTTCACCGGGCGCGCACCACAGCACACCGGCGAGCGCCATGAGTTCGCGTTCGCCGGGCAGGGCGACACCGCGCTCCCATGCCATCACGGTCTCGGCGGTGATCTGGATTCCGTACTGGGCGCCGAGGCCGTACGCAACATGGCCGGGAGCCATTCCCAGTGCCTCACGCAGACGGCGCGCGGCGGGGGCATTGAAGGGCGGAGTGGGTTGCACGGCCCCACCGTAGGAGCACGGGAAGGGCCTGGCTACAGGCTGTTCCTAACAGTTCACCCTTCGTATGATCCTCCTAGGAGAGGGCGCTCCTCGATCTTCGAACGGTCAGCGAGTTTCGGCCACCCACCGGTACCGCAGTTCCGGGCGTCCCACGTGGCCGTAGCTCGGCCGGCGCTCGGCGCGGCCGGCCGTCACCAGATGCTCCAGATACCGGCGTGCGGTGATCCGGGAGATCCCCAGCTCCTCCGCGGCGGCCGCCGCCGTCACCCCGTCCGGGGACTCCCGCAGGGCCCGGGTCACCGCCTCCAGCGTCGGACCGCTCAGTCCCTTGGGCAGCGCCGCCGGGTGTGCGATCCGCAGGGCGCCCAGCGCCCGGTCCACCTCCTCCTGGCCGCTCGCCTCACCGGCCGCCGCCCGGAACTCGGCGTAGCGCACGAGCCTGTCGCGGAGGGTGGGGTAGGTGAACGGCTTCAGCACGTACTGCACGACCCCGAGCGACACGCCCTCCCGCACCACCGCCAGATCGCGCGCCGACGTCACCGCGATGACATCCGCACCGTGCCCGGCCGCCCGCAGGGCCCGCAGGAGCTGGAGCCCGTGCCCGTCGGGCAGGTACAGGTCGAGCAGCAGCAGATCCACCGGCATCCGGTCCAGCGCCCGCACGGCCTCCGCCCGGGTGTGCGCGACGGCGGCGACCTCGAAGCCGGGTACCCGGCCCACGTACAGCTGGTGGGCGTCGGCCGCCACGGGGTCGTCCTCCACGACCAGTACCCGGATCATGCCCGGACCGCCTGCGCCGGCCGGCCGGTCAGGGGCAGCCGCACCGTGAATTCCGCGCCGCCGTCCTCCCCCCGGCCGAGGACGACCGTCCCGCCGTTGCGCAGGACCGCCTGACGCACCAGCGCCAGCCCGAGCCCGCGGTCCGCCCCGTGCGTCGTCCAGCCGCGCCGGAACACCTCGTCCACGTCGTCCGGGCCGACGCCCGGCCCGGTGTCGGCGACCCTCAGCAGCAGCTCACCGCCGTCGGTGAGCGCGGTGACGGTGACCCGTGGCCGCGTCGCGCCGCGCTGGGCGGGTACGGGCACGTCGCCGCCTCCCGCTCCCGTCTCCGACGCGGCGTCCACCGCGTTGTCGATCAGATTGCCCAGGACCGTCACCAGATCACGCGGCGCGAGAGCCGGCGGCAGCGCCCCGTCGTCGATCAGGCTGTCCTCCGCGAGGACGAGCTCCACACCGCGCTCGTTGGCCTGCGCGGCCTTGCCGAGCAGCAGGGCGGCCAACACCGGCTCGGCGACCGCCCCGACGACCCGGTCGGTGAGGACCTGCGCCAGCTCCAGTTCCGCCGTCGCGAAGTCGACCGCCTCCTCGACCCGGCCCAGCTCGATCAGCGACACCACGGTGTGCAGCCGGTTGGCCGCCTCGTGCGCCTGCGAGCGCAGCGCCTGCGTGAAGCCGCGCTCCGAGTCGAGCTCGCCCGACAGGGCCTGCAGCTCCGTGTGGTCCCGCAGTGTCACCACCGTGCCGCGCTTCTCCCCGCCCACGACGGGGCTGGTGTTGAGGACGATGACCCGGTCCGCGGCCAGATGGACCTCGTCGACCCGCGGCTCGGACGCCAGGAGGGCCCCGGTCAGCGGCGGGGGGAGGGCGAGCTCGTCGACCTTCCGCCCGACCGACCCCGGTGCCAGGCCCAGCAGCTCCCGGCCCGCGTCGTTGATCAGCGCGATCCGGCGCTGTCCGTCCAGCATCAGCAGCCCCTCACGCACCGCGTGCAGGGTGGCTTCGTGGTAGTCGTGCATCCGGCCCAGCTCGCGTGCGTTCATCCCGTGGGTGTGCCGGCGCAGCCTGGCGTTGATCACGTATGTGCCGAGCCCGCCGAGCGCCAGTGCCGCGCCCGCCGCCATGCCCAGGGCGCCGAGCTGTTCGCGTACCTGGTTGGAGACCCGGTCGACGGTGATGCCGGCGCTGACCAGGCCGACGATCCGGTCCCCGTCACGGATCGGCGTGACGACCCGTATCGACGGCCCCAGTGTGCCGGTGTACGTCTCCGTGAAGGTCTCACCCCGCAGGGCCGGGGCGGTGTTCCCGATGAACGTCCTGCCGATCTCCGAGGGGTGCGGATGGGTCCAGCGCACCCGGTTCGGATCCATGATCGTGACGAAGGTGATCCCGGTGTCCGCGCGGACCCGCTCCGCGTACGGCTGGAGCACGGCGGTGGGGTCCGGGGTGCGGATCGCTTCCCGCACGGACGGGGATCCGGCCATGGCGAGGGCGGCTGCCCGTACCTGCCGGTCCGCGGTCTCCTCCGCCTGTGCCCGGCCGGAGGCGTACGCGAAGAAGGCGCACCCGGCCACGACCGCGGCCACGAGCAGGGCCTGCATCGCGAAGAGCTGGCCGGCCAGGCTGCGGGGGAGCGTACGGGACAGGCGCATGGCCCCAGTCTGCACGGCGGGACCCACCGGCCCAAGGTGGCTCGAAAGCGTCCGTGAACGATATGAACGCAAGGGTGACCGCGGTCACAGGGGAGTGGATAGTCACCGGGGCCCCCTGGGACGGGGGAGCGACCGCAACTCCGAGGAGACCACCGTGGCAGAGAAAGTCGCACGACGGGACCGAACGCACTATCTCTACCTGGCTGTGATCGCCGCCGTGGTGCTGGGCATCGCGGTCGGCTTCGTCGCCCCGGGCGTGGCCGTGGAGCTCAAGCCCATCGGCACCGGGTTCGTCAACCTCATCAAGATGATGATCTCGCCGATCATCTTCTGCACGATCGTGCTGGGCGTCGGCTCCGTACGCAAAGCCGCCAAGGTCGGCGCCGTCGGCGGTCTCGCCCTCGGCTACTTCCTGGTGATGTCGACCGTCGCCCTGGCCATCGGCCTGGTCGTCGGCAACATCCTGGAGCCCGGCTCCAGCCTCCACCTCACCGACGCGGCACGCGCCGCAGGTGAGGAGCAGGCGGCGGGGGCGAGCGAGTCCACGGTGGACTTCCTGCTCGGCGTCATCCCGACCACCATGGTCTCGGCCTTCACCGAGGGCGAGGTCCTGCAGACCCTGCTCATCGCCCTGCTCGCGGGCTTCGCCCTGCAGGCCATGGGCTCGGCCGGTGAACCGGTCCTGCGCGGCATCGGCCACATCCAGCGCCTCGTGTTCCGCATCCTCGCCATGATCATGTGGGCGGCCCCGGTCGGCGCGTTCGGAGCGATCGCGGCGGTGGTCGGCGAGACCGGCGTGGACGCGCTGAAGTCGCTCGCGATCATCATGGTCGGCTTCTATGTCACCTGCGCGCTCTTCGTGTTCGTGATCCTGGGCGCGATCCTGCGGGTGGTGGCAGGGCTCAACATCTTCTCCCTGCTGAAGTACCTGGGCCGCGAGTTCCTGCTGATCCTCTCCACCTCCTCCTCCGAGTCGGCCCTGCCGCGGCTGATCGCGAAGATGGAGCACCTGGGCATCAGCAAGCCCGTCGTCGGTATCACCGTGCCGACCGGCTACTCCTTCAACCTCGACGGCACCGCGATCTACCTGACGATGGCCTCGCTCTTCATCGCCAACGCGACGGGCGACCCGCTGAGCATCAGCGAGCAGATCTCGCTGCTGATCTTCATGGTGATCGCCTCGAAGGGCGCCGCGGGCGTCACCGGCGCCGGACTGGCCACCCTCGCGGGCGGCCTGCAGTCCCACCGTCCCGAACTGGTCGACGGCGTCGGCCTGATCGTCGGCATCGACCGCTTCATGAGTGAGGCCCGCGCCCTGACCAACTTCGCGGGCAACGCGGTCGCCACGGTGCTGGTGGGCACCTGGACCAAGGAGATCGACCGGGCGCGGGTGGACGAGGTCCTCTCCGGCCACCTGCCGTTCGACGAGAAGATGATCGTGGACGAGGGCCCCGCGGAGCCGCACGTCCCGGACCCGCATGTCCCCGACGCCAGGGACGGCGGCGAGGAGCGGCCCTCGCTGGTGAAGGCGTAGGACTCGGGTACGTGAGCGCGGCCGGTGCGGTGTTCCGTACCGGCCGCGCCCGCGTTCCCGGGTACAGGGTGTTCGTGCCGGCCCCCGGGGGACGGTGACCGTCTCACCGGCCTGCACACG
The DNA here is from genome assembly GCF_042749285.1 of Streptomyces sp. NPDC059499. Classification (NCBI taxonomy): domain Bacteria; kingdom Bacillati; phylum Actinomycetota; class Actinomycetes; order Kitasatosporales; family Streptomycetaceae; genus Streptomyces; species Streptomyces sp. NPDC059499. The sequence goes on from NZ_JBHYTT010000016.1 coordinate 125,178, forward strand.
GGACGCGTTCCACAGGGCGCGGAACCTTGGTCCTCAGCCGAACGGGATGCGGACGACCGACTGGTTGCCGACGCCCACCGTGCCCGTACCGTTGCCGATGGCGTTCCAGATCTCGACCTTCACCGTGCCGTTGGCCAGGTTGCCGTGGCTGCCGGTGGAGGACTTGAGGCCCTTGGCCTGGGTGTAGTGCTCGTACCCGTTGACCGGATCGGTGGCGAAGTAGTTGTACGTCTCCGTGCGGTCCCAGGTCCCGTCACCCGTGCGGTCGTAACTCACCCGCACCTGTTGTCCGTTGGCGACGGTGGTGCCCGAGTCCGCGAACACGTCGAACTGCGTGGCCCCTCCGTCGTACGCCCGGGTGATGCCCGTCGCGGTGAAGGTCTGAGGGCTGTGCGGGGTGCCGTCGTAGTTGCCGCCGCCCGCCGACGCGACCGTCACCGACGAGGCCGAGGACTGGGCGGCGCCGAGACCTCCGCCGCTGCGCAGGGCGAGGGTGGAGGAGCCGGACGGCGGGTCGGTGGGCGGCGGGTCGGTGGTTCCGCCGCCGCCCTTGGTCCAGACGCCCACGTAGTCCACCAGCATGGGGCGGCCCGGCACTGTCGCGGCGGTCGGGGTCGGGCCGCCGAGCGCGTTCGGGAAGGCGCCGCCGATCGCGAGGTTCAACAGGAGGAAGTACCCGGCGTGGTCGGTCATGTTCGCCCACGTCCCGGCGTCCAGCTGGTTCTGGGTGACGCTGTGGAAGAGCTGGCCGTCCACGTACCAGCGCAGGGCGTTGGGGGTGACGGCGCGGTCCCACTCGAAGCGGTACGTGTGGAAGGCGGACTGGCAGCTGGCGCCGGGGCAGGTTCGGCTGTTGCCGAGGCCGGTGGTCTCGTTGCAGGGGCCGCCCGGGTTGACCCCGCAGTGGAGCACGCCCCAGACGGAGTTGATCCCGTTGACGTTCTCCATGATGTCGAACTCGCCGATACCCGGCCAGTTCCAGTAGTTGCCGCGGTACGGGGAACCGAGCGCCCAGAAGGCGGGCCAGTAGCCCAGGGCGGCGTTGCCGGTCACGTTCGGCATCTGGACGCGGCCCTCGATGCGCAGGGTGCCGCCGACCGGGGCCTTGAAGTCGGCCCTCCTGGTCTCGATGCGGCCGGACGTCCAGTTGCCCGCCCCGTCGCGGAGCGGCGTGATGCGCAGGTTGCCGCTGCCGTCGAGGCTGACGTTGTCAGGGCTCGCGGTGTAGTTCTGGACCTCCCCGGTGCCCCAGTTGCCGGGGCCGCCGGGATAGCCGTGCCCTGTGTCGATCTGCCAGTTCGCGGAGGACGGCAGGCTGCGGTTCGCGCCGTTGAAGTCGTCGCTCCACTGCAGGTTCCACCCGGGGGTGGTCGGCACGTCACCGCGGGCGGGCCCGGATCCGGCGACGGTGATCACCCCGGCCAGGGCGAGGGCCAGGGCGGTCAGGGCGGAGAGGACGGTCGTACGTCTGTGGGGGATCGTGCGGCTCGTACGCAAGGGAACCTCCGGTGGGGGCGTGCTGGGAAGGTTGCTTTTGAGAGCGCTCTCACAGGTATTTAGATGCACCCGGGGCAACCGTCAATGGTCCTGGCCGCTCCACTTCCCGACCGGTCGGCCGGGCACCCCTCCCGTCCGGTGCCTTGCCTTGACGCCGACGTCAAGGATTACCGTCGGCGTATGCGAATCGGGGAACTGGCCGAACGCGCCGGGACGACAACACGGACGCTGCGGTACTACGAGTCACGCGGCCTGCTGCACGCACGCCGCGCGGAGAACGGCTACCGCACGTACGACGAGGGCGACCTGCGGCTGATCCAGCAGATCCGGACCCTTCAGGACTTCGGGTTCGACCTGGAGGAGACCCGCCCCTTCGTCGACTGCCTGCGCGCCGGCCACCCGGCGGGCGACGCCTGCCCCGCGTCCCTGGCCGTCTACCGCCGCAAGCTCGACGAGCTCGACTCGCTCATCGGGCAGCTGCGGACGGTGCGTACCGAGGTGGGCGCACAGCTCGCCCGCGCCGAACTGGAGGCGGCGGCCGAGCGTCCCGGCGGCCCCGAACCACGATGTGAACTTGGAGGATGACAGATGATCCACGCAGAAGGTGTCGCCGAGATCACCGATACGACATTCGACGAGGAGGTCCTGCGAGCGGACCTCCCGGTCCTGGTCGAATTCACCGCGGACTGGTGCGGCCCCTGCCGCCAGCTCGCCCCGGTGCTCAGCGCGATCGCGGCGGAGGAGGCCGACCGGATCAAGGTCGTCCAGCTGGACGTGGACACCAACCCCGGTATCACGAGCCGCTACGCGGTGCTGTCGATGCCGACGCTGATGGTGTTCCGGGACGGCGAACCGGTGAAGTCGATGGTCGGCGCCCGCCCGAAGCGGCGGCTGCTGCAGGAGCTGGAGGACGTGTTCGCGGCGGTGTGAGGCGGGCTGCCCGGCTGCTCTCCGGCCGAGCTGGAAGAGGACGCTCGCCATGCCGCGAGGTGGCGGTCGACGGCCAACGAGTCACTGCAGTCCGGTGCGTGCTTGGCGTAGGCGACGAATGCCGCGACTGCGGCAGTGGTCTCACCGAGTTCCGCGGGGCACTCGGACGCGTAGTAGCGGCACTGCAGGGTTTCGGGTGATCGGGACCGCACCGCAGGCTGAAGGCCGCGGCCGCCTGCTCGAACAGGCCTTGGGGTGAGGCTCTGTGCTGCGGGTGGCGGAGCGTCTCACCGAGATCGGCAGAGACAGGAGGCCGCTGCATCGGCGAGGGGCAACGGCGTATTACACGCTGTTGTCGTCCCCGCACTCCGCGATAGCCTCTTACTGTCCACCGCACCAGGGCCGGTGACGCGCGAGGGGGGACCGTGGAGCGGCGCGATGTGCAAGGGCACTACGAAGAACTAGCCGCCGATTATGACGAACACTGGGTGTACGGGCCGGACTACATCCCCTGGATGGCGGCCCGTATCGTCGAAGCCCTGCGGCTGACTGCATCTGACCGTATCGCCGACATCGGTTGTGGCACAGGCCTTTTCGCGCGGGAAGTAGTGAAGGCTGTCATGCCCACTCATCCTGTCCTGTGCGTCGACCCGTCGGAAGCGATGCTGCGCCAGATCGGCAACCCGCCCCTGGCCGACCTGAACCCGGTCGTCGCGTCAGCGGAAGGCATCGCCGACGGAGACGTCGATCTGCCGCACGGTCAGCTCGATGCGATGTGGCTCAAGGAATCAGTCCACCACCTCGCGGATCCGGCGCGGACGTTGCGTGGTCTGGCCGGTCGGCTGGCACCCGGTGGGCGTCTGCTGGTGGTGATGCTCCCGGCCACGATCCGGTACCCGTTGTTCAAGGCGGCACTCACCCGCTTCGAGGAGCTCCAACCGGACCCGGCTGACATCGTGGAGCATCTGACGGCCGCCGGCATGGAAGCCGGGCTGACCCATGTCGAGCACGAACTGCGCATCGACCGCGACAAGTACTTCGGCATGGTTCGTGCTCGCTACATGTCCCTGCTGTCCACGTTCAGCGACGTCGAGATCGAGCAGGGGATCGAGGAGATGAGGGCCGCCCATCCCGAACCCGTCCTTACGTTCCCCGACCGGTTCGCCTTTGTTCACGGGCAATTGGGAGCCGAGCAAGGTGGTAGCCAGTGAGCACCGTGGTCGATGAACGACTGCGTCGGCTTCGAGGGGAACTCGACGATCATTCGCGGATCGCGGACCACCTCGGGCTCGACCTGGAGCGCCCCTTACGCTCCCTCAACGATGGCTATCCCGAGAATGCTGTCGCGCTTGTCGGCAAACTGACCGAACGGCTTCTCAAGGAGCTGTGGCGACACCACAACCTTGAGGGTGACCCTGCGACCAAGGCGCTGAACGACCTGGTCAAGCGTTGCCGCCCGCATATCCGCAGCAGCACGGTGATGGATGCGCTCGACGACATCCGGCGCCTTCGCAACCGTTCCACGCACGACGGATACGAGATCAGCGACGAGGACGGACTGCTGGCCGTGCGCCGGCTCGTCGATGTGCTGGTCTGGTTCACGAACACGGGGAGTGCGGCTCTCCTCGGCGGAGAGCCGGACGTGGCTCCTGAGGTGGCCCGGCGCTGCGAGTTCCTGGCGGGTCTGTACGTCACCTTGGGTTATCGGCAGGCCAAACGCTTCGTACTCAGCCCTGACACGGTCTACCAGTTGTTCTGCCGTGAATCGGGAATGCGGCTGGAGTACGTGGAACTCATGCTCTCCCGGGACGCGGACGATCTGAGCACAGTTCTCGCCTCCACCGGCGGGGAGTTGCTGCGCACGAGGTTGCCCAAACTCACCAGATTCGTCGTTCTTGAGGAGGACGCGGACAGAACGGCGTCCGGTGCACTCCATGATCTGCTGGGGCTGGACTTTCGGATCATCCGCTATGACGGATTCGTGGACACGATCGTCGACCTGGAAACACATCTCGGCGCTCTCTCGTCCCCGGCCGGACCAGCCGAACCCCGGACACCGGTCAGTGTCGCCGTACTGTCCACCGACCCGCACACCGGCGAATCCCAGGTGACGGAATCCGAGGACGCGGCAGAGCTGCTCACCCGGCTCGCACGGGGCAGTGCCAACGTGCTCGTCACAGGCCGTCCCGGAAGCGGGAAGAGCACACTTTTGCGCACTCTCGCGGTCACCCCCGGAACTCGCCGGTTCCGCTTCTACTTCGACCTCGGGCTCAAACCCAAGGACGAGCCGTTCTCGGAGTACGCCGCACGACTCCTGGCACCGGCCATGGCGTCGGACCGCTCCCGTGCCTACGACCTCTTCCTCTACCTGATCCGTTCAGGAACCGCGCTCTGCGTGCTCGACGCCGTCGACGAGGGCGTCGAAGAGTCGAGCCCCGCCGGGTTCCTGAAGCTTTTCGTAGATCTCGCGGCCGTGCTATCGGCCGAGTCCGCGGTGGTCATGAGCTCGCGTGTGTCCTTCCTCGCCGACTCGCCACAGGTTCGCCAGCTGTTGGACAGCGGCGCAGGCCGTTCCGAACAGCTCGTCGAGCAGATGTACGCAAACGGAGTCGACCCGGCCAGGGTCCCGCACTTCCACCTCCTCCGCCTTGCCGAACCCGAAGCGACACCGTTGGAGAAGCGGCTCACCGCCTCGCTGGAGCTTCCTGCCGGGCGTCCTCTTGCCGATATTCTTGGCGCGCACATCACCCGGACCCTGGCCGCGCACGGCCGGGCAGACGACGAGCACCTGCTCGTCTCCCTCGGGCATGCTTTTCTGACAGACCGGACGGTGTTCTCCCTGCTCGACCTGCACCGCTCACTGGGTGCCGGGATGTTCACCGACGGACAGCTCGACTTCGACGCCTGTGTGCTCTCTCCCGTGCTGCGGAAGGTCGGGCCCGATCACGTTGCCTTCGCGCATACGGCGTACCAGGAGCTGCTGGCCGCGCGTTACCTGGCCGAGGACGAACACAGGGACACGGCAGCGGACGTACCGGGCGGTGCATTCCTCACAGAGCAGGTGAGGGCGTTCCTCGCGGGCCTCGCCACCACTTCGGTGAGCGACGACTGCGTGTTGCCGGCCGGGTCGTACTTGGTCGGCCCGGCGGAACGGCTGCTTCTGCGCCGCGTTCCACGATCTGTCCGATTCGACCGTAACGCCGTGACAGTGGCGCGCTATCGCCGCTTCCTCGAAGCGCTGGACGACGACGGCACCTCGCCATGGGACCATCCCGACCAGCCGGCCAATGTCACACACCGCCCCTGGACCGACCGGTTGCGCGAAGCCGACTACTACGCGGACGCACGGTACGACGCGTACCCGGCTGTCTGCGTCAACTGGTGGAGTGCCTATGCCTTCGCGGCCTTCGAGGGCAAGAGGTTGCCTACATCCCTGGAGTGGGAGGCCGCGGCGCGGGGAACAGATGGTCGACTGTTCCCGTGGGGTGACACCCCCGACGCCGGTCTGGTCAACTGCGCGGACTCCTGGGTAGGGCATCCCGTAGTCACGTACCAGGCGTGGTACGAGGACTTCGCGGGTGATGCTGTTCGCAGGGCGTGGGTGACACCTGCCGCCGAACGGCCCGGCAATCTCTCTCCGTTCGGCATCGCGGACATGGTGGGCAACTGCTGGGAATGGACGTCCACCAGCCTCGGCGACCCTGGTGAAGCCGTCATCTGTGGTGGCAGCTACGACAATCCAATGCGCGCGGTACAGGTGAGCAGCAAGGGCATCTACCGTAAGCGCGGTGGGAGTAACGCGGTCGGTTTCCGATGCGTGGAAGACGTCATGGGCACCGAGGGGGCGACAGCATGAGCGGAGAGCCGCACCACGGTTCCATTGTCGACCGACGATCAAGCGGCGGGGGAGTGAACGGAACCCTCGGCTCCTACATCGTGCAGGACGACGATGACCAGCGTTACTACGGCTTCGACTACCGGCAGATCGTGACGGAGGGATTCCGGACCATCCGTACAGGGGAACGCGTCCGATTCCACGTCTCGGACGTCAGCCCCGACCGGGCAGAGTTCGTCATCCGCCTCGATCAGCCCGACGCGTCCGAGTTCTACGGATGACGTCGTCACTCCCACTCGAGACGCTCACCGGCGCGCGTCAGGAGCTGACCGTTGTCGTGCCCGTGCGCCTGCTGCGGATCCCACATTGGGATCATGGCCCCTTTCCGTTCGAGCTGGGTGGCCGCCGCACCGATACCGAGACCAGGGCAACGTATTTCGCCCCTGCCTCGGCCCGCGTCCTGTACGGCGCGCCTGGCAAACCCCGCCGTTGGTACCGGCCGGCCTCGGTCGTACACGACGGCCTGCACCTCATCGGTATGGAGCTTCTTCGGACCGCTACGGCCCGCAACCCTGAACACGCTCTCGCTGTTTTTCACTTCACTGTCTTCAGACCGCTGTTGCCGGTGGTGCGTGCGATAGCCGGACGCTCGGCCACTCACGACACCGCAGCGCTTACAGGCCCGCTGGATCCGGGGGTACTCCTCGCAGGCCTCGCGGAAGTAACCAGCGGTATAGGGACGTTCGCCATCAGCCGTCCCTATACCGTTGCCTTTCTGACCCCCGAGACCGATCACACTCCCGCGCTCCGAGCGAGCTACGAAGGGGTGCTGCCGGACACCGCCGACCGCTGGCTCTGGCAGCTGGCGTCGCGTTCGACCCCCGCCGACTTCCCGCTCGCCCCGGAAACCGCCGCCGTGGAGCTCAGTAGCGCCGTACGCATTTCCGCGGACTGGAGCGCTCTGGTGCTGCGCCAGGGGGCCGCCTTCCTCGGTCACCGTCCCGACACCGGGGACGGTGACTTCTACGCGTTCGGAGCCCTGCACTCACGCACCGTGTACCTCGACGCCTTGCTGCTCGGGTCGCTGCAGCGCGACCACATCGACGAACTCACCGAAGAGCTCTCGGACGTCTTCGACACCCGGCGCCTGGCACGGAGAGTCGCCACTCTGGAGCGCAACATCGCGGTCTTCCGAAGTACCTACTGGCGCCAGCACCTGACCGCACACGGCCCGGCCAACGAACTGCTCCTCGCCTTTCAGAATCAGCACCGGTTGCCCGACCGCTTCGGCGAGATCCTGGCGGAAGCCGCAGACTACAGCCGTTTGGTGCAGACGCAGGAGAGCCAGCAGATCAGTGGCGCTCTGGGAGCGCTCACGATCCTGGGATTGCCGCTCGGAACCTCACTAGGTGTGCTTCAGGTCATCGGCGACGAGTCGGTCAGTCACCTGCTCGTTGCGCTCGGGATCACGGTGGTCGTGACGGCCGGTGCTCTCGCGACGCGTTACGGGCGGCTGGTCCTGTCGTCGCTGCGCGGGGGAGGACGATCGTAGGCGCTGTGCGGGCTCCTCGACTCTGATGTTTTTGCGCCTGGTTGCCATCGTGGCGAGCAGTGCCGGGGGCAGGACAGGACGGCGGCGAGAGGGATGCGAGGCGCGTCCATATTGTGGACTGACGATTGCCCCCGGCCGCGGGCCGGCTGTGTGTTCGCGGCGGTCTGAGCCCCGCGCGGCGGGCAGGCCGGTGTACGGGCGTCGGGACGCCACGAACACCGGCCGCCCCAGAGGTTTACTCGGCTCCGTCCACGTGATCAGCTTCGCCGGGTCGGAAACGGGTGGCCTCGGGGAGAGGCCGTGGGGATGGGGAGCAGGCTCCGATGCGCACACACGCAGGAGAAACGAGCAACGGTGACACGCGGCGCGGAATCGTCTTCGCGACCGCGTACCGTTCGCTGGCCATCTGGCACTACTACCTCCAGCCGACCGAGGATCCGTCGCCGCTCGAGATGGTGGCGAACCTGGTCTACCTGGTGCCCCGCTCGCTGGTCCTCGGCATGCTGATGCTGCTCGACCAGCTGACTCTGCGTTCCATGCAGCGTGCCGAGTACCTCGCCGACTCCGTTGCCGCCCGCGCCGGTTCCACCGAAGCGGCCGTGGCCTTCCTCGACCGGCTGCTCGTCGCGGACTCGGCCGACACCACCGTGTGGCGCGAGAGCAACAAGCTCCGGACCCGCCCGCGCGGCACCGGTCGGGCGGAGGAGTGGGCGGACGGCCTGTGGGAGCTCCTCGCCGCACACATGGAGTCGATCCCGGAGCACGAGTACGAGAGGCAGAGGCGGGTCGGTGCCCGGAGGGGGCACAGCGTCGACGACACCCATCCGCCGACACATCTGCGCCGCGAGTGCCTGCTCGTCGGCGCGGTCATGCCTGCGGCCGTGGTGACGGACGACGACCGGGAGCAACGGATCGCCGCGGAACTCGCCGACGCGCGCAGGCAGGTGGCCCGGCAGATCGTGCGCGGCGACTAGACGCCCACGCACGGGCCGGCAGCCTCCGCGTCACCTCCTGCGGACGGCCATGGTCACCGCGAGGGCCAGGGTCCCGAACAGCACCGCCACCGCGAACGAGGCGAAGAAGAGGACCTCGATCCATCCCGCGTTCGCACCGGTGACCGCGCCGCTTCCGGATACGCACGTCACCTCAGGAGGGAAGACCTGTCTGCGCACGTCGCCGCAGGCGTTGGGCAGGTCGTCGTTGATCGCGTACGCCTTGATCCAGCTCAGGGCCCAGGAGGCGAGGAAGACGACGAACGAGGCCGTGGCGACGCCCCAGAGTTGCTTCGGGCCGGACGGAGACGCGTCGGTCCGTGCCGCGGACGTCGTGGGCTGTGTCATGGGCGGGAGCGTATCCGGTCGGCGAGGCGCGCCTGCTGGTGCCCGTGTGCGGTCGTGCGGAGGATGAGTCCATGACATGGACGGCACCGCCGGTGGAGCGTACGGCGCAGCTCGGCTATCTGGGCACCCTGGACGAACGCCGCATGCTGGAGGGCTGGTTGACCCGGCACCGGGAGACCCTGCTGGCCAAGTGCGCCGGACTGGATCCGGAGCGGCTGGCCCGGCCGGCTGTGGAGCCCTCGGGCCTCTCGCTCCTCGGCCTGGTCCGGCACATGGCGGAAGTCGAACGATGGTGGTTCCGGAGACAGTTCAGGGGGGAGGACATCGGCGATGTCCATGCGGGCCCCTCGGACGGGAACGAGGGCCTCGACGGAGTCGACCCGGCCGGCGCGGAGCGGGACTTCGGGCTCTTCAGGGCCGAAGTCGCCGCCTGCGACGCGGCGGTGGCGGGGCACGGTCTCGACGAGGTCTTCGCGTCCACGGGCGGACGCCCCCTGAGCCTGCGCTGGGTCTATCTGCTGATGATCCAGGAGTACGCCCGCCACAACGGCCACGCCGACCTGCTGCGGGAGCGTACCGACGGGGTGACGGGGGACTGAGCGACCACGTTCCCGCCCCCGGGCCGCGCAGCGGTGAGCGGTGAGGGACGGGGCCCGTGCGGCTGCGCCGCGGGGCCCCGCCTCCGACCTGTCTCCGGGCGGTCAGGCCGGCCGGAACCACACCGTCGCCAGCGGCGGCAGCGTCAGCGTCACGCTCGTCTCCCTGCCGTGGGCCGGCACGTCCTCCGGCTTCAGCGGGTCCTCGTTGCGGACGTCGCTGCCGCCGTACCGGGCCGCGTCCGTGTTCAGGATCTCCACCCAGGCCTCCGGGCCTCCCGGTACGCCCAGCCGGTAGTCGTGCCGCACCACCGGGGAGAAGTGCGAGACCGCGAGCAGCGGCGAGCCGTCCGCGTCGTAGCGCAGGAACGCGAACGCGTTGTCCTCCGCCGCGCCGCCGTCGATCCAGGAGAAGCCCTCCGGGTCCGTGTCACGCTGCCACAGCGCAGGCAGCGCCCCGTACACCGCGTTGAGGTCCGTGACCAGGGTGCGTACCCCGCGGTGATCGCCGGAGGCCTCGTACGTCTCGTCGAGCAGCCACCAGTCCGGGCCGTGGCCCTCGGACCACTCCGCGCCCTGCGCGAACTCCTGCCCCATGAAGAGGAGCTGCTTGCCGGGATGGGCCCACATGAAGCCGAGGTAGGCGCGGTGGTTGGCGCGCCGCTGCCACCAGTCGCCGGGCATCTTGCTGACCAGGGCCTGCTTGCCGTGCACCACCTCGTCGTGCGAGATCGGCAGCACGTAGTTCTCGCTGTACGCGTACACCATCGAGAAGGTCATCTCGTTGTGGTGGTACTTGCGGTGGATGGGCTCCTTGGACATGTACACGAGGGAGTCGTGCATCCAGCCCATGTTCCACTTGAGGCCGAAACCCAGGCCGCCGTGCTCCGTGGCGCGGGTGACGCCCTCCCAGGCCGTGGACTCCTCCGCCATCGTGACGACACCGGGGTTGCGCCGGTAGACCGTCGCGTTCATCTCCTGGAGGAAGGCGACCGCATCCAGGTTCTCCCGGCCCCCGTGCTCGTTCGGCGACCACTGGCCGTCCTCGCGGGAGTAGTCGAGGTACAGCATGGAGGCGACGGCGTCGACCCGCAGGCCGTCGATGTGGAACTCCTCGCACCAGTACGTGGCGTTGGCGACCAGGAAGTTGCGGACCTCCTTGCGGCCGTAGTCGAACTCCAGCGTGCCCCAGTCCGGGTGCGCCGCCCGGTTCGGGTCGGAGTGCTCGTACAGCGGGCGGCCGTCGAACTCCGCGAGCGCCCAGTCGTCGCGGGGGAAGTGCGCCGGCACCCAGTCCATGAGGACACCGATGCCCGCCGCGTGCAGCGCGTCGACCAGGAAGCGGAAGTCGTCCGGAGTGCCCATCCGGGACGTCGGCGCGTAGAAACCGGTGACCTGGTAGCCCCAGGAGCCGCCGAAGGGGTGCTCCGAGACCGGCATCAGCTCGACATGCGTGAAGCCGAGGTCCTTCACGTACGCGGGCAGCTGGGTCGCGAGCTGACGGTAGTTCAGGCCGGGCCGCCAGGAGGGCAGATGGACCTCGTAGACGGAGAACGGGGACGCGTGCACCGGGCGGTCGCCGCGGTGCGCCATCCAGTCGCCGTCCTGCCACTCGTGGTGCGAGGCGGTGACCACGGAGGCGTTCGCCGGCGGTACCTCCGCGTAGCGGGCCATCGGGTCGGAGCGCTGGGTGTGCGAACCGTCGGGGCGGCAGATGTCGAACTTGTACAGGGTGCCCTCGCCGACCGCCGGGACGAACAGCTCCCACACACCGGTCGAGCCCAGTGAACGCATCGGAAAGCCGGTGCCGTCCCAGAAGTTGAAGTCACCGGTGACGCGGACCCCGCGCGCGTTCGGCGCCCAGACGGTGAAGCGCGTGCCCGCGACGCCCTGGTGCTCCATCGGCTGCGAACCCAGCGCCCGCCACAGCTCCTCGTGACGGCCCTCGCCGATCAGATGCAGATCGAGATCGCCGAGCGAGGGCAGGAAACGGTACGGGTCCTCCACCTCTGTCTCGTTGTCCTCGTACGCGACGAGCAGCCGGTACTCCGGGACGGCCGGCGTCGGCAGCACACCCGAGAAGAAGCCGTCGCCGTCGCTCTGCAGTTCCGCCCGCAGACCCTGCGCCAGGACGGTCACGGAACGTGCGAACGGTCGCAGCGCACGCACCACGACCCCGCCGCGGGTCAGGTGCGCGCCGAGCAGATCGTGCGGGGCGTGGTGCTCACCGGCGAGCAGCCGGGCCCGGTCCCCGTCGTCCAGGGCCGTCGCCGGAAGGGCGCCCTTGCTGCCGCCGCCGCGCCGGGGGCGGGGTGGGGCGGTGGCGGTGGCGGCGTCGGCGTCGGCGTCGGCCTTGGGGGCCTTAGGTGCCTTGGGCGTCTTGGGCGTCTTGGCGGCGGCCGCCGGCTGCTTGGCCCGGGACCGCTTGGCGCGGCCTGCCGGGGACACGGGGGCCGCAGGCTCGGAGGCGGGCTCGATGGTCGCGGACGGGGCCTTGATGTCGGCCGTGACCGGCTGAGGGGCGGTGATCTCGGTGGTGACCGGCTGGGGAGCGGCCGGGACCTCGATGGGCTCGGACGACTTGCGGGACGGCTTGCGGGCGGTCACAGGGACTGCCTCCTAGGAGGTGAGGAGGGGAGGGACGGGGGTGCCGGGCTCACGCGGTCGTCGTGGCCAGGCGCTGGATGGCGGCCATCGGGACCGGCAGCCAGTCGGGGCGGTGCCGGGCCTCGTACAGCACCTCGTACACCGCCTTGTCGGTCTCATGGGCGCGCAGCAGTTCCGGCTCGCTGCGGGGATCGGTTCCCGCGCCCCGTGCGTAGCCCTCGCAGTACGCGGCGCGGCAGCGGGCCGCCCACTCCGGATTCCACGGGCGGTGCGAGCGCGCCGCGTAGTCGAAGGAGCGGAGCATCCCCGCGACGTCGCGCACCGGGGGCTGCGGGCTGCGGCGCTCCGGCAGCGGCTTGGCGGGTTCCCCCTCGAAGTCGATCAGTGACCAGAAACCGTCGGGCCCGCGCAGCGTCTGGCCCAGATGCAGATCACCGTGGACCCGCTGCGCCGCCCAGCTGCGGCCCGTGTGCCCCAGCGCGGTGACGGCGTCGAAGGCGGCACGTAGTCCCGGTACGTAGGGCACGAGCGCCGGGACCGCCTCCGCGGCTGCCTCCAGCCGCTCGACCATCCCCGCGACCAGGTGCCTGGTCTGCGCATGGGCGAGAGCGGGCGTGGGCAGAGCGGCGGCGAGCGCCGTGTGCACCTCCGCCGTGGCCCGTCCGAGCGCATGCGCCTCGGGCACGAAGTCGCACCCCGCGCCGAGCGACGCGAGGGCGAGCTGCCAGCCGTCCTGCGCACCCCGCAGGAACGGCTGCAGCACCCCGAGAGTCAGCGGCTCCCCGGTGCCCGTGTCGGGCGTCGACGCCTCGAACCAGGCGACCGGCGCCGGCACCCGCCCGCAGCCCTCGCGGCTGAGCGCGAGCGGCAGCTCCAGATCGGGGTTCGCGCCGGGGAAGACCCGGCGGAAGATCTTCAGGATGTAGGCGTCCCCGTAGACGAGCGAGGAGTTGGACTGCTCGGTGTCCAGGAAACGGGGGGCGAGCCCCTCGGGGATCGGCGCCGCCCGGTCGAAGCGGAGCGGGCCGAGGGTCCCGGGGCGACGGAGCCGTTCCAGCAGGAGATCGGCGACGCGCGGGTCGTGCAGCCCTTCGTACAGGGTGCGGCCCGCCAGCGGGCCGTCCGTGACCTGGCCGATCCGGGCTGCGGCCAGCCGCGTGGGCAGGGCGGTGCGCACACCGAGCAGGAGTTGGTAGCAGTCGCCGTGCGCCTGGGCGGCCGTGTCCGGCTGGTGGGCCCGGACGAGCAGATGCAGCAGTCCGGGGCCCGCACCGGCTGTGTCCAGAGGCAGTATCTCGGTCGCCGCCACGAGGGAGAAGCCGGTGACCGGCCGTCCCTTGCCCGCGAACCACCGCTGCCGGGGGAGCCATTCGTGGAGCAGGGGGGTGAGCGACGGGAGAAGCGCCGTCGTCCGCGTGTTCGTTCTTCTCTTTGCGATTCTCGCTGTGCTCTTGGCCAGGGCGACTCGAGTGGATGCAGCCTCCGACATGGCATCGCGTCCTTTCCCCGGGCACACCACAGGATGCGAAGAGTGTCCCGGATTGCGGCAATGGCTGTCCGGCTGTGCGGGACGTGTCGGGTGAGGAAAGTCCGTACGGACTCGACAAATGGGCCCGAAGGGCTCCAGGAGCCCTGAAGAGCTCGATATGTGGGGAGAGTGCCCCGTGCGGGGCGGCGGAAACCGCCCCGCGGGTGGCGCCGGAAAGTGAGGCGCCGTCAACTGTCCGTCAGCTCCGGTCAGCTGACCGGAGCTTCCTTCCGCAACCGGAACCAGTAGAAACCGTGCCCCGCGAGAGTCAGCAGGTAGGGCCACTGACCGACGGCCGGGAAGCGCACCCCGCCGATCAGCTCCACCGGATGACGCCCGTTGAACGCCCGCAGATCGAGCTCCGTGGGCTGCGCGAACCGCGAGAAGTTGTGGACGCACAGCACGAGATCGTCCTTGTACTCGCGGGTGAACGCGAGCACGGCGGGATTCGACGACGGCAGTTCGCTGTACGAGCCGAGACCGAAGGCCGGATTCTGCTTGCGGATCTCGATCATCCGCCGCGTCCAGTGCAGCAGCGACGAGGGCGAGGCCATCGCCGCCTCGACGTTGGTGACCTGGTAGCCGTAGACCGGGTCCATGATCGTGGGGAGGTAGAGCCGTCCCGGGTCGCTGGAGGAGAAGCCGGCGTTGCGGTCGGGCGTCCACTGCATCGGGGTGCGTACGGCGTCGCGGTCGCCCAGCCAGATGTTGTCACCCATCCCGATCTCGTCCCCGTAGTAGAGGATCGGGGAGCCGGGCAGGGACAGGAGCAGCGCCGTGAACAGCTCGATCTGGTTGCGGTCGTTGTCCAGGAGGGGCGCGAGGCGACGGCGGATGCCGATGTTGGCCCGCATCCGCGGATCCTTGGCGTACTCCGCGTACATGTAGTCGCGCTCTTCGTCCGTGACCATCTCGAGCGTGAGCTCGTCGTGGTTGCGCAGGAAGATGCCCCACTGGCAGCCGGACGGGATCGCCGGGGTCTTCGCCAGGATTTCCGAGACCGGGTAACGGCTCTCGCGCCGTACGGCCATGAAGATCCGCGGCATGACCGGGAAGTGGAACGCCATGTGGCACTCGTCGCCGCCGGCCGGGAAGTCGCCGAAGTAGTCGACGACGTCCTCGGGCCACTGGTTGGCCTCGGCCAGCAGCACCGTGTCCGGGTAGTTGGCGTCGATCTCCTTGCGGACCCGCTTGAGGAAGTCGTGGGTCTCGGGGAGGTTCTCGCAGTTGGTGCCCTCGCGCTGGTAGAGGTACGGCACCGCGTCGACGCGGAAGCCGTCGATACCGAGGTCCAGCCAGAAGCGGAGAGCCGAGATGATCTCCTCCTGCACGGCCGGGTTCTCGTAGTTGAGATCG
Source organism: Streptomyces sp. NPDC059499 (assembly GCF_042749285.1). Lineage (NCBI taxonomy): Bacteria > Bacillati > Actinomycetota > Actinomycetes > Kitasatosporales > Streptomycetaceae > Streptomyces > Streptomyces sp. NPDC059499. The sequence continues at coordinate 140,419 of NZ_JBHYTT010000016.1, forward strand.
GGCTGGTGCGAGAAGAACCGGTGCCAGTAGTACTGCTTGCGCACGGGGTCGAAGGTCCAGTTGGACGTCTCGGTGTCGACGAAGATGATCCGGGCGTCCGGGAACTGCTTGTCGTCGTCCGCCCAGACGTAGTAGTCGCCGTACGGCCCGTCCGGGTCCGTGCGGGACTGCTGGAACCAGTCGTGCTGGTCGCTCGTGTGGTTCATGACGAAGTCGATGATCACGCGCATGCCGCGCTGGTGCGAGGCATCGACGAACTCCACGAAGTCGGCGAGGTCGCCGAACTCCGGCAGCACGGCGGTGTAGTCGGAGACGTCGTAACCACCGTCGCGCAGCGGTGACTTGAAGAACGGCGGCAGCCAGAGGCAGTCGACACCGAGCCACTGCAGGTAGTCCAGCTTGGCGGTGAGACCTTTCAGGTCGCCGACGCCGTCGCCGTTGGAGTCCTGGAAGGACCGGACGAGTACCTCGTAGAAGACGGCGCGCTTGAACCAGTCGGGATCGCGGTCCTTGGCGGGAGTGTCCTCGAACAGGTCGTGGACGGGCTCATTGACGATCATGGCGTGGGTGACCCTCCGGTCGGCGGGGACGGTCGCAGAACGACGACGTGCGCGGGCGTCACACCCGGCTCCAGACGCACATAGAAAGTCCTGCCCCAGTGATAGGTGGCGCCGGTGAGCTCGTCGCGCACCGGCACGCTCTCGTGCCGGTCGAGGCCGAGATGCGGCATGTCCAACGAGACCGTGGCCTCCTGGGTGTGGTGAGGGTCGAGGTTGACGACCACCAGAACGATGTTCGAACCGCAGCGCTTGCTGTAAGCGATCAGCGCCTCGTTGTCGACGGAGTGGAAGTGCACGTCGCGCAGTTGCTGGAGCGCCGGGTGGCGACGCCGGATCCGGTTGAGGGTGGTGATCAGGGGTGCCAGCGAGCGGCCCTCACGTTCCGCCGACTCCCAGTCCCTGACCTTGAGTTGGTACTTCTCCGAGTCCTGGTACTCCTCGCTCCCCGGATGCGCCGGGGTGTTCTCGCACAGCTCGAAGCCCGCGTACACGCCCCAGGAGGGGGACAGCGTCGCGGCGAGCACAGCCCTCGCCTCGAAGGCCGGACGGCCGCCGTCCTGGAGGTAACCGGGAAGAATGTCGGGGGTGTTCACGAAGAAGTTGGGCCGCATGTACGAGGAACTTTCGCCCGAAAGCTCCTGGACGTACTCGGTGATTTCCTGCTTGCTGTTACGCCAGGTGAAGTACGTGTACGACTGCTGGAAGCCCACCGCGGCCAGCGTGCGCATCATCGCGGGGCGGGTGAAGGCCTCGGCAAGGAAGATCACGTCGGGGTCGGTGCGGTTGATGTCGGCGATCACCTTCTCCCAGAAGATGACCGGCTTGGTGTGCGGATTGTCCACGCGGAAGATCCGAACGCCGTGGTCCATCCAGAAGCGCAGGATGCGCACGGTCTCCGCGACGATGCCGCCCAGGTCCTTGTCGAAGGCGATCGGATAGATGTCCTGGTACTTCTTCGGCGGGTTCTCGGCGTAGGCGATGGACCCGTCGGACCGGTGGTGGAACCACTCGGGGTGTTCCGTCACCCAGGGGTGGTCCGGGGAGCACTGGAGCGCGAAGTCCAGCGCGATCTCCATCCGCAGGGTGCGCGCCGTCTCGACGAAGTAGCCGAAGTCCTCGAGCGTGCCGAGCTCCGGGTGCACGGCGTCGTGACCGCCCTCGGCCGAACCGATCGCCCAGGGCACTCCCGGGTCGTCGGCGCCGGGGGAGAGGCTGTTGTTGGGGCCCTTGCGGTGAGAGGTGCCGATGGGGTGGATCGGGGGGAGGTAGACGACGTCGAACCCCATGGCGGCGACGGCCGGCAGCCGCTCCGCGGCGGTGCGGAAGGTGCCGCTGACGATCCGCGGAGGCTGTGCGGGCAGCTCCGCCTGCACGGCCGCGCGCTTCTTCGCGGCCGCGGAGGTCGGGGAAGCCGGAGAGCCCGCGGCGGCCTTGGACGCCTTCGTGGCGCGTGGCTTGCGCGAGGGCTTCACGGGGGCGGCCGCCTCCGGCCTCGCGCCCTCGGACCGCGGGAACAGCTCGTACCAGGAGCCGTACAGCGCGCGCCTGCGCTCCACGGTCAGGGGCATCGGGCGGGAGGCGGTGACCAGCTCGCGCAGGGGATGACGGCCGAGCGCCTCGTTCACCTCGGGGGTGAGCGCGGCGGCGAGCCGGGAGGCCGGCGGCATCTCGGTGTCGCGCAGGGCGTCGACCGCGGCCAGAACCGCCTCGCGCCCGTCCCGCTTCGGTACGCCGTCGGCGGCCCGCTCGTACAGCTCGGCCCCCTCGGCGAGGACCAGTTCGGTGTCGATGCCGGCGGGAATCTTGATCTGCGCGTTCCCGCGCCAGGTGGTGACCGGATCGCTCCACGCCTCGACGGTGTAGGTCCAGTGGCCCTCGGCGGACGGGGTGACATCGGCACCCCATCGGTCCGTGCCCGGGGCGAGCTCGTGCATCGGCGTCCAGGGACCGGGCCGTCCGCTCGGATCGGCGAGGACGACGTTGGCTGCCACCGCGTCATGGCCTTCGCGGAAGACGGTGGCGCTGACCTGGAAGGTCTCACCTGCGACGGCTTTGGCCGGCCGTCTGCCGCAGTCGACGAGAGGACGGACGTCCAGGACGGGAATGCGACCGATCATGGAATCACCTGGGGGCTGGAGCTCGGCATGCGCGGACCGCGGCGTGGGCGTGAAGGGCTGACCGCGCGCGCCGCGATGGTGGGGTTGCGTCCTTTGTAGCTGCTCAGTTGTCGGCTGGCGGGCTGTGTGCATGGCCGCTCCTGTCCGCGTTCACTCGAATGGACTCGAATGGCAGGTGCGCGGGGGGTTCGTGCTCGGATCGGGGGCACCTGGGATGTGCTGCGCGAGCCGTGGTCGGGCCGAGTACCGGGGAAGCCTTCCCACCGTTTTCGGGCGGCCAACCCGACGGCGTGTTAACTCCTGGGTGCACTCGGTGCACGCGCTGTGCGCCGCGCGCCGGTCCCCGGCCGGCGCGTGGACGCACCACCGCAGCCTTCCTTGTGGTGCGAAGCGCCACAAGGTCGCGCGACGAGGGGAAATCAGCCATATCACCCGTGACGGATGTGTGCGCATCTGGCCCATGCGGCCACCGGGGCCGATGAGGTGCCCGGGACCCGCGGGACGGGCGTGACTCCCGAGGGCTCGGGGGAGGGCGCACACGGTGCAACAGCCGGGCCGGGGGCGAGCATGCCGATCGGCGCCGGACCCACTGAGCCGGTCGCGCGCCGTGGATGCGCACGGCGCCGCGCCGCTACCGTCGAGGGTGACGGAGAGGACGCACACCGTGGTGCGTCCCCTCGGATCCGTACGTCCCCTGTAAAGGTGGGATACGTGAAGGCCATTCGTCGATTCACCGTGCGTCCCGTCCTCCCCGAACCCCTGCAACCGCTCAGCGACCTCGCCCGCAACCTGCGCTGGTCCTGGCACACCGAGACCCAGAACCTCTTCCAGGCCGCCGACCCGGAGGGCTGGCGGCCGGCGGACGCCGACCCCGTGCGCCTGCTGGGCGCCGTGTCCGCCGGACGCCTCGCCGAGCTGGCCGGGGACCAGCAGTTCCTGCGGCGGCTCACCGAGGTGTCCGAGGACCTCCGCGAGTACCTGGGCGGCCCGAGGTGGTATCAGAACCAGCTCTCCCAGGGCGCGGAGCTCCCCGCGGCCATCGCCTACTTCTCACCCGAGTTCGGGGTCACCGCGGCTCTGCCCCAGTACTCGGGCGGCCTCGGCATCCTGGCCGGAGACCATCTCAAGGCCGCCAGCGACCTGGGCGTCCCGCTCATCGGAGTAGGGCTGCTCTACCGGCACGGCTACTTCCGCCAGAGTCTGTCCCGGGACGGCTGGCAGCAGGAGCACTATCCCGTCCTCGACCCCAACGAACTGCCGCTCACTCTCGTACGGGAGGCGGACGGCACCCCCAGCCGGGTGGTGCTCGCCCTTCCCGGCGGGCGGTCCCTGTACGCCTCGATCTGGCAGGCCCAGGTGGGCCGCGTCCCCCTGCTGCTGCTCGACTCGGACGTGGAGGAGAACGCGCCGGGCGAGCGCGATGTCACCGACCGGCTGTACGGCGGCGGCAGCGACCACCGCCTCCTCCAGGAGATGCTGCTCGGCATCGGCGGGGTGCGCGCCGTGCGGACCTACTGCCGGCTGACCGGGCACGCCGCGCCCGAGGTGTTCCACACCAACGAGGGACACGCCGGGTTCCTCGGCCTCGAGCGGATCCGTGAGCTCTCCGAGACGGGCCTCGACTTCGACCCCGCCCTGGAGGTCGTGCGGGCCGGCACGGTCTTCACCACGCACACACCGGTGCCCGCCGGGATAGACCGATTCGAACGCCAGCTGGTCGCCCGGCACTTCGGTGACGACGGTGAACTGCCGGGCGTCGGCGTGGACCGGATTCTCCGGCTCGGCATGGAGACCTACACCGGCGGCGAGCCGGGTCTGTTCAACATGGCGGTGATGGGGCTGCGGCTCGCCCAGCGGGCCAACGGCGTCTCCACCCTGCACGGTGCCGTCAGCCGGGAGATGTTCTCCGGGCTCTGGCCGGGATTCGACCCCGCCGAGGTGCCGATCACCTCGGTGACCAACGGGGTCCACGCGCCGACGTGGGTCGCGCCCGAGGTTCTCCGGCTCGGCGCCAGGAAATTCGGCACCGAACGCGCGGAGAACGCGCTGGCGGGCGCCGAGGTCGGCGAGACGGCGGGCGTCGGCAGCGCCGACGGCGGCCGGGCCGGGACCCCCAGACGCTGGGACGCCGTGACCAACGTCCCCGACCGCGAGATCTGGGACCTGCGCCGCGGGCTGCGCGAGCAGCTCGTGACCGAGGTGCGCAAACGCCTCTACGCCTCCTGGCGCAGGCGCGGCGCGGGCACGGCCGAGCTGGGCTGGATCGACGACGTGCTCGATCCGGACGTCCTGACCGTCGGCTTCGCCCGCCGGGTGCCCTCGTACAAGCGCCTCACGCTCATGCTGCACGACCGCGACCGGCTGCGGGAGCTGCTGCTCCACCCGACGCACCCGATCCAGATCGTCGTCGCGGGCAAGGCGCATCCCGCGGACGACGGCGGGAAGCGGCTGGTCCAGGAGCTGGTGCGGTTCTCGGACGACCCGCGCGTGCGCCATCGCATCGTCTTCCTGCCGGACTACGGCATGGGCATGGCGCAGAAGCTCTACCCGGGCTGCGACGTCTGGCTCAACAACCCGCTCCGGCCGCTGGAGGCGTGCGGCACCAGCGGGATGAAGGCGGCGCTCAACGGCTGCCTCAACCTCTCCGTACGCGACGGCTGGTGGGACGAGTGGTTCGAGCCGGACTTCGGGTGGGCGATCCCCACCGCCGACGGCTCCGCCACGAACGAGGAGCGGCGCGACGAGCTGGAGGCCAACGCCCTCTACTCGTTGATCGAGGAGCGGGTGGCCCCGCGCTTCTACGACCGCAACGACGAGGACCTGCCCGAGCGGTGGATCGAGATGGTCCGGCGCACCCTGGTCACCTTGGGACCCAAGGTTCTGGCGGGACGCATGGTTCGTGAGTACGTGGAGCGGCTGTACGCCCCGGCCGCCCAGGCACGCAAGGCACTGGATCCCGCGGCGGCCCGGCAGCTCGCCGACTGGAAGGCCAGGATCCACGCCGCCTGGCCGCAGGTGGCCGTCGACCACGTGGAGGCATCGGCCGACACCGTCGTCGGCGGTTCCGCGGAGCTGGGGTCGACCCTGGCGCTCCGGGTCCGGATCGCACTGGGCGGCCTGGAACCGGACGACGTGGAGGTGCAGGTGGTCGCCGGGCGGGTCGACTCCGGCGACGCGATCGCGGAGGCCCAGACGTTCCCGCTGAAGCCTGCGGGCGGTCATGATCTGGAGGACCGCTGGCTGTACGAGGGCCCCCTCGCGCTCGACCGTACGGGCCCGTACGGCTACACCGTGCGCGTACTGCCCTCGCACCCCCTGCTCGCCTCCAACGCGGAGCTCGGACTGGTCGCGGTGCCGAACGCGGCGACGAGCGAGGACGGGGGCGGCGTCCTGCTTCGCTGACGGCATGTCACATCCGGTGGCCCGGCACCCGCGCGGTGCCGGGCCCTTCCGTTCCCGCGGCCCCTGGGCCTGCGCGCTCCGTCCGGCTGCGGCAGGCCGCGGGCACCGGCCCGCCGGTAGATGGCCGTGGCACCGGCAGGGGTGCAATCACCGTGATCTGGCTAACATGACAGCGTCGGCAGATGCTGGAGTGGCTCCGGAGTAACCGTCGAGGCATCGAGGCGTCCGCGGACGCGACTGGAGGTCAGCACGGTGAACGGCGGCGAGAGCCGAGCGAGACGCCTGAGCCGTCGACTTGCCGCACAGGGCATCGCCTCCCGGAGGCTGCACGTCCGGCCCGCGAGCACCGTCGGCGCACTGCGGGGCGACCGTTTCACCACAGCTGCGCGGCTGCGCTGGCTCCATGCGGCGAGCACCCGGATCGGCACCTCCCTCGACCTGGAACGGACGGCGCAGGAGCTGGCCGAGTTCAGTGTCCCCCGGCTGGCCGACGGGGCGGCCGTCGACCTCCTGGAGTCCGTGCTCCTCGGCGAGGAGGGCGAACGCGTCACCGGCGCGGGGGTGCCGGTCACCCGCGCCATGGCGGTCAGGGCCGTCGAGTCGCTGTCAGGTCTTGAACCCGCCCCGGTCGGCAAGGTGGTCGACCGCAGGCAGTACCGCGAGACGCTGCTGACCCTCCACTGTCTGCGTAACCGTCAGTCGGTTCTGGTCAGCCGGATGACCGACGAGGACTACCAGCGCGTCGCGCCGACGGCCAGTGCCGCGGTGGCGATGCGGCGCCAGGGTGTCCACAGCTACATGGCCGTACCGCTGATCGCCCGCGGCGTACTGCTCGGATCCGCCGACTTCGTACGTGCCGGTGACAGTCCGCCCTTCAACCGGGCCGACGTGGAACTGGCGGGACAGCTCGCCGCCATGGCCGCGGTCTTCATGGACAACGCCCGGCTCTACGGACGCGAGCGCGAGCACGTCGTCTCGCTCCAGCGCAGCCTGCTTCCGCGCGCCACACCGCACACCCCCGGGCTGAAGGTGCACGCGCAGTACGCGCCCGCCTTCGACGCGCACGGCGTGGGCGGCGACTGGTACGACGTGGTGGCGCTGCCCAGCGGGCGTACCGCGCTGGTCGTCGGCGACGTGACCGGGCACGGTCTGCCCGCGGCGGTCACGATGGGGCGGCTGCGCACCGTCGCCCGCACGCTCATGACGCTGGACATCGAGCCCGACCGGGTGCTCGCCCGGCTGGATCTGGCCACTCGCGACCTCGAGGACGACCAGGTCGCCACCTGTCTGTGCGCGGTCTACGACCCCGCGGACTCCACCTACACCATCGCGAGCGCGGGCCATCCGCCGCCGCTGCTGGTCGGCCCGGACGGTGTGCCCCGCTTCCTCGACGTGCCGGTCGGCGCACCGCTGGGCGCCGGGGTCATCCCGTACGACCCGCTGCGGCTGCGGGGGCCGGCGGGCGGCCGGCTGGTGCTCTACACCGACGGCTTGATCAAGACGCGCGTGGACGACGTGGACGCCCAGCTGGAGGGGTTGCGCGCCACGGTCGCCGCGATGGCGCCCGAGCAGCTCGACGACGGCAGTCTGCTCACCTCGCTGCGGGCGGCCGACGGCCGCTTCGACGAGGCGGTGCTGCTGGTCGCCGGAGGGCACGAGCTGTCCGACGACGTCAGGCTGCAGGTGTGGGACCTGCCCTCCGACGGCAACCCGGCCTCCACCGCCCGGAAGCTCGTCACCGAGCAGCTCGCGCGGTGGAGCCTGTCCGAGCTCGCGGACGTCACCGAACTGGTCGTCAGCGAGCTGGTCGGCAACGCCCTGCGGTACGGCGGCGGCCCCGGCAAGCTGCGGCTGCTGTGCGACGACCGGCTCCGGGTGGAGGTCTCGGACACGGGTCCCGATCTGCCGCAGATCCAGCACGCCGATGTGAGCGACGAGGGCGGCCGCGGGCTGCAGCTCATCAACCTGCTGTGCCGCAGGTGGGGTTCGTGCCGCACGGCGACCGGCAAGGTCGTCTGGGCGGAGCAGAACCTGCCCCGCTAGGCGGTCCGCTCTCCCGGCCCTCCTCCGTCGTGCGGCCCTGCCGTAAAGCCCTGTCCCGGCGCGGTCCTGCGCCGTCCTGCCTCCCGGTGCCGTTCGATTCCTGAACGCGACGTCTTGACGTGTCCATGTGATGGCTTTACGTTCCTCACTCATCGCAGGTTCACAACTCGGCTCATCGTTCATCTACATGAACCGAGTTGATGGAACACCTCCCACCGGAAGGCACCCCCACATGCGTACCGGCACCATCGCTCGCGTCATCGGTACCGCCGCCGCCCTGGCCGCGCTGATCACCACGGCCTTCACGGCCCCCGCCATGGCCGGCCGGCCCGCCCCGGCCGGAGCTGCCCCCGACCGGGCCGTGACAGCGGCCGCGCCGGCCGCCTTCACCCACCCCGGCGTCCTGGTCAGCCGCCCCCAGCTCGACTTCGTACGGGCGAAGGTCCAGGCGGGCGCCCAGCCCTGGAAGGGGGCGTACGACCAGATGCTGGCCAGCAAGTACGCCTCGCTCACCCGGACCGCCAAACCCCGTGCGGTCGTGGAGTGCGGCTCGTACTCCAACCCCAACTACGGCTGCACCGACGAGCGTGAGGACGCGATAGCCGCGTACACCCTCTCGCTGGCCTGGTACATCAGCCAGGACAGCCGCTACGCCCAGAAGGCGATCCAGATCATGGACGCCTGGTCGAACGTGATCACGGACCACACCAACAGCAACGCACCGCTGCAGACCGGCTGGGCCGGCTCCTCCTGGCCGCGGGCCGCCGAGATCATCAAGTACACCTACAGCAGCTGGCCGAACTCCGGCCGCTTCGGCACGATGCTGCGCACCGTGTACCTGCCCGAGGTGACCAACGGCTCGCACAGCAACGGCAACTGGGAACTGTCCATGACCGAGGCCGCCATCGGCATCGCGGTCTTCCTCGAGGACCGCGCCGCGTACGACAAGGCCGTGACCAAATTCCGCGGGCGCGTCCCCGCGTACATCTATGTGACCGCCGACGGTTCACTGCCGAAGGCGGCGCCCGGCAGCGGTCTCGACACGCGGGACGAGATCATCAGGTACTGGCAGGGGCAGTCGACCTTCATGGACGGTCTCTCCCAGGAGACCTGCCGCGACCTCACCCACACCGGCTACGGGCTCTCCGCCATCTCCCACATCGCCGAGACCAGCCGCATCCAGGGCCAGGACCTCTATCCCGAGGTCGCCGACCGGCTGCGCCACGCGCTCGGCCTGCACGCCAAGTACCAGCTGGGCACGGCGGTTCCGTCCTCGCTGTGCGGCGGCTCGCTCAAGGACAGTCTGGGCCCCGTCACGGAGGTCGGGTTCAACGCCCTGCACAACCGCATGGGTTACGCCATGTCGAACACCCAGACGCTCACCGAGCGGCAACGGCCCGCCGCGTCGAACAACCTGTTCGTGGCCTGGGAGACCCTGACCCACGCGGACAACCCCGCCTGAGCCGGCGGCACGACCGGCACGCACGACGGCCCGGGGGAGCGATGCTCTCCCGGGCCGTCCCGCGTACGTCAGTTGCTCAGTCGCTGCAGTTCTGCGGCAGCAGGTGCCTGCTCACCCTGTCAGAAGGTCAGCTTGACGCTGTTGAAGGTCCCGGTGTCGCCCGAGTAGGCGTCCTGGATCTTCAGGTTCCACGTGCCGTTCGCCACCTCGGACGAGGCGTTGACCGTGTAGGTCGCCACCACGTTGTCCGCGGAGTCGCTCGAGGAGGAGTTCTTCAGCCGGTAGGCCGTACCGTCCGGGGCGACCAGGTCGAGGACGAGGTCACCGCGGTAGGTGTGCGTGATGTTGACCGCGACCGAGAGGTCGCTCGGCGCGTTGCCCGTGATGCCCGTGACGGCGACGGGGATGTTGTTGGTGCTCCGGTCGGCGAGTGCCTTGACGGTCGTGTTCTGGAAGACCGTGCCGCCCGGGTCGGGGTCGCCGCCGCCGGGGCGGGCTCCCACGTTGATACCGGCCCACGCGTGGGCGACCGCGGCGTACTCGGTGCTGGTCGTGCCGTACAGCTCACCGGCCACGGCGAGGGTGCCGGTGCGGGCGGCCGCGTAGTTCGTCGTCGAGGTGAACTTGGTGGTGAGCGCCTTGAACCAGATCTGCGCGGCCTTGTCCCGGCCGATGCCCGTCACCGGAAGGCCGTCGGAGGTCGGGGAGTTGTACGAGACCCCGTTGACGGTCTTGGCGCCGCTGCCCTCGGAGAGCAGGTAGAACCAGTGGTTCGCCGGGCCCGAGGAGTAGTGGACGTCGACCGAGCCGATGCCCGAGTACCACGCGTCCTTGGACGCGCCGTCCTTGCTCGGCTTGTCCATGTAGCGCAGCGGGGTGCCGTCGCCGTTGATGTCGATCTTCTCGCCGACGAAGTAGTCGCCGGGGTCCTCCGCGGTGTTGGAGTAGAACTCGACCGCGGCGGCGAAGATGTCACTGGTCGCCTCGTTGAGGCCGCCGGACTCGCCGCTGTAGTTGAGGCCCGCGGTGTTCGAGGTGACGCCGTGCGTCATCTCGTGGGCGGCCACGTCCAGCGAGGTCAGGGGCGCGGCGTTGCCGCTGCCGTCCCCGTACGTCATGCAGAAGCAGCTGTCGGACCAGAAGGCGTTGACGTAGTTGTTGCCGTAGTGGACGCGGGAGTACGCGCCGACGCCGTCGCCCCGGATGCCGCTGCGGCCGTGGATGTTCTTGTAGTAGTCCCACGTCTCGGCCGCGCCGTAGTGGGCGTCGGCGCCCGCGGTCTCCAGGTTCGACGGGCTGCCGTTGCCCCAGATGTCGTCGGTGCCGGAGAAGAGCGTCCCGGTGCCCGACGTGCCGCGGTTCAGGTTGTACGTCTTGTGGTTGCCGCGCGTCGCGTCGGTGAGGTTGTACGAGCCCGAGGTGCCGAGCGTCACCTGACCGCTGTACTGGGTGTTGCCGGTGCCCGTCTCGATGGCCTGCCACTCGTAGAGCTTGGCGCCGGAGGAGGCGTCGGTGATGACGTGCAGCTCGTTCGGGGTGCCGTCGTGCTGGAGGCCGCCGACGACGGTCTCGTACGCGAGCTGGGGAGTGCCGCTCGCCGTCCAGACCACCTTGCGCGGGGCCTTGCTGGCCTCGGCCTTCTTCGAGCCCTCGGCCTTCGCCGCGGTCAGGGCCTGCTTCTCGGCGGTGGCGGGAGCGACGTCCGCCGTGGTGCCGACCGCCTTCAGCTGGGCACCGGTGGCCTTGGACGCCTTCGTGACGCCCTCGGTCCTCCCGGCCTTCGTCTCGGCGACGACCAGGTCGCCACCGAGGACGGGAAGGCCGTCGAGGGTGCGCTCGTAGCGGGTGTGCGTGGTGCCGTCGACGTCCTGGACGACATCGCGGACGACGAGCTTCTCCGTGGCGCCGAGACCGAGCTCCTTGGCGGTGGCCGCCTTGGTGGCGTTGGCCTCGCGGAGGAGTTCGGCACGCTGGGCGGGGGAGAGCTTCGCGGGCAGCGAACCCGGGTCGGCGCCCTTGGCGGCGGCGGCCGAGGCGGCGGCGGAGTCGGGAGCGGCGGTGGCCGCGCCGGTCTGGACTCCGACGGCGAGGAGGGCTGCTGCGGCTATCAGAGCGCCGGTCGCGGTGGCACGACGGCTGGATCTGGATCTCACGCGGACTCCTTCTGCGAGGGGGGTGACAGCCGGCTGGGTGAGCCGGCCGGGCAGAGCAGGCGGTGCGCAGAACGGGGGAAGAGTCCCAGCAGAAAGGGGTGTATGTCAGGACCGCGTCAACATATTGGCCGGAAGTCGTCCGTTGCCGGAATGGTCATGTTCGTTAAGCGGACGTTTCGCTGTATGACATCCGGGTGCCGTAAAGCGGGCGCCGGGACCGCCCGGGGCCAGAATTCGCAGGGTGAGTTGAGATTTCGTTCGAATCCATGGTGTTCGAACGGCGACGCGGCAAACGGACGATGACCACGTGCTGAGACGGCGCGGAACTGTGGCCAGTTCTGCGCCGTCCCTCGGCGGTCACATGCCTACCCGTCGGTACTCCGTCAGGCCAGGCTCTCCCGCCACGCACGGTGCAGTCCGGCGAACCTGCCGTCCGAGCCGATGAGTTCGGCCGGGCTTCCGTCCTCCACGATCCGGCCGTGCTCCATCACCAGCACCCGGTCCGCGATCTCCACGGTCGACAGGCGGTGGGCGATCACCACCGCCGTACGGCCGTGCAGCACGGTGTCCATGGCGCGCTGCACCGCCCGCTCGCCGGGGATGTCGAGCGAGCTCGTCGCCTCGTCGAGGATCAGCACGGCGGGGTCCGCCAGCAACGCGCGGGCGAACGCCACCAGCTGACGCTGGCCGGCCGAGATCCGGCCGCCCCGCTTGCGCACGTCCGTGGCGTAGCCGTCGGGAAGGCTGCTGATGAAGTCGTGCGCGCCGATGGCCTTGGCCGCGTGCTCGATCTCCTCGGCAGTCGCGTCCGGACGGCCGATCGCGATGTTCTCCGCGATCGTCCCCGAGAACAGGAACGCCTCCTGGGTCACCATCACCACGCCCCGCCGCAGCTCCGGCATCGCCAGATCGCGCAGATCGGTGCCGTCCAGCAGGACCCGTCCCTCGGTCGGATCGTAGAAACGCGCCAGCAGCTTGGCGAGCGTCGACTTGCCCGCGCCCGTCGAACCGACCACGGCCACGGTCTGGCCCGCCGGAATCGTCAGACCGAAGCGGGGCAGGACCTCGCCGCCCGTCCGGTAGGCGAACCGCACCTCGTCGAACGTCACCTCACGGCCCGGGTGCTCACCGGCGGGGGAGGGGAGTTCCTTCGGTGAGGCCGGCTCGGGAACGGTGGGCGTCTGCGCCAGCAGACCGGCGATCTTCTCCAGAGAGGCAGCCGCCGACTGGTAGGAGTTGAGGAACATCGCGAGCCGGTCGATCGGGTCGTACAGCCGCCGCAGATACAGCACGGCCGCGGCCAGCACCCCGAGTGCCAGTGTCCCCGACGCCACCCGGTAGGCGCCCCACAGCACCATCGCGGCCACCGCCGTGTTGGCGACCAGCCGGGAACCGACGACATAGCGGGCCATCTCCAGCAGCGCGTCCCCGTTCCGCCGCTCGTGGCGGTGGTTGAGCACCGAGAAGTCCGCGTCGTTGCCCCGCTCCCTGCGGAAGGCCTGCACGGGGCGGATCCCGTTCATCGTCTCGGCGAACTTCACGATGACCGCGGCGATGGCCGAGGAACGCGCCGAATAGGCCTCGGCCGCCCGGCGCCGGTAACTCCGCACCAGCAGGTACAGGGGCGCGAAGGAGGCGACCGCGATCGCGCCGATGCCGAGATCCAGCCACAGCAGCATCAACGAGATCGACACGAACGACAGGACCACACCGATGAGTTCCTGGAGCCCCTCGCTCAGCAGCTCGCGCAGGGACTCCACATCCGTGGTCGAGCGCGAGATCAGCCGGCCGGAGGTGTAGCGCTCGTGGAAGTCCACGCTGAGCGCCTGTGCGTGGCGGAAGATCCGGCCGCGCAGATCGAGCAGCACGTCCTGGTTGATCCGCGCGGCGGCCCGGATGAACGCGTACTGCAGCGCCCCCGCGCCGACCGAGCACACGCCGTACCCCACGCCCACGGCGATCAGAGGCCCGTAGTCGTGGTCCCGGAACGCGGGCACGCCGCTGTCGATGGCGTACGCGACCAGCAGCGGCCCCGCCTGCACGGCGACCTGCTGGACCAGGAGCAGGAGGGACGCCACGACCACCCGGGCCCGCAGGGGGCCGAGCAGCGAGGTCAGCAGGGCCCAGGTCGAACCGGGTGGCGCGGGAAGGGCGTCGTGGTCGAAGGCGTCCCCGGGGCCCGGCAGGTCCGGCTCCGTCCGGGGAAGGTCCTCTTCGGCGAGGACGGGTCCGGCGGTGGCGGCCGGACCGCCGGCGGTGGCACTGGTCATCGGGAGCTGCCCTCCTCGGCAGTGAGCACACGGGCGTCGTCCTCGGCACCGGACATCAGCCAGGCGTATTCGGCACTGGTGCGCAGAAGTTCCTGATGGGTCCCGACGGCGCTGATCCGGCCCTCGGACAGCAGAGCCACCCGGTCGGCCAGCATCACCGTGGACGGCCGGTGCGCGACCACCACGGCCGTCGTCTCGTCGAGCACGCGCCGCAGTGCCGCCTCCACCAGTGCCTCCGTGTGCACATCCAGGGCGGAGAGCGGGTCGTCGAGCACCAGGAACCGTGGCGCGCCGACCACCGCGCGGGCCAGTGCGAGGCGCTGGCGCTGGCCGCCGGAGAGACTCAGCCCCTGCTCCCCCACCTGGGTGTCGACACCCTGCGGCAGGTCGTACACGAAGTCGGCCTGCGCCACCGCGAGCGCCCGGCGCAGCTCCTCCTCACCCGCACCGTCCGCGCCCATCAGCACGTTCTCCCCGACGGTCGCCGAGAAGAGCGTCGGCTCCTCGAACGCCACCGAGACGAGTTCGCGCAGCCTCGGCCGTCCCATCGTGGCGATGTCCTCGCCGTCCAGCAGGATCCGCCCGCCGGAGACCTCGTGCAGCCGGGGGACGAGCGCCGTGAGCGTCGTCTTCCCCGACCCGGTCGCCCCCACCAGGGCCATCGTCTCGCCGGGCCGGACCCGCAGGTCGATCCGGGCCAGTACGGGTACGGAACCGGGCTCGGCGTCCGGGTAGCGGAACTCGACCCCGTCGAAGACGATGCCCGCGCCGCCCCGGCCGGCCACCGTGTCCGGGGCGTCCTCGTCCAGCTCCTCGGCCACGTCCATCACCTCGAAGTAGCGGTCGGCGGCCGTCGCGGACTCCTGGCTCATCGCCAGCAGGAAGCCGATCGACTCGACCGGCCAGCGCAGCGCGAGCGCCGTCGACAGGAACGCGACCAGCGTCCCGGCCGACAGCTCGCCGTCCGCCACCTGGATCGTGCCGAGCACCAGCGCGGCACCGATCGCCAGCTCCGGGATGGCGGTGATGAGCGCCCAGATCCCCGCGAGCAGCCGGGCCTTGCCCAGCTCCGTACCGCGCAGCCGCTGCGCCAGCGCGCGGAAGGCCTGCGCCTGGCTGCGGTTGCGGCCGAAACCCTTCACGATGCGGATGCCCAGCACGCTCTCCTCGACGACCGTCGTCAGATCACCGACCTGGTCCTGTGCCGAGCGCGCCACCAGTGCGTACTTCGTCTCGAACAGCGAGCACAGGACCATCAGCGGCAGCGCGGGCGCCAGGAGCACCAGCCCCAGCGACCAGTCCTGGGCGAACAGGATGACGAAACCGACCAGGATCGTGGTGGTGTTGACCAGCAGGAACGTCAGCGGAAAAGCCAGGAACATCCGCATCAGCATCAGATCCGTGGTCCCGCGCGAGAGCAGCTGCCCCGAGGGCCAGCGGTCGTGGAAGGCCACCGGAAGCCGTTGCAGATGCCGGTAGAGATCGGCGCGCATCGACGCCTCGACCCCCGCCAGCGGCCGCGCCACGAGCCATCGCCGGAGCCCGAACAGCCCCGCCTCGGCGATCCCCAGCAGCAGCAGGTAGAGCGCGCCCAGCCATACTCCGCCCGGGTCCCGGTCCGCGACGGGACCGTCCACCATCCACTTCAGGACGAGGGGGATCACCAGGCCGAGACACGACGCCAGGACCGCCACCAGAGCGGCACTGAGCCAGCGCATCCGCACCGGCCGGACATAGGGCCACAGACGCATGAGGGAGCGCACGGCGGACCGGTCCGTGGGCTCTGCAGGTTTTTCGGGCATCAGGAGCGAGCCTATGGTTCGCCACTGACATCGCTCATCTGGTTTTCCGGACACTCCGCGCCGGTCGGAGGCCTCCGTCAACCGATCGGCGGATGCCGGTTCGAGCGTGACGGCGGATACCGCGGCACCGGGCGGGGCGGAATTCTCGACGTATGCCAGTCATCGAAGTGAACGCGGTACGCAAGGCGTACGCGGGGCGGGTCGTGGTCGACGGAGTGAGCTTCTCCGTGGAGGAGGGGGAGATCTTCGGGATCCTCGGGCCCAACGGAGCGGGCAAGACCACCACCGTCGAATGTGTCGAGGGACTGAGGATCCCCGACGCGGGCACGGTCCGGGTCGCCGGACTCGACCCCGTCGCCGACCGCGACCGGGTGACGCTCCTGCTCGGCGCCCAGCTCCAGGAGAGCGAACTGCAGCCCAAGCTGACCGTGCGGGAGGCGCTCGAGCTGTACAGCGCCTTCTATCCGCAGCCCGCCGACTGGCGGTCGCTCGCCGAACGGCTCGGGCTGGACAGCCATCTGGACAGCCGCTTCGCCAAGCTGTCCGGCGGTCAGAAGCAGCGGCTGTTCATCGCCCTCGCCCTCATCGGCAACCCACGGGTGGTCGTGCTCGACGAACTGACCACCGGCCTCGACCCGAGGGCCCGCAGGGACACCTGGCGGCTCATCGAGGAGATCCGGGCCGGCGGGGTGACGGTCCTGCTGGTCACCCACTTCATGGAGGAGGCCCGGCGGCTCTGCGACCGGGTCGCGGTGATCGACAAGGGCCGGCTCGTCGCGCTCGACACCCCTGCCGGGCTGATCGGCCGGACCGCGGGCTCCACCGTCATCTCCTTCACCCCGTCGCAGCCGCTCCCGGCGACCGAGCTCGCCGGACTGCCCGGTGCCGTCTCCGTCTCCGTCGCGGAGTCCGACGGCGGGATCGTCGTCCACGGCGACGACGACACCGCCAACGCGGTCATCTCCCTGCTGGCCCGGCACCGCGTCACCGCACGCCACCTGCGCGTCCTGGAAACCAGCCTGGACGACGCCTTCCTCGACCTCACGGAACGGGCCGCCCGGACATGACCACAGCCATGAGCACAGCGCGCACCACCGCAACGAACGGCCCGCTCGCCGCGGTCCTCCGGGCGGAGACCCGTCTCTTCCTGCGGGAGCCGGGCAGCCTGTTCTGGATCCTCGTCTTCCCGACGGCCCTCCTGACGGTCCTCGGGCTCATCCCGTCCTTCCGACAGGACGACGCCGCCCTCGGCGGGAGGAGCGTCATCGACCTGTACGTACCGGTGGCCGTCCTGCTCGGCATGATCATGGCCGGTCTGCAGGCCATGCCGCCGATCCTCACCGGCTACCGCGAACGCGGCATCCTGCGCCGGATGTCCGCCACCCCGGTACGCCCGTCCGCGCTGCTGACCGCCCAGATCGCGCTGCACGGCGCGGCCTCCGCCGCTTCCGCCCTGCTCGCGATGGCCGTCGGGCGGATCGCGTTCGGGGTGCGGCTGCCGGAACAGGCCCTCGGCTACCTGCTGGCCCTGCTCCTGGCGGTCGCCTGCGTCCTCGCCCTCGGCGCCACGATCTGCGCGCTGTCCCGGACGACCAAGGCCTCGGCGGCCGTCGGGTCGGTGGCGTACCTCCTGATGATGTTCACCGCCGGCGTCTGGGTGCCCGTCCAGACCATGCCCGACCTGCTGCGCCGGATCGTCGGGGCTACCCCGTTCGGCGCCGCCTCCCAGGCACTGGACCAGGCGGCCTCGGGCAGCTGGCCGGACTGGGTGTACCTGGGGGTGATGGCGCTGTGGACCGCGGCACTGGGGGCGGCAGCCACCCGGCTCTTCCGCTGGGAGTGACCCGGGAGGCGGTGTCGGGGAGACTGCCGTCCATGGGTGACGGGGGAGTCGCGGTGCGCGGCGGCACGACGGTCGAGCAACGCTACGAGCAGTTCTACCGGTACGGGCCGTACACGTTCCTGGGCATCGCCGTCGTGATGGCCGCCCTGTCATCCGGCCTCGTCGGGATGTCCCACGCCGACCTGTACGCCGCCGGGATCCTGGCCTCCGCTGCCGGTGCCCTGCAACTGTGGTGGGGCCGCACCCGGTCGGGGGCCGCCCCGCGGGCACGTGCCGGACAGGCCTACTACGTCCTGCGGACCGTGCTCGGCTTCGCCCTCTGCTGGTGCAACCCGTTCTTCTCCGTCTACGCCATCATCGGCTACTTCGACGCGGCCGTCCTGCTCCCCGGACGCTTCGTCCGCGCCGGACTCCTCTGCACCGCCGTCACGATGGCCGGCGCGCAGTCCGGCAGCGGAATGCCACCGGTCTCCCTCACCAACTGGGCGGCTTTCGGCGCGCTCTTCGTCCTGCATGCCTCCCTCTCCCTCCTGTTCGGCAACCTCGCCGCCCGGGAGGCCGAGAAGGCCCGGCGCCAGACCGAGACCATCGGCGAACTGGAGCGCACCAACACCCGGCTGGAACAAGCCCTCGCGGAGAACGCGGCCCTGCACGCCCAACTCCTCGTCCAGGCACGGGAGGCCGGAGTCGCCGACGAGCGCCGGCGGCTGGCCGCCGAGATCCACGACACCCTCGCGCAGGGACTGACCGGAATCATCGCCCAGCTCCAGGCCGCCACCTCCACGGCGGACGCCGATCCGTCCCTGGCCCGCGAGCACCTGGACCGTGCCGCCGGGCTCGCCCGGCACAGCCTCGGTGAGGCACGTCGCTCCGTGCACAACCTGGTGCCGGCCGCGCTCGAGGACGACGATCTGCCCGGAGCGCTCACGAAGACGGTCACCCGATGGGCCGAACGCACCGGCGTGCGCGCCGGCTTCACCGTCACGGGCGCCGTCGAGCCGCTCCACGACGAGGTCGGCGCCACCCTGCTCCGTATCGCCGAGGAGTCCCTGGCCAACGCCGCCAGGCACGCCGGAGCGTCGCGGGTCGGCGTCACGCTCTCCTACATGGGCGACGAGATCACCCTGGACGTACGCGACGACGGCCGCGGTTTCGACCCGGACGCGCTCCCGCCGTACAGCGGCTCCGGCGGATTCGGCCTCGGCGGGATGCGGTCCCGCGCCGAACGGATCGCGGGCACGGTCACGGTGGAGTCCGAACCCGGACTGGGCACCGCGGTCAGCGCCAGAGTGCCCCTGGTCCACCGTGGCTGACGGACAGTACGGTGGGCCCGACATGACTGAGGCCACGGACACCGCACGCGTCATCACCCTCCTCGTCGTCGACGACCACCCCGTCGTCCGCGACGGCCTGCGGGGCATGTTCGCCTCCGCCCCCGGCTTCGACGTGCTCGGTGAGGCGGCCGACGGGGTGGCCGCAGTCGAGCTCGCCACCCGGCTGGACCCCGACGTCGTCCTGATGGACCTTCGGATGCCGGGCGGCGGGGGAGTGGCCGCCATCGCCGAACTGACCCGGCTCGGCGCCCGGTCCAAGGTGCTCGTCCTGACCACGTACGACACCGACTCCGACACCCTGCCGGCGATCGAGGCGGGCGCGACCGGCTACCTCCTCAAGGACGCGCCACGCGACGAACTCTTCACCGCGGTCCGTGCCGCCGCCGACGGCCGCACCGTGCTCTCGCCGGCCGTGGCGTCCCGGCTCGTCGCGCGGGTGCGCACGCCGGCCGCTCCCGGCCACGAGTCGCTGTCCGCGCGCGAGCGCGAGGTGCTGTGCCTCGTGGCCAGGGGGACGTCCAACCGCGAGATCGCGGCCGAGCTGTTCATCAGCGAGGCGACCGTGAAGACCCACCTCACCCATGTCTTCGCCAAACTGGGTGCCAAGGACCGCGCCGCCGCCGTCGCCGTCGCCTACGAGCGGGGCATCCTCGGCTGAGCCGCTCCCTCACCCCGTCACCCGCAGCAGCAGCACCGACCTCCCCGGCACCGTCAGCGTCGTACCGCCCCCGTGGACCGTGCCGGGGGCCGTGGACTGGTCCTCCCGGGAGGTGTCCAGGAGCAGTTCGTACGACCGCGCCCAGGGCGCTCCCGGCAGGTGGAAGTCGCACGGGGTGTGCCCGGCGTGCAGGACCGCCAGGAAGCTGTCGTCGGTGATCTGCTCGCCCCTGGCGTCCCGGCCCGGGATGTCGCGCCCGGAGAGGTAGAGGCCGAGCGTCGCGGCCGGTGCGTACCAGTCCCCCTCCGTCATCTCCGCGCCCTGCGGGGTGAACCACGCCAGGTCCCGCAGCCCGTCGGGGGCCTGGGGGGTCCCGGCGAAGAAGGCGCGGCGGCGCAGTACCGGATGGGCGTGGCGCAGGGCCAGCACCCTGGAGGTCAGCTCGGTCAGCTCCCGCCACTCCGGCCGGTCGAGGAGCGACCAGTCCAGCCAGCCGATCTCGTTGTCCTGGCAGTACGCGTTGTTGTTTCCGCCCTGCGTACGGCCCATCTCGTCGCCCGCCACGAGCATCGGCACCCCCGTCGAGAGGAGCAGCGTGGTGAGCAGGTTGCGCAGCTGGCGGCGGCGCAGGGCGTTGATTCCGGGATCGTCGCTCTCGCCCTCCGCGCCGCAGTTCCAGGCGCGGTTGTCGTTCGTGCCGTCACGGTTGCCCTCACCGTTGGCCTCGTTGTGCTTGTGCTCGTAGGTGACCAGGTCGCGCAGGGTGAAACCGTCGTGGGCGGTGACGAAGTTGACGGAGGCGTACGGGCGTCTGCCGCCCCAGGCGTACAGGTCGCTCGATCCCGTGAGCCGGTAGCCGATGTCGCGTACGTCCGGCAGCGCGCCGCGCCAGAAGTCCCGTACGGCGTCGCGGTAGCGGTCGTTCCACTCGGTCCACAGCGGAGGGAAGGCGCCCACCTGGTAGCCGCCGTTGCCGACGTCCCACGGTTCGGCGATGAGCTTGACCCGGCGCAGGACCGGGTCCTGGGCGATCACCGCGAGGAAGGGGGAGAGCATGTCGACGTCGTGCATCGAACGGGCCAGGGCCGCCGCCAGGTCGAAGCGGAAGCCGTCGACGCCCATCTCCGTCACCCAGTAGCGCAGCGAGTCGGTGATCAGGCGGAGCACCTGCGGCTGCACCACGTGCAGGGTGTTGCCGCAGCCGGTGTAGTCCGCGTAGCGGCGGGCGTCCGGCTGGAGGCGGTAGTAGCCGCGGTTGTCGATGCCGCGCAGGGACAGCATCGGGCCGAGCTCGCCCGCCTCCGCGGTGTGGTTGTAGACCACGTCGAGGATCACCTCGATCCCGGCGTCGTGCAGGGCGCGCACCATCTTCTTGAACTCGCCGACCTGTCCGCCCGCCGTGCCGCTCGCCGCGTAACCCGCGTGCGGCGCGAAGTAGCCGATCGAGTTGTAGCCCCAGTAGTTGTGCAGCCCGCGCCGCAGCAGATGGTCCTCGTGGGCGAACTGATGGACGGGGAGCAGCTCCACGGCCGTCACGCCGAGCCGCTGGAGGTGGCCGACGGCGGCGGGGTGGGCGAGCCCGGCGTAGGTGCCCCGCAGCTCCGGCGGGATGTCCGGGTGGAGCTTGGTGAAACCGCGCACGTGCAGTTCGTAGATGACCGAGTCCGCCCACGGGGTCTTGGGCCTGCGGTCCTCCACCCAGTCGTCGTCGTCGTGCACGACGACGCCCTTGGGCACGTACGGCGCCGAGTCCCGGTCGTCGCGCACGGTGTCGGCGACATGCTGCTGCGGCCAGTCCCTCACATGGCCGTACACCTCGGGCGGCAGGGTGAACGAACCGTCCACCGCCCGGGCGTACGGGTCGAGGAGCAGTTTCGCCGCGTTCCAGCGGGCGCCGGTCCAGGGGTCCCAGCGGCCGTGCACCCGGTAGCCGTAACGCTGTCCGGCCCGTACGCCGGGGACGAAACCGTGCCAGATCTCATGGGTGAGTTCGGTCAGGGGCAGCCGTGTCTCACGGCCCTGCGCATCGAAGAGACAGAGCTCGACGGCCTCCGCCCCGCCGGCCCAGAGGGCGAAGTTGGTGCCCGCGACTCCGTCCGGACCGACCCGGAACCGGGCTCCGAGCGGCATCGGGGCACCCGGCCATACGGGTGGTCCGGCCGGCTCCTTCCGTACCGCCGGTCCGCGCTCCACCACCCTCCCGATCGTCGGTGACGCTTCCTCCTGCTCGGCTGTGCTCGACACCTCTCGGCCTCCCGCGGCTCGTCGGAGGCGGCACCGCAGACAGGGCGCACGGCGTCCCGGCCGCGGCCCTCCCGGTGTGGTCCTCCCCCTCTGTTCTGCCCACGGCGGGGCCCGCACTCACGTTTCCCCCGCCCTCCCCTTGTCGTTGGGGGGACGTGAACCACGTAGCGAAGAGAGCACGGGCGGGTTCGGCCGCCGTGCTGACATGGGCAGGACTGCTCACCGTGCTGGCCGTACTGACCGGCTGCAGCGGGGGCACGTCGTTCTTCGGGGACAACCGATCCCCCGACGACGTCATCCGGATCGTCCCCAAGGACGGCGCCGAGAACGTCGGAGCCAGGAGCCGGATCGAGGTCACCGTCCCCGACGGATGGCTCGAACGGGTCAAGGTGACACGGATTCAGGACGCGGAACGGGAGGAGGTGCGGGGCCTGATCGCGAAGGACGGCCGGTCGTGGGCGCCCCGGGACGGCGGGTACCGGCTCGGACTGGCGGGGAAGTACAGCGTGGAGGCGGTCGCCGTCGACGGGGACGGCCGGCGCTCGGCCCGCAACACCACCTTCACGACCCTCGTACCCGAGGACCGCTTCATCGGCTACTTCAAGCCGGAGAACCGGTCCACGGTGGGCACCGGAATGATCGTCTCCTTCGACTTCAACCGGCCGGTCGAGCACCGGGCCGCGGTGGAGAAGGCCATCAGGATCACCGCGGAACCCGAGACCGAGGTGGTCGGCCACTGGTTCGGGAAGGACCGCCTCGACTTCCGCCCGGCCACGTACTGGAAAGCCGGCACGCAGGTCACCGTGGATGTGGGGCTGCGCGATGTCGAGGGTGCGCCCGGCGTGTACGGCAGCCAGAAGAAGAAGGTCACCTTCCGGGTCGGCAGGTCGCAGACGTCCGTGGTCGACGCCCGGAACCACACCATGGAGGTACGCAGCGACGGCGAGCTCGTCAGTACGGTGCCCATCACCGCGGGCGCGAAGAAGACGACCACGTACAACGGGAAGATGGTGGTCTCCGAGCTGCACGAGGTGACCCGGATGGACAGCCGCACCGTCGGCTTCGGCGGCGAGTACGACATCAAGGACGTACCGCACGCCATCCGGCTGACCAAGTCGGGGACCTTCCTGCACGGCAACTACTGGGAAACCCCCGACATTTTCGGCAACGACAACACCAGCCACGGCTGTATCGGCCTGCGCGACGTGAAGGGCGGCAGCTCGGACACCCCGGCCGGATGGTTCTTCGAGCGGACGCTCGTGGGCGATGTCGTCGAGGTGATCAACTCCGCCGACACGACGGTCGCTCCGGACAACGGGCTCGGTGGGTGGAACCTCGGATGGGACCGGTGGAAGGCCGGTTCGGCACTGCGCTGATCCCCGGTCCGACCTGCGCAGGTCCCGGAGACGCGGTCTCCGGGACCACCGGGGGTCGGGGCTGCGTGACTTGGGACGGAACGGTGACATTCCGGAGGAGTTCTCCCGGCGCCCGGTGTGATTATCTTGCGCCGAGCGTGCACGTACGGCGCGCGGGGGTGCGGGCCATGGCGGGGCCAGGCCGTGCGAGGGGAGACGAGCACATTGAACGGGCAGCCGATATCGGGGGCATCGGCCGGGGCGGGCAGAGGACGGCGTGGGCGTGGGACCCCCGGACTTCTCGCACTGGTACTGGGTGTGCTGCTGTTGCTGGTGACGGCATGCGGCGGGGGCGGCGACGCCGACGGGGCGAAGGACGGCAAGGGAGCGGGCGCGAAGGTCGACGACACCAGCGCCTCGCAGGCGGTGGTGACCATCGCACCCAAGGACGGCGCCGATGACGTGGCGACGAGCGGGGCGCTGAAGGTCTCGGCCGCCCAGGGCAAGCTGAGCACGGTCAAGGTCGCCGACCCCAAGGGCAACGCGGTCGAGGGCAAGATATCCGCCGACGGCCTCAACTGGGTGCCCGACCGGCATCTGGCCGCCGCGACCAAGTACACGGTGCACGCGGTCGCCAAGGACACGAAGGGCCGTCAGTCGGCGAAGGACACCACCTTCACCACGCTCGTCCCCCAGAACACCTTCATCGGGCAGTACACGCCCGAGGACGGCTCGACCGTCGGCGTCGGCATGCCGGTGTCGATCCACTTCACCCGGGGCATCACCGACCCGGCCGCGGTGGAGCGGGCGATCAAGGTCACGGCGGAGCCCGCCGTGCCGGTCGAGCCCCACTGGTTCGGCAACGACCGCCTCGACTTCCGCCCGGAGGACTACTGGGCCGCGGGCACCAAGGTGACGCTGCGCCTCGACCTCGACGGCGTCGAGGGACGGCCGGGGGTCTACGGCAAGCAGGCCAAGACCGTGAAGTTCACCATCGGCCGCAGCCAGGTCTCCACCGTCGACGCGAGCTCCAAGCGGATGAAGGTGGTCCGCGACGGCAAGCAGATCAAGGACATCCCGATCTCCGCGGGCGCCCCGTCGACGACCACGTACAACGGGCAGATGGTCATCAGCGAGAAGCTCAAGGTGACCCGGATGAACGGTGACACCGTCGGCTTCGGCGGTGAGTACGACATCAAGGACGTGCCCCACGCGATGCGGCTGTCCACGTCGGGCACCTTCATCCACGGCAACTACTGGGGCGCGTCGAGCATCTTCGGCTCGACCAACACCAGCCACGGATGTGTCGGTCTGCGCGACGTACGCGGCGCCTGGGACGGCAAGACCCCGGCCGCCTGGTTCTTCGACAACTCGCTGATCGGTGACGTCGTCGTCGTGAAGAACTCCAAGGACAAGGTGATCCAGCCGGACAACGGCCTCAACGGCTGGAACATGGACTGGTCGGAGTGGACCGCTTAGGTCCTCCCGCCGCCCCCCGCGCATGGGACGGGCCCGATGCTGTGACCAACGGCACCGGGCCCGTCGGCGTTAGTCGTGGTTAACCTGCCTTCCATGACCGTAACCCTCGAAGTAAGCGACAACGTCGGCACGATCCGGCTGGACCGGCCGCCGATGAACGCCCTGGACGTCGCCACCCAGGACCGGCTGCGCGAGCTCGCCGAGGAGGCGACCCGGCGCGACGACGTGCGTGCCGTGATCCTCTACGGCGGCGAGAAGGTGTTCGCGGCGGGCGCGGACATCAAGGAGATGCAGGCGATGGACCACACGGCGATGATCGTGCGCTCCAAGGCCCTGCAGGACTCGTTCACCGCCGTGGCGCGGATTCCCAAGCCCGTCGTCGCGGCCGTCACCGGGTACGCGCTGGGCGGCGGCTGCGAACTGGCGCTCTGCGCCGACTTCAGGATCGCCGCGGACAACGCCAAGCTCGGCCAGCCCGAGATCCTGCTCGGGCTGATCCCGGGCGCCGGCGGCACCCAGCGGCTCGCCCGGCTGGTCGGTCCGTCCAGGGCCAAGGACCTGATCTTCACGGGCCGTCATGTCAAGGCCGAGGAGGCCCTGAGGATCGGCCTGGTGGACCGTGTGGTGCCCGCCGCCGAGGTGTACGAGCAGGCGCACGCCTGGGCCGCCCGGCTGGCCCAGGGGCCCGCACTGGCGCTGCGCGCCGCGAAGGAGTCCGTCGACGCGGGCCTCGAGACGGACATCGACACCGGGCTGACGATCGAGCGGAACTGGTTCGCCGGTCTGTTCGCCACCGAGGACCGGGAGCGCGGTATGCGCAGCTTTGTGGAGGAGGGCCCGGGCAAGGCCAAGTTCCTCTGACCGGAAGCCAGTTGGGTACACAGGGGCGTGCGTTCATCCGTGCGGGCGGATTAGCCGGACCTTAAGAGAGCCTTAAGGTCCGGTGTGCGTCCCCTCTGTGCAATTACCCGACGAAGCCGCGTCGACGCAGCTCACCCTGGCTGCCGGAGGTGACGTTCTGCCCCTGGCATATGTCAAACCGCCCTCTCGGAATGGTGGATTCCGGTGAGGGGATTCCGCAGGAACGGTCACAGGGAGCGCTCGGTGCGGCCATGATGGTGGGCATGGCGGGCCTGGAGGGTGTGGAACAGCCGCGACCGCGCAGCAGCGCGACCGCGGCACGCTGGATGCCGGCCGTCGATGACGAACAGGCGTTCAAGGCGCTGGAGTTGTTCGGAAATCCGACGGAGGACGAAGTGCGGCTGCCCTCGCGCCCGGAGTCCGCGGCCACCGCCCGCCGGCTCACCTCGTGCGTGATGCTGCGTCAGTGGGCGCTGCCTCCGCAGACCTCGGAACACGCCGTACTGCTCGTCTCCGAGCTCGTCGGCAACGCGGTGCGGCACACCGGGGCGCGGGTCTTCGGGCTGCGGATGCTGCGCCGGCGGGGCTGGATCCGGATCGAGGTGCGGGACCCCTCGCGCGGGCTGCCGTGTCTGATGCCCGTCCGGGAGATGGACATCAGCGGGCGGGGGCTCTTCCTCGTCGACAAGCTCTCCGACCGCTGGGGCGTGGATCTCCTGCCCCGCGGCAAGACCACCTGGTTCGAGATGCGCACCTCCGACCGCTGAGGCCCGATGGCTGGGCCGCCCGATGGCGGGGCCGGCCGCCGGAACGTACAGAAGCCCCCGGTCGGCCGTGGTGCGGCGCGTCGGGGGCTTCTGTGGGGGCCGTGGAATGGGGGGTGTGTCCACGGCCGCTCTCGGGACCTGGCTCGGGTCGGAGGAGGTCGTGTCCTCGACTATGGCAGACGGGCGACCCTGCCGCCAAAACGGTAAACCGGTCAAACCGTGCCGAATAGTCATATTAAGCTTCTGAATCACAGGTGTGATGAGTCACTGGCCTGGCTTTCTTTGCATGAGTATGGGTTTCGACGGGTGATTCATTGATCATCTTTAAAATGCGTCAATCATCGCATTCCGCTCATCTCGCCCTACTGTGTCTCGGGTCTCGGGGAATCAGCACCCGAACCGAACCCCGCGAGGTGGACGGCCATGAACGGTCGCAGGACACCGGTTCCCCGGCGCATCGCCCTGCGCGCGACAGCGGGCGTCCTCCTGGCCGGTTCCGCCGCCGCAGGCTGTGCGCGGGACGCCACCCCTGTCCACGCTCCGCAGAAGGGCCACGAGCCCCAGCAGTCCCGCGGCGCCGTCCCCCCTGCCCCCGCCCCGCACCGTTTCCCCGGCCGGCCGGTCCAGATCGAGCACGGCCCGCGCGACCGTAACCGTGTCGCCCTCACCTTCCACGGCCAGGGCGACCCCGTCCTCGCACGCACCGTCCTCGCCGAGGCCGAACGGGCCGGAGCCCGGCTCACCGTCCTCGCCGTCGGGAGCTGGCTCGACGAACACCCCGCGATGGCACGCCGGATCCTCGACGGCGGCCACGACCTCGGCAACCACACCCAGCGCCACCTCGACATCAACGCGATGGACGAAGCGCAGGCGTACGCCGAGATCACCGGCTGCGCCCAGCGGCTGCGCCGCCTCACCGGCTCCATCGGCACCTGGTTCCGCCCGTCGCGCGCCCAGTACGCCACCCCCCTCGTCCAGGACCTCGCCCGCCGGGCCGGCTACACACACGTCCTCGCCTACGACGTGGACTCGCTCGACTTCACCTCGCCGGGCGTCGCCGCCGTCACCCGCAAGGTCGCAGGCGAACTCCGCAACGGATCCGTGGTGAGCCTGCACTTCGGCTACCGGGACACCGTCGCCGCACTGCCCCTCCTCCTCAACGAAATCGGCCGGCGCCAACTGCGCGCGGTGACCACGACGGAGCTGCTGACCTGATGCTTCCCTCCCTGCGCACCACCACAGCCACGGCCCTGGCCGGGGGCGTACTCGTCGCGGCTCTCGCCGCCTGCCAGGCGCCCGCGGACCCCGCCCGGCCCTCCCGCACCGAGGCCGCCGCACGACAGGCCGAGCCGGAACGGGCCGCGACCCCGCCGGGACTGCCGGGGATGCCACCCGTCCTCGACCCCAAGGACGTCTACGCCGCCGACCGCGCGGGAATGCTGTCACCGGCCGTCAAGGACTTCCCGTCCCGGGTGTACGTCCCCAACACCAACTCCAACACCGTGTCCGTGATCGACCCCGCGACGTACAAGGTCATCGAGACCATCCCCGTGGGCCAACAGCCCCAGCACGTCGTCCCCTCCTGGGACCTGAAGACGCTCTGGGTCAACAACGACGTGGGCGACAGCCTCACCGCCATCGACCCGGCCACCGGGAAGACCGGCCGTACGCTCGAGGTCTCCGACCCGTACAACCTCTACTTCACCCCGAACGGCAAGTACGCCGTCGTCATGGCCTCGCTCGACCGCGAACTGGTCTTCCGCGACCCGAAGACCATGGACCGGGCCAAGACCGTCCCGGTGAGCTGCTCGGGCGTCAACCACGCGGACTTCTCGGCGGACGGGCGGTACTTCATCGTCTCCTGCGAGTTCTCCGGCGAACTCCTCAAGGTCGACACGGAGAAGATGGAGGTCGTCGGACAGCAGAAGCTGCCGATGCAGGGAGCCATGCCGCAGGACGTGAAGATCTCCCCGGACGGATCGACCTTCTACATCGCCGACATGATGGCGCACGGCATGTGGGTGCTCGACGGGAAGAAGTTCACCACCCCGAAGCTGCTGCCCACCGGCAAGGGCTGCCACGGGCTCTATGTCAGCCGGGACTCCAAGGAGATGTACATCTCCAACCGGGGCGAGGGT
Source organism: Streptomyces sp. NPDC059499 (assembly GCF_042749285.1). Lineage (NCBI taxonomy): Bacteria > Bacillati > Actinomycetota > Actinomycetes > Kitasatosporales > Streptomycetaceae > Streptomyces > Streptomyces sp. NPDC059499. The sequence goes on from NZ_JBHYTT010000016.1 coordinate 168,907, forward strand.
TCCGTCTCCGTCTTCGACTTCGGGAAGAAGGAGCTCACCAAGAAGTGGCACCTGCCCGACGGCGGCAGCCCGGACATGGGCGGCGTATCGGCGGACGGCAAGGTGCTCTGGCTGTCCGGGCGTTACGACGCCGAGGTGTACGCGATCGACACCACCAGCGGCAAGCAGCTGGCCAGGATCCCGGTCGGCAGCGGGCCGCACGGGCTGGCCGTCTACCCGCAGCCGGGCCGCTACTCGCTCGGCCACACCGGCGTCTTTCGCTGACCGCACCGTCGGGCCCGGCACCACCCCGGGCCCGACCGCACCGTCCGGATCGGCACTACCCCGGGATCAGCAGCGCCTCCGAGCCCACCGGCCTGAACCCCGCCGCCTGGAACGTCCGTACGCTGCGCGCGTTGCCCGGCGACTGCTGCGACCACACGAACGGGTCCGGCACCAGCTGCCGGGCCGCCCGCGCCAGCCGCGCCCCGAGCCCCCGGCCGCGTGCCGCCTCGTCCACCTCGATCGCGGTCTCCCAGTGCCCGGCGACCCCTCGGCCCAGCAGCACCACACCGCCGTCCGCGGCCCAGACGCGTACCTCGTCCCGGTACTCCATCGCCCGCGCCACCCGGGGGTGCTCGGGGTCCTGGATCTCCCGCAGGGGCAGTTCCGGGCCGCCCGGCAGCGCGTCGGCGACCGTCAGCAGATCGATGGTGTTCGTCCGGCGTCCGGTGCGGGCCAGCAGCGCGCACAGGAAGTGCGGGTTCATGGTGGCGCCCAGCGCGTCGGCCGGGGTGGCGGCCAGCGTGGACCGTATCCATCGAGGATCCTCGTCGGTGAACACCACCGAGTGCGCGGTCAGCGCGAGCACACCGGCGTCGCGGACGCTCGGCTGTTCCACGATGGTGGTGGTGCCGTCCGGCGCGGGAAACGCCCCGCGCGCCGCCGCGGCGAGGATTTGGGCAAGCGTGTCGGCCATGCCTCCATGATCACCGACCGGCCGCCGCACCGCGCCGGATTTCCGCCCGATAATCTGACCACGTCAGCAACGCTTTACGAAGGGGCGGGACAGTGGCGGACATCGAGTCGGCGCGCAAGGCATTCGAGCAGTTCGACCAGAACGGCGACGGCCTGATCACGGCGGTCGAGTACAAGAGCGCCATGGCGCAGCTCGGCGACCCGTTCGTCACCGAGACGGTGGCGCAGGCGATCATCAACGCGCATGACGCGAACGGTGACGGACAGCTCACGTTCGAAGAGTTCTGGGCCGTTCAGAACAAGGGCTGAGTGCGGTGGGCCCCCGGCCGGTGACGCGGGGGCCGACTCGTCGGCGGAGCCTGACGGATCTGGCCGATTGTGACCGGTGCGGCCGGTGGTCCGGTGATCGTCCCCGCTCGGCCGCGTCCCGTCACGGCATGGTGGAGCCCGCCCCGATCACGGCCGACAGGGCCCGGGGACCCCGCTGCCGGGATCCTCGGGCCCTGTCGTGGCGCGTACGCCCTCAGGCGGCGAAGTACTGGGACAGCGTCTCGCGCCGGTCGACCTCGACCAGATCAGGACGCGTATAACGCTCGGCGCGCGCGTGGTAGTCGAAGTCGCCGCGGACCAGACCGCGATAGTCCCGCGCACAGCGCTCCAGTGCCGCGCGCGTCTGTCCGTCGATACCCGCGGCCTCTATTTCCTCGGCCAGTTCCTTTTCGGCACGCTGAACTCGCTCGGCGATGCGTGCCAGTTGAATTCCGGCCTCGTCGACAGCCTCCTGGAGAGTGGACCTGCGGTCCCGCTGAATGAGGCGGACAGCATTGTGCTCGTAACCGAGAACTGCTTCCTTCTCGAAGGAGCAGATGTCGTTGCACAGACCCGAGTGGTCGGTCACCGCGTTCCGCAGTGCGATGTATGCGGGAAGGCTGCGGGCCGATTCCGGGAGATCGATCCCCGCGGTGATCTCATGGAGGTCCAGGAAGGGCTGCATCGCCACCGAGTCGCGGCGGTGCTTCACGAAGTCGGCCCGGCTCGGCACCTGTCCGGCGGCGCGTTCGACGGCCTCCGCGTAGTAGGTCCACAGCCAGGACACGGTGTCTCGGCGGAACTGCCGGATCCAGACGGGTGACCTGCCCAGGCAGGTCCGCTCGCGCAGGCCGTGCAGTGCGCGCTCCATGGGGCCGTGCGGTTCGGCGCCGTCCAGGACGTCCACCAGGCGGGCGATCGCCTCCTCGCACATGTGCGGGTCGCGTCCGGCCGGTCCGTCGTCGAACTCGTCGTCGACGAGGAACGCCCAGAAGAGCCACTGGCAGAAGAGATCGAGATGCTTCTGCGAGGCCTCAGGGAATATCAGGGATATCCAGAGTTCGGGGCGGGTTCGGAGCATCTTCTTGCGGGCGACCGGAGTCAGGGCCAGACCGTTCGCATCCGCCCATTCCCAGGCGGCCTTCTTCGTTTCCTCCACACCTGGGTTACACCCTGCGCTCTGGAACGGCATATGAAACACCGGTAAAACAATCTGGCTCATTGGTGCCCCTCGTCGAGAATGCTGCGAATGAAGGATGGGAGCGGGGATTTCATCGGCGCGACGTACAGGTGCCGGCCCGCCTGGGCGGACACTGTGCACCGACCGGCTCTGGCCAGAGGGTCACCGTACGAGGTGAGGCGACCGTCGCGGTCCTCCTTCCTCTGCCAGGGGCCTGGACATCGGAGCCGGATCCGCGAGCCGGTGGGGCGACCGCGTCACCATGCGTCACGTCAAGTGAACCCCTTGTGGGCGACAGAGGGAAGCCACTTGTGACCGAAATTGCATGATCACGGCGAACAGCTGCTCATCTATGAGCGCTTAGGGGGCTTCTGAGGTTGGGCGCCGTGTCAGCACGGTTCGGCACTGTCGTAGCCTCGCTTTCCCCGCTCCGGCTGCTGGTCCCCACCGGACCGTGAAGCCCGCCGACCCACGACCCTCGGGAGACCCGTGCCGCCCCGGAAACACCCCACCCGGCCGCCCGCCCTCCCCGGCGCACTGCTCCTGGCCACCGCCCTGCTCGCCACCGGCGTGAGCGGCTGTTCCGCGCTCTCCCCCTTCAACACCTGTGACGACACGGCGACACGCGTGAAGGCGCTGCGATCCCAGCCGGTCCTGGAATCCGTTCCGGCGGGGGCGACCGTTCCCAAGGGCCTCGCCCCGGAGCCCGCGGGCTGCATCGACGACAGTGGCGACGCCTGGCTGCACGCCGAACGCATCTACGTCTTCCCCGGCCCCCGGCAGGAGGTGGTGGACTTCTACCGCGCCACCGCCGAGGCGGACGGCTGGCGCCTGCAGTCCGCACCGGAAGGCCTGAGCAGTCCCGAGACGACGGCGGGACTGTGCTTCACCAAGGGCGGGGACGGTGATGCCCTCCTGCTGACCGTGCAGTTCACCTCGGCCCGCCAGCTGAAGATCGAGCACGGCTACGAGGCCGGACCGGAGTTCGACTCGGGCTCCGGATTCGAGATAGAAGTCGGATCCGAGGCGGACGGGGCGAAGACCGGCTGTTTCGACTGACGCCCGGGCCGGCCCGTGCTCCTGGCACTCGATGATGTTCACCGCGAGTCCGCCTCGGGCCGTCTCCTTGTGGTCGACGTTCAGGCCGGTACCCACAGCAAGCAGGTTTGCGACGGCCCCTTCCGATGCCTGCCTACTTGATCAGGGAATTCGCGACAATGATCATGAGGCCGATCAGCATGTCCATGGCTCCTGCCCGGCACGAGGACAGCCATCCGTACCCGGCGTTGCGGGCGGCCGCGGCGCCCCAGCCGAACAGGGCGACGGTGTTGAACAGCAGGGCCACGTCCACAGCCGTGGCCTCTGCCCACCACCCGGCTACTGCGGCAAGCAGTATCGCCACCGTGGGCAGCACCGCGGCGACCAGCGGCCACTCGGCGAGCACCAACCGCACTCTGCTCGTGGTGGCTGCCCCGTCGCCCGAAGCACGCCGGGCGATGACGTGCGCGTACCCATGGGCGGCGCTCGATGCCAGCGCGGTGAGCAGTACCCACAACGCGTCCTGACCGGGATCGGCCTTCTCGCCCGTCGCGTCCAGCGCGGCCACCAGAGCGCTGGCCAGCACCAGTCCGTAGATGCCGCTGAACAGCGAATGCTCCGGCGGACGGTGCCGCGTGATCCGCCCTGGTGCGACGCTCTCGGGGCGGACGGGGTTGGCGCGGTCGGGCATCGCATCGCCTCGGTGCGGGAGGAGGGCTGGGTCCGCACATGCTCACCCGCGTGGCGTCGGGGAACACGACGCCACGCGCTGCTCGCACGATTGTTGTGCCATAAGAGGAGGTCAGGACGCCGGTGCCGGGTGCCGTGCAATCACTCGGCCCCCTCGTGGCCGAGCGGCGCCGACGGGACTTTCACGGCTGTCCCGGGGACGTTCCGCTGCGTGAGCAGGGAAGGCCGTGACCGTACTGAAAAGGTGTGAACGCACTGGTCAGGGCTTATGTGCCTAGCACTCGATGATGTTCACCGCGAGTCCGCCGCGGGCCGTCTCCTTGTACTTCACGCTCATGTCCGCACCCGTCTCCTTCATGGTCTTGATGACCTTGTCGAGGGAGACCTTGTGGCTGCCGTCGCCGCGCAGCGCCATCTTGGCGGCCGTGACGGCCTTCACGGCCGCCATGCCGTTGCGCTCGATGCACGGGATCTGCACGAGGCCGCCCACCGGGTCGCAGGTCAGGCCCAGGTTGTGCTCCATGCCGATCTCGGCGGCGTTCTCCACCTGCTCGGCGGAGCCGCCGAGGACCTCGGCGAGGGCGCCCGCGGCCATCGAGCAGGCGGATCCGACCTCGCCCTGGCAGCCGACCTCGGCGCCGGAGATGGAGGCGTTCTCCTTGAAGAGCATGCCGATCGCTCCGGCGGCCAGCAGGAAGCGGACGACGCTGTCGTCCTTCTCGGCCTCGGTGCAGCCGCCCGCGGCGAAGTTCATGTAGTAGTGCAGGACGGCGGGGATGATGCCCGCGGCGCCGTTGGTCGGTGCGGTGACGACGCGGCCGCCCGCGGCGTTCTCCTCGTTGACGGCCATCGCGTAGAGGGTGATCCACTCCATCGCGTTGGCCTGCGGGTCGCCCTCGGCGCGCAGCTGGCGGGCCGAGTTCGCGGCACGGCGGCGGACCTTCAGACCACCCGGCAGGATGCCCTCGGTGGCCATGCCGCGCGCGACGCAGGCCTGCATGACACGCCAGATCTCCAGGAGGCCGGTGCGGATCTCGTCCTCGGTGCGCCAGGCTTTCTCGTTCTCCAGCATGAGGGAGGAGATGGACAGGCCCGTCTCGCGGGCGAGCCGCAGCAGCTCGTCACCGGTGCGGAAGGGGTGCTTGAGGACGGTGTCGTCCGGGACGATCGGGTCCTCGCCGGCGACCGCGTCCTCGTCGACGACGAAGCCGCCGCCGACCGAGTAGTACGTCTTCTCCAGGAGGAGCGCGCCCTCGTGGTCGTACGCGAAGATCGTCATCCCGTTGGCGTGGTACGGCAGCGCCTTGCGGCGGTGCAGGACCAGCTGCTCGTCGGTGTCGAAGGGGATGTCGTGCATGCCGAGGAGGCTGATGCGCCCCGTGGAGCGGATCTCCTCGACCCGGCTGTCGGCGCCCTCGACGTCGACGGTACGGGGGGACTCGCCCTCCAGGCCGAGCAGGACGGCCTTGGGGGTGCCGTGGCCGTGGCCGGTCGCGCCGAGCGAGCCGTACAGCTCCGCGCGTATCGACGCGGTGTGGGCCAGCAGGCCCTCGTTCTTGAGGCGGCGGGCGAACATGCGCGCCGCGCGCATCGGGCCGACCGTGTGGGAGCTGGACGGGCCGATGCCGACCGAGAAGAGGTCGAAGACCGAGATGGCCACGGGATGACTCCTAAGGGGTTGGTAGACGCCGTTGTCTGCCGGGTGGTGCGGGCCGGGCCGGTGGGCCCGAAGAGCGCGGGGACAAGGGTGGGGGCACCGTGCTCACTGTTCAGTGTGCGCGGTGCCCCCACCCGACGTGCAAACTGCGGGTGACCTACTTGAGGCCGGGGTACAGCGGGAACTTCTCGGCCAGCGCGATCACGCGGGCCTTCAGGTCGTCGGCGTCGTAGGCCGGCTTCAGCGCGGAGGCGATGATCTCCGCGACCTCGGTGAAGTCCTCGGCCTGGAAACCGCGGGTCGCCAGCGCCGGCGTACCGATCCGCAGGCCCGATGTGACCATCGGGGGGCGCGGGTCGTTCGGAACGGCGTTCCGGTTGACCGTGATGCCGACCTCGTGGAGGCGGTCCTCGGCCTGCTGGCCGTCCAGCTCGGAGTTGCGAAGGTCCACCAGGACCAGGTGCACGTCCGTGCCGCCGGTCAGGACGGAGACGCCGACCTCGGTGACGTCCGGCTGGACCAGGCGCTCGGCGAGGATGCGGGCGCCGTCCAGGGTGCGCTGCTGGCGCTCCTTGAACTCCTCGGTCGCCGCCACCTTGAAGGAGACGGCCTTGGCCGCGATCACGTGCTCCAGCGGGCCGCCCTGCTGACCGGGGAAGACCGCCGAGTTGATCTTCTTGGCGAGCTCCTGCGTCGACAGGATGACGCCACCGCGCGGACCGCCGAGGGTCTTGTGCGTGGTGGTCGTGACGACATGGGCGTGCGGCACCGGGTTGGGGTGCAGACCCGCGGCCACCAGGCCCGCGAAGTGGGCCATGTCGACCATCAGGTACGCGCCGACCTCGTCCGCGATGCGGCGGAACGCGGCGAAGTCGAGCTGACGGGGGTACGCGGACCAGCCGGCCACGATCAGCTTCGGCTTGGACTCCTTGGCGAGGCGCTCGACCTCGGCCATGTCCACGACGCCGGTCTCGTCGACGTGGTACGGGACCACGTTGTAGAGCTTGCCGGAGAAGTTGATCTTCATGCCGTGGGTCAGGTGACCGCCGTGGGCCAGGTTCAGGCCCATGATCGTGTCGCCCGGCTTCAGCAGCGCGAACATCGCGGCGGCGTTCGCCTGCGCACCGGAGTGCGGCTGGACGTTCGCGGCCTCGGCGCCGAAGAGCGCCTTGATCCGGTCGATCGCGATCTGCTCGACCACGTCGACGTGCTCGCAGCCGCCGTAGTAGCGGCGGCCGGGGTAGCCCTCGGCGTACTTGTTGGTGAGGACGGAGCCCTGCGCCTCCATGACCGCGACCGGAGCGAAGTTCTCCGAAGCGATCATCTCGAGGGTGGACTGCTGGCGGTGGAGCTCGGCGTCGACAGCGGCGGCGACGTCCGGGTCCAGCTCGTGGAGGGAGGAGTTGAGAAGCGACATCAGGGGGTCCCTTGGGTCTCAGTTGCCGGAGAACTCGGAGTACTCGTCGGCGGAGAGCAGGTCCTTCGGCTCCTCCGCGACGCGCACCTTGAACAGCCAGCCGCCCTCGAAGGGGGCGGAGTTCACCAGCGCCGGGTCGTCCACGACGTCCTGGTTGGCCTCGGTGACCTCGCCGGTCACCGGCGAGTACAGGTCGCTGACCGACTTGGTCGACTCCAGCTCACCGCAGGTCTCGCCCGCGGTCACCGTGTCACCGACCGCCGGGAGCTGGGCGTAGACGACGTCGCCGAGCGCGTTGGCCGCGAACTCGGTGATACCGACCGTGGCCACGCCGTCCTCGAGGGCCGACAGCCACTCGTGCTCCTTGCTGTACCGCAGCTGCTGGGGGTTGCTCATGACCTGAATTCTCCTGTACGCGGGGGAGTGCTGATGAACGGTGGTCTTACGGTGTGAGACGGGACTACGTCACGTGCGGGACGCCCCGTTGTCACTTCTGACGCTTGTAGAAGGGCAGTGCGACGACCTCGTACGCCTCGTGGGTGCCCCGGATGTCTACGCCGACGCCCTCGGTGCCGGGCGCGGCGTGTGCCGCGTCCACGTACGCCATGGCGATCGGCCTGCCCAGCGTCGGCGACGGCGCGCCGGACGTGACCTCGCCGATGACCTTGCCGTCGGCAACGACCTGGAAGCCGGCGCGCGGCACCCGGCGGCCCTCGGCCACCAGGCCGACGAGCTTGCGGGGCGGGGCGGTCTCGGCGCGCTCGGCGGCGGCCCGCAGCGCCTCGCGGCCGACGAAGTCGCCCTCCTTCTCGAACTTCACGACCCGGCCCAGGCCCGCGTCGAACGGGGTCAGCGCGGTGGTCAGCTCGTGCCCGTACAGCGGCATGCCCGCCTCCAGGCGCAGCGTGTCGCGGCAGGAGAGGCCGCACGGGATCAGGCCGTGCGGGGCGCCCGCCTCGGTGAGCGCCGTCCACAGCTGCTCGGCGTGCTCGGGGGCGACGAAGAGTTCGAAGCCGTCCTCGCCGGTGTAGCCGGTGCGGGCGATGAGCGCGGGAACACCTGCGACGGTGCCGGGCAGGCCCGCGTAGTACTTCAGCCCGTCCAGGTCGGCGTCCGTGACCGCCTTCAGGATGGCGGGCGACTCGGGGCCCTGGACGGCGAGCAGCGCGTAGGCGTCGCGGTCGTCGCGCACCTCGGTGTCGAAGTCCCCGGCGCGTGCGGCGAGCGTGTCGAGGACGAGCTGCGCGTTGCCCGCGTTGGCGACGACCAGATACTCGGTCTCGCCCAGGCGGTAGACGATCAGGTCGTCCAGGATCCCGCCGTCCTCGGCGACGATCATCGTGTAGCGGGCCCGGCCCACGCCGACGGTGGCGATGTTGCCCACCAGCGCGAAGTTCAGGAAGGCAGCGGCCTGCGGTCCGGTGACGGTGATCTCGCCCATGTGCGACAGGTCGAAGAGTCCGGCCCGGGTGCGTACGGCGTTGTGCTCGTCGCGCTCACTGGCGTACCGCAGGGGCATGTCCCAGCCCGCGAAATCGGTCATGGTCGCGCCCAGGGAACGATGCAGCGCATCGAGGGCGGTGAGACGGGAGGCGGGGGCAGTGCTCATGGGCATGGCTCCAGGGCATGACGACAGAGGACGTTCCCTCCCCATCTGTCATCGGAACCTGAGAGGTTCGCCGAGAGCCCCTGAAAGGGTCAGCCCCTTCGGGGGTCGGCTTGCACCTTGGGTGGAGCCGCGCGAGCGGCCCGCTTTTCAGATCTGCCTCATCCACGCGGTACGGGGCCTGAGAGATTCAAGGGAGGAACTTGCTCCTTCGGCGCCCGGCGCACACAGTGACCGGGACTCTCCCGCGCGGATTCAAACGGCCGGTATGCAGTTGGCGGGGTCATCATCGCACGCATTGCGCCAGAGTGGGGCGAGCGGATCCGCGCAGGCACACCGGGCCGTTCGGGCGCCGACACGTGCGGCCGGAACGGGTTGTCCCGTATTACCTTTTCTTTACACTTCTTGGGCAGGTCAGGTGTGGGTGACTCGGCAGGGGGAGGGCGATGACGTTGCAGCCGTACGCGACGACCGCAGGGGCAGCGCGCGGTGCGGTGCCCGCGCAGCAGGGTGCCCGCGCTCGGGGGCTCCGGGGCACGCACGCTCCGGTGGTACGTGATCTGCGCGGCAGGAACGGGCTCGGCCCGCGCAGCCTGGACTTCGTGGCGGGCGATGTGGTGGTGGTCTCCGGACTGCCCGGCAGCGGGAAGTCGACGCTGATCCGGCGCGCGGTGCGGGAGCACGCCATCGACTCCCAGGACACCAGGGACCGCTGGGCGGCCTCCCTGCCCGCTTTACTCCCGTACGCCCTCTACCGTCCCCTGGTCCGTGCCGCGCACTACCTCGGGCTGTGGCGGGCGCTGCGCTCGGGCGGATCCGTCGTCGTGCACGACTGCGGAACCCAGGCATGGGTGCGGCGCTGGCTGGCCCGCGAGGCCGGGCGCCGGGGCCGCACGCTGCACCTCGTCCTGCTCGACGTCACCCCTCATGTGGCCAGGGCCGGCCAGCGCGAGCGCGGACGGGGCGTCTCCGGATACGCCTTCGCCCGGCACCGCGGTGCGGTCGGACGGCTGCTGCGCGACACGGAGAGTGGACTGCTGCCACCCGGTTGCGCGTCCGCGGTGCTGCTCGACCGGGAGGCCGCCACGGCGATCGAACGGATCTCGTTCGCAAACGCATAGACCGGTGAGCTCCGCCCGGCCGTCCGGAATCTGGACGGTCCGGTTGCCCCCGCCTGCGCTGTTTCCCGTGTCACTGCCGTCCTGGCGCGGCTCGGACCGAGCCCGGCTAAGGTTTCTGCCGCACAGCATGGCGAGAAAGGGACACAGACACCGTGGACATTCCGGCGCAGGCCCCCGTCCATCCGCAGCACGGATGGCCGGCCAACGAGCTCGAGGAAGTGCTCAGCGCCTCCCTCGGCGTGCCCGGGGCCGGCGGCCGCCTGGTCGAGGTGCTCGGCCGGAGCCGCGTCTGGGTGCCCCTGCCGAACGGCGGCGGGCCCGACAGTCCCGACCTCGACCTGCCGACGGTCGACATCGGCGGCGCCGCGTTCGTACCGGTGTTCAGCTCCGAGGCCCAGTTCCTTCAGTGCGTCGGCGCCCACATCTCGTTCACCGTCGCGCCCGCCCGCGAATTCGCCCGCGGCCTGCCCCCGCAGCTCGGCATCGCCGTCAATCCCGGCGGGGCGGTCGGTGTGCCGCTGCCGCCGCCGGCCGTCGCCGAGCTCTGCAGGGCCGGGCGCACCGCGCTGGACGGGCCTTCCGGCGGGCGGGTCCGGCTCTACGAGCCGGACTGGAAGGAGGACCCCGTCGACTTCCTCGCCGCGGTGGCCGGCGAATTCCAGGACATCGGTGTCGTGAGCACCGCGCGCAGGGCGCTGGCCAGCATCGAGGGCGACGACCCCGTCCTCTTCGTCGGCGTCGAGTTCGCGACCTGGGACGGCGCCGGACAGAGCGCCCCGATGGAGGCGCTGGGCCGTGCGCTGGGCCGGGTCCAGCTGCCGTGGCCGGTCAATCTGGTCCTCCTCGACGTGGCCCAGGACCCCGTGGGCGACTGGATGCTGGAGAAGGTACGGCCGTTCTACCGGCGCGAGGGGTACTGAGTCAGCTTCGCCCGTGGCGTCAAGCCGGTGTCAGGGGCGGCGCATAAGCTGGTTTGATGGCGAGGCCGCACCTGTTGTGCCCGGGTGCGGGACAACAGCACCGCGGCACGACGGGGCAGCGGAACGAAGAGGGGCGGGACCCAGGGTGAGTGCGTCAGGCACCGCGGAGGCCGGGCAGGTCGAGCACATGCTGCGGCAAGTGGCCCCCGGGCGCCCCGACGCCTACGAGGCGCTGCTGCGGGCCCTCACCGACGGCCGGGTCTGGATGCTGCTCTGGCACGGCACGGCGGGCTCCCCCGACGCCCAGTACGGCAACATGGAGATCGACGGCCTGGGCTACGCCCCCTGCGTGACCTCCGCCCAGGAGCTCTCGGCCAGCGGCTGGAACAGGTCCCACGAGCTGGTCACCGGCCGCGAGATCGCCCGGTCCCTCTTCCCCGACCGCTGGGGCATCTGGCTGAACCCGCATGCTCCCGGCGGCGGCGTCGGCATCCCCTGGCTGGACCTGCGCCGCATCGCGACAGGACTCGACCGGATGCCCGCCGGCCCGCTCCAGCTCTCCGAACCCGCCATCGAGATCCCGCAGTTCTACGCCCTTCTGTCGCAGAATGCCCACCGCACCCCCGCCGTCCGCGCGCTGCGCCGCGCCTGGGTGCAGCCCGCGCTGGGCGCTCCGTACCTCGCGATCGGGCTCGACCTCTACGACACGGGCCGGCCCTCCGTCGACGCGGTCCGCGCGATGATGCAGCAGTCGATCGGTGTGGTCCCCGACGGCCTGCCCGTCTCGACGGTGTCCATGTCCGACGAGTACGACCCCGTCGCCATGTGGCTGCGCGCCAACTCCCGTCCGTTCTACGACCGCGAGGCGCACGCCCCGGCGGGCCCGCCGCCCGCCGCCGCGCCGGGGTACGGCTACCCGCCCTCGCACCTTCGCTGAACCCGCCCCGATTTCGATCGGGTTAACAAGTGCGGGCAGGATGTCCCGTATCCAGTCGGTTTGTTGAGTGTCCGGGTCTCAGGTAGGTATCACCGCTATGCGGACTGTTCTCCGGGCTGCTTCGCGAATGTAGTGTTCGGGCGAATCAATACCTCTCCACACACTGCTGACCTGGGGTGGACCCACATGCGAATATTCAAGTCCCGAACTGTTCGGGTGATCACGGCGGCTGTCGCCGTCGGCCTGATCGCCACGGGCTGCTCCAGCGAGCGGGACAACGATGCCAAGGACGGAGCGAAGGACACCTTCGTCTTCGCAGGTGCGGGCGACCCCGGGTCCCTGGACCCGGCGCTGGCCAGCGACGGTGAGACCTTCCGGGTCACCCGTCAGGCGTTCGAGGCCCTGCTCGAGCACGAGCCCGGCGGTTCCAAGCTCGTCGGCGGACTCGCCGAGACATGGGAGAGCGACCCCGCCGGCAAGGTGTGGACGTTCAACCTCCGTAAGAACGTGAAGTTCCACGACGGCGAGGAGTTCAACGCCGCCGCGGTCTGCGCGAACTACGACCACTGGTTCAACTGGGCGGGTACGTACCAGTCCAGCGCGGTCTCGTACTACTGGCAGTCCATCATGGGCGGCTTCGCGAAGAACGAGGACCCCGAGGCGCCGAAGGCGAACTACAAGTCCTGCACCGCGAAGGACGCCAACACGGCGGTCATCGAGGTCAACGAGCCCTCGGCGAACCTGCCCGGCGGCTTCTCCCTGCAGGCCCTGGCGATCCACTCGCCGAAGGCCCTCAAGGAGTACGAGAAGCAGGAAGCGACCGCCAAGGGCGACGCGATCACGTACCCCAAGTACAGCCAGGAGGCCGGCACGGTCGCCGGCACCGGCCCGTACAAGATCACCAAGTGGAACAAGAGCAACAAGGAAGTCAGCCTCGCGCGCTTCGACGACTACTGGGGCGCCAAGGCCAAGGTGAAGAACCTGGTCTTCCGCACCATCGACACCGAAGAGGGCCGCCGCCAGGCGCTCCAGGCCGGTGACATCGACGGCTACGACCTGGTCGCGCCCGCGGACATCAAGACGCTGGAGTCCGAGGGCTACGAGGTCCCGACCCGTGACGTCTTCAACCTCTTCTACGTGGGCATGACCCAGTCGAAGAACCCGGCGCTGAAGAAGCCCGAGGTCCGGCAGGCCATCGCGCACGCCATCGACCGCGAGAACATCGTCAAGACCCAGCTGCCCGAGGGCGGCAAGGTCGCCACGCAGTTCATGCCCGACACGGTCGCCGGCTTCTCGGACAAGGTGAAGCAGTACCCCTTCGACACGAACAAGTCGAAGCAGCTTCTGAAGGCCGCCGGAGAGAGCAAGCTCTCGCTCGAGTTCTGCTACCCGACCGAGGTCACCCGCCCCTACATGCCTGCCCCGCAGGACATGTTCGAGCTGATGAAGGCCGACCTCGAGAAGGCCGGCATCACGGTCGTCCCGAAGGCCATGAAGTGGGCCCCGGACTACCTGGACGCCACCGAGGCCGGCTCCTGCGCCCTGCACATGCTGGGCTGGACCGGTGACTTCAACGACGGCTTCAACTTCATCGGTACCTGGTTCGCCGGCGCCGACAAGCAGTGGGGCTTCAAGGACGCCAAGGTCTTCGACTCGGTGAACGCCGCTTCGAAGGTCGTCGACCCCGCCGGTCGCGTCGAGGCCTACAAGAAGGCCAACGAGACCATCATGGAGTACCTGCCGGGTCTCCCGATCTCGTCCTCGCCGCCCGCGATCGCTTTCGCCAAGAACGTCAACCCGCCGAAGGTCTCCCCGCTGACGCAGGAGAACTTCGCCGAGGTCTCCTTCAAGTAACCGCACATCAGTGGGCTCGCCCGGCCACCCCGTACCGGGTGGCGGGCGCTCCCAAATTTCGACACGTCACAAAGGGGGCCGCGGGGGGGTGCGTCTCCGCGGTAGAACAATGGTACAGGACCAACCCACCCTGCGGGGGCGGTGGGGTGTGCTGT
>NZ_JBHYTT010000017.1:0-162566 GCF_042749285.1 Streptomyces sp. NPDC059499
GACCCGTGAACGCCTCAACCCACGACGCCTCGACCCTCAACACCCCACGCATACACAGGAAATGCCCAGTTCGTAGCGTTCTGCAACACGCTTTACTTCCTCGGCCGGAACGAACCACCCGCCGGTCCCGCCGTCGCGCAGTTCACCTGGCACGGCACCACCTACCGCTCGGCCACCGTCCTGGACGTGGACCGTACGGCCCAACTCCTGCGGCGTACCCGCACCTGGAGCACCGACGACGGCACACCGCCCGTCGAGGAGCGCTCCGCATGGCGGCTGCTGTTCCCCCAGGAACTGCGCCACCTCCTCACCGCCCACGGCTTCGAGGTCCTCGCGCTGCACGACGGTCCCGGGCCGCGCACCGAACCGGCCTGGCGGCCGGGCGACGGCCCCGGACGCACCGCCGACGGTGACCGCCTCCACGTCGTGGCCCGCCGCACCGCCTGAGAACCACCCCCGTAACCCCCGACGACAGGAGATCAGTCATGCCCAACTCGCCCAGTACGCACGACACATACCCCGGCCTGCGCAGGCGCGGCTTCCTGGCCGCAGCCGGGGGAGCGGCCGGCCTCGGCGCACTCGCACTTGCCGGATGCTCCGGCGGCGGCACCACCGACAGCGCCGCCGCCGGGGGAGAGGGCGCCCCACGACGCGGCGGACGGCTGCGTGCCGCATTCGCCGGCGGCGGTGCGAGCGAGACGCTCGACCCCCACCTGGGCAACCTCTTCGCCGACGCGGCCCGTGCGAAGGCACTCTTCGACAAGCTCGCCGACTACGGCGCGGACCTGTCCGCCGAGCCGCGACTGGCCGAGAAGTGGGAGCCGAACGCAGGGCTCGACCGCTGGACCGTCACCCTGCGGCAGGCCGGCTTCCACAACGGGAAGCCGGTGACCGCCGACGACGTCCTGTACAGCTACCGCCGCATCGCCGACCCGGAGAAGGCGTACCGGGCGCGGGCCTCCCTGGAGCCCATCGACCTGAAGGCGAGCCGCGCCACGGGGGAGCGGACCGTCGAGTTCGTGCTCAAGCGTCCGACGGCCGAATTCCCCAACGTGCTCGCCGCGTTCGGCACGTACATCGTTCCGGACGGCGCCACCGGATTCGACCGGCAGCCGGTCGGCTCGGGCCCCTTCCGGTTCGTCTCCTTCGCACCCGGGCGCTCCACCGTCCTGCGCCGCAACGACGACTACTGGGACGGCGCCCCGCACCTCGACGAACTCGAATTCCTCGTCGCCAACGAGGAGTCCGCCCGCGTCAACGCCCTCCTCGGCGGGCAGGTCGAGTACGCGCACGAGCTCAACCCGGCCACCGGCCGCGCACACGAGAAGGCCGGCAGCATCGAGATCGTCCGCCTGCGGAACAGCGCCATGCAGGCCTTCGCCATGAAGACCGACCGGCCGCCCTTCGACGACCCCCGCGTCCGCGAGGCGTTCTTCCACATCGCCGACCGCGAGGAACTCGTGGACGGTGCGCTCTCCGGCGCGGGCGAGATCGGCAACGACCTCTTCGGCAAGGGGTACGAGTACTACGCGGACGAACTCCCGCAGCGCGTACAGGACATCGACCGTGCCCGCCACCTGCTCAAGCAGGCCGGCGCGGAGAACCTCAAGGTCACCCTCGACACATCGGCCGTCGCCGCGGGCTTCACCGAAGCCGCCGGAATCTTCCGCGACCAGGCGGCCCGCGCCGGGGTCACCGTCTCCGTCCGGATGGGCAGCAAGGACTCCTACTGGAAGGACATCCTCGACGCCGGCACCCTGTGCTGCTACCGGTCCGGGGCCATGCCCATCGAGTCGCACATCTCCCAGCGGCTGCTCACCGGCTCCACCACCAACGCGACCAAGTGGCAGGACAAGAGCTTCGACACTCTCTACCAGCAGGCCCAGTCCACCAAGGACGAGGCGGGACGCGATGCCCTCTACGGCCGCATGCAGCGCCAACTGCACACCAGGGGCGGGTTCCTCGTGTGGGGATTCGGCGACTGGATCCTCGGCACCGCACGCTCCGTACGGGGCGTCGCGCGCGAGGCGCCCGCCAACACCCTGGACTGGGCGCGCTTCGACAAGGTCTGGCTGGCGTGAACGGACTGCGTTCCTGGATCGCCCGGCGGCTGCTCCTCGGCGTACTGCAGACCGGGGCCGTCGTGCTGCTGGTCTTCGCACTCACCGAGGCGCTGCCGGGCGACGCCGCCGTGGCCTTCGCCGGTGACCAGCCCGACCCGGCACGCATCGCGGCCGTACGCGAGGCGATGGAGCTCGACAAACCCGCGCATGTCCGGCTGGCCGACTGGACGACGGGCCTGCTGCACGGCGACTTCGGGACCTCGCTCACCTCCGGCCGGCCCGTGACAGCGTTCCTCGCGGACGGCCTCGGACCGACCCTGGTCCTCGCGACCCTCACCGTGCTGCTCCTGGTCCCCGTCGGAGTCGGCCTCGGGGTGCTCGCCGCCCGCCGTGAGGGCCGTCTCACGGACCGGCTCATCAGCTCGGCGACCCTCGGCGTCTACGCCGTCCCCGAATTCGCCCTGGGGGTCCTGCTGGTGAGCGTGTTCGCCCTCCGGCTCGGCTGGTTCCCGCCGACCGCCGTGGGCTACGGCAACGATCTGCTCGCGCATCCGGCCGCCCTCGTCCTGCCCGTCCTGGTGCTGCTCGCGCGGCCCGTCTGCTCGCTGTGCCGGCTGGTCCGGGCGGGAATGATCGAGGCGCTCGCCGCCCCGTACTCCGCCCAGGCGCGCCGCTACGGAATCTCCGGCGCACGCATCCGGTACGGGCACGCCCTGCCCAACGCCCTCGCTCCCGCCGCCCAGCAGCTCGCACGCACCATCGACTGGCTGCTGTGCGGCGTCGTCGTCGTGGAGGCGCTGTTCGTGATCCCCGGACTCGGCACCGTACTCATGAACGCGGTGGCCGACCGCGACATCCCCGTGGTGCAGGGGCTCGCCGTCGTCTTCGGCCTCGCCACGGTCGTCATCAACCTCGGCGCCGACCTCGTCACCCACCGTTTCGCGCCACGGTCGGGGGTGGCGGCGTGACGCGGCTCAGGAGGTACGGGACCGGCGCCGCCGTCGCCGGGGCTCCGCTCGGCCTCGCCGTCCTCGGACCGCTCCTCGCGGGCGAACCCCCGGCCCGAGCAGCCTCCTTCACCCTCGGCGGCGGCCACTTGCTCGGCACCGACTTCGTCGGCCGTGACGTCCTGGACCAGGTGCTGCTCGGCGGACGGTCCGTGGTCCTGGTCGCGCTCGTCGCGACGGCCCTCGCCTATCTCGTCGCCCTGCCCCTCGGGCTGATCAGCGCCCTCACCCACCGCGGTTGGCTGGAGGAACTGCTGATGCGTCCGCTGGACGTCCTGCTCGCCGTGCCCTCGCTCCTCATGATCCTTCTGGTCGCGGCCGCCTTCCCTCCAGGTGCCGCCGGACTCGCCCTGCTGGTCGCCTTCGTCTCCGTCCCGGACGCCGCCCGCATCGTGCGCGCGGCCGCCGCGGAAGCCGCCTCCCGGCCCGCCGTGGAAGCGCTGCGGATGCAGGGCGAGAGCTGGTGGCGCATCGCCGTCGGCTACGTCGGACGGTCCATCCTGCGGACCCTGGCAGCCGACGCCGGGATCCGGCTGACCGGAGCTCTCTACCTCGTCGCCACAGCTGCCTTCCTGGGCATCGGGGTCGCCCCGGACGCCACGGACTGGGCCGTGATGGTGGACCGCAACCGGGCCGGACTGCTCGTCCAGCCGTGGGCGGTCGTCGTACCCGCCCTGCTCATCGTCGCGCTGACCATGGGCGGCAACCTGCTCGTCGACGCGGCCATGGAGAACCGCACCACGCCCCGGAAGGGCCGACGCTCATGAACCAGCACCCCGTACTCGCCGAGATCAGCAGCCTGAGCGTCGAGATCGACGGACGCGCCCTCGTCGACCGCGTCAGCCTCCGGGTCCGGGCCGGCACGGTCACCGCCCTGGTCGGCGCGTCCGGCAGCGGAAAGACGACGACCGGCCTCGCCCTCCTCGGCGAGTATCCCGCGGGCGCCCGTGTGACGGGCGAGGTACGCGTGCACGACACCCGGGTCGGCTACGTCCCCCAGCACCCCGCGGCGGTCCTCAACCCGGCCCGCCGCATCGGCGCCCTGCTGCACGACATGGCCCGGCAGCAGGTGCGCGACCTGCCCCGGACCCGGCGTCGCACGGCAGCGGGACAGCGCGTGATCGAGGCGCTCGGTGACGCGCAACTCGCTGATGCCGAAGCGCTGTTGCGCCGCTATCCGCACCAGCTGTCCGGGGGACAGCAGCAGCGTGTCGTCATCGCCCAGGCGCTGCTGCTCGGCGCCCGTGTCGTCGTCGCGGACGAGCCCACCACCGGGCAGGACGCCCTGACCAAGCGCCGCATCGTCGTCCGGCTGGCAGCGGTGGCCCGCCGGGGCATCGCCGTCGTGCTGCTCAGCCACGACATGGACGTCGTACGCGAACTCGCGGACGAGGTAGTGGTGATGCGGGGCGGACGCGTGGTGGAAAACGGACCGGCGCCCCGCGTGCTCGCGGCCCCCGCGCACCCGTGGACGCGGGAGCTCCTGGCCGGACCGAGGACCGTGCCGTACGCGGATGCCGGGAACTCCGGTACGGAGGTGCTGCGGGTCGACCGTCTCGTCGCCCACCACCGCGCCGGGGGTTCACCCGTCCGCGTGCTGAGTGTCGCCGGACTGGCACTCCGCACCGGTGAACTCCTCGCCGTCGTAGGCCGCTCGGGCAGCGGCAAGACCACACTCGCGCGTTGCCTCGCCGGCCTGCACCGCGACCACGAAGGGGACGTGTCGCTCGACGGGGAGGCCCTGCCCCGCAGCCTGCGGGCCCGTAGCCGTGAACAGCTCGCCGCCGTCCAGTACGTCTTCCAGGACGCGCGGGCCGCCTTCGACGAACACCGGCCCGTCCTGGACCAGGTCGCACGCACTGCGGTACGGCTGCGGGGAGCCGGCCGCGAGGAGGCGGCGCGGCAGGCACTGCGGACCCTCGCGGAACTGGGGCTGGGCGACGAGCTGGTACGAAGGCTCCCGGGGCGGCTGTCCGGCGGCGAACTCCAGCGCGCGGCGCTCGCCAGGGCACTGCTCGCGCGGCCCCGGGTCCTGGTGTGCGACGAGATCACCTCGGGACTCGACCCGGTCGCCCGACGCTCCCTGCTGGACCTGCTCGCCGCACCGGTCCGGCGGGGGGACGGCCTCGGGATCGTCCTCATCACCCACGACCTGGACACCGCGGCCCGGGCGGCGCGCATCGCCGTACTGGACGGCGGCCAGGTGGTCGAGGAGGGCACCCGGGAACAGATCCTGACCGCGCCGAGCCACCCGTTCACCCTGGCGCTCCTCGATGCGTCAACGCGCCGGGGGGCGGCCGTACGCCCCTGACCGGGCCGTACGCCCCTGACCACGCCGTACGGTCGCCTCACCGCGGCGAAGCGGAATCCGGATCACCTGTGCGGACGTACACTCGGCTCATGGGTCGCATCAGTGTCATGGGGAAGTGCCTGCACCAGGCCGCCCTCGACGCGTCCGCGAGCTGCCGCACCGTCCTGCACGGACACGGCTAGCGATCTTCAGCGGTTCCTGACCGGGGCTCTGCCCCGTCCCGCTCCTCCACCACGCGCATCACCCATCGCACCTCGCTCATCGCACACCGCTCGACGCACAGCGCTCCCCGCACGGCGTACGAGCCCCACTTCACCACCGCAGCTTCGGCGCACCGCCGTCGCTGCGCCCCGGCGACGGCCCCACCACGGCCGCAGCCACCCTCGAAGGGAACATCTTGAAGCTGAGCGCGCTGCTGGCCGGGCAGGACCACGACCTACTCCAGGGTGACCCGGAGAAGACCTGGATCACCGCGGGAACGGCTCTCGACGCGGACCGGGTGGCACCGGGATCACTGTTCATCGCGGTCCCGGGGCATGTGGAGGGCGGCCCGGAATCCGTGGCCCCTGCCCTCGCCCGGGGCGCGGTGGCGGTCATCGTGGACGACAGCTGCGTGCTGCCCGCCGCAGCGGCCGACGTCTGCGTCGTACGGGTGCCGGACACCCGTGTCGCGGCCGCGGTCGTCGCGTCGCGCTACTTCGGCGAGCCGGGGAAGCAGATGGACCTGGTGGCGATCACAGGCACCAACGGGAAGACCTCCGTCTCGTACATGGTCGAGTCAGTGCTCCGGATCTCCGAGGGAGTGCGGAGCGGCGTCATCGGCACCGCCGGCAGCCGTATCGGCGACGAGATGATCCCGATGCCGCACTCCGTGCTGACCACTCCGGAATCACCCGACCTGCAGTACCTGCTGGGGTGCATGCGCGACAGGGGAGTGGGCAGCGTGGTGCTCGAGGCCACGTCGATGGGCCTGCTCACGCACCGGGTGGACCGCACCTTCATCGACGTGGGTGTCTTCACCAACCTGAGCCAGGATCATCTGGACGACCACGGAACGATGGAGAACTACCGGGACGCGAAGCTGCGCCTCTTCCAGGGGCTGTGCCGACGTGCCGTGGTCAACGCGGACGACCCGGTGGGAGCAGGCATCCAGGCGATGATGCCCGGCGCCGTCACCACGTACGCCCTCGACACCGACGCGGACTACCGGGCGACCGACCTCTCCGTGGACGCCTCGGGCACCCGGTTCACGCTGCACCACGACGGGCGCAAGTACCCGGCGGCGATCCCCTCACCCGGCCGGTTCTCGGTGGCGAACGCGCTGGCCACGGTGGCCGCCTGCCACCTCCTGGGACACGACCTCGCCGGTCTGGTCGCCGCGCTCGAACGGATGCCGCAGATCCCGGGCCGGTTCGAGCGCTTCACGACCCCCCGGGGAACGTCGGTGATCGTGGACTACGCGCACTCGCCGGATTCGCTGAACAAGGTCCTCGGCACCATCCGCGGCTTCGCCCGGGCCGAGGTCATCACCGTCTTCGGCTGCGGCGGCGACCGGGACACCACCAAGCGGGCCGAGATGGGAACGATCGCCGGTACCCACTCCGACCTGTGCGTCCTCACCTCGGACAACCCGCGCCACGAGGACCCCGAGGCGATCCTCGACCAGGTCGCACCCGGCATCGAGGCCACCGGCACCCCGTACGAACGCCGCGCCGACCGCCGTAGCGCCATCGAGTTCGCCCTGTCCGCCGCGGGCCCGGACGACATCGTGCTGATCGCCGGCAAGGGGAGCGAGCCCCACCAGACCGTCGGCGACGAACTGATCCCGTTCAGCGACATGGCCACGGTGCGCGAAATCGCCCTGCAGCAGGCCCCGCTGTAGGTCCGCGGCACATCCGTCGGCAGGGCCCGGCGGGATGCGCCCGCCCGGCACCACCGGACCGGGTCCCGATTCACATCGGAAGTGCGTCAACGGATGCGATCTTGGTGTTGGCCCGCGCCGCCCGCCTGATGAAAAGCTGCCCGTGCCGTCCGAGGGGGCGGAAGACACGACGGGGGAGCGCGTATGACGGTGTTCGGCATGAGGTCGGGAGCGGTCCGTGGACGGCGGACCGCGCGCGACCCCGGAGTCGTCGTGCTGCGCGGAATCCCGTACGCCGCACCGCCGTTCGGCATCGACCGGTTCCGGGCCCCGCGGCCTGCCGCCGGCTGGGACGGCATCAGGGACTGCGCGGCGTTCGGCCCCGTCGCCCCGCAGTCCGCACAACTGCCCGGAGCACCCGGCTGGTCACCCGGCGACGAGGACGTCCTCAGCCTCAACATCTGGACCCCGGGCGGCGTCGGTGACGCGCTTCCGGTGCTCGTCTGGATCCACGGCGGCGCCTACGTCTTCGGCTCCTCCGCGCAACCGGACTTCGACGGCACGGCTCTCGCCGGACACGGACTCGTCGTGGTCACGCTCAACTACCGTCTCGGTTTCGAGGGGTTCGGTCATGTCCCGCCCGTCGTCGGCGGGGAGTCCTGCCCGGACAACCGGGGTCTGCTCGACCAGGTAGCCGCCCTGGAATGGGTGCGGGACAACATCGCCGCGTTCGGCGGCGCCGCCGACAACGTCACCGTGGCCGGACAGTCCTCCGGAGCGACGTCCGTGGCCTGCCTGATGGCGATGGACCGGGCCCGCGGACTGTTCCGCCGTGCCGTCGCACACAGCGCCGTGAACTCCTGCGCCTCCCCGGAATCCGCCGCCCGCACCACACAGGAGGTGGCCGCCGCGGCCGGCGTGCCGGGCACGTACGACGGCCTCGTATCCGCTTCCCCGGCCTCCCTCGTCGACGCCTCGGGCGCGGTGGCCGACGGCTACCGCATCGACCCGGCTTCGGGGCAGCGCCACTACGACCCCGCCATCTACGGGCCGGTGGCGGGCGGTGACACGCTTGTGCTGGAGCCCTTGGCGGCGTTCGCCGCCGGCGGCGCGTCCGATGTCGACCTGCTGGTCTGCCACACGACCGAGGAGTACTGGCTGCTGGACGCCGTCGGCAGCAGCGCGAAAATCACCACGGAGAGACAACTCCGCGCATTCGCCGGGGACTTCCAGCTGCCCGCAGCACTGTTGGACGGCTACCGCGCACTCATGCCCGGTGCTCCCGTACTCGATGTCTTCCTCGCCGTGTACGGAGACATGCTGTTCGGCGAGTACAGCAGCAGACTCGCCGAATCCCATGCGCGGGCGGGCGGCCGGGCCTTCCTTTCCCGCTTCGCCCGGCAGCGAGGCGGCGCGGGCGAACGCGTCAGGGCCTGGCACTGCGCGGACATCCCCTTCGCCTTCGGCAACCTCGACGAGGAGAGCGTCCACTTCCTCGTGGGCGGCCCTCCGAACTCCGCCGATCATGACCTGTCGGGGCGCATGATGCGCGCGTGGGCCGGCTTCGCCACGTCCGGCGATCCGGGCTGGCCGCCGGTCGGCGGTTCCACGGGCGCGGTGCGGATCTGGGACACCGCCGCCGAGGGTTCCGGCGGCGCGTGGGAGCTGTTCCGTGCGGGGTGGCGCGAAGCCGGACTCCCGCTGCCGACGCCTTGACAGGTATCCCGGCCCGCCTCCGCCGCAGCGGGGGAGCCTGAGCGCTCCTCCGCGCTCGCGGAGGTCAGGCACCCTCCGCAGCTCCCCGAGTCGACGGTCGTCCTCGGCCTTCTCCGGTGACAGCAGGACCGCCGAGAGCTCACCGGACGAGTGCGTCCGCCCAACCGGGCCGTCATTGGCATGGACCTGCCTATCGATCTGGACTACAGTCCGTTGCGGCACTTCTGAGAGCGCTCTCAGAACACTCTCGGATGCTTCCTGTTCCACCCCCACGAAGCTGGAACAACACGAAGGGGCACTCCCTTGAGACATACCACGATGGTGCGGACCGGTCTGTCCGCACTGCTCATCATCGGAACCTGGGCAACCGCCGGCCTCACCCAGGCGAGCGCGGCGGACTCCCCCTCCGCCGCCGAACCCCGGGCCGGCGCCGCCCTGATCGCGGCCATGCAGAAAGACCTGGGCCTGACGAAGAGTCAGGCCGAGGCGAGGCTCACCGCCGAGAAGTCGGCGACGGCTCTGCAGGGCACCGCGCAGCGTGCGGCGGGAGCGTCGTTCGGCGGCTCCTGGTTCGACGCCGACAGCGGCAGGCTGACGGTGGCCGTCACCGACAGCGGGACGGCCCGGTCCGTCCGGGCGACCGGCGCCGACGTCCGCCTCGTCGACCACACCGCGAAGGAGCTGGACGCTGCCAAGAACCGGCTGGACGCACTCTCCGCACCCAGCGGGGTCAGCAGTTGGCACGTCGATCCCCAGGCGAACAGCGTCGTGGTGAACGTCGTCGCCTCCCAGCAGGGTGACAACGATGTCCGCGCCTTTGTCGCCAAGGCACGGAAGGCCGGGCCGGTCACGGTGAAGCAGACCGCCGCCGCCCCGCAGACCTTTGCCGCGGGAACGGTCGGCGGCGACCCGTACTACACGGGCAACGTCCGCTGTTCCATCGGCTTCTCGGTGCACGGCGGCTTCGTCACCGCCGGGCACTGCAGCGGTGTCGGCGGAGCGGTCAGGGGCTGGGACGGCTCGGCCATCGGCAACTTCCAGGGATCGTCCTTCCCGGAGAACGACTACGCCTGGGTGAACGTGGGCAGCGGCTGGTGGACCGTCCCGGTGGTCCTCGGCTGGGGCACCGTCTCCGACCAGCTGGTCCGCGGCTCCAACGAGGCTCCCATAGGCGCTTCGATCTGCCGCTCCGGCTCCACCACGCACTGGCACTGCGGAAACGTCCTGGCCAAGAACGAGACGGTGAACTACAGCCAGGGCGCCGTCCGTCAGATGACCAAGACCAGCGTGTGTGCCGAACCGGGAGACTCGGGCGGCTCGTTCATCAGCGGCGACCAGGCGCAGGGTGTCACCTCGGGCGGGTGGGGCAACTGCAGCAGCGGCGGTGAGACCTGGCACCAGCCGATCAACGAGATCCTCAACCGGTACGGGCTGACGCTCCACACGGCCTGACGTTCCGCGGGGCCTGCCCGGCCCCGCCACACGCCGTCGCCGGTTTCCCGGCGATCCGGCGGCACGCCGACGGCCCGCTACGGCAGCAGGGTGGCCCCCTGCCGTAGCGGGCCGTCCGTGCGTTGACCGGGGGCGGCTGCCCGTTCCCTGCGCGGCCGCTCGTTCCCTGCGCGGCCGCTCGTTCCCCCGCACGGTTTGGTCGGCCTCGCCCGAACGCCGTGCGCACCGGCCGCGGTCCGCACCCTGTGTGCCGGGCCTGCCCGTCAGGTGCCCTGCCGCGGTGACGCGTTCCTCCGGCCCGCTGTCGTGTGCGCTGCCCGCCCTGCCGCCCCTGCCCGGCGCCCGACTTGTCGCTGCCGCGCACCGTTGCCGGCCGGGCCCGCACCAACTGCCTTTGCAGGGGGCATCGTTCACAGGCTATTGACATGCTCTCAGCGGCGACGTAACACTGGCACCGCTTTGGAGAGCGCTCTCCCAGAGGTTCCCGGAAGGGGGCCCGGCCTCGAGCCGCACTGGGTGGGTCCCTCCCGGGTGCCCGATCCAGCTCCACTCTCCCCCCACTGCGCACCCGATGTGCGCGGATGAAGAGCGGCATGGAGGTCCGCATGGCCGAAAGATTCAGCAGAACCACTCTGGTGTCCGCGCTCATCGTCGCCACGGCCCTGGCCCTGGTGGCCCTGGGGCTCAACGCGATCACGAGCGCCGGTGCCGGAACCACCGGTGCGGCCCCGCAGGCGGCCGGCGAGCCCGCCGCGGCGTCGCATGTCATGCAGGGGCACGTCATGGCGGCAGCCGATCCTGTTCCGTCGGGAGACGATCCGGACGGCGACGGATACATTCCGGCGAATCCGCCGGTCACCGGGGTGCAGCCGTCCGCCGAGATCCCTCCGGTCCGGTACTTCCACGAGTTCCAGGCGAACTGCTCGGTGAACCACACCGGTTCCGTGGACCCGATCGTCTACCCGGGGCAGACCGGAAAGTCCCACAACCACACCTTCATGGGCAACGACACCACGGACGAGAACAGCACCACCGCCTCGCTCGGCGCGGGCGGTACCGCCTGCAAGGCGCCCGGTGACCTGTCCGCGTACTGGATGCCGACCCTCTACAACGGCAACCAGGAGGTGCGCCCGGTCGGTCCGCAGACCATCTACTACAAGTCCGGGGTGACCGACTACCGGAGTGTCAGGCCCTTCCCGAAGGGGCTGCGGTTCGTCGTCGGCAGTCCGACACAGACGCTGGATGAGTTCCGCAATCATCCGGGCCGGGTGGAGGGCTGGGAGTGCGGAGAGAGCTACCACAACTTCGACTTCCCGGCCACCTGCCCGTCGCGTCCGGACGTGCAGCTGAACCTCCGTATGCAGGCGCCCAGTTGCTGGGACGGGAAGCACCTCGACACCCCGGACCACAAGGCCCACATGGCCTATCCGGGCGCCCAGGGTGCCAACCAGAACGTCTGCCCGACCTCGCATCCCGTCGCTCTGCCGATGATCGAGTTCAAGATGGCGTGGCCGGTCAACGGTGACATGTCGCAGGTGAGGCTGGCCAGCGGTACGGGCCACTCCTTCCACTACGACTTCTTCAACGCCTGGGACGACGCCACGCTGAAGGCCATGGTCGACCACTGTGTCGTCGGCGGTCTCCAGTGCGACGCCCGGGGCTACGACCAGAACCGCCCCGGTGACGGTGCTGTCCTGGACGAGAACTACGAACTGCCCTGACCCGACCGCGCTCTCCTCGATGGGTGCAGTGTGTCCATCGGGGAGAGCGCTCTCCAGCGCTTACGACTCCCGCAAGGAAGTGTCTCCCCCCATGAAGTTGCCACATCTCAACCTGTCGGCCCACGGCCGCAGGCGTACGACGGCCCGCCTCACCGTGGCCGTCCTCGTCGCCGCCGGAGCGGCCCTCATGCCCGTGCCCGCAGCACAGGCGGCCGGAAGCGTGGTGAAAGTCGAGGGATCGCAGGGCGCCTGGCGTCTCACCGTGGACGGCTCGCCGTACACCGTCAAGGGCCTCACCTGGGGCCCCGCTGTCGCCGACGCCGGAAAGTACATGCCCGACGTCAAGTCCATGGGCGTCAACACCATTCGCACCTGGGGCACGGACGCCACGACGAAACCGCTCCTGGACAGCGCCGCCGACAACGGGATCAAGGTCATTGCCGGGTTCTGGCTCCAGCCGGGCGGCGGACCGGGAAGCGGCGGGTGCGTCAACTACCTGACGGACACCGAGTACAAGAACGACATGCTCGCCGAGTTCCCCAAGTGGGTGGAGACCTACAAGGACCACGCGGGCGTCCTGATGTGGAACGTCGGCAACGAGTCGGTGCTCGGTCTGCAGAACTGCTACAGCGGTGACGCCCTGGAACAGCAGCGCGACGCGTACACGACGTTCGTCAATGACATCACCAAGAAGATCCACGCAGTCGACCCCGACCACCCCGTCACCTCGACGGACGCGTGGACCGGCGCCTGGGCGTACTACAAGAAGAACGCACCCGACCTCGACCTGTACGCCGTGAACTCCTACGGCGCCGTCTGCGACATCCGCCGGACCTGGGAGAACGGGGGCTTCGACAAGCCCTACATCGTCACCGAGGGCGGCCCCGCCGGTGAGTGGGAGGTCCCGGACGACGCCAACGGCGTACCGGACGAGCCGACCGACGTGGCCAAGGCCGAGGGCTACGGCAGGGCCTGGCAGTGCATCACGGGGCACAGCGGAGTGGCGCTCGGCGCGACGCTCTTCCACTACGGCACGGAGTACGACTTCGGCGGCGTCTGGTTCAACCTGCTCCCGGCCGGCCAGAAGAGGCTCTCGTACTACGCGGTCAAGGAGGCGTACGGAGCGGACACCTCGGGCGACAACACACCGCCCGTGATCACCGGAATGACGGTCGACAACGCCTCGGCGGTCGAGGCGGGCAAGCCGTTCACCGTGAAGGCGTCCGTCTCCGACCCGGACGGCGACGCGCTCACGCACCAGGTGCTGTTCGGCAGCAAGTACCTCGACAACAATGGTCAGTTGACCGACGCCCGGTTCACCGACAAGGGCAATGGCACCTTCGAGGTCACCGCCCCCGACCGGCTCGGTGTGTGGAAGGTCTACATCAAGACGTCGGACGGCAAGGGCAACGTCGGCATCGAGACGAAGTCCTTCGAGGTCGTGCCCCCGAAGGTCGGCGGTACGAACGTGGCGGCGGGCAAACCGGCCACTGCCTCCACCTTCCAGCCCGACAGCGTCGGCTGCCCCTGCCCCGCCGGCAGCGCCGTCGACGGTTCCTTCGACACCCGCTGGGCGAGCGACTGGGCCGACCAGCAGTGGCTGCAGGTCGACCTCGGGGCAAAGACCTCGTTCGACCACGTGCAGCTGGCCTGGGAGGCGGCGTACGCCAAGGGGTACACCCTGCAGACCTCGGACAACGGCCAGGACTGGACCACTGTGCACACCGTCACCGAGGGGAACGGCGGCATCGATGACATCGACGTCGCGGGCGACGCGCGCTACGTGCGCGTGAACACCTCGGTACGCGGCACCCCTTGGGGTTACTCGCTCTACGAGTTCGGCGTCTACCGGAGCTGACCGCTCGTAGGACCTGCCGTGCCGTCTCTCTCCCCGCTGTCGGTGCGGCAGGGAAGTCCGCGGCGGGCCACGGAGATCCGTGGCCTGCCGCTGACTCTTGCCGTGTGCACAGCGGGACCGCCCCACCGGGGGCGGGAGTGCTCACGGTGGTGGGAGCCCGTCGGCGGACCAGGACACCGCCCCGCCGTCCCGCAGCTCCGCGCTCACCCGGAAGACGGCGTCCCGCGGCGCGCGGACCGCCAGCGTCGGGCTGTCGGACACGCCGCGCACGGAGCCCGCCAGCTCGATCCGGTGCACGGCGCGGCTGCCGGCCGCGAGCACGTACCAGGCCCCGGCAGGGGACCTCCAGCGGGTGCCCGCGACGACGTGCCGGCCGAACCGGCTGCACGAGGCCGTGTTCCGAAGGTCGGACACCACCTCCACCGGTGCGGAGGGCGGGACGAACTGCACCAGAACCCGGCCCGGCCCGCGCCAGGTGTCCGCCCGGGTACACACCCAGTCAGCCGTGGAACGGGAGCCGGGCAGCGGCTGTCGGGCGAACTGCCAGTGGTTGACGGCCCGTACCCCGGTGTGGCGCAGCTCCCGCAGCGAACACGCCGTACGGGCCCAGGCGACCAGGCCATCGGTGCCCGTCGCCTCGCGAGGCTGTCTGGCCGGAGCGCCGGATCCGGGCTCCGGGGTGTGGGTGAGGTGGACGGGAGTGAGGTCGCCGAGGTCGGTGACGAGGAACGCGTGCTTCTCCACGATCTCCTCCGACGACCGCAGCTGCATCACGGGCCAGGACCCGCATCCGCCTCCCTCCGCGGGGCGGGGCACGGCCGCGGTGACCCCGTCCCGGTCCACGTCCAGCTGCCGGGCCGGAGTGTCGGGCGCGAGGAGGTCCCGCGTCGCCGACTCCGCAACCCAGGGCGCCAGCAGATACCTCGCCGACGAGCCGGTGCGGCCGACGGCGAGAGCCGCGGCCGTGGTGACGTCCGCGTTGTCGACCCGTGCGAAGTCCAGGGTGGTGGCTCCCGTTCCGGACAGCGGCTCGGCGTACCGGACGACGCGTACCCCGCCGTCGTGGAACAGCACCACGGCCTCGCCGTCCAGATCACCCGCGAACAGCAGCTGGGGCGGCTGGGCCGGTGCGACGACAGCCGTGCCGGGGGCGGCGGTGACGGCGACGTCTGCCGGAGGCCCGGCCCAGTTGCCGAGTGCCCGCTCCAGCAGCTCGCGGTCGTCGGTACGGCCGCCGCGTGGTGGCCAGGCACTGAAGTCCACGCGCGAGGTGTCCGCCCACTGCCCGGGCGGCGTTCGCCCCAGCGCCGCGGGGTCGAGCGCTCCGCCCGGCAAGCTCGCCCGCAGGGCGGTGGCGGGCGGCCCGGCCGTGTCGGATCCGCCGTCGGAGGAGAGGGCCGCAATCCCAGCCACCGCGAGGAGTATCAGGGAGGCCGCGCCGGCCCGTCTCCGGTGCCGGCGCCGCAGCAGGTCGCCGGGGCGCGTCTGCACCGTGCAGGGATCGAACTCGCCCGACCGCAGTATGCGCCGCACCCGCTCGTGGTCGCCCCCCACGACCTGTGCGGCGGCACGCACCGCGCCGGCGGGGTCGGCCACTCCCGCCTCGGCGAGCAGCGCCCGGGTCATGTCGCCGGGCAGCGATTCCAGCAGACGCAGACCCAATGCCGCCCGGACGGTTGCCGGAACATCCGCCAGGGTGCGGTCCAGGGTGTATTCGTCCATCCCGCCGGCGCGTGGGAAGAGCCGGAGCCCTCGAACCACCGGTACCGAGAGGCGCAGCTCGGCCGGTGCGGGCGCCCGCCCCGGCCACCAGCGGGGCCTCCGCTCGTACGCCAGCGCGGAGCGTACGACCCGCAGGCGGACAGCGGCGTACGCGGAGGTGTCCGGACCGTCGCCCGTGCCGGCGGCGGACCGCGGAGCGGGCACGCCGTCGCCGCCCGGTCCCGGCGCGGGGCGCGCCCTGCCGTTCAGGGACCGCTGAACCGCGGCGTGCGCGGCGAGCACCCTGCGGTGTCGGCCGAGGCTCGGCGGCAGCGTGAGATAGGCCAGGCGCACGAGGCGCGGGTAGTGCTGGACGAGCGCTGCCTCGGCCTCCTTCACGCCGAGGTGTGTGCCGGGACCCGGGGTGCGGAGCGGCGAGGGGTGGAGCGGCATGGGGTGGGTGCCTTCCGAGCCGTGGGCAGAGAACCGTCACCCCGGCAAACGAGCCAATCGTGTGACGGTCACATCGGCTTCGTCGCCACGTGTCCGACCTCGGCTCGCCCGTTGCGGCCTCCACGCTTCCAGCGGGCCCTCGACCGCTCCTGCGGACACCGCACGCAACTGCCCGCACACCCCGCGTATCACGTGCGGTGACGGCCGGTCAGAGGGAGTCCTCCGGGCCGTCGTCGTCGGAGCTCAGCTCCTCGGCGCGCAGGGCGAGGTCCTGCAGGACGTCGGCGGACGTCACCTCTCCCTGGCCGGAGTCGTGGACCTGGGCGAGCGCGATGAAGGCCAGGGTGAATGCGCCGACCAGCTGTTCGACGGCGCCGCCGACTTCCCTGCCCACCAGAAGGGCCATCTCCTCGACGGTCGCGTCCCCGGGAATGGCGATGTGGGGCATCGTCTCGTTGAGGAGAGTCGTCACGATGCTTCCGCCCGCGTCCGGGTCGTGCCCGTTCGCGTCCTCCTCGGCGTGGCGCTGCATCTCGCCCGCCTCCGTGAGGATGCCGATCACTCGCTTGAGGACTTCACTCTGCTCCATACGGTGAGCATATGCGTCGGGGACCGTCCGTATGATCGCCGCTCGGCGGTGTGCCGAACGGCCGGATCCCCCGGACACGGGCATCCGTGGATGCCGTGTCCGGGGGATCCGGCCGTCGCCGGGTGCCGGGCTCAGGCCGCCTTGCGGGGCCTGCCGGCCGACGCCTCGCGGATCAGCTCCGCATAGCGCCGGCCGCTGCTCTTGACCGTGCGGCGCTGGGTGGCGTAGTCGACGTGGACCAGGCCGAAGCGCTTGTCGTAGCCGTAGGCCCATTCGAAGTTGTCCAGCAGCGACCAGGCGAAGTAGCCCGCCAGCGGGGCGCCCTTGCGCACGGCGCGGGCACAGGCCTCCAGGTGCTCCTCCAGGTACTGGGTGCGCTCCGGGTCGTGCACCGAGCCGTCGGCCCGGACGACGTCCTGGTAGGCCGCGCCGTTCTCGGTGACGTAGATGCGCTGTGCGCCGTACTCCTCGGTGAGGCGCAGCAGGAGCTGCTCCAGCCCGTCGGAGTGGACCTCCCAGTCCATGTGGGTGTGCCGTGAGCCGGGCAGGTAGATCTGCTTGGCGTTCGGTACGGGTCCGTGCTCGTCGGCGGTGACGACCTGGCGGAAGTAGTAGTTCAGGCCCAGCCAGTCCAGCGGCGCCGCGATGGTCTCCATGTCGCCCGGCCGCACGGGGAGTTCCACCCCGTACAGGTCGACCATGTCCTGCGGGTAGCCGCGGCCGTGGATGGGGTCGAGCCACCAGCGGTTGACGTGGCCGTCGGCCCGGACGGCGGCGGCGCGGTCGGCCTCGCTGCCGCTCGCCGGCTCGATCGGGCTGAGGTTGTTGACGATGCCGACGCGGGCGTCCGGGGACAGTGCGCGGATCGCCTGCACGGCCAGACCGTGGCCGAGATGGAGGTGGTACGAGGCGCGGACGGCGGCCGTCAGGTCGGTCAGACCGGGTGCCATCCGGCCTTCCAGGTGGCCGACCCACGCGGAGCAGAGCGGCTCGTTGAGGGTCGCCCAGTCCTTCACCCGGTCGCCGAGGCGCTCGACGACGGCGGAGGTGTACGCCGCGAAGTGCTCGGAGGTCTCCCGGACGGTCCAGCCGCCGCGGTCCTGCAGTGCCTGCGGCAGGTCCCAGTGGTAGAGCGTGGCGAACGGGGTGACCCCGGCGTCCAGGAGACCGTCGACCAGCCGGTCGTAGAAGTCGAGACCCGCCTTGTTCACCGGTCCGTCGCCGCCCGGCACGATCCGTGGCCAGGCGAGCGAGAAGCGGTAGGCGTCCGCCCCGAGCTGCTTGATCAGGCCGATGTCCTCGGGGACCCGGTGGTAGTGGTCGCAGGCCACGTCGCCGGTGTCCCCGTTGTCGACGGCGCCGGGGAGGTGGGAGAAGGTGTCCCAGATCGAGGGGGAGCGGCCGTCCTCCGCCACCGCTCCCTCGATCTGGTACGCGGCCGTGGCGACGCCCCAGGTGAAGTCGGCCGGGAGGGCGTTGAGGTTGTTCACTGACTGCCTTTCCGTTTCGGTCACTTGACGGCGCCCGCGGTGAGTCCGGCGACGAGGTAGCGCTGCAGCAGGAGGAATCCCACGACGACGGGCACGCTGACCACCAGCGACGCCGCCATGACCTGGTTCCAGTAGACGTCGTTCAAGGTGGCGTATCCCTGGAGTCCCACGGCCAGGGTGCGGGTTTCGTCGTTGGTCATCACGGAGGCGAAGAGCACCTCGCCCCAGGCCGTCATGAACGAGTACACCGACACGGCGACGATCCCGGGCACCGCGGCCGGCACGACGACCTGGAACAGCGCCCTGATCGGACCGCAGCCGTCCACCAGGGCCGCCTCGTCCAGATCCTTCGGGATGGAGTCGAAGTAGCCGATCAGCATCCAGATGGAGAAGGGGAGCGAGAACGTCAGGTAGGTGAGGATCAGTCCGCCGCGGGAGCCGTAGAGGGCGAGACCGGTGCTGTTGCCGATGTTGACGAAGATCAGGAACAGCGGGAGCAGGAAGAGGATCCCCGGGAACATCTGCGTGGAGAGCACCGTGACGGTGAAGACCCGCTTGCCGCGGAAGCTGTAGCGGCTCACGGCGTACGCCGAGAACACCGCGATCGTCACCGAGAGCACCGTCGCGGAGGCCGCGACGATCAGCGAGTTCACGAAGTACTTGGCGAGCGGGACGGTCTCCCAGATGTCGAAGTACGGCCGGACGGTCAGCTCGGACGGGATCCACTGGAACTTCCCCGACACGTCCTGGAGCGGTTTCAGCGAGCTGCTGACCATGACGTACACGGGCAGCAGGACGAAGCCCGCGAGGACGGTCAGGACGATGCGGCGGGTCCAGAGGAAGGACTGCGGTGCGGCCATGGGGGACCGGGCGTGGCTAGCCATGGGAGCCCTTCCTTCCGCGTGAGGTGAGCAACAGGTAGACGGCCGTGACGATCAGCAGGAAGAGGAGCAGCAGGACGGACATCGCCGAGCCGCTGCCGAAGTTCCAGGTGACGAAGGACGACTGGTAGATGTGGATCGAGATCAGGTCGGCGTTCTCCGGCGCTGATTTCCCGAACAGCACGTACGGCGTGTTGAAGTCGTTGAACGTCCACAGGAACAGGACGAGCACCAGGACCTGGTTGACGGGCCGCAGCGAGGGAAGCGTGATCCTGCGGATCTGCTGCCAGATGCCGGCGCCGTCGATCGAGGCGGCCTCGTACAGTTCGCGCGGGATGTTCTGCAGCCCGGCCATCAGCATGAGGAAGGCGAACGGCCAGCCCTTCCAGACCGAGACGATGATCAGTGCGTAGATGCTGTTGTCGCCGATCAGCCAGAACGACGGCTCGTCCGTCAGCCCGAGCTGGTCATGGAGTACGTGGTTCACCAGTCCGTTGTCCCGCTGGAACATGAAGGCCCACGTGATGACGGCCGCGTAGACCGGCAGGGCGTACGGGACGAGGAACACCGCCCGCAGGAAGCCCCGGCCGCGGAAGTTCTCCTGCAGCATGATCGCTGCGGCGATTCCGAACAGCCAGGCCAGACCTACGGCGAAGAAGGTGAAGACACAGGTGACGAGGAACGAGTGGAGCAGCGCCTCGCCGATCGGGGCGTTGAAGTCGACGGCGATGCTGTAGTTGTCGAGTCCGGTCCAGGGCGCCCCGGCCCAGTTGCTGATGTAGAACTGCGTGAACTGGCGGAAGCTCATCATCATCCCGATGGCCATCGGGATGATGTGGATCAGGAGTTCGAGCAGGACGGCGGGGAGCAGGAGGAGATAGGGCAGTCCGCCTCGGCGGATCCGGTCGGGGATGCGCGGCAGTCTCCTGCGCGCATCCCCGGTGCCCGTGCTCGTCACCCTGTCCGACTTGTCGACCTGGGGATCGGTGGTCACGGCGGTCATGAAGAGTGCCTCACTGCTGCATCGTCTGCTGGGCCTTGTCCAGGCGCGCCTTGACGGTCTCGGTCGTGATCGGCTTGCCTGCTGCGGCCTCGGCCCACAGCTCCTTGATCGCCGTACCCACGGCGGTCTCGAACTGCGACTCGTTGGGGACCTGGGGGAGCGGGGCGGCGCTCGTGGCGAGCGTGTCGCGCAGGACCTTCAGGTCGGGGGCCGAGAACGCCGGGTCGGCCTGGGCCGCCTTGACCGGGGGAATCGCGCCGTAGGTCTTGTTGAGGAGCTTCTGCTCCTCGTCGCTCGTCATGAACTTCACGAACTTCTTGGCGCCGTCGATGTTCTTGGAGTTCTTGAACACGGCCATGTTGATGCCGGCGACCATCGAGTTGGTGTTCTTGCCCGTGCCGGGGACGCCCGACTCCACGGGGACGGGGGCGACGCCCCAGTCCTCGGGCTTCATGCCCTGGGCGGCGAACGTGGTCGCGGCGGCCTGCCACAGCACCATCGCCGTCTTGCCCTTGGCGAAGTCCGTGAGTGACTGGTTCTGGGCGTACTCCGCGTTGCCCGGGGCGATGATCTTGTCCTTGGCCATCAGGTCGATGTACTGCTTCACGGCCGCGACCGCACCGTCGGAGGTGAAGGTCGCCTTGCCGGACGCGTCGAAGAAGTCGGCTTCGTGCTGCTGGCCGAGGACGAAGGCCTGGTGGATGTTGTTCGAGAGGTTCGCACCCTCGGCGCCCAGCCCCCACTTGCCGTCCTTCGACAGCTTCTTGCCGGTGGCTACCAGTTCGTCCCAGGTGGCGGGCGGCGCGGTGATGCCGGCCTCGGCGAACATCGCCTTGTTGTAGTAGAGGGCGTACGCCAGCGAGTACAGCGGTACCGCGGCGGGCGGCTCGCCCTCCTTGCCGGCCGACGCGACGGCCGAGTCGATGAAGCGGTCACGGCCGCCGATCGCCTCGAAGTTCTTGTCGTCCCACGGGAGCAGCGCGCCGGAGGCCTGGAGCGAGGCCGACCAGGTGTTGCCGATGTTCAGCACGTCCGGGCCCTGGCCGGACGTGGTGGCGGCGAGGATCCGGTTCAGCAGGTCGGCCCAGGGGACGACCTCCAGCTTCACCTTGATCCCGGTCTCCTTCTCGAACTTCTTCAGCTCGGGAGTGAGGATCTTCTTGTCGGCCTCGATGCTCGGGCCCTGGTTGGACGCCCAGTACGTGAGGGTCTTGGGTGACTCGTTGCTGCCGCCGGACGACGACGTTCCGCCTCCGCAGCCGGTGACTCCGGCCGCGACGGACATGGCGAGGGTGACAGCTGCTGCGGCTCTGAGGTGACGCATGAAAGGTGGCCCCTTTCCGGGGATGGCATCGTTCGGGACCCGAACGGCCGTCCATCACTTAATTTATGACGTGATTTAAGAGGTGAAGGAAGTGTGCGTCAAGGGGTGAGGGCGGGGTATGTTTCCGGAACGAAGGGAGCAACATGGCTGAGCGCAGCAGACGGACCGTGCGTGACCTGCGAAGGGGCAATCGGGCGAGGGTATTGCAACGGTTGTATTTCGACGGCCCGCTGAGCCGTCAGGAGCTCGGCCCCGCGACGGGGCTGAGTTCGGGCTCCATCAGCAACGTGGTCGCGGAGCTGGCCGCGGAGGGTCTCCTCGAGGAGGCCGGAATTGTCGATTCCGACGGAGGGCGCCCCCGTACCCTGCTGCGGATCGCCCCCGGTGGCGGCCTGCTCGTGGGCATCGACATCGGTGAGACCCGGGTCCGCGTCGAGCTCTTCGACCTGTCCCTCACGGAACTGGCCCGCACCGAACGCCTGCTCGCCCAGCACGGCTACGACGTCGACCGCATCGTCAGGCACGTCCGTACCGGGGTGGCCGATGTCCTGCGCGACGCGGGTGCCGACCCGGGCAGGCTGCTCGGGATCGGCATCGGCGTGCCGGGAATCGTCGAACGCGAGGCATCCGGAGCCGCCGACGGCCGGGGCACGGTCGTGCACGGCCAGACCATCGGCTGGAGCGCGGTCCCCTTCGAGCGGATGCTCCGCGACGCCGTCGACGTACCGCCGGAGGTGCCGTTCTTCATCGAGAACGGAGCCAAGACGCTGGGGCAGGCCGAGATGTGGTTCGGCGGCGGCCGGGGTGCCGAAGTCGCCGCCATCGCCCTCATCGGCTCAGGCGTGGGCGCCAGCGTGAACCGAGGGGAGATCCTCGACGAGGACCTGTCGAACGCGGCCCTGGAGTGGGGGCACACCACCGTGCAGGTGCGGGGCCGCCGCTGCCGCTGCGGTTCGATCGGCTGCCTGGAGGCGTACGCCGGTGCGGAGGCCATGCGCGAGCGCTGGCACGAGGCCGGCGGCCCGCTGCCCGCGGACACCGACGACGAGGCCGCCCTCGCCGCGCTCCTCGCCGCCGCCTACCCGGGACCGGGCCGCACCGCCCCGGACCCGGTGGCGGTCGCCATCCTGGACGAGACGGCCGAGTACCTGGGTGCCGCCCTGGCCGACCTCGTCAACCTGTTCCTGCCCGACCGGATCCTGCTCGGCGGCTGGGCCGGGCTGCTGATCGGCCCCCATCTGCTCCCGGACATCCGGCGGTACGCCCAGGAGTACGCGCTGAGGCACGCGGCGGCCCGCACCACGATCGAGATGGGTCACCTCGGTCCGGACGCGGTCACGGTGGGCGCCGCGACCCTGCCCCTGTCCGACTTCCTGGCCCGCGGCGGCAGCCGGCCGGCGACGGCTCCGGATCCGGCCAACGCGCCCGGCCCGGCCCGGCCGGCCGCGACCGCCCTGCGCAGCCGTACTCCGGCGGGCTGAGCCGGAGCCGGCGGCGGTGGCGCA
This sequence comes from Streptomyces sp. NPDC059499, assembly GCF_042749285.1. NCBI lineage: Bacteria > Bacillati > Actinomycetota > Actinomycetes > Kitasatosporales > Streptomycetaceae > Streptomyces > Streptomyces sp. NPDC059499. The sequence continues at coordinate 22,936 of NZ_JBHYTT010000017.1, forward strand.
CGGTGTCGCCGACGCGGGGCGAAGCGGTCCGTGCCCCTCTCGTGCGACGGGGCCGTGGGTTGCCGGTGGGACGCCCGGGCGGACCCGGGCGTACCCGGATCCGCCCGGGCACGACCCCGACGTGCGCGGAGTCCGCGAACGGTCGTCAGATCTGGACGAGCGCCTCCACGCGCATCCAGCCCCGGCCGTCGGCCGCCGCGTCGGTGGTGACCATCGCGTAGCTGTACTCGTTGTACCCAGCGCCCTCACAGGTCGAAGCGCCGACTATGTCACCCGCGTGCTTGGTCTTGACGACCACACTGTTCGGGTTCGGGTTCTCGTACACCCCGGCGGTCGGCCACACGACCTTGTACTGGCATCCGAACTGGGCAGAGGCGCCGGCGGTCGAGCCGGTGACGAGGGCGCCGGTGAAGCCGAGCGCGGTGGCCAGGACGGCGGTGGTGAGACGGGTCATGCGCATGAGTGCTGGTGCTCCTTGGGGGTCGACGATCTGTCAGGGCACAGGATGGTAAGCCCTTCGGGGGTACGCCGCGCACCCGCACTCCCCACCGCCGGACCGTCGGTCAGGACCGCACCGGAAGCCCTGCCGGAGCATCAGGCGGAATCGCGCACCACGAGGGCCGGTTCGTGGATCACTGACGTCGCGGGGCTGTCCGGTGACGTGAGACGGTCCAGCAGCATGCGCGCCATCTCGGCCGCCATGTCCTCCACCGGCTGCCGCACCGTCGTGAGCGGCGGCCGGCAGGCGGAGGCGGCGCTGCTGTCGTCGAACCCGATCACGGCCACGTCCGCGGGTACCCGCCTGCCGTGCTCCCGCAGGACATGGCAGGCGCCCATGGCCATCAGGTCGTTCCCCGCGAACACCCCGTCCAGGTCGGGGTGTTCCGTCAGCAGCCGTTCCATCGCGGCCTCGCCGCTCTCCTGGGTGAACTGTCCCTCGGCGATCGGGATGTACGGGTGTCCGTGCCGCGCCATCGTGTCCCGGAAGCCGGCCAGGCGCTCCTGTCCCGCGGGCACGTCCAGCGGACCGGTGATCGTGGCGATCCGACGGCAGCCCCGCGCCAGCAGATGCTCGGCGGCGAGTCCGGCCCCCTCCCGGTGGGCCAGATCGACATAGCTGATCCGTACCGGCCGGGCGGGACGCGCGTACAGGACGGCGGGCAGTCCCGCGTCCGTGATCAGTCCCGGCAACGGGTCCTCGGCGTGGGTCGACACGATCAGCGCCCCGTCGGCGCTGCCCTGCCGCAGGTAGGACACCACCTCGTCCCGGGCCCGCGGTGTCTCGGCGAACATCAGGACCGGGTGCATCCCGCGCGGCCGCAGGTAGTTGACGACTCCCGTCACCACCCTGCCGAAGAACGGGTCGGCGAAGACACGGGCGGTGAAGGAGCTCCCGTCGGCCGCCCCCGCTCCCTCCTCGTCGTCCGTCTCCACGCCCGCACCCGAAACGACCAGGACGATGGAGTCCGCCCGCCGCGTGACCAGGGAGCGTGCCGCGCGGTTGGGCGCGTATCCGGTGACGGAGACGGCCTGACGCACGGCCTCCTGGATCCCGGGATCGACATTGCGCACTCCGTTGATGACCCGTGAGACGGTGGCGCGCGAAACGCCGGCCGCCCTCGCCACGTCCTCCAGGGTGGGTGCCGCACCGGCCGATCGCTGGTCATCCGTCATGAGCGCATTTATAGCATCAGTGGAGCAGTTGAGGAGAGCGCTCTCCCTTCCCGGCGGTCCCGCGCTCGGGCGACGGCTCGCCCAAGGTGAGCACCGCCTCCAGCGGCAGGTCGCCGGCCGACCGGCCGGCGAGCAGCCGGACTTCGCCGGGATCCGTCTCCCATCGCGACCGCACCGCCGACCAGTGGGCCGCCGCCCGGCCCGAGACCCGGACCACCGCGACGGTGCTCTGCCCCGGGTCCGCCTCGACCGCCGCGTAACCGATCAGCTTGCGCACCGGCCCTTCCGCCCCGGAGGCGGGCCGGGACAGGTAGACCTGAACGACCTCACGCCCGCGCCGCCCTCCCGTGTTGCGCAGCCGTGCCCGTACGTCGAAGGCATCCCCTGCCCGCACCGATTGCGGCGGCGACAACTCCTCGTACTCCCACCGCGTGTAGCCGAGTCCGTGCCCGAACCAGTAGGCCGGCGCCGTACCGGACCGCAGCCAGGCGCGATATCCGATGTCCGGGCCCTCCTCGTAGCGCAGCACCCCCGCGTCCGGGCAGGTCGTGAGCACCGGCACGTCCTCCTGGGCGACGCCCCACGTGGTCGGCAGCCGGCCACCCGGCTCGGTACGGCCGAACAGGACGTCCGCGAGCCCGTCGCCGGCTTCCTGGCCGGGGAACCAGGCCAGCAGCAGGGAGGGGACCAGGGTGTGCCACGGAAGGGCCACCGGGCCGCCGGAGTTCACGATCACCACCGTGCGCGGGTTGGCCCGCACGACCGCCCGGACGAGCGCGTCACGGCCGTCCGGCAGGCTGAGGCCCTCGCGGTCGTGGCCCTCCGACTCGCTCTCCTCGGTGGTCCCCACGACGACCACCGCGACATCCGAGGACCGCGCCGCGGCCACGGCGGCCGCGAGTGCCGCGGCGTCGTCACCCGCCGGGGGAGCCGCCGCCAGAACCGTCGCCACACCGGTCCCCGGTGCCAGGCCGCGCCGGGCGACGACCTCGACCTCGGTGTCCGCCCTCAACACCGCCTCCGCCAGCCGGTAAGGAGGAGCGACATGGACACGCGTCGGATCGTCGCTGTCGAGCGGGAACGTCCCGCCGAGCACCTCTTGGCCGTCGACGCTCAGCGACAGGGGCCCCCAGCCGCCGACCGCCCAGGTCCACCTGCCGCCGGTGTCCGGCTTGACCAGCGACCGGATCTCCACCGTCGCGGCCCCGTCCACCCTCACCGACGGCTCCACGATCCGGCCGGACAGCCGGTGCTCCGCGTGGAGTTCGGCGCCCGCCTCGTCCAGCAGCCGTACGAGCACCCCGGGTTCGCCGCTGCGTGGATCACGGGACCAGGACCGGTCCAGGGGGCGCGGCAGGGAGGAGGGTGCCTGGCCCGGGGCGTACGTCACCCGTGTGCCGCCGCCCACCGCCCGTTGGATCCCCTCCAGCGGTGACACGACGGAGGCCGGGAACACCTCCGCACTGCCCCCGCCCTGGATCCGCACCTCGCGGGCAGGCGCCCCGATCACGGCGATGCTGCGCAGCCCCGCCGGATCCAGCGGCAGGAGCCCGCCCTCGTTGCGCAGCAGGACGGCACCCGCCGCGGCGGCCCTGCGCAGCAGAGCGCGATGGGTGACGGGGGAGACGGCGGGACGCCACACCAGCTCCGGGCGTCCCAGCGCACCCACCCGGCCGGCCAGCCGCAGCAGCCTCCGGACCTTGTCGTCCAGCAACTGCCGGTCCACGAGCCCCTGTTCCGCGGCGGCGAGCAGGCCGGCCGCCCATGGGCCGTGCGGACCCGGCATGGCAAGGTCCTGGGCCGAGCCCGCGGTGTCGAGCAGCGTGCGGACGGCGCCCCAGTCGGAGATCACGGGCCCGTCGAACGCCCACTCGCTCTTCAGGGGCCGGTCCAGCAGCGGCGATGCGGCCATGGTGCAGCCGTTGACCTGGTTGTACGCGGACATGACCGCCCACACGCCTGCCTCGACGGCCGCCTCGAACGGGGCGAGATAGACCTCCCGCAGGGTCTGCTCGTCGATCCGGACGTCGACGGTCAGCCGGTCGGTCTCGGAGTCGTTGCCGACGAAGTGCTTGGCCGTGGCGGCCACGCCGCCCGACTGGATACCCCTGATCAACGCGGCCCCCGTGCGCCCGGTGAGCAGCGGGTCCTCCGAGAAGCACTCGAAGTGCCGCCCGGCCAGAGGCGATCGGTGCAGGTTGAGGGTGGGGGCGAGGAGGACGTCGACGCCCTTCCCGCGGGCCTCGGCCGCGAGCAGCGCACCCAGCTCGGTCACCAGCGGCTCGTCCCACGCGGCGGCGAGCGCGGTCGGCGAGGGCAGGACGAGCGAGGTCTCGCGTTCGTCCCAGGCCTCGCCCCGCACCCCTGCGGGCCCGTCGGAGAACGTCAACGGGCGCAGACCGGCGGCCGGTTCCCCGTGCGTCCGCCAGGTCGTGGCACCCGTCAGCAGGCGCACCTTCTGCCCGAGGTCCAGCTTTTCCAGCAGGCGGTCGATCTCTTCATCCGTCATGCGGCCCAGCCCCTCACCCGCGCCCCGGTTGGAGAGCGCTCTCCCGGCATGCTCGGCACAGCGTCGCTGGCCGGTGTCGGCTCTGTCAATGGGGTCGCGCGGTGGAGGACGCGCGCGACGGCACAGTGGCCACTCACTTGTCACCACCCCTTGTCTGCACCTAAGTTGGCCGCTTGCGACGTGTCCTACTGCCAGTGGGGGAGCCAAGTCATGGCCGCGAACGGACGGCACCGCAGATATCAGCCCAGCCGGATCAACCGTGCCTCGCTCACGGTCACGGCGGGCGGCGCGGGCATCGCGCTACCGCTCCTCACGGCCGCGTCGGCAGGAGCCGCCTCGACCGACGTGTGGGAGAAGGTCGCCGCGTGCGAGTCGACGAGCAACTGGCACATCAACACCGGTAACGGCTACTACGGCGGCCTGCAGTTCACCCGCTCGACCTGGGCGGCCTTCGGCGGCACGGCCTACGCCGCGCGCGCCGACCTGGCCACCAAGGACCAGCAGATCGCCGTCGCCGAGAAGGTGCTGGAGGGGCAGGGGCCCGGCGCCTGGCCGACCTGCTCGGTGCGGGCCGGACTGACGCGGGGCGGCGACGCCCCCGACATCGCGCCGCAGACGAAACGCACAGCCGTCGACACGGCGAAGACGGGTGCGAAGGCCGAACCGAAGGCCGCACCGCGGTCCGGCTCGGCGAAGGCCGCCCCGGACACCCGGGCGGACAAGGCGTCCGCATCGCCGACCGCTGTTCCGGGCAAGCGCGAGTCGTACACCGTGGCCCGTGGCGACTCCCTCTCCGGCATAGCCGAGGCCGAACGCGTCCAGGGCGGCTGGCAGCGCCTCTACTCGGCGAACCGCGCCGTCGTCGGCGACAACCCCGACCTCATCCTGCCGGGACAGCGGCTGAGCCTCGAGGTGGCGGAGACACCCAAGACCGCGGAGCCCGCGGCGACGAACGAGTCCTGGCGGGAGCGCGCCGGTTCGGCGAGCCCGGAGCGCGACGCCTCGAAGCAGGTCACGCCGAAACAACGGGCCGCGCAGAAGGCCGCCGCGCCGAAAGCCACGCAGAAGGCCGCGCCCGAGCGGGCCGCGAAGCCCGCCGCCAAGCCCAAGCAGTCGGCCAAGCAGCACTCCGGCCTCACCGCACCCGTGACGGCCCGCACCGGAACCCCGTACCACCAGGCGGGTTCATGGTCCAGCGGCTACCACACGGGCGTCGACTTCCCCGTGCCCACCGGTACCTCGGTGAAGGCCGTGGCGTCCGGGAAGGTCGTTTCGGCCGGCTGGGCAGGAGCGTACGGCTACGAGATCGTCATTCGCCACAGCGACGGCAGGTACAGCCAGTACGCGCACCTGTCCTCGCTCCACGTGCGCGAGGGTCAGCAGGTGGGCGGCGGCCAGCGGATCGCGCGCTCGGGATCTACCGGCAACAGCACCGGCCCGCATCTGCACTTCGAGATCCGGACCGGCCCCGGCTACGGCTCGGACGTCGACCCGCTCGCCTATCTCAGGGCAGGCGGCGTCAGCATCTGAACACCGCCGTGCGGCCCCGGTACGCCCGACTCCGGGCGGGTTAAGTCACCGCGGCGGGCAGGGCCTGCCAACGGCCGTTCCCGCTGTCCCTTGAACTCCACACGCCCCGCCGTGCGGTTCAGCGGCAGGGCGGTCGGTGCCGGAAACGGGTCCGGTACCGCCTTCGCGGGGGAGGGCAGGGGCTTCGGCGGCTCGGGGACCACCACGGCCCGGCTCCCATGGGCCTGTGGGGCCTCACCGCTCGTATCGGCTGCGGGCCGCCGTGACACCGGATGCCGGGCCCCCGTACGCTCCGCGGTCAGCCTCTGTGTGGTCAGCAGGACCAGCCCGCCCGCCGCCACCGCACCGCAGCCGAGCGCCAGTACCGTGCCGGTGATGCCGTAGCGGAACTGCTCCCCGAAGAGCGTGAGACCCACCGCGGCGGCGACCACCGGATTGACCACGGTGACCGTCGCGAGCGGGGCGGTCAGCCCGGCGCCGCGGTACGCGGCCTGGGAGAGGAGCAGCCCCGAGGCGGCCAGGCCCGCGATCACCAGCAGCGTCGGCAGCCCCGACCCCACCGAGCCGGACGTCCATTCCATCGCCACGGTCTTGGTGAACACCGAAGCCATGCCGAAGGCCACTCCGGCGCCCGTCGCCAGCACCACGCTGCGCGCCATGGGGCGGTGCAGGCCCTTGGCGAGAACGGTCACGACCGCCACCGCACCGAACGTCCCGGCCGCAAGCGCCAGCTGCTCGGGTCCCGCCAGGGAGTGTGAGCCCGCGTTCCCCGTGAGGGCCAGCAGGCCGGCCAGACCCACCGTGGCCATGATCGCGCCGCGCCAGGCAGTCCTCCCCGCCCTGCGCCGGACGAAGAGCGCCGCCATCGGCAGGGCGAAGACGATGGTCAGGGCACCGAGCGGCTGGACGAGGCTGAGGGGTCCGTAGGCCAGTGCCACCACGTGCAGCACCGCACCCACACCGTTGAGCGCGACGGCCGCCCACCAGACGACGTTGCGCACCGGTGCGTACGGGCGGTCGTTGCCGCCCGCGGCCACGCGCTCCTGGACGATCGCCCCGGCCGCATAGGCGACCGCGGAGACCAGTGACAGCAGCACGGACAACGCAAGGGAACTCATGTACACCACGATGTCCTGTCGGAGTCGCTCAGTCGTCGTCCTTGAGGCGGCGATTCGGCGTACTGCTCCAGTAGTACGTACATCACTCCTACGTCCTCCTCTCGACGGTAGTCCTCCTCGCCCCGGGCCTCAGAAGTTGGGCCGCGAGTCGCACAGAGCGCTGACGGTCCGATGCGGTGAGTGCCCGAAAACCGAAGGAACGGGACAAATCAGATCCCGGGAGGCCCGCCGAGTTCTGTGTGCCATGAACGTGGACAGCGGGCCCTCCGCACGGGGCACGGCTCCCGCCGACGCCCCGCCTGCCCCGCGCCGAACGACAGCGGCGCCCCGCCCCGGACCACACGGTCCGGGGCGGGGCGCCGCCAAGGGGTTCAGGTGCTGAGCTGGAATTCGGCCCGGATGCGCTTGCCCACAGGGACCCGCTCGGCCGTCACACGGTCGCAGAGCGCCACCACGATCTCCATGCCGTGACCGCCGAGACGGGCGGGATCGGGGGCGTAGAGGACGGGAAGTGCCGTACTGCTGTCGTACACCGTGATGCTGATGCGGTCCGCGTTCCCCTCGAGCTCCAGCAGGTAGGGGCCGTGGCTGTAGCGGTCCGCGTTGGTGACGAGTTCGCTCACCGCCAGCATCAGATCGCTGCGGGTGTGCTCACCGAGGACCGCGAGCCACTCCGCAGCGAGCCGCGCCAGGAAACGGTCGGCCAGGGCTCGGGCCTGCGCGATGCATCCCGGTTCGCCGTCGAACACCTCGGCAGCGAGCAGAACCTCCGTGACCGAAGACCCCTGCACGGGGTCGTCCGGCCGTGAGGTGGCCTGTTCGTTCATGTGCTCCAGCCAGGGCGCCGCAGGGGAGGTCGAAGACCTCTTCTCGCCGTTCGTCTACCCGCGTCGAGAGATCCCACTCCGGGAGATCTCTCAGATCTTACGCACGACGGGGCGTCCTTACCACGCTCATGGAGAAGTCGTCGATCTGCCGCGCCGGTCCGACGGTTCACGGCGCGTCCCCCGACTGCGGACTGACCAGGGCGGGCGCGAGCAGTTCCGCCGTGGTGTGCGTGGGGGCCTCGGGGAGGACGGGCAGGGTGAAGTGGACGAGCGTGCCTTCGTCCGGGTGCGGGTCCAGCCAGATCCGGCCACCGTGGAACTCGACGATCTTGCGGCACAGGGCGAGCCCGATGCCCGTGCCCTCGTAGGCGTCCCGGTCGTGCAGGCGCTGGAAGATGACGAACACCTTGTCCGAGAACTCCGGCGCGATCCCGATGCCGGTGTCGGCGACCGTCAGATGCCAGTCCTCACCCTCCCGCACACATCCGACGGTGATCCGGCACGGCACGTCCGGACGGCGGAACTTGACCGCGTTGCCGATGAGGTTCTGCCAGACCATCGTCAGCGACGTCCCGTCGCCGAGCAGCTCCGGCAGCCGGTCCTCGCGTACGACGGTGGCCCCCGACTCCTCGACGGCCAGGGCGAGATTGGCGAGGGCCCGGTCCAGCGAACGGTCGAGATCGACGGGCTTCCAGCTCTCGTGGACCCGTCCCACCCGGGAGAAGGTGAGCAGGTCCTCGATGAGCACCCGCATCCGTACGGCGCCGTCCACCGCGAAGTCGATGTACTGCTTGCCGCGTTCGTCCAGCTCCGTGCCGTACCGCTTCTCCAGCAGCCGGCAGAAGGACGCCACCTTGCGCAAGGGCTCCTGCAGGTCGTGCGAGGCGACGTAGGCGAACTGCTCCAGCTCGGAGTTGGACCGGCGCAGCTCCTCGGCCTGTTCGGCCAGCAGGGTCTCCCGCTCCCGTGACTCGGCGAGCTCCGCCACCAGGCGGCGGCGCATGTCCTCCACCGCGGCAGCCACCGCCCGGACGTCGGAGGGACCGCGGACCTCGATCCGCCCGGCGAAGGTGCCCGACCGGACGGTGTCCGACGCCGCGGTCAAGGCGTTGAGGGGCCGGCCCACCATCCGGTGCAGCAGCAGACTGAGCGACACGACGGCCAGCACGAAGCCGATCACCAAGGCGAGGAGCACCCGGTCCCGGGTCGTGCGTGCCACACCGAGATCGGCACGGGCCTGATCGCGGGCGACGTCCAGATGGGACTGCTGCTCCGTGTACAGCTGTCGCAGCGTGTCGAACTCCGCCTTGCTCTGCCGGATCGGCTCCGAGGACTCGCCCGCGGGCCCGGCCCCGCGGACACCGGCGATCAGCGGCTCGGCCCGGAGCAGGCGCCACTGCCGGGAGGCCGTCTCGATCCGGTCCAGGTCCCCGGCGAAGGGCTGATCGTCCCCGACGAGAGCGCGGACCCGGTCCAGCCTCTGCCGTTCGGCCCGCACGCCCTCCTCGTAGGGCTCCAGGAACGACGCGTCTCCGGTGAGCGCGAAGCCGCGCACCCCGGTCTCCTGGTCCAGAAGGGAGTTCTGCAGCTGGTACGACCAGGAGCGGGCGGGCTGGATACGGTCCACGAGCTCCGTGGTCCGGTCGGATATGCGGGAGAGGACGAGGCCGCCGACGACCAGGCACCCGCAGACCATCAGCACGAAGCCGGCCAGGATCAGATGGACCCAGTGCTGCACCGACAGTCGTGCCAGCGGACCCGGCCGCTCGTCCGTCCCGGGCGTGCTGCCGTCCTTCGTCACGAGTCCGCTCGCCAGCCCAGATGCAGGACGGCGACATCGTCGGCCAGCCCCCCGTACGGCGAGGCGCTCTCGGTGGCCTCGGCGACGAGGGCGTCGACGAAGGCCCGGGGCGGCAGGGCCCCGTGGCGACGGGCCATGGCCAGCAGCCCTTCCTCGCCGAGCCGGGACTGCGGCCCCGTGCGTCCTTCGAACAGGCCGTCGGTGAACAGGACGAGTTCGCTGTCCGGGAAGAGGTCAAGCTCCGAGACCGTCCAGCGCCCGGCCCCGGGCAGGAGCCCCAACGCCATGCCGGCCGGGGGTTCCACCCAGCTGACGTCCGTGCCGCGACGCATCAGCAGGCCGGGGTGACCGGCCCGCGCGATCCGTACCCGGTCACGGCCCGGCGGGAAGACGAGCGCCGTGACGGTGGCGAAGACATGGGGATCGGACCGCTCGGCGACGAGTATCTGCTCAAGGAGACCGATCTTCTCGAGCTGGGTGACCCCGGTCAGTACGGCGGTGCGCCAGGCCACCCGCAGACAGACACCCAGCGCGGCCTCCGCGGCACCGTGTCCCGACACGTCGCCGATCACGGCGTGCACCGCACCGTCGGCCGTCTGGATCACGTCGTAGAAGTCGCCGCTCAGCAGCCCGTGGGCGCGCCCTGCCTCGTAGCGTGCGGCCACACCGAAACTGTCGTCGCTCAGCAGCGGGATGGGCAGCAGCGCCCGTTCCAGCCGGGCGTTCTCCTGGGCTATCAGCTGACTCGTCCGCATCGCGGACGCAGACCGTTCGGCCTGCTTGCGCTGGAGTGCGTAGCGGACCGCGCGGCCCAGAGCCTCGGGATCGATCCGGCCCTTGACGAGGTAGTCCTGGGCGCCGTGCGCCACCGCGGACAGTCCGGTCTCCGCCTCGGCGAGACCCGTGGTGACCACGATGGCGGCATCCGGTGCCGACTCGACGAGCTGTCTGACGGCATCGAGGCCGTGCACATCGGGCAGATGCAGATCCAGCAGGACGCAGACAGGGGTGCGGCAGGACTGCAGATAGCGCCGCGCCTCGGCCAGCGACTTGCACCAGGTGAACGAGGAGTCCAGCTCACTGTCGGCCAGCAGCTCCTCGACGAGCAGAGCGTCCCCGGAGTCGTCCTCGACCAGGAGAATGGCGGCCGCGCGGGCGTCCCAGACGGACGCGGCTGCGATGGCGACACCCTGCTGCGCGGGGATCCCGGTGGGCTCCTTCGCACGTGCAGCGGTGCCCAGCGGCAGATCGGCCACGCTCCACCCCCTCGACGGACGGCACGGGGCGACCCGTGCCGTAACGCCTGGAAGCATATGTGACCGGTGCCCGGCTGGTCAGCCGGGCACCGGTCACAGAGTGTGCTCGTTTCTCAGGCCTCGACGCACATACCCGTACGCAGTCGCTGCACGATCCTGCTGAGCAGGCGTGAGACGTGCATCTGGGAGACGCCCAGCTCCGCTCCGATCTGGGACTGCGTCATTTCCTGGCCGAAGCGCATCTGGACGATCTTCCGCTCCCGCTCGTCCAGTTGCTCGAGGAGCGGGGCCAGCGTCTGCAGGTTCTCGACACTCTCCATGGCGGGGTCGTCCTCACCGAGGAGATCGGCGTACGAACGCTGGTCGTTGCCGGAGTCGCTGTCGGCGCTCGGGGTGTCCAGCGAGCCGGCCGAGTAGCCGTTCGCCGCGACCAGCCCTTCGATGATCTCCTCCTCGGGGAGATCCAGATGAGCGGCGAGCTCCCGCACCGTGGGGTCGCGGTCGAGCTCGGCGGACAGGTGCTCCTTGGCCTTGGCGAGTTCGACGCGCAGTTCCTGGAGCCGGCGCGGGACATGGACCGACCAGGTCGTGTCGCGGAAGAAGCGCTTGATCTCACCGACGATGTACGGCACCGCGAAGGTGGCGAACTCCACCTCGCGGGAGAGGTCGAACCGGTCGATCGCCTTGATCAGGCCGATCGTGCCCACCTGGACGATGTCCTCGGTGTCGTCACCGCCCCGGTTGCGGAACCGCGAGGCGGCGAAGCGCACCAGCGAGAGATTCATCTCGATCAGTGTGTTGCGCGCGTACTGGTACTCGTGGGTGCCTTCCTCGAGGACCTGGAGCCGGTCGAAGAAGATCTTCGACATGGCCCGCGCGTCCTGGGGGGCGACCTTGCCCGTGTCCTTGATCTGCGGCAGTGAGGACTCCTCGAACCCGGCACCGGCCTCGTCGTACCGCGCCGCGGCTGTGCCGACTGCCTCGGTGGTTCGCACTGACATGGCCGTCATGGTGTCGCCCTCCCCTGGATCCGAATGTGGTGACGGGCGCATGCCCCGGTATTCGGAATTGATGTCACCCGGCCCCGAAATTTTTCTCCGTGGTCGGCGGCCCGAGGTGATTGCGACCATCAGAGGGAGCGATCTGTGGTGATTCAGGGGGATTTCGCATGCCCATTCCGAACCGATGTGTGAGCCGCGCCTCATTCCGGGCACCTGTGGTGTTCCGGAAACAGAGGAGGGGCCCATGAGCGATACCGGCGCAGCGGGTGGGACGACCGTCACGACCAGGATCCCGGCCAGGCTGGACCGGCTCCCTTGGTCGCGGTGGCACTGGATGATCGTGATCGGCCTCGGGACCGTCTGGATCCTCGACGGTCTCGAGGTCACGGTGGTCGGCAGCATCGCCAGTCGGCTGTCCGAGGACGGCAGCGGACTGGCCATCACCGACGCCCAGGTCACCGGCATCGCCGCCGCGCTGTACGTGGCGGGCGCCTGCTCCGGTGCGCTGGTCTTCGGGTGGCTGACCGACCGCTTCGGGCGCAAGAAGCTCTTCATGATCACTCTCGCCGTCTACCTGGGTGCCACCGCGCTCACCGCGCTCTCCTTCTCGGCGTGGTGGTTCTTCCTCTTCCGATTCCTGACCGGCTTCGGGATCGGCGGGGAGTACGCGGCGATCAACTCGGCCATCGACGAGCTGATCCCCAGCAAGTACCGGGGCCGTGTCGACCTCATCATCAACGGCAGCTTCTGGCTCGGGGCCGTGGCCGGATCCCTGCTTTCCGTTCTCGCGCTGAACACCGACCTCTTCCCCCCGGACATCGGCTGGCGGCTCACGTTCGCCCTGGGTGTGGTCCTCGGGCTCGTCATCCTGCTGGTCCGCCGCCACGTACCGGAGAGCCCGCGCTGGATGTTCATCCACGGGCGCGACGAGGAGGCGGAACGGCTCGTCGACGGGGTGGAGCGGGAGGTCGAGGAGGAGACCGGCCGCCCCCTGCCGCGCGCCGACCGGACGATCACCGTGCGCCGGCACCAGAGCGTCGGGTTCGGCCTGATCGCCCGCACCGTCTTCCGCTCCTATCCCAAGCGGGCGGTTCTGGGGCTGGCCCTCTTCATCGGGCAGGCCTTCCTCTACAACGCCATCACCTTCGGATTCGGCTCGATCCTGGTGACGTTCTTCGACGTCTCCAGCGGGTCCACCGGCTACTTCTTCGCCGTCATCGCGTTCTGCAACTTCCTGGGACCGCTCTTCCTCGGCCGGCTGTTCGACACGTTGGGGCGCAAGCCGATGATCGCGGGGACCTACATCCTCTCCGGGTTGCTGCTCTTCGCCACCGCCTGGCTCTTCGACGCGGGCTCGCTCAACGCCGCCACCATGACGGGGTGCTGGTGTCTGGTCCTCTTCTTCGCCTCCGCGGGTGCCAGCTCCGCCTACCTGACCGTCAGCGAGATCTTCCCGATGGAGACGAGGGCCATGGCCATCGCCTTCTTCTACGCCGTGGGCACGGCGGCCGGCGGCATCACGGGGCCTTTGGTCTTCGCGCACCTCACGTCCAGCGGCGTGGTCGGCGACACGGCCCTGGCGTTCTCCATCGGCGCCGGGCTGATGGTGGCCGCGGGCCTGGTCGCGCTCTTCTTCGCGGTGCCCGCCGCGCAGAAGTCCCTCGAGGACATCGCGACCCCGCTCTCCGCCGAGGAGGGGTAGGGGGCGTGGGCGACCCGAACGGAGCAGCGCCCGACTCATGGCAGACTTGACCGGGGCATTCGGCCCGTAGCGCGCCGGCCCCCGCCGGCTCCCGGCCGGACCTCCTCCCCACCGAAGCCCTGCAGCGGCACGAGTGACGAGTAACAGAGGAACGGCAATGACGGTGACACAGGACAGCCAGGAGTTCGCTCCCGGTATCGACGAGTTCGGTCCCGGTATCGACCCGGAGCGGCTGGCCGTCTGTCTGAGCGTGCTCGACGAGCTGGACGCCATCGAGGTCGACCACCCGGACGCCATCGCCGTACGCCGGGCCACCGCCGGTGTCTACCGCACCGTGAAGCAGCGCCGCCGCCAGGAGCGCCGGGCCGCCAAGACCGCGCACGACAAGGCCGTCACCGAGGCCACCGCGACCGGCTCCGCCGAGCGCATCGACGACGAGACGCAGGGCGTGCTCCCGTCGTCCTCGGCCACCGCCGAGATCGCGGGCATACTCCAGCGCCCCCGGTCCTGCTACATCTGCAAGACCCGTTACGTCGAGGTGGACGCCTTCTACCACCAGCTCTGCCAGAAGTGCGCCGCGGAGAACCGGGCCCGGCGTGACGCCCGCACCGACCTCACCGGGCGCCGGGCGCTGCTCACCGGCGGCCGGGCCAAGATCGGCATGTACATCGCGTTGCGGCTGCTGCGCGACGGCGCCCACACCACCATCACCACCCGCTTCCCCAACGACGCCATCCGCCGCTTCAAGGCGATGCCGGACAGTGACGAGTGGATCCACCGCCTGAAGATCGTCGGGATCGACCTGCGCGACCCGGCGCAGGTCGTCGCGCTCGCCGACTCCGTCGCCGCCGAGGGCCCGCTGGACATCCTGATCAACAACGCCGCCCAGACGGTGCGCCGCTCCCCGCAGGCCTACAGCGAGCTGCTGAGTGCCGAGTCCGCCCCGCTGCCCGCGGGCGAGCTCCCCGCGGCGCAGGTCATCGGCACCTTCGGCAGCGGCTCGGTCGACCGTGTCGCCGCGCTCCCCGCCGCGCGCAAGCAGGGCGAGGGACTGAGCGCCCAGGACGTCACCGATCTCGCGCTGGTGACCGGATCCGCCTCTCCTGCCCGCATCGCCGCAGGCACGGCGATCGACGCGGGCGGCCTCGTGCCCGACCTGCACGACACCAACAGCTGGATCCAGACGGTCGAGGAGGTCGAGCCGATCGAGCTTCTCGAGGTCCAGCTCTGCAACTCGACGGCGCCGTTCATCCTGATCAGCCGGCTCCGCCCGGCGATGGCCGCGGCGACGAAGCGCGCCTACGTGGTGAACGTGTCCGCGATGGAGGGCGTCTTCAGCCGTGGGTACAAGGGTGCGGGCCACCCGCACACCAACATGGCGAAGGCCGCCCTGAACATGCTCACGCGCACCAGCGCCCAGGAGATGTTCGAGAAGGACCGCATCCTCATGACGGCCGTCGACACGGGCTGGATCACCGACGAGCGCCCGCACCCCGACAAGATCCGCCTCGCCGAGGAGGGCTTCCACGCCCCGCTCGACCTCATCGACGGCGCCGCCCGGGTCTACGACCCGATCGTGCGCGGCGAAGAGGGCGAGGAGCTCTACGGCTGCTTCCTGAAGGACTACGCGCCCGCGGGCTGGTGACGACACCCACCCTCCGCGCACGGAACAGGCAGGACAGCGAGAACGGCGGCGGCCCACGCCCATGGGCCGCCGCCGCTTTTGTCCCTCTGTGTGATCCCTGGGGGACAAGTGGTGACCCCCGTTGGCTGAAAGTGACCCAGGCCACACGTTCTGTCGAGCGGGATCGCGCTCATTTGGTTACTCTGAATTGAACGGACGCCACCAAGGGACCCACAAAACTTCCTCGGCCGTCCTGGGACAGGTCTGTAAGCAGGCCGCCGTCCCGCCCCGTACCGGCGCCACCGCGACCGAACTGTTTCTGCCCCTGCCCCGCAGAGGGCGGTCGATACACGGTTCTCACGCCGCAGCGTCGCCACCGCCCGGGGTTACGCGACACAAAGGAGTCCGCGGTGACACCTGAAATGACGAAGAGCGAGCAGCGCCCCGCCGAACGGACCGGAGCGCGGGCCCATCGGCCCGAGAAGCTCCGGAACATCGAGGTCTGGGCCAGGTCGGCGCCGATCAGGCTGGCCGGTTACGAGGACGATCTCGCCGAGCCGCACATCCTGCCCGGCATCGACTGACCGCTCGCGCCACAGCGTCGTACAGAGCTGAGCCCCGGCCCCCGCATCGGAACCCGCGGGGGCCGGGGCATTCTCATGTCCGTCCCCGGGGCCGCAGCGGTACGGGCCTGGCCACCGGACGCATGAAGTCCCGTACGTAGGTCCGCTGCCACCAGCATCCCGTGGCGCGCAACTCCCGCAGGTCCGTGAACCGGTAGTAGAAGACCTGGGCGCGGACATGGGCGGGCGGGGCGTCGGGGAAGGGGTTGTGCCGCAGCAGCCGCAGGGTGTCCTTGTCGCCCCGCAGCAGCCGTTCGACGAACGGCCCGAACCAGGACCGGGCGTATGCGGGGGAGAGCGCCGCGAACCACATCATCCAGTCGAGGCGCAGATGGTACGGGGCGAACTGGCGGGGCATCCGGTGCGGGTCGCCCGGCTTTCCGCGGAAGCCGTACTCCTGCCAGTGGGTGCCTTCGTGGATCACGGCCTCGTCGGTCCCCTCGACCACGACCTCGAGCCGCATCCTGCTGATGCTCCCGAAGGCTCCGTAGGTGTTGACCAGGTGGAGCGGGTCGAAGGACCGGTTCATGACCTGACGGCGGGAGAGGAGATTGCGTGCGGGGCGGTAGCTGAGCACCAGCACGAGGACCGTCACCGCCATGACCACGACCTCGTACCAGAGGGGTGGAGCCGACTGCTCGGGCGGCGGGCCGGCGAGCGGGGACCAGTCGATCGCGGCGAGGGCGAGGGTGATGGTCAGCCAGTTCAGCCAGGCGAAGTTCCCCGACAGCACCAGCCAGAGCTGGGTGGCCACCATGAGGCCCGCGGCGATGCTCGCCACGGGCTGCGGGGTGAACAGCAGGAAGGGCACCACGAGCTGGGTGACATGGTTGGCGGCCACCTCGACCCGGTGGGCGGGCTTCGGCAAGTGGTGGAAGAACCAGCTCAGCGGCCCCGGCATCGGCTGCGTCTCGTGGTGGAAATCCAGACAGGTCAGACGTCTCCAGCACGCGTCGCCCCGGATCTTGATGAGGCCGGCGCCGAACTCCACCCGGAAGAGCAGCCAGCGCAGCAGCCACAGCAGCAGGACCGGGGCCGCGTGGTCCGCGTTGCCGAGGAACACGGCGAGGAAGCCCGTCTCCAGCAGGAGGGACTCCCAGCCGAAGCCGTACCAGACCTGCCCGACCTGGACGATCGACAGGTACAGCACCCAGGGCACCGCCCACAGCACCATGGCCGCCCACAGCGGAAGGAACGCGTCCAGGCCCGTGAGGAGGGCGAGCGAGACCGCGCAGCCCGTCCAGGCGACGAGCGCGAAGAAGCGGTCGGAGTAGTGGAGGCGGAACAGGCCGGGCGCGGCCCGCCAGGGGGTGCGCCGCAGCAGCTCGGGCACGGGGAGCATGCCCCGTGCCCCGATCAGCGCCCGGAACTGGAGGACGGCCGACAGGAAGGCGAACAGGTACACGGCAGCGAGGGCCCGCTGGAAGACCAGCCGGCTGAGCCAGTACCCGTCTGCGGTGAACCACTCCATCGCTTCCAGTATCGGCTCATCGGCCCGCGAGCACGCTCCGGCGCAGCGTGTTGCCCAGCCGGCGCGCGTACAACCGCTGGAACACCGGTACGAGGGGGCCGGCGAGCCGGGCGTACCAGGAGGCGGGCCGTGAGAAGGCCATGACGGTGAACCACACCGTGCCGTCGTCCGCCAGGTCCACCACGAAGCACTCCTCGCCCAGTTCCGGGTGCCGGGCCGTGGTGCCGTAGCCGAAGCCGATGCGCCCCGGCTCGTACGCGGTCCAGACGACCTCGCAGTGCGCGGTCACGCGGAACGGCCCCATGCCCAGCGACATCGCGACGGACCCTCCTTCGGCCGCCCGCTCGGCGGAGGCGTTCACCCGGGTTCCGGCCCCGCGGTGCATCCGCCATTCGGTGACGGCGGCGCCCGCGGCCTCGAAGTCGGCGCGGCCGCGGCCCACGGCGGTCCGGTGGTGCAGGTGGTGGTAGCCCTGCGGGAGCGGCCCCAGGCGAGTGGCTCCGACCTCGGGGTACGTCAGAGTGGTCATGCGGTCCTGCCTTCCGGGTGGGTGCGGTCCTGGATGCGGCGCCAGGCGAGCAGCGAGCAGAGGGCGAAGCCCAGTGCGTTGCCCAGTCCATGGGTGGCGGCCATCCACGTCAGGGTGGGGTGGGGCAGTCCGGTGGCCTCGCCGAGTGCCCAGCTCAGCGCGAGCACCATCGTCGCCACGAGTACGGCGGCCGAGGTGGCGAGAAGGATGCGGGTCGCAAAGTCCCGCCCGCCACGAGCGGTGCGCCAGGTCAGAAGAGCGACCGTCCACATCCCGGCGGTCAGCACCACGGCACCGGCCAGTTCCGCCCGGTCGCCGACGAAGTAGCCGACGAGGACGAGCAGGGTGCCCAGGGGCACGCTCAGGGCGGCGAAGCGACCGGCCGGCCCGTCGGCGCCCCGGCAGACGAGACCCGCGACCAGGGCCGCGGCGAAGCCGGCGAAGTGGAAGTGCGGCACGGTCAGCGCCAGGATGCCGAGCCCGAAGCCGAACAGTTCGTGGCCCGCACGCTCCGCGACGAGGGCGAGCGCGGCGACCGACGGGGTGACCAGTGCGGTGAGCAGGGCGATCTCCGCGGGACGGATGCTGCGGGTCCGGGCCAGGCGCCACGGGGCGTGTGCCGCGAGGACGAGTGCCCCCAGGGCGTAGCAGCAGGCGAGTGCGGTGGCGGTGGCTCCGCGCGGCAGCCACATGGCCACCGCGCCGGGTACCGCGAAGAGCGGCCACAGACGGCGTATCCGGTCCAATGCCGGGTCGCCGACGAGCCTCAGGCCCGCCGGCACGATGACCAGCATGCCCAGCATCACGATGAGACCGACCAGCACGGACATCGCGCCCACCCTCGATTTCACGCCGCATTGAACGTGTTCAACTGCTGTCGCGCTGAGAATATGCCCTTTCTTGAACACGTTCAAGGTGGACGGTTCGGTCGAGGAATCGGACAAATAATGGCAGAGTGGCGCACATGGATGATCGGGTAGCGGGTGCCCTGTCACTCCCGGACGACTGGCCCGCCCACCCGGACCTCAGCCTCGCCCTGAACCGAATGGGCAGCTTCGACTGGGATCTGGACAGTGGCCTCATGCACATGGACCAGCCCGCTCTCGACGTGTTCGACCTGCGCCCCGACGAGTACGACGACCGTCCCGCCTCGCTGGCTCCGCGCGTTCCCACCGACGAGGCGATCAGGCTCGACGGCATGGTCTCGCAGGCGCTCAAGAGCGGACGCAGCAACTACGGTGCGTACTTCCGTGTCATGCGGCGCGACGGCACACTGCGCTGGACCCACACCCAGGGCTTCATCCGCCGGGACGGCACCGGCAGACCGCGGCGCATCATCGGCATCGTGCGCGACGCCACCCAGGAGCTGGCCGATTCCACGGCCCGCCGGGAGGTGGACCAGGAGCGGCGGCGCCGGACCAGTCTGGTGGAGGGCACGACGGCCGCCCTGGCCCACGCCCGCACCGTCAAGGACGTCACCGACGTCCTCAAGAACTCCCAGGGCCTGGCCAACCTCGGCGCCACCAGCCTCGTCATGGGTCTGCTGGAGTCCGGGCGCATCCACCTCGTGGCCGACGGGCCCGAGGGAGCCTACGTGCCCGGCACGCGGTACACCCGGACGGACGAGCCGTACCCGATGAGCGAGGTGATCCGCACCCTCGCGCCCCGCTTCATCGAGTCCGCCGAGGACTTCGCGACCTCTTTCCCGATCCTCTGGCCCCACATCAGCCACCTCGGCATCACCGCCGCCGCCTACCTGCCGCTCATCGCCCAGGCCCGCCCGATCGGCGCGCTCGGCCTCCTCTACGGCAACAAGGCGGGCTTCACGGCCGACGAGCGGAACCTGCTCGTGGCCCTCGGCAGCTCGATCGCCCAGAGCCTGCAGCGGGCCATGCTCTACGAGCAGGAACACGATCTCGCCGAGGGTCTCCAGCAGGCGATGCTCCCGCGCCGGATCCCCGAGGTCGCGGGAGCGCAGGTCGCCGTCCGCTACCGCTCCGCCCGGCTCGGCCGGGACATCGGCGGCGACTGGTACGACGTCATCTCGCTGCCCGGCGGCCGGGTCGGTGCCGTCATCGGAGACGTTCAGGGTCACGACACGCACGCCGCCGCGGTCATGGGGCAGCTCCGGATCGTGCTGCGCGCCTACGCGGCCGAGGGGCACAGCCCCGCCACCGTGATGGCGAGGGCCTCCGTCTTCCTCCACGAGCTCGACACCGACCGCTTCGCGACGTGCACGTACGCCGAGATCGACCTGACCTCCGGGGTGGTGCAGCTGGTCCGGGCCGGCCATGTCGACCCGCTCGTACGCGACGTCGACGGCAGCTGCCGCAGGCTGCCCGCCGAGGGCGGCCTGCCGCTGGGGCTCTCGGCCGAGTTCGGGCGTCTCGAGTACCCGGTCGCCACCGTCGAGCTCGACCCCGGCCAGACGCTGCTGCTGTACACCGACGGCCTGGTCGAGCTGCCCGGGGCCGACCTCGACGAGGGCATGCAACTGCTGGCCTCCACGGTGCACAACGGCCCGCAGGACATTCAGCAGCTGGCCGACCGGCTCTGCGACGTCGTCGAGGAGCGGGGCGGCGAGGACGACGTGGCGCTGCTGCTGCTGCGCCGCAGGGCCGCGCACGCGCCCCACCCGGGCGGAAGGCTCCAGCAGCACGTCGCGCAGAACGACCCGGAGGCGCTGAGTTCCTCCCGCCACATGATCCGGGCGGCGGTACGCGCCTGGGGGGCGAAGGACCGGGCGGACGAGGTCGAGCTGGCCGCGGACGAGCTGATCACCAACGCGCTGATGCACACCGACGGCGGGGCGATCGTCACCATCAGGGTGCTCACCGGCCCGGAACGCCGCCTCCGGGTCGATGTGGAGGACCGGTCCAGCGCACTGCCGCGACGCAGGGACGCGGGGGAGTCCGGGGTCTCGGGCCGGGGGCTGATGCTCGTCGACCGGCTGTCCGACGTGTGGGGCGTGGAGTCCCGCGGCAACGGCAAATGCGTGTGGTGCGAGTTCGTCATCCCGGAGCGCGGGTAGCGGGAGGGGCGCCGCGACGCGAGGATGTAACAGCACGTAACACGTCAATGCTTGACCGTAACCGATCACCAGCGATTGACTGCGATCCTGCAGTCCTGCTGTCGATGACACGAGGCCCCGTTGAGTACCGAGCTCCTTGCACCGCTTGATCTGGCTTTCTGGCACCTCGAATCCGATGCCCACCCGATGCACCTGGGTGCGCTCGCCGTCTTCTCCCCGGCGCCCGGAGTGGGTCCGCAGGACCTGCTGGCTCTGCTGGGGGAGCGGGCTGCCGCGATTCCGCGACTCCGCATGAGGGTGCGGGACGTCCTGCTGCCCGTGGGCGGGGCCGCCTGGTTCACCGACAAGGACTTCGATGTGCACCGGCACGTCCGCCGGGTGGTCCTGGCGGAGGGCGACTT
Organism: Streptomyces sp. NPDC059499; assembly: GCF_042749285.1. Classification (NCBI taxonomy): domain Bacteria; kingdom Bacillati; phylum Actinomycetota; class Actinomycetes; order Kitasatosporales; family Streptomycetaceae; genus Streptomyces; species Streptomyces sp. NPDC059499. The sequence continues at coordinate 44,033 of NZ_JBHYTT010000017.1, forward strand.
CATGGCGGAGGCGACCCGGCTGGCGGGCGAGCTCATGGAGCAGCCGCTCGAACGCGGCCTGCCGCCCTGGCAGATGTACCTCCTGAGCGGTCCCGGCGGCGGCCCGTTCGCCGTGCTGGTGAAGCTGCACCACGCGCTCGCCGACGGGATGCGCGCCGTGGCCATCGGGGCCGGGATCTTCGACCAGATCGCCGCCGCCGGAACGGGGCGCGGCGCCGTACGGCGCAGGACACCGGTGCCCCCGCGCTCCTGGCTGCCCGGCCCGCACAAGGTGGCGGGCGCGGCACTGGACCGCATCGGGGACGTCGGCCGGGCGCTGGGGGTCGGTGCCTCGGTCGTCCGGGCCAGCCGACTCGACATGCGCGGCTCGACCGTCCTGACCGCGAGCTCCAGCGGTACCCGCCGCCTGGCCACCGCCGAACTCGACGCCGAGACGGTCCAGCGGATCCGCCGGGCCGAGGGCGGCACGGCCAACGACGTCCTGCTCGCCGTGGTCGCCGGTGCGCTGCGCCGCTGGATGATCGAACGCGGCGAGCAGCTTCCCGGAGCCGACCCGCGCGCGCTGGTCCCCGTCTCCCGGCGCCGGCCGCACGCTGCGGCCACCGGCAACCGTCTCTCCGCCTACCTGCTCGGCCTCCCGGTCGGGGAGCCGCGCGGCCGCGAGCGGCTGCGTCTGGTCCGCAGCGGTATGGACCGCAACAAGGCCGCGGGCCCGATGCGCGGTGCGGGCGCGGTGGCCGTGCTCGCCGATCAGCTCCCCGCCCTGGCCCACCGGTTCGGTGCTCCGCTGGCCGGGAACGCGGCACGGATGCTCTTCGACGTCCTGGTCACCAGCGTTCCCCTGCCTCGCTCGGCGCTCTCGCTCGGCGGCTGCCCGCTCAGCGCGGTCTACCCGATGGCCCCCCTGGCCCGCGGGCAGGCACTCGCCGTCGCCCTGTCCACGTACGGCGGACGGGTGCAGGTCGGGCTGGTGGCCGACGGCAAGGCGCTGCCCGACCTCGACCGGCTGGCGGCGGCCGTCCAGGACGAGCTGGCGGAACTGCAGTCGTCGGTCGTGCCCGTCGTCCCTGCCCCGTCCTAGGGCGGGCCGGCCGCGGACCGGTCGGCCGTCGATAGATCGGACAACTTGAAGGGAAAGCAGTGCGTCCAAGCCGTCACAGGAGTTGACGCATCCAAGTGATCCGATGAATATTCGCTGTGCAGTGCACCGGCGATCATCGGCAAGGGCGGCAGACGCATGCGGCGCATCAGGCTCGGACCGGACATGACACCGCCCACGGGGATCATCGACGCCCACCATCACGTCTGGGACCTCGCCGTACGGGACCAGGACTGGATCACGGGTGAGGAACTCGCCCCGATCCGCCGTACTTTTACCCTCGCCGACCTGGAACCGGAAGCACGGGCCGCGGGTGTGCGGGCCACCGTCCTCGTCCAGACCGTCACCGTCGCGGAGGAGACCCCCGAGTTCCTCGGACTCGCCGCAGGCAGCGGTCTCGTCGCGGGAGTCGTCGGGTGGACCGACCTCACCGCACCGGACGTCGACGAGACGCTCGCCGCCCTGCGTGCCCTGCCCGGCGGCGACCTGCTCGTCGGAATCCGCCACCAGGTCCAGGGCGAACCCGACCCCGAGTGGCTGCTGCGCCCCGACGTCCTTCGCGGACTCGGGGCCGTCGCACAGGCCGGACTCGTCTACGACCTGATCGTCCTGCCGCACCAACTGCCCGCCGCCGTCCGGGCCGCCGCCCTGGTGCCCGGACTCACCTTCGTACTCGACCACGCCGGCAAACCGCCCGTGGCACAGGGGCGTACGCACCCGTGGGCCGACGGGCTCCGGGATCTGGCCGCGCTGCCCAACACCGTGTGCAAACTCTCCGGCCTGGTCACCGAGGCGGACCCGCGCTCATGGACGGTCGAGGACCTGCGCCCGTACGCCGACACCGTCATCGACGCGTTCGGACCCGACCGGGTCATGTTCGGATCCGACTGGCCCGTGTGCCGGCTCGCCGCGTCGTACGCCGATGTCGTCGATGCGGCCCGGGTACTGACCGGCGGTCTCGGCGAGGACGAGCAGCGGTCGGTCTTCGCCGCCACCGCACACCGTGTCTACGGCCTGGGCGAAGCTGCCGGCTGAAGGCGCGCCGCGCCACCGCGCGGCATCGGCCGGTCCACTGCGGCAGGCTGGTGTCATGCCCGAACTGCCCGAAGTCGAAGCACTGCGGGACTTCCTCGGCGACCACCTGGTCGGCAGGGAGATCGCCCGCGTCCTGCCTCTCGCGATCAGTGTTCTCAAGACGTACGACCCGCCGCTCACCGACCTGGAGGGCGAGACCGTCACCTCCGTGGCCAGGCATGGCAAATTTCTGGACATCACGGCAGGACCACTCCATCTGCTGACCCACCTCGCCCGGGCCGGCTGGCTGCAGTGGAAGGACAGCTTCCCCGCCACACCGCCCCGGCCGGGGAAGGGCCCTCTGGCCCTGCGCTTGATCCTCGCCGGTGGCGACGGGTTCGACCTCACGGAGATGGGCACCACCAAGCGTCTCGCGGTCCACCTGGTACGCGACCCGGCGGACGTGCCGGGTGTCGCACGCCTCGGGCCCGATCCGCTGGCCGACTCCTTCGACCGGGACGCGTTCGCCCGGCTGCTCGGCGGGGAACGGCGACAGATCAAGGGAGCCCTGCGCGACCAGTCCCTGATCGCCGGCATCGGCAATGCCTACAGCGACGAGATCCTGCACGTCGCGAAGATGTCCCCGTTCAAACTCACCACGAGCCTCGGCGACGCCGACATCAGCCATCTGTACACGGCGATGCGCACCACCCTCCAGGAAGCCGTCGAACGTTCCCGGGGCGTCGCCGCCGGGAAGCTCAAAGCCGAGAAGAAGAGCAACATGCGTGTCCACGGGCGTACGGGTCAGCCGTGCCCCGTCTGCGGTGACACCGTGCTGGAGGTGTCGTTCAGCGACTTCTCGCTGCAGTACTGCCCCACCTGTCAGACCGGCGGCAAGCCCCTCGCCGACCGGCGCCTGTCCCGCCTGCTCAAATAGCGGGTCGTCAGCGGGTCACCGTCGCCAGCCACTGCCCGTCCGACGACCAGACCTCGAAGTGATCGATCTCGGCGGGCCGCAGCGCGGCGCCCCCTCGGACCACCGCCGGCTCCTCGCCCGGCGCCGTACCCGTACCCGACCAGGTGCTCACGGTCTGTTTGCTGCCGTCCCGCCCCACGGCGACCAGCGCGCACGACCCCGCCGCCGTAGCTCGCGCCACCTCCAGTCCGACGTCCGAGCCCCACTCCCTCTCACCGGTCGTCACCACCGCGCTCACACCGGAGCCCCGGTCCCCTCCCGCCCACCGTTCGGCCGTCGCCGGACGGGACGGTGAGCCGTCGTACAGGCCCGCCACGGCCGCCGGCCCGCCGACGCCGAGGACCACGGCCGCCGCCACCAGGGCGAGGCGCCGTCTTCGGGACGTGCGGCGTCCGGCCCTCGCCACCGCGACGATCCGGTGCAGGAGTTCCGGCCCGGCATCGGCCACCGGAGCGACCCCGGCCGGTGTCCGGCGCGCGTACACCGCGAGCTGAGCCGCCACCTCCCCGAACTCGCGCACCTGGACCCCGCAGGCGGAACACTCCGTCAGGTGCTCCTCGAAACGGAAGGCATCGGCAGCACCGAGCACGCCGAGCACGTAGGCTCCGACGTCGCGATGGGGTTCGAGGATGCGCATGCCCACACGTACGCAGCGGACCCGTAAATCACTCATGCCGCAACGCAGGTACACACCCAGCGACCGACCGGCCCGAGAACGGCCGGCACACGGGGGGCGGAAGAAGGGGCCCCCGCGCCGCCGCCCCACAGGTGCCGGTCGGTCTAAACTCCGGCCTCATGCTGCGCGTACTCGCCGTCGACGACGAAGCACCCGCCCTGGAGGAACTCCTCTACCTCCTGCGCGCCGACCCGCGCATCCGGAGCGCCGAGGGTGCCACGGGTGCGACCGAGGCGCTGCGCCGCATCGGCAGTGCCGTCGACGCCGGGCCCGAGGACCCCTCGGCCATCGACGTCGTCTTCCTGGACATCCACATGGCGGGCCTCACCGGACTCGACGTGGCCCAGCTCCTGGCGGGGTTCGCCGCGCCCCCTCTCATCGTCTTCGTCACCGCCCACGAGGGCTTCGCCGTGCACGCCTTCGACCTCAAGGCCGTCGACTACGTGCTCAAGCCCGTCCGCCGTGAGCGCCTGGCCGAGGCCGTCCGCCGCGTCGCCGAACAGGTCGGCGAGCGCTCCGCGCCCGTCCACGACGCCGCCGCCGACCAGATCCCGGTCGAACTGGGCGGGGTGATCCGGTTCGTACCCGTCGAGGACATCGCGTACGCCGAGGCGCAGGGCGACTACGCCCGGCTGCACACCGCCACGGGCAGCCACCTCGTCCGGATCCCGCTGACCACCCTCGAGGAACGCTGGCGGTCCCGCGGCTTCGTGCGCATCCACCGGCGCCATCTGGTCGCGCTGAACCGTATCGACGAACTCCGCCTCGACGCGGGCAGCATGAGCGTGCGCATCGGGGACGCGGAGCTCGCGGTCAGCCGTCGTCACACCCGGGCCCTGCGCGATCTCCTGATGCGCCAGACCGGCCGCTGACCTGCGCCTACCCGGGCTCGCCCCTTCCCAGCCGAGGCCCGTGCCGCCTAGACTCCGGGCCCATGTCCGCAGAGAGCACGCCCCGGCGCGAAGTGGTCACGGGGGAGCCGCGGCGGGTGCGTCCGCTGCCCCGCTACCGTGCCCAGTCGGAGATCGACGAGCAGACCGCCCTCGGCGGCGCCTACGTCCGCTCGCTGATGCGCAGCCAGCTCCGCGCCGGACTCACCGCCTTCGGCGTACTCGCCCTGGTCGCCGGCACCCTGCCGCTGGTCTTCGAGGCCCTCCACAGCAACACCCTCGTCTGGGCCGTCCTCGGCTTCGCCACCTATCCGCCGCTCACCCTGGCCGCCTGGTGGTACGTACGCAGGGCCGAGCGCAACGAGCGCGACTTCGCCCGACTCGTGGAAGGCCGCCCCGCACCGTGACCGCCCCCGGCCATCCGGCATCGATGGTGGCGGTCGCCCTCGTCGTCCTGGCCACCGTGCTCGTCGGCGGCTTCGGGCTGCGGATCTCCCGGACCACGTCCGACTTCTACGTCGCCTCCCGCACCGTGCGGCCACGCCTCAACGCCGCGGCGATCAGCGGCGAGTACCTCTCCGCCGCGTCCTTCCTGGGCATCGCGGGCCTGGTGCTGGTGCACGGACCCGACATGCTCTGGTACCCGGTCGGATACACCGCCGGATACCTCGTGCTGCTGGTGTTCGTCGCCGCGCCGCTGCGCCGCTCCGGGGCGTACACCCTGCCCGACTTCGCCGAAGGGCGCCTGGAGTCACGCCAGGTGCGCAGGCTGGTCAGCGTGTTCGTCGTCGGCGCGGGCTGGGTGTACCTCGTACCGCAGCTGCAGGGCGCCGGACTCACCCTGAAGATCCTCACCGGAGCGCCCGGCTGGCTCGGCGACGTGCTCGTGGCCTCCGTCGTCGTGCTCGCCGTCGCGGCGGGCGGCATGCGCTCGATCACCTTCGTGCAGGTGTTCCAGTACTGGCTCAAGCTCACCGCGCTCCTCGTCCCGGCGATCTTCCTGGTGCTGGCCTGGCAGGGCGACGGACGGCCCCCTGTCAGCTTCGACGAGCAGGTCTCCGTCTTCCGCGCGGAGCACCCGCTCTACGCGACGTACGGGCTGATCGTGGCGACCTTCCTCGGCACCATGGGCCTGCCCCACGTGGTCGTCCGCTTCTACACCAGCCCCAACGGCCGCGACGCCCGCCGCACCACCGTCGCCGTCCTCGCCCTCATCGGCGTGTTCTATCTCCTGCCGCCGGTCTACGGGGCCCTGGGCAGGCTGTACGCACCCGAGCTCATGCACGGCGGTGACGCCGACGCCGCCGTGCTGCTGCTGCCCGCCCGTGTGATCGGCGGCCTGGGCGGTGACCTCCTCGGCGCGCTCGTCGCCGGAGGCGCGTTCGCCGCGTTCCTGTCCACGGCATCCGGGCTCACCATGGCCGTCGCGGGGGTGATCACGCAGGACGTCCTGCCCTCGCGCGGTGTACGGCACTTCCGGCTGGCCACCGTCCTCGCCATCGCCGTACCGCTGGCCGGGTCACTGCTCGTCAGCCGGGTGCCGGTGGCCGACGCGGTGGGCATGGCCTTCGCGGTCTCCGCCTCCTCCTTCTGCCCGCTACTCGTCCTCGGTATCTGGTGGCGGCGGCTCACCCCGCCGGGCGCGATCGCCGGACTGCTGCTCGGCGGCGGCTCCGCGCTCCTGTCCGTGGCCATCACCGTGAGCGGCGCGGTGCGCCCGCCGGGCTGGCCGCACGCCCTGCTCGCCTGGCCCGCCGTCTGGTCGGTGCCGGTCGGCTTCCTCGCGATGATCCTGGTGTCCCTGGCCACGCCGGGACGGATACCGCCGGGCACCAACGCGGCCATGACCCGCTTCCACCTGCCGGAAACTCTGACTTCGGGGAGAGGGCGATGAGCCCCTGCAAGGAGAACCGGTGACCGGGGCCGGGATCGCCGTCATAGCCGTGCTCACCCTGCTGCTGTTCGGTACGGGCTTCCTCCTCGGACGCACCGCACGGCCCGTACGCACCAGTGACGTGGGGACGCCCGTCGAGCACGCCACCTTCGAGACCCTGCACACCGCATCCCTCGCCGCGCCGCCCCTGCGCGCCGGACTCACCGAGGAGAGCGCCCGCAGATCGGCACGCCGGCTGCGCTCGCTGCTGGGGACCGACGCCCTCTGCCTCACCGACCGGGACCAGGTGCTCGTGTGGGACGGCGAGGGGGACCATCACGGCAAGGACGTGATGCACCACGTGCAGGGGCTCCTCGCCAGCGGCCGGGACACCGCCTTCCACAGTGACTGCGGCGACCTCGACTGCCCGCTCCGCTGGGCCGTCGCCGTCCCGCTGACCGTCGACCACCGGGTGCTCGGCACACTCGTCGCCTACGCGCCCCGCGAATCCGCCGTCCTGGCGAGGGCCGCGGGAGAAGTCGCCCGCTGGGTCTGCGTACAGCTGGAACTCGCCGAGCTCGACCGCTCCCGCACGCAGTTGATCGAGGCCGAGATCAAGGCGCTGCGGGCGCAGATCTCCCCGCACTTCATCTTCAACTCGCTCGCGGCGATCGCCTCGTTCGTCCGCACCGACCCGGAGCAGGCGCGTGAACTGCTCCTGGAGTTCGCCGACTTCACCCGCTACTCCTTCCGCAGGCACGGCGAGTTCACCACCCTGGCCGACGAACTGCACTCCATCGACCAGTACTTGGCGCTGGTTCGGGCCCGATTCGGAGAGCGGCTCTCGGTGACCCTGCAGGTCGCCCCGGAGGTGCTGCCCGTCGCCCTGCCGTTCCTCTGCCTCCAGCCGCTGGTCGAGAACGCCGTCAAGCACGGCCTGGAGGGCGCCGTCACCCGGAGCCGCATCACGATCAGCGCACTGGACGCGGGCGCCGAGGCGGAGGTGGTCATCGAGGACGACGGCATCGGCATGGACCCGGGCCGGCTGCGTCAGATCCTGCGCGGCGAGGGCGGCACGTCCACCGGGATCGGACTGCTCAACGTCGACGAGAGGCTGCGGCAGGTGTACGGCGACGACTACGGGCTGGTCATCGAGACCGGTGCGGGCGCCGGCATGAAGATCACCCTGCGACTGCCCAAGTACCGTGCGGGAGTCCACGGTTCATGACGACCCGTGGTGCGGCCGCTCAGTACAGATGGATCGCCAGATGCCCGAGCGGCAGCCCGAGCTGCCACGCGGGCGTCCACACCTGCGCCTCCCGCTCCTCCTCGCTCCCCGTCGGCTCCCAGGGCGACCCGATCGCGTCCAGGTCCGCCGCCAGCAGTTCGGTCTCCTCCAGCCAGCGCCAGGCCGCGCGCGCCAGCGCGAGGTCGGGATCCGGCGGCGCGCCCTCGGCCGCCGGGCGTTCCCGGGTGTCCAGCCGCGCGCACACCCACCGTCTCCAGGGCGCTCCGTACGCGGTGAGCAGCCGCAGTTCGTCCACCCGGGCCGCGGGCAGCGCGTCGGCCACCGCCCCCACGGAGAGGAAGATCGTCAGGGCGAGCGCGTCCCGGCCCGCCCGGTACTCCAGAGTCGTCGGCTCCATCAGGTCGCCGGTCAGCAGCAGTTCGTCCGCGATGTACTCGGCGTACATCCAGTCCATCGGGACCAGCAGCCCGCCCCCACTGGTTCCATCGTGCCGTTCGGGACGCATCCCGTCTCGCCTCTTTCTTCGACTCGGTACCGGGCTTCACGCAGCATTGAACCGGGGGCGCGTGCCCCGCGTGGGCAGAAGGGCAGGATCCGTCGGGAGATACGAGGTGCGATGACCGCCGAACGCGGCGACGACCCGCATGTGCGGGAGCTGCTGGGTGCGTATGTGCTCGACGCGCTGGCCGCCGACGAGAGCGGTCCGGTCGCCGGGCACCTCCAGCGGTGCGACGCGTGCGCCGCGGCCTACGTGGAGGTCGCGGACACGGTGTCCCTGCTCGCACTGCTCAGCGAGGACGACCTGCTGGAGTAGCCGGGAAGATTGCGGGACAGCAGCCGCAGCGCGTAGTACGAACGGGACTTGACGGTGCCCGCCGGTATGCCGAGCGCCTGCGCCGTCTCGCCCACGCTCAGCCCGCGGAAGTAGATCTGCACCAGCACCGCGCGGTGCTCGGGGCTGAGGGTCCTGACCGCCTCGCGCACATCGAGCGCGCGGACCGCCGAGTCCGCGGTGTTCTCCCGGGCGGGAGCGCTCTCCAGGACCACATCGCTGACCTCGGCGGGCCGGGCCTGGCGTGACCTGCGGGCGTCGATGGCCAGACGCCGGGCGACGGTGAAGAGCCAGGGGCGCATCGAGTCGTACGGGGCGTCGAACGCCTCCGGATGCTGCCAGGCGCGGACCAGGGTCTCCTGCAGCAGGTCCTCCGCGCGCTGGCGGTCGCCGAACGTCAGCCCGAGCAGGAAGTGGAACAGAGCCGGCCCGTGTTCCCGCTGCAACTCCGCGAGGGTCCGCTCATCGGTTGTCGCCGTGGTCATCGTGAACGTCCTTTCCCGAAGAGGCCCCTGCCGCCTCGCTCCCGCCTGGCGTATACGAACGCATCGCGGCCCGGGGGAACAGGCAGCACACCGAGATGTGCGCCGAGCGGTCGCACGGAGCGGCGAGTGGTGCGGTGAACGGTCGGGAGACGGCGATACGGCCGATTCAGGTACTTCGGCACCTATGTCCTTGACTCGTCGGTATGAATATATGTCTATTCAGATGGCCGAAATCATCCGAACTGGGAGTCGTGCCGATGACGAAGCGCATCCGACGAAGCGCGGTGATCGCCGTCGCGGGACTGCTCGCCGCAGCGACGGCCTGTACCGGCCAGCAGTCCACGCCCCCGGGTTTCGCCGGGCGCCAACTGTCCGCGGACGGGGGCGGCAGCGGGGCGGGCGGCGTCGGAGCGGACAGCGCGGGCACCTTCACGCTCCTGGCCTCGGGCGACATCCTGCCCCACTCCTCCGTCATCGACCGGGCCGCGGCGGACGCCGGTGGCCGGGGCTACGACTTCCGCCCGATGCTCAAGGGTTCCGTTCCCGCCGTCTCGGGCGCGGATCTGGCCATCTGTCACATGGAGACGGTGTACGGGCAGGACGGCGGCCCCTACACGGGCTACCCCACCTTCAAATCACCGCCCGAGGTGGCACAGGCGCTGCGTTCCACCGGCTACGACTCCTGCTCCACGGCCTCCAACCACACCCTGGACGACGGAGCGCCGGGGATCGGGCGCACCCTCGACGCCCTGGACAAGGCCGGCATCGCGCACGCCGGATCCGCCCGGTCCTCGGCCGAGGCGGGCCGTCCCACCCTGCTGAAGGCCGGTCGGGGCAAACGGGCCCCGAAGGTCGCGCACCTCGCGTACACCTACGGAACCAACGACATGCCGCTGCCCGCGGGGCAGCCCTGGGCGGTCAACCTGATCGACCGGGACCGGATCGTCGCAGACGCGAGGGCAGCCCGCCGGGCCGGCGCCGACGTCGTCGTCCTCTCCCTGCACTGGGGTACGGAGTGGCAGGACGAACCCGACGAGGACCAGCTCGCGCTGGGCCGGGAACTCACGGCCTCCGTGACCGGGGGCCGCCCCGACATCGACCTGATCCTCGGCACCCACGCCCATGTGCCGCAGGCGTACGAGAAGGTCAACGGCACCTGGATCGTCTACGGCATGGGTGACCACGTCTCCGGTGCGATGGTCAATCACGACGGCGCCCAGGATCCGCGCGGCAACGAGAGTTCGATGGGCCGCTTCACCTTCGCGCCGCCGGGGAAAGCCGGGGAGCGCTGGACGGTCAGCAAGGCCGAATTCATCCCCCACCGGTTCGACCCCGTCACCGGGCGCGCGTGGAACCTCGACGCGGCCGTGGAGGGCGCAGCGGACCACCGGCGGGAGGCCCGCGACCGGATTCGCGATGTCGTCCTCAGCCGTGGTGCCGGCCAGGACGGACTCGTGAGGGGGAAGTAGCCTGCCGGCGGGGCCGAGGCGTCCGGCTGTCCAGGTGTCCGGAACGACGCCGATACGACCGCGCGGTCACGGGACGACCGTGACCGGCCAGCGCCCGGCCTTCACCAGCCGGACCGCCACCGAACCCATGAACCGGTGCCCGGCGGACTCCGACGCACCCACCACCACGGCGTCCGCCTTCAGCTCGTCCGCCGCTGTCACGAGCCCGTTGTACGGATCGCCGCGGAAGGTGTGGAACTCCCAGCGGACATTCCATATGTCCTTGAGCCGTTCGGTCGCCGTCCTGATCTCGCTCACCAGCTCCTCGGCGATCTCCTCCGTCGCCCCGGAGACCGGTACCCCCAGGGCCGCGCCGGCCGGGATCACCGGCTGGACGTAGACGAGGGCGAGCATGGCGTTCTGACGGCGTGCGAGGCCTGCGGCGTAGGCCGCGGCCCGCATCGACGAGTCGGATCCGTCGATGCCCGCGACGATCACCTTGGGGCCGTCCGTGCCGCGTTCGAACCGGTCGTGTCGCTGGTCTGTCACGGCAGTGAGGTTATCCGCACTCCGGCAGGGAACCCGAGCCGGCCGCCGTGCGGACCGGAACGTCCCCGTCCGTCCCTGCCGGCGCACTCCCTCCATCGGGTGCACATTGCCGCGCACCTGGTGTCGCCGCCAGGTCAGGGCCGCACGGCGTGCGAGCAGTTGGCCATGAAACATGATCAGATCCCGGCACGACGCCGCACGCTCCTGCGCCTCGCCCTCGGGCTCGGGGCAGCCACCGTCGTACACATGATCGCCGCGGACCCGGCGGGTACGCCCCCGCGTCCGGGCGGAGAGCCGCTGACGAGTGCCGCCGGCCCTCCGAGGGGCGCGCGGACGCCCCCGGCCCGTTACCGCCTGCGCCCCATGACCTCCCACGCCCCGCCCCGGTACCTGCCCGAAGCGCCACCCGTGCGCACCCGGCCGTTCGAGGAGCTGCCGGACCTGGGGCACGACGCCATGGTGCTCAGCTTCGACGACGGCCCGGACCCCTCGTACACACCGGACATCCTGGCCACCCTGCGCAGGTACGGCGTCCGGGCGATGTTCTTCGTCTGCGGGGAGATGGCGGAGGACAACCAGGACCTGCTGCGTGAGATGGCGGCGGACGGGCACGTGGTCGGCAACCACTCCTGGTCGCACCCCTTGATCCCGGCGCTCCCCAGGCACGCGATCCGTGCCGAGCTCGGCAGGACCAGCGAGGTGATCGAGAAGACGCTGGGGGCCCCGCCGCTCTGGTACCGGGCCCCGTACGGAGCCTGGAACCGCAACTCCTTCGAGATCGGCGCCTCGATGGGCATGGAACCGATGGCCTGGACCGTCGACTCGCTGGACTGGACCACACCGGGCACGTCCACCATCGTCCGCAGGATCCGGACGGGCGCGGCACCGGGCGTCGTGGTGCTGTCGCACGACGCGGGCGGCGACCGGTCCCAGAGCGTCGACGCCCTGCGCCGGTATCTGCCCGCGCTGATCGAGGACGGCTACCGCCTGACCGTCCCGCACCGCACCTGACGGCCGCGGCGCGCGCCTTCCCGAAGGTCAGCGCGTCTCGACCAGCCGGGCGAAGACCACCACGTTCCCGTCGTACCCGCCGGCCTTCGAATAGCCGCCGCCGCACGTGATGACCCGGAGCTCGGAGTACCCCGTGTCGCCGTAGACCCGGGCTCCGGGGAAGTCGTTCTTGGAGAACACCTCGACCCCGTACACCTCGAACACCGCGACCCGGTCGTCGTAGCGGGCCACTTCGACGCGCTGGCCCTTCTGGAGGGAGCCCAGGCCGTAGAAGACCGCGGGGCCCGACAGGTTGTCCACGTGGCCGACCACGACGGCCGTACCGCGCTGCCCCGGCGCGATGCCGTTCTGGTACCAGCCCGCGAGGTTCGGGTCCTGCGCCGGCGGCGCCTCGATCCAGCCGGCCGGATCCAGGTTCACGTCGATCACGGGGGCGTCCACCTGGATCGACGGGATCTGTACCCGGGCGGCGGGCGCGTACGGCAGCGGCTGTACCGGTTCGCCCTCGACCGGTACGGCGGCGGCCACGTCCCGGGGGCCCGCCACGGAGGCCGCTGCGGCGGGCTGCGGTGGTCCGGGGGAGGTCTCGACGCCATTACGCATGAGGGCGAGCCCGGTGAGCATCACCAGGGCGATCGCGCCCCAAGGTGTGCGTCTGCTCCGCTCGGCGCCCCAGTGGTTCCGGCCCATGGTTCTCCCTTCGTCGCGACACCGCAAACGCTAGGTGCGGGGCGGTGCGGCGGCGATCAGGGAAGAGCGAACGGGTGGCGGCCGCGGGGGTGCCCTCTACTTCGGAGTAATGAGCAGATAAAAGTTCTGACGGTCCGTGACCTGCGGGTCCGTCAGATTTCGGGCCCCTCGCACGGCGTGTCGGATCACCGAGGTGGAGCAGTGCCGAAGTGCAACACTTGCGGTATCTGGTGAGGGTTCGTCATGGGAGGCGTTCTCGTCGATTCATCCCGGGGATCAGGACTCCGGGGCGCTTCCCGCTGGAGGTTCAAAGATGCGTGCTTCACGCACTCTCGCGGTGACCGCGACCGCATTCGCCGCGGTCGGGCTCGCTGCTCCGATGGCGATCGCCGGCGGCGGCCCGGGCAGCAACCCGAACACCGCCCCGACCAACGTCACCGTCAACCCGTCCTCCGTCCACCAGGGCGCCACCCTGCAGGTCAGCGCAGAGGGGTGCGGCCGTGCCGGCGGCAAGGTGTGGTCGAACGCCTTCCCGACGGTGAATCTCTCGCCCGGGCGCGTCGGCTACGCCACGCCCCGCATCCGGGACAACGCGACACCCGGGCAGTACAGCCTGTCCGTGAAGTGCAACGAGAGCGACAACAACTTCGGCAACGGCACCGGCGGCAACGGTGGCGACGGCGGCCAGGGCGGCAACGGCGGCCAGGGCGGTCAGGGCGGCGACGGCGATGAGCGCGGTGGCCGTGGCGACAACGACGCGTCCGTCGCGACCGCCCGCTTCACGGTGCTCCCCAGCCGGGGTGCCCAGGGCGGCCTCGGTGGCTCCATGGGGCCGAGCTCGGTCGAGATGCAGATCGGAGGCGGTCTTGTCGCCGCGGCAGCTGTCGGCGGTGCCGTCTTCATCGTTCGCCGCCGGATGAGTAATGCGGCAATGTAACGCGTCGAACCTCCCGCCCGGCCCGATACGCCCGTCGCCCCGAGTCCTGGACCAGGACCCGGGGCGACTGTCGTGTGCTGTGAAATTGTGTGGAACCGTCAGTGCTGACGGCCGGTGCGCCGCTTGCGCAGGACGTACGTGGCCCCGGCCGCTGCGACCGTCACCAACGCGGCCCCGGCTGCGATCTCGCCGGGGTCCATGGTGTCGACGCTGCCGCCGAGCCCGCCCAGTACACCGCTGGGAGACGCGGTGGAGCTGGTGGTGGGAGCGGTGGTGGGAGGGGTGGTGGGGGTGCTCGTGGGGGAACTCGTGGCACCGCTCGTGATGGAGAGGTCGGCCGTCCGCGTCGAGGTACCGCAGCGGAAGGTCACCTCGTAGACAGCCCCGCGCCTGGCGTCCCAGTCGACCGTGACGGTGGCCGACCTGCCTCGCGGGATGGTGGTCGTGTCGAACACACCCGAGAACGCGGTCGCGTCACTGGTGCACCCCATCGCGCCGAGGGTGACCTGGCCCCCCGGCGCGACCGTCGACGGAGTGATGGTCGGCGTGAACGAGGACGTGTTGCCTGTGAGCATGTGGGCCGATGCGGCCGGTGCCATCAGGAAACAGGCGGCCGCGCCCAGTAGGGCGGCGGGTGCGACACGTATCGCGCGCATGGTGGATCCTCCAGGTCCCCGAGGAGCAGCTGCGGAACGGATTTCCGCAAGGCATGAGAAATGCACCTCGATGCCCGACACGCTAGAAGTGGTACATATCACCCGCGATCGGTGTCCGGCGAATGGGGCAGCCTTGTCCCCCGGCCGGCGCACCCGTGGACTGTCCTATCCGCCCGTGGCGTGCGGGAACAGATCGGTGAACGGGGCGGGGGTGGCGGAGATGCCCCGGCCGAAGGGGGCGTCGAAATCCCAGATCAGGAAGAGCAGGAAGGCGATCAGGACGCTGAAGAGACCGGCGAGCAGCAGTTCGCGGAACGTTCTGCGGATCTGGAGCGTGAAGATCAGCCCGACCGTGACCAGTGCCCCCGTGACCAGGCCGAACCACACGACTCCCGGCATGGTCGCGCCCGCGTTCTGGCCCCGGGAGCCCCGCGCGTCGTCGACGGCGGCCACCTGGTCCACCAGCGGCTGGTACGCCTGCCCCTCGTGGTCCGTACGCGGCTTGTACTCCGTGACATCGGCCCGTAGCCGGTCCAGGAGCCGTGTCCCCTCCTCGGTGAGGCTGCTGTGCTCCGTCATCGCCCTCCACTCCTCGTCGACGACGTACGAGACGTAGGCGTCGACATCGCCGCGGATCCGGTCGCGCACCTCGACCGGGTACACGGCTGCCCGCGCGCTGACCTCGTGCAGCGCCTGGGCCTCCAGGCGTACCGATTCCTGGGCGGCACTGCGGCCCTCCCAGACGCCCGCGATGGCCAGGCCGAGCACGATCGCGTACACCACGCCGATCATCATCGTCATGTACTCGATGACGTCGGGCGTCTCTGACGGATCGTCGTCCTCACCGATGCGGCGGTTGTTGAGGACTGCGATGGTCAGGACGACGGCGCAGGCCGAGGCCATGGCAATGGTCAGAACAAGCCATTCCGACATGGGGTTCCTTCATCGGTCTTCATCGGTCATCGGTCATCGGTTGTCGGTTGTCGGTCATCGGGACGAGCGGGGCCGCAGGACGGCCACCGCGAAGACGGCGGGAGCGGTGATCACCAAGGTGAGCGAGACCAGCGAAGGGCCGGCCCGGGGCGCTTTGCGGGCCGGTTTCCGGTAGGCGGGGAGTGCCACGGGCCTGGGGGAGGGCGGTGCGGGACGCGCTGTGGGCGACGGCGGTGGCGGCGTGGGTTCCGGTTCCGGTTCGGGCGGCGCGGGGGCCGGAGGGGGCGGAGGTGGCGGGGGAGGTGGCGGCGGGGGAGGAGGGGGAGGCGGTGGAGGTGGCGGCGGGGGAGGTGGTGGCGGAGGTGGTGGAGGAGGCGGGGCCGGTTCGGGCTCGGCGATGACCGCCGCGCACTGCCCGTCACCCGACACGGCGACCGACGAACTGCCGTCCCCCTCACCGATGGAGGCCACCGCGCAGTTGTCACCGGCCGCGGGTGCCGGGACGGCGACCAGCCAGAGCAGGGAGGTGGCGGCCATGAGCCGCACGATGCGTGATCCGTACACGCCGGGGATCATGTTCCCCGCTGCCCCGCGGCACGCGGAGGGGGAAGCCGATTCGCCTGATGGTGGGGACATTCGTCGATTCGCGTTTGCGGCCGGAGAAACTTTTTCGGTGATCCGTTGAACAGACGGGGACCGCTCGCCCGTACCTAGGGCCATGAACGACGCGGGACTCGCGTCGCAACCGGCAGAAGGACAACGGGAGTCGACATGAATACCTGGCGGAACGCCTCGCTCGCGGTGACGACGGTGGCCCTGTTGGCACTGACGACGGCGTGCGGTCAGGAGAAGGGCACCGCGACCCCCAACGGCCAGGCGGTGGGCAACGCGGCTCCCGCGCAGCAGCCGGCCGACAGTGGATACGGCTCCGACGGGGGCTACGGCTCCGACACGGGTGCTGACGCGGCGGGAGCGAAGAAGGCCGGACAGCTCGCGGTGTGGGACAGCAAGGAACTGGGCAAGGTGCTGACCGACAGCGAGGGCTTCACGCTCTACCGCTTCGACAAGGACACCGCGAGCCCACCGAAGTCGAATTGCGAGGGCGACTGCGCGAAGACCTGGCCGGTGGTGCTCGCGGGTGACGCCAAGGCCGCGGCGGGGACCGATGCCGCACTGATGGGTGAGGTCGCACGGGCCGACGGCACCAAGCAGCTGACCGTCGACGGCTGGCCGATGTACCGGTACGCGAAGGACACCGGGCCCGGAGAAGCGAACGGGCAGGGCGTCGGAGGCACGTGGTTCGCCTCGGCTCCCGACGGGAAGAAGGCCGCGGTGAACGCGGATGGCCCCGCCGGTGCGGAACCCGCTGATCTCGCCGGACTTTCGGTCCGTAAGGACCCGAAACTCGGAGAGATCGTCGTCGACAAGCGAGGCATGACGGTTTACCGCTTCAAGAAGGACTCGGCATGGCCGATGAAGACCGCGTGCACGGGAGAGTGCCTCAAGAAGTGGCCCGTCGTCAGTCCCGTGTCGAAGAATGATGTCGAGGGAGTCACCACCAAGGGATTCACCACCTTCGACCGTCCCGACGGGATCAAGCAGCAGACCCTCGACTGCTGGCCGATCTACACCTTCTCCGGCGACCTCGAGCCCGGAGACACCAACGGCCAAGGCGTCGGGGGCACATGGTACGCGGTGGCGCCCGACTCGAAGCTCGTCGGCGCTTCCAAGTAGTACCGAAGAGGCCTTGCAGTGCCGGTCCGTCGCTGGGCGTTTACGCGCAGCGACGGACCGCTTGCACATGCCACTGGTGTGTGACCAATAACGGATCTCTAATTTCCGTTTCCACTCGCTCTCTTGGCGGTCGATCAGTAGCCTCTGGTCAACACTGACCATGAACATGGCCGGATCGCCGTGGCGACTTGTTGGAGACATCGATGGAGCGTCCCGCCTGGGCACCGCAGGGCATTGACATCTCGGTGCCGAGCGTGTCTCGCATGTACGACTTCTATCTGGGCGGTTCGCACAATTTCGAGGTGGACCGGGAAGCAGCCCGTAAGGCCATGGAGTTCATGCCGGGCCTTCCCAAGATCATGCAGGCGAATCGCGCATTTATGCGCCGGGCCGTGCACTACGCCACCACTTCGGGTATCAGCCAGTTCCTGGACATCGGATCGGGCATACCGACGTTCGGGAACGTCCATGAAGTCGCCCAGGCGGCCGACCCGGAAGCCCGGATCGCGTACGTCGACCACGATCCCGTCGCGGTCGCACACAGCCAGGCGGTGCTGGAGGGCAACGAGCGGACCGTGGTCGCCGCGGCGGATCTGCGCAAGCCCGCGGAGATCCTGGCGAGCCCGGAGATCCGCGGACTGCTCGACTTCGACAAGCCGGTGGCCCTGCTGCTCGTGGCGGTGCTCCATTTCGTCGAGGACTCCGACTCCCCGTACGAGGCGGTCGCCGAGCTGCGCGAGTCGCTGGCGCCCGGCAGCCTGCTCGTCCTGACCCACGCCTCGTACGAGGGGATTCCGCTTTCCCAGGAGGACGCGGGCGGCACGGTCGGCGTCTACCGCAACATCCGCAATCCGCTCATCATGCGGTCCCGCGAAGAGGTCGGCCGCTTCTTCGACGGGTACGAGATGGTCGAGCCCGGCCTCGTCTCGATGCCCGACTGGCGTCCCGAGAACCCCGAGGCGCGGGCGCAGGAAGACCCGTTCGCCTTCTCGGGCTTCGCCGGGGTTGGACGCAAGGCGTGAGCATCCCCGCCCAGGCGTCCGGCGCACCGGACGCGGAACCGGACGGCCCTGAGGGCCGGCTCCGGAGATTCGCCACCATCTGGAGCCGGGCGATCTTTCCGTCCACGGCCACGTCCATGACGCGTCCGGAGTTCGAGCAGCATCTGCTGCCGCTCGCCCGGGAGCTCAGCCAGATCCTTCACGCACGGCCCTTCGACGCGGCCTCCGCACATCGGGTGGGGGCCGCGCTGGTGGCCGCCCACTGCACGGATCCCGACGCCCTCAGCTCCACACTCGGCGTCGTCGACTCGTACCTGGTGCTCTACTGCGGCAGCAACGGCCCCATGGAGCTGTCGACCGAGGACGGCCGGGCCCGCTGCGCGCGGATGCAGCACGCGCTCGCCGGCGGATTCACCCAGGCTCTGCGCGAGCGGACGCTCGTCGAGCAGGAGGCCATCGCCCGCTCGGCGCTCACCGCCCGCTCGCACGCGGAGCAGGCGCTGCACGCGACGGAGGCGCGGTTCCGTGCCGTGTTCAAGGACGCGGCCATCGGGATCGGGATCGCCGACCTCGAAGGCAACATCCTGGAGATCAACGACACGCTCACCCGGATGTTCGGCGGCCTGGAGAACCACGTCCGCAGCCACAAGGTGAACGAGTGGGTCCACCCCGAGGACTCGCCGCAGGTGTGGAGGTACTACAACGAGCTGGTGCGCGGGGAACGTGAGCACTACCGCGTGGAGAAGGCCTACTACCGCAACGACGGAACCGTGTTGTGGACCAATCTCACGGTCTCGCTGCTGCGCGACTCCGAGGGCAGGCCGGAGTACCAGCTCGCCCTCATGGAGGACACCACCGAGCGGCGGCTGCTCAATCTGAGGCTGCGCTACGAGGCCACGCACGACGCGCTCACGGGGCTGCCCAACCGGACCCTGTTCTTCGAGCGTCTGGAGAAGGCACTCGCCGCCAAGGACGGCATGCGCTTCGGCCTCTGCTACCTCGACCTCGACGGGTTCAAGGCGATCAACGACAGCCTCGGCCACGCGGCGGGCGACCGGCTCCTGGTCGAGGTCGCCGACCGGTTGCAGAGCTGCGCGACGGCCCCGGGCGAGATGGTCGCACGCCTCGGCGGGGACGAGTTCGTGGCCCTGACGACCGGACCGCGTACCGAGGACGAGGTCGACGAGCTCGCCGGACGGATCCTCTCGGCGCTCGCCACGCCCATCCGGCTGGACGGCCGGGAGCTGACGGTACGGGGGTCCATCGGCGTCGTCGAGGGGCCGTCGGGCGAACGTACCGCCGCCGAGGTACTGCGCAGCGCCGACATCACCATGTACCGCGCCAAGTCGGCGGGTGGCAACCGGTTCGCCATCGCCGACGCCGAGGCCGACGCCCGTGCCATCACCCGGCACGGGCTGACGACGGCTCTGCCCGCCGCCCTGGACCGCGGCGAATTCTTCATCGAGTACCAGCCGTTGGTGCACCTGGGCGACGGCAGCGTGCACGGTGCGGAGGCGCTCGTGCGCTGGTGTCACCCGCAGCACGGTGTGCTGGGCCCCGACCGGTTCATCGCGCTCGCCGAGCACACCGGGCTGATCGTGCCGCTCGGCCGCTGGGTGCTGGAGGAGTCCGTCCGCCAGGCCAAGTACTGGACGGAGCGGCACACGGACGGCGGCCCGCTCCGGATCAACGTCAACCTCTCGCCTACGCAGTTGCACCACCCGAGGCTGGTCGCCGAGACCGTCGACGTCCTGGAACGCTCCGGACTGGATCCGGGCGCCCTGTGCCTGGAGGTGACGGAGTCGGCGCTGATAGGCGCCGACGACGATCTGCTCAAGCCGCTGCGGCAACTGGCGGAGATGGGCGTCGACATCGCCCTGGACGACTTCGGGACCGGCTACTCGAACCTGGCGAACCTGCGCCGTCTGCCCGTGAGCGTGCTGAAGCTGGATCGTTCCTTCACACAGGGCATGCAGCACCATCCGGCCGACCCGGTCGACCTGAAGATCGTCGAGGGGATCGTCTCGCTCGCCCACAGCCTGGACCTCGCAGTCACCGTGGAGGGCGTGGAGACCGGCGCCCAGGCCGAGCAGTTGCGGAAGCTGGGCTGCGACACGGCTCAGGGCTGGTACTACGCGCGACCGGGGGCGCCGGACCGCATTCATTCCCTGCTCCTGGCGGACGCGGTCTGAGGGACTCGTCCTCAACCGGCGTACGCGGTAAGGCGCTTCGCCCTCAGCCGCCGGACCGGCCGGCGGCTGAGGACGAAGCGGGCGGCACTGCCGTGTCCGGTCCGTCCGCGGCTCCGGGCCCGTCGGCGCCCATGGCCAGGAGCACCCGCCGCAGTTCCCGCGCCGCCCGCGGCGGCGCGACGTCGCTGCGGTGCGCGAGCGCGATGGTGCGTTGCAGGCCGGGCGGGGCCAGCGGTGTCGTCCGCAGATCGCGGCCGGCCCGTACGGCGACCATGCGGGGGACGACCGCGATCCCGAGCCCTGCCCGTACGAAGCCCAGCACGGCGTCCATCTCGCCGCCCTCCACCGTGAACGACGGCTCGAAGCCCTCCGCGCGGCAGGCGGCCACCGTCAGCTCCCGCAGGTCGTAGCCGTGCCGGAACATCACCATCGGTTCGTCCGCGAGATCCGCGATGCGGACGCGCCCCTGGTGGCCGGGAGCCGGCCGGGCGGGCGACGACAGCACCACCAGGTCCTCCTGCAGCAGCTCCACGGTGGTCAGCGCGGGCGACGCGGCGGGCAGCGGCAGCACGAGGAACGCGAGGTCCAGCGCGCCCCGGGCCAGCCCCCGTACGAGGTCGTGGGAGCCGCCCTCCTCGATCAGGAGCTGGACCCCCGGATGCAGATCGTGGAAGGCGCGCAGCATGTCGGGCAGCAGTCCCGTGCAGATGCTCGGGGTGGCACCCAGTCTGATCCGCCCCCGGCGCAGCTGCACCAGTTCCTGCACCTCGTGCCGTGCCGTTTCGGCGTCCGCCAGGATCCGGCGGGCCAGTGGCAGCAGTGCCTCGCCCGCGTCGGTGAGCGCGATATTGCCCCGGGCGCGGCTGAAGAGCTCGGCGCCCAGCTCGTTCTCCAGCGCCTTGATCTGCTGCGAGAGCGACGGCTGCGAGACGTGCACCTCCTCGGCGGCCCGGGTGAAGTGCTTCGCCTCGGCGACCGCCACGAAGTAGGTGAGCTGCTGGAAGTGCATGGAACCGACGATAGCGGCCTGCATAGCGAATATCTATGGACATGAGTAGTTTCATGTCTTGGACTGATGATGCCCTTCGGCCCTAGCGTCGTGTCCATGGCATTGGCAACGCGGACGGACCGACGGCCGTCCATGACGCGTACGCTCTGGGACTCGTCCGTCGGCAAGAAGATGATCATGGCTGTGAGCGGCCTGATCATGCTCGGATATCTGAGCGTCCACATGCTCGGCAACCTGAAGATCTTCTTCGGGTCCGACGAGTTCAACCACTACGCCCACTGGCTCCGGACCCTCGGCGAACCCTTCCTGCACTACGAGTGGGCCCTGTGGATCATCCGCGTGGTGCTCGTCGCGGCCGTCGTCCTGCACGCCGTATCCGCGTACCAGCTGAGCCGCCGCGACATCAGGGCGCGCCCGAACGCGTACGTGCACAAGAAGGCGCGCGCGAGCTACGCCACCCGCACCATGCGCTGGGGCGGCATCATCCTGGCGCTGTTCATCGTCTGGCACATCCTCGACCTGACGACCGGCACCGTGCACACCGGCGGATTCCAGTCCGGACACCCCTACCAGAACGTGCTCGACACCTTCTCCACCTGGTACGGCAACGTCATCTACATCGTCGCGGTGCTCGCCATGGGCCTGCACGTCCAGCACGGATTCTGGAGCGCGGCGCAGACCCTCGGCGTGGGCAACGCGACCCGTGACCGGGTGCTGAAGACCGTGGCCAACATCTTCGCCGTGGTGCTCACGGTGGGCTTCGTCTCCGTGCCCCTGGCCGTCATGACCGGAGTGGTGAGCTGACATGAGCGACTACACGAACTACGCGACCGGTGAGCCCGTCGTCGACACCAAGGCGCCCGGAGGCCCCGTCGCCGAGCGCTGGGACACCCGCCGCTTCCAGGCGAAGCTGGTCAACCCGGCCAACCGCCGCAAGCACACCGTCATCGTCGTCGGCACCGGACTGGCCGGCGGCTCGGCAGGCGCGACCCTCGCCGAACAGGGCTACCACGTCGTCCAGTTCTGCTTCCAGGACTCACCGCGGCGCGCCCACTCCGTCGCCGCGCAGGGCGGCATCAACGCCGCGAAAAACTACCGCAACGACGGCGACTCCGTCCACCGGCTCTTCTACGACACGGTCAAGGGCGGCGACTTCCGCGCCCGCGAGTCCAACGTCCACCGGCTCGCCCAGATCTCCGTCGAGATCATCGACCAGTGCGTCGCCCAGGGTGTTCCCTTCGCGCGCGAGTACGGCGGCCTCCTCGACAACCGCTCCTTCGGCGGCGTCCAGGTCTCCCGTACCTTCTACGCCCGCGGCCAGACGGGACAACAGCTCCTCCTCGGGGCCTACCAGGCGCTGTCCCGCCAGATCGCCGCGGGCAACGTCGAACTGCACGCCCGTACCGAGATGCTCGACCTGATCGTCGTCGACGGGAAGGCCCGCGGCATCGTCGCCCGCGACCTGGTCACAGGGAAGATCGACACGCATTTCGCCGACGCGGTCGTCCTGGCCAGCGGCGGCTACGGCAACGTGTTCTACCTGTCGACGAACGCCATGAACTCCAACGCCACCGCCATCTGGCGCGCCCACCGGCGCGGCGCGTACTTCGCCAACCCGTGCTTCACCCAGATCCACCCCACCTGCATCCCGCGCACCGGTGACCACCAGTCCAAGCTGACGCTGATGAGCGAATCGCTGCGCAACGACGGGCGCATCTGGGTCCCCAGGGCCAAGGGCGACGACCGCCCCGCGAACCGGATCCCGGAGGACGAGCGGGACTACTACCTGGAGCGCATCTACCCGGCCTTCGGCAACCTCGTACCCCGCGACATCGCCTCACGCGCGGCGAAGAACGTCTGCGACGAGGGCCGCGGGGTCGGCCCCGGCGGGCAGGGCGTCTACCTCGACTTCGCCGAGGCCATCCAGCGGCTGGGCAGGGACAAGGTCGAGGAGAAGTACGGCAACCTCTTCGACATGTACGCGCAGATCACCGCGGAGAACCCGTACGAGACCCCGATGCGGATCTACCCGGCCGTGCACTACACGATGGGCGGGCTCTGGGTCGACTACGACCTGCAGACCACGATCCCCGGCCTGTTCGCGATCGGCGAGGCCAACTTCTCCGACCACGGAGCCAACCGGCTCGGGGCGTCCGCGCTGATGCAGGGCCTCGCCGACGGCTACTTCGTCCTGCCGTCGACCATCAACGACTACCTGGCCCGCAACCCGCACGCCGAGGAGATCGACTCCGGCCACCCGGCAGTCACCGAAGCCCTCGCGGAGACCGAGGACAGGCTGAATCTGCTCCTCGCCGTCGACGGCGACCGCACCCCCGACTCCTTCCACCGGGAGATCGGCGAACTCATGTGGGAGTTCTGCGGCATGGCCCGCACCGAAGAGGGGCTGCGCAAGGCACTGGACCGGATCCCCGAGATCCGGGAGGAGTTCTGGCGCCGCATCAAGGTGCCGGGAACCGGCGAACAGTTCAACCAGTCGCTGGAGAAGGCCAACCGCGTCGTCGACTACCTGGAGCTCGCCGAGCTCATGTGCCTCGACGCCCTGCACCGCGCCGAATCCTGCGGCGGCCACTTCCGCGAGGAGTCACAGACCCAGGACGGCGAAGCCGCCCGCTGGGACGAGGAGTTCTCCTACGCCGCCGCCTGGGAGTTCGACGCCACCGGCGACGCCCCCGTCCTGCACAAGGAAGACCTCGTCTTCGAGTACGTCCACCCCACCCAGCGGAGCTACGCATGAAGCTCACCCTGCGCGTCTGGCGCCAGCAGAACGCCGAGGCGCCCGGCGCCATGGCCACCTACGAAGTCGACGGCATCTCGCAGGACATGTCGTTCCTGGAGATGCTCGACACCCTCAACGAGGAACTCATCCTCGGCGGGGACGAGCCCGTCGCCTTCGACCACGACTGCCGCGAAGGCATCTGCGGCGCGTGCAGCCTCGTCATCAACGGCGACGCCCACGGCCCGGAACGCACCACCACCTGCCAGCTCCACATGCGGTCCTTCCAGGACGGCGACACGATCGACATCGAGCCCTGGCGCGCCTCCGCCTTCCCCGTCGTCAAGGACCTCGTCGTCGACCGTTCGTCCTTCGACCGGATCATCCAGTCCGGCGGATACATCTCCGCCCCCACCGGCACGGCACCCGACGCGCACGCGACCCCGGTGCCCAAGCCGGATGCCGACTTCGCCTTCGAGCACGCCGAGTGCATCGGCTGCGGAGCCTGTGTCGCGGCCTGCCCCAACGGATCCGCGATGCTCTTCACCTCCGCGAAGATCAACCACCTCAACGTGCTCCCGCAGGGCGCACCCGAGCGCGAGACCCGGGTGCTCGACATGGTCGCCACCATGGACGAGGAAGGCTTCGGCGGCTGCACCCTGACCGGCGAGTGCGCCACGGCCTGCCCCAAGGGCATCCCGCTGCCCTCGATCGCGGCCATGAACAAGGAGTGGCTGCGGGCCACCCGCAAGGTACGCCGCTGACCCCGTGCACAGCTCTGCCGGTGGTCCTCCCGGCCGATACCGAACAGGGGAGGACCACCGGCAGTGTGGAGCGAGGCTCTACACCATCGGGTCCATTCCGCGGTCCCGCATGCTGCTCTCCTGCTCGCTCTGCTCCTGCAGGCGACGGGCCTTGTCCTGGAGCCGCCGGCGCTGCTCGGGGTCGGAGGCGCGCTCTGCGGCTTCCTTCAGTTCCTGCGCCTTGGCACGCAGCTGCCGGGCGCGGCCGCCGGATTCACCTGCAACGCTCATGATCACTCCTGAATCGGTGGGGGAGCGGACAGGATCAGCGAATCAGCGCACTGCCGAATCTGCATCTCGGGACCGGGCCCGCTTCCCTGCGGCGGCGGCTGCTCCTCGATGAACGAGGAGCGGCCGCGCACGGCTCCGGGCTCAGGAACCCACTGCCGAGAGCGCCTTGTCGACCTCCTGGAGGAAGTCCGGAAGGTCGTCCGGTGTACGCGAGGTGATCAGGCGCCAGCCACCGGTGTCGTCGCTGACGACCGGCTCGTCGACCCAGTTGCCGCCCGCGTTGCGGATGTCCGTCCGCAGCGAGGCGTACGAGGTGAGAGTCTTGTTCCCGACGACTCCCGCCTCGACCAGCGCCCATGGTCCGTGGCAGATGGCCGCCACCGGGCGGCCCGACGACGCGAACGAGCGGACGAGGTCCACGGCGGGCTCCTGCAGCCGCAGTGAGTCGGCGTTGAGTGTTCCGCCGGGGACGAGCAGCAGGTCGTAGCCGGCCGGACCGGCATCGGTGAGCGTCAGGGACGGCCGCACGTTCTCCCCGGGATCCCTGTCGCCGACGAGTGTCCGCACGACGTCCGGGGACTCGGCGGCGATGTCCACGGTGACTCCGCGGTCGCGGAGGTGCCGCACGGGCAGCACGAGTTCGTCCTGTTCGACGCCGTAGTTCGTCACGATCACGAGCACGCGGCGTCCGCCGAGGTCATTGCCCGTCATACACCTGTCCTTCCGTCATGTCTTCTAGGGTGAGCGGGTGAATGACGACGCCCGGCCGCTGGCCGTGTTCGACCTGGACGGGACGCTCGCGGACAGCGGCCACCGACAGCACTTCCTCGAAGGCGCCCGGCGCGACTGGGGAGGGTTCTTCGCCGCGGCGGTCGACGACCCCCCGCTGGAGGAGGGGGTGAGCCTGGCGCTGTCGAGCGCCGAGGAGTGCGAGATCGTGTACCTCACCGGCCGCCCCGAGCGGTGCCGCCGGGACACCCTGGCGTGGCTGGAGCAGCAGGGGCTGCCCCGTGGTCATGTGCACATGCGGCGCAACGACGACAGGCGGCCGGCCCGCCGCACCAAGTTGGAGATTCTGAAGCGGCTGGGCCGGGAGCGTGAGGTGCGGGTCCTCGTCGACGACGACGAACTGGTCTGCGATGCGGCCCGACTGGCGGGATTCGCGGTGGTACGGGCCCGTTGGGCCGTGCCGTCGTCGTCGCTCAAGGACGCGCAGGAGCGCGAGGGCCGTACCTGATCAGGACTTCCCGTCGAGACGGAAGCCGACCTTGAGGCCCACCTGGTAGTGGGCGATCCGGCCGTTCTCGATGTGCCCGCGCACCTGTGTCATCTCGAACCAGTCGAGATTGTGCAACGTTTCGGAAGCTCTTGCGACGCCGTTACGGATCGCGGCATCGATGCCCTCCTCGGAGGTTCCTACGATCTCGGTGACGCGATAGGTGTGATTAGACATCTAATGTCTCCTTTCCTGGTTCCACGGTGCCTCACTCCGCGTCGGCGCGCGAGGGATCACCGTCCGCGCACTCCCGGCGGCAGGGCCCTTGACCTGCCGATTGGTCCATACCAAACTCCGAGTCATAACCCGTGCGAGCGCCGCCCGCAGTCCCCCCACCCGGGTCCTGTTTCGTCGTGCCGTTCCGCAGAAGGTGACCCTCGTGAAATTCCGCAAACTGGCCGGAGCTGTCGCGCTCGTTTCCTCCGTCGCGCTGGGTGGCTGCGGCTACCTGCCCGGCGGGGGTCCCGACAGCCGCACGGTGACCGTCTGGCTGATGCAGGACAGCGCTTCCCAGGGCTTCCTGGACCGCTTCACGGAGTCGTACGAGAAGGAGAACCCCGACATCGAACTGGAGTTTGTCATCCAGGAGTGGGGCGGCATCGGCCCCAAGGTCCTGGAAGCACTCGACAGCGACGAGGCCCCGGACGTCATCGAGGTCGGCAACACCCAGGTCGCGCAGTACGCGGAGAGCGGCGGACTCCGCGACCTCACCCTCGAGTCCATGCGTGACCTGGGCAGTGAGGACTGGCTTCCGGGCCTGGCGCAGCCGGGCAGCATCAGTGGTCAGCAGTACGGAATCCCCTGGTACGCGGCCAACCGTGTCGTCATCTACAACAAGGACCTCTTCGCCCAGGCGGGGATCACGGCGCTCCCCAAGACGCGTGAGGAATGGATCGAGGCCGGCGAGAAGCTCGACGGCGACGGCCGGCAGGGCATCTACCTCGCGGGCCAGAACTGGTACGTCCTCGCCGGATTCATCTGGGACGAGGGCGGTGAACTCGCCGACGAGAACGGCGGGGACTGGCAGGGTGCGCTCGGCTCGCCCGCCGCCCTGAGGGGGATGGACTTCTACAAGGAGCTCCAGGCGCTCGGCGACGGCCCCAAGGACGCGGACGAGCAGACACCCCCGCAGACCGACGTGTTCGCCAAGGGAGACGTCGCCCAGATCATCTCCGTGCCGGGAAGCGCCGCCCTCATCGAGCAGGCGAATCCGGACCTCAAGGGCAAGCTCGGCTACTTCCCGATACCGGGCAAGACCGCGAAGAACCCGGGCGCCGTCTTCACCGGCGGGTCGGACCTGATCGTGCCGGAAAAGGCCGACGAGCGCGCCGCGGGCATCGACGTCATCACGGCCCTGGCGAGCGAGAAGTGGCAGACGGACCTTGCCAGGACGATGAGCTACGTGCCCAACAAGCCCGCTCTCGCCCGAGTCATCGAGGGCCAGGAAGGGACGGCCGCGATGGCCGAGGGTGCCACCCAGGGCCGTGCCACGCCCAACTCCCCCCACTGGGCCGCCGTCGAGGCCGAGAACCCCATCAAGCCGTACATGACCGCCGTGCTGCAGGGGGGCGATCCGGCGAGGGAGGCGAAGAGGGCGTCGGAACGCATCACCACCAAGCTCACCACGGGCTGACAGCGGCCCCGGAGCGACGGCCGAATCCGGCCCCCCGGGATTCAGCCGTCGCACATCCCCGCTCTCCGTAGCGGTCATGTCAAGTCCAGCCGGTCACGGAAGAAGTAAGGGGCCGGGCTGTCGCACTCCAGCGGAAGCCCGGCAGCCGCCCTGCTGATCCGTCCCCGGAGACTGCCATGACCGTGCTGCCCCTGCCCCTCACCTCGCCCTTTCCCGTCCCTGCCCCGGCGGTCCCTCCGCAGGGCGGCTCGGGGTACCGGGTTTCGCTGGCCACCTGCGAGGAGGACGTACGCGCCGCCCAGCGCCTGCGCCACCAGGTCTTCGCCGGCGAGCTCGGCGCCCGGCTCGACGGCCCCGAGCCGGGCCTGGACAGCGACGCCTTCGACGTCCACTGCGATCACCTGCTGGTGCGCGAGGTGGCCACCGGAGACGTCGTCGCCACCTACCGGCTCCTGCCGCCCGCAGGGGCCGCGCGGGCCGGCGGGCTGTACGCGGAGGGCGAGTTCGACCTCAGCCGACTCGGACCGATACGCGACGACCTGGTCGAGGTCGGCCGTTCCTGTGTCCACCCGGCCCACCGCGACGGCGCGGTGATCGCGCTGATCTGGGCCGGCCTCGCCCGCTACATGGAGCGCACGGGCCACACCTGGGTGGCGGGCTGCTGCTCCGTACCCCTCGCCGACGGCGGCGCGCTGGCGGCCAGGAGCTGGGACACCGTACGCGCCCACAACCTGGCCCCCGAGAAGTACTGGGTCACTCCCCACCGTCTCTGGGACACCTCGGGGCACCCCGCGGGGGGCGCGGGAGGCCGGGCCGCGCTGCCGCCCCTGCTGCGCGGCTATCTGCGCCTCGGCGCCTGGGTCTGCGGTGCCCCCGCCCACGACCCGGACTTCGACGTCGCCGACCTCTACGTCCTGCTCTCGATGCGCCGGACCGACCCGCGCTACCTGCGCCACTTCCTCTCGCTCGCCCCCCTGCGATGAGCGCCTGGCTGCCCATGGCCCCGTGCACCCCGCACGACTGCGCGGGGCACCGGGGCGAGCGTCGTGCGCCACTGTCCGCCGCCGCCCTGCTGTTCGCCGGGTGCGCGCTCACGCTGCTCGGAGTGCTCTGCGTACCGGGCGTGCTTCTCCTGGGCGCGGCGGGCCGCGACCGGCTGGTGCGCGGGTGGGCGTACACGGTGGTGCGGGCCTTCGGTGTACGCGTGCGCGTCACCGGCCTGCCGGAGACGGCACCACGTGCGCCGGCGGGGGAACTCGTGGTCGCCAACCACGTCTCCTGGCTGGACATCCCGCTCGTCGCCGCCGTCCTCCCGGCCCGGATGGTCGCCAAGAGCGAGATCCGGACATGGCCGCTGCTCGGACCGCTGGCCGCGCTCGGCGGCACGCTGTTCATCGAACGGGACCGGCTGCGGGCCCTGCCGGCCGCGGTACGGTCCGTTGCCGCTGCGCTGGGCTCAGGATCGCGGGTCGCCGTCTTCCCGCAGGGCAGCACATGGTGCGGCCGCAGCACCGGCGGCCGCTTCCGGCCCGCCGCGTTCCAGGCGGCGATCGACGCGGGCGCCGCGGTCCGGCCGGTGCGCATCCGGTACCGGACCGCGGACATGGGCACCGCGGGTGCCGCGGCCTTCGTCGGGGACGATCCGCTCGCCGCCTCCCTCTGGAGGGTGGTGACGGCCGCCGGGCTCACGGCCGAGATCAGTGTTCTCGCACCGATCCCGGCGGGCGGTGAGCCCGACAGACGTTCACTCGCGCGGGCCGCTCAGTCGGCCGTCGCCAGGGACAGCGCGAACCTGCCCGCGGAATCCGTCCACCACTGAGCCAGCCGCAGCCCCGCCGCGGCCAGTTCGTCCCGTACCCCCTCCTTGCGGAACTTCGCCGAGACCTCCGTGCGCAGCTCCTCGCCCTCCTCGAACGACACCTCCAGATCCAGCTCCCGGATCTTCACGGTCTGGGCCCGCCGGGAGCGCAGCCGCATCTCGATCCACTCGTGCTCCGGGTCCCACGCGGCCACATGGTCGAAGTCGTCGAGCTGGAAGTCCGCTCCCAGTTCGCGGTCCACCACCGCCAGGACGTTCTTGTTGAACGCGGCCGTCACCCCGGACGCGTCGTCGTACGCCGCGACGAGCGTCGCCTCGTCCTTGACCAGGTCCGTGCCGAGCAGCAGGCTGTCGCCGGGCACCAGGCGTGCCCGTACGGACTTCAGGAACTCCGCGCGCTCCTGGGGCAGCAGATTGCCCAGCGTGCCGCCCAGGAAGGCCACCAGTCGCGGCCCGGGGTTGTCGGGCAGGTCCAGGACGTGGGTGAAATCGGCGATGAGCGCGTGCACGGAGAGTCCGGGACGCTCGGCCAGCAGCGCCTCGGCCGCGCCCTTCAGGGCGCTCTCGCTGACATCGACGGGTACGTAGGTGTGCAGCTCGGGCAGGGCGTCCAGCAGATGCCTGGTCTTCTCCGAGGAACCGGATCCCAGCTCGATCAGGGTCCGCGCCCCGGACGCCGCCGCGATGTCCGCGGAGTGCGCGACCAGGATCTCCCGTTCGGCACGGGTCGGGTAGTACTCGGCCAGGCGGGTGATCTCCTCGAACAGGTCACTGCCGTGCGCGTCGTAGAACCATTTGGGTGGCAGCGTCTTCGGGTGCCGGGTCAGGCCGCTCAGCACATCGGCGCGCAGCGCCGCGTCCGTCGCGTCCAGCGGCAGGGTGCGGGTCAGCAGGAAGGGACTCACTCAGAGGGCTCCTTGAGCGGGGTGAGTAGAACGTCGGTGCGGGTCGCGGCCAGCAGAGTGCGGTCGGGGACCTCGCGCCAGTACGGATCGTCGTCGTACGGCTCCGAGGCCACCACCATGCGGCGGCCCGGTTCGTCGAGATACCAGAGCGAGTCGCCCCACGCGGTCGCCACGATCGTGGAGCCGTCGGTGAGCAGCAGGTTGAGGCGCGAACCGGGGGCGGCCGAGGCGATGTCGACAACGGTGTCGGCGACCGCCTGCGGTATCTCGTCGCCCGCGGCTATCCGGTGGAGGATCAGCGCCCAGATCAGCGCCGAGTCCGTCCGTGCCTCCAGCGCGAGCAGTTCCACGGGCGGCAGGGCGCCGGCCAGCGGTGCCAGGGAGTCCGGCCAGCCCTTCACCGCCCCGTTGTGACTGAACAGCAGGCGGCCGGCGGCGAACGGTGCGGCGGCCGCCTCGCCGTCCGCGCCCGCCCATGTCGCGTCACGGACCGCGGCGAGAACGGCCGTACTGCGCACCACGCGGGCCAGATCGGCGAATGTCTCGTCGCCCCAGATGGGACCGCGGCGGCGGTAGCGCCCCGGAGCGGGATCGCCGTCCGCGTACCAGCCGACCCCGAAGCCGTCGGCGTTGACCGTGCCGTGCTTCTGGCGGCGCGGCTCCCAGGACTGGCGCACGAGCGAGTGCGCCGGGGACACGAGCACGTCCCCCAGGGCCATCGGCGGTCCCAGGCATGCGATATGACGGCACATCAGGCATCCCTCGCAGTCCGGAAGCCGGAGAAGATCTGGCGCCGCACCGGAAGGTCCCAGTTGCGGAACGTGCCGCGGCATGCCACCTGGTCCACGGCGAACGAACCGCCGCGCAGCACCTTGTGCTCGGGGCCGAAGAACACCTCCGAGTACTCCCGGTACGGGAACGGCGCGAAGCCCGGATAGGGCAGGAAGTCGCTCGACGTCCACTCCCACACGTCGCCCATCAGCTGCCCCGCGCCCGACGGTGACCGGCCGGCCGCGTACGCGCCCGCGGCGGCGGGGCGCAGGTGGCGCTGGCCCAGATTCGCCCGCTCGGGTGTCGGGTCCTCGTCGCCCCAGGGGTAGCGCAGCGAACGTCCGGAGACGGGGTCGTGACGGGCCGCCTTCTCCCACTCGGGCTCAGCAGGCAGCCGCCGGCCCGCCCAGCGGGCGTACGCGTCCGCCTCGTACCAGCTGACGTGGAGGACCGGCTCGTCCGGCGCCACCGGCTCGGTCACCCCGAAGCGCCGGCGCAGCCACTGCCCGGCGTCCCGGTGCCAGAACAGGGGTGCGGTGAGCCCGTGTTCCCGGACCATGGCCCAGCCCCGGGGGTCCCACCAGCGCGCGTCCGTGTACCCGCCGTCATCGATGAAGCGCTGGTAGGCGCCGCAGGTGACCGGAGCGGTGTCGATGAAGAAGGCCGCCACCTCGCGCCGGTGGGCGGGCCGTTCGTTGTCCAGTGCCCAGGGCTCGGTGGAGGTGCCCATGGTGAAGGGGCCCCCGGGGACGAGGACTTCGGCCGGCCGGGACACCGCGTCGGTGGGCTCCGGCGGCTCCGGTGCGCTGAGCACCGCCGGCCCCGACCGCAGCTGATGGGTGATCAGCATGGTCTCGTCGTGCTGCTGCTCGTGCTGAGCGATCATGCCGAAGGCGAAGCCTGCCCGCTCGAGCCGCGGGCCGCCTTCGTGCAGCGGCGCACCGTCCAGGATGTCCAGAGCCCGCCCGCGTACGTCGGCGGCGTAGGTCCTCGCCTCCGCGGGCGCCAGCAGGGGCAGTGAGGGCCTGCTCGCGCGGGAGTGCTCGAAGGCGTCGTACAGGCCGTCGATCTCCGGGCGCATCGCCTCACGGCCGCCCACGGCGCGCAGCAGCCACAGTTCCTCCTGATTTCCGATGTGGGCCAGGTCCCAGACCAGGGGCGACATCAGCGGGGAGTGCTGGGCGGTGAGTTCGTGGTCGTCGACGCTGTCGGTGAGCAGCGCGGTGCGGTCGCGGGCGGTGAGGAGCGCGGTCAGGGCGCGCTTGCGCAGGGCCTCGGGGTCGAGGACGGGTTCGGTGGGAGACGCAGGTGTGTCGGTCATCGGGCCGGGCCCTTTCCGTGCCGCGCGGCGGCTCCGGAACCGGACCGCGCCGGGGCGAGCAGGTCGTCGGCCGGACATCGGCCCCGGGCCACGTAGCGGTCGTGGAAGGCGGCGACGGTGTTCTGCACGTGGTCGCTCGCCCCGATCCTGGGCAGCGCCTCCAGTGCGGCCGCGAAGCAGGCGGCGGCCGCCGAGGCCAGTTCCGGATCGCTCAGCCCGTCACGGGCGGCGGCTGTCCAGAGGGGGTTGCGGGGTGCGGCCAGCGAGCCGGCGGTCTCGGCCAGGGGCTTGACGGTGCGGTACACGGTTTCGGCTGCCTCCGGGTCGTCGAACATGGCGGTCGTCACGGCCAGCGGCACCAGCCAGCCGTCGGTGCCGGACTGGGCGTCGATCATGCGCAGTTCCAGGTGTCCGCGCGGGCGTACCGGCGGGAAGAGCGTCGTGATGTGGTAATCGAGGTCGCCACGCACCGCGGGCCGTGGTCCGTCACCGCGGATCCAGTCCCTGAGCGTCAGCCCGTCCGGTACGGCCCACGGGGCATCGCCGTCGCGGATACACATCACGGGCGTGTCCAGGGCATGCGCGGCCCAGGCGTCGCGGGGCGCGAGACGGCTGCTCGGTGCCAGCGTCCGCGCCGGATCGAGGTCCGCCCACAGCGACTGCCGTGTCGAGCGCCAGCCCGAACGCCGCCCTTCCCGGAACGGTGAATTGGCGAAGGCAGCGACGAGGACCGCGCCCAGCAGGTGTCCCAGCTGCCAGCGCCGCCCGTAGCCCAGCGGCCCCGGCTCCTCCTCACCGGCGTCCAGGCAGACCTGGATGGACGCGGACGTGCACATCATGGCGCGACCGGCGGTCCCGGACCGGTCGAGGGCGGTTTCCATCGCCGCGTAGCGGGGCTCCTGCAACAGACGGCGTGGAGGATGCCACGGATCCACGCCGAGTCCGACCGGTACGAGGCCGGCCCTGCCGAGGGTCTCGCGCACGGTTCTCATGTCGGCGGCGGTCCGGTCGACGCACGCCATGAGGGAGGCGGCGGGCTGCGAGCTGAGCTCCAGCTGACCGCCCGGTTCGAAGGTCAGGGCCGCGTCGAGCGGAGTGGCGCGCACGGCGTCCGCGGCGGCGGCGAGCCGGTCGTGGGAGACGGGGACTTCGGGATGCTCACGGTCGTGAATGAGCCATTCGAGTTCCACACCGACCGTCCGGGGCGGTCCTGTCTTGAAACATATGCCGCGCAGCAGATCCTCCGCCTCGTCCTCGCCGAGGAGCTCCGCGTCAACGGGCGAACTGTGATCGCCGGGTGTGTCCGGGGGCATGCTTGGCCTCCTTTTGGGGTGCTTCCCTACCACCCAAACCCTTACCGAGAGTTCGCACAAGGGTGCCCCTGCGGTACGGAAAACCGGTTGCGTCCATGCCGCCCGGGCGTTCAGCATGCCCCGTATGCACCACACGGGGGCGCGCCCATGAGCGCACGACTGCGCGGCATCGCGCGAGATACCGAGGCCATTGTCACGGCCGGGCACTACCGCGCGCCCGACGGGCGCGAGGTGAGCATCGAGCGTGCCCTGACGGCCGCGCTGTCCGGCACCAGGCTGTACGGCCCGGAGCCGGTTCCGGTCGCCGTCCTGGACACCGACCGCACCCCGTCCTTCGAGGTCACCGACGAGAGCAGTCTGCAGGCGGCCCACCGGATGACCGCCGGATCGACGGGCAGGGTCGCGGTCCTGAACTACGCCTCCGCCCGCAATCCGGGAGGCGGCTACCTGAACGGGGCACAGGCCCAGGAAGAGGCCCTGTGCCGTGGCTCCGCGCTCCATGCCACGCTGCTGCGCGCCCCCGAGTACTACGCCCACCACCGCGAGGAACGCAGCGCCTTCTACACCGACCGGGTCATTCACTCACCGGGTGTGCCGGTCTTCCGCGACGACCGGGGGAGGCTCCTCGACACCCCGTACGCCGTGGGCTTCCTGACCTCACCCGCGCCCAACGCCGGAGTGATCCGCAGGCAGACTCCCGCGGAGGCCCACCGCATCCCGGCCGCGCTCGCGAGCCGGGCCGAACGGGTGCTCGAAGTGGCCGCCGTCCGCGGCTACCGCAGGCTGGTTCTCGGGGCCTGGGGGTGCGGGGTCTTCCAGAACGACCCGGCCGAGGTGGCGGGCGCTTTCCGTGCCCTTCTCGCCGACGGCGGACGGTTCGCGGGCCACTTCGAACAGATCGTCTTCGGGATCCTGGACCGCGGTCCCGAATCCCGGGTCCGGGCGGCTTTCACCCGGGTATTCGCCGGTCAGCTCCAGCCGTAGCGCTCCCTGAGCCGCACCACGACCAGGTCGAACCTGTCCCGGTCCAGGGCGCACGCCTCACGGCGCATGCCGTCCTCGTCGACCCTCAGCACCCGGTCCAGGTCGACCCAGGACGGCCGTCCCGAGCTGTCCCACGGGCCGGCGCCGAGCGCGACCCACTCGTGATCCCGGTCGTGCTGCTTGCTGGACAACTGCACGGCGAGCAGCGTGCCCTCCTGCTCCCGGGCCACGACCAGGACCGGCCGGTCCTTGCCGCGACCGTCGTTCTCCTCGAACGGCACCCACGTCCAGACGATCTCTCCCGGGTCGGGATCGCCGTCACGGTCGGGCGCGTACGAGGTGCGGACCGGTCCCACGTCGCGGGGGTCGGCCTCCGACGTGGCGGCGGGGCCGCTGCGGCCGGGGAAGTCGGAGGAACCGTCACTGCTGTGGTTGGTGTGCTGGAACGTCATCGCAACACCGTAGGACCTGGACGGCCCAGTCCGTGGAGCGGGTCCGTGAAACGGGGTTCAGGCTCGACCTCATGATCACCCCCGTCCTCACCGCACACCTGGCCCGCGCCGTCGCAGTCGCCGGCCTCCTCGCAGCGACGTTGCTGCCCACCGCTTCTGCCGCGGCGTCAGCCCCGGTCCCCGATCCGCCACCCGCCACGGCCGAGGGGCTGTCCGGCGGCCCCGCGGCACCGCCTTCCCGCACGGTGTCGGCGTGGCTGCCCTACTGGGACCAGGAAGGCGCGTACCAGGACGCCCTCCTCCACGCCGACCAGCTGCACACCGTCAGCCCGTTCTGGTACGAGGCCGTATCGGCCGGCCGGATCGACGCGCACCCCGGCGCGGGCGAACGGCGGATCATCGACGGACTGCACCGCGCCGGCGCGAAGGTCGTCCCCACGGTCATGGAGACGATGGAGTCCGGCGTCCTCGCGGCGATCCTCACCAGCCCCGCGCGACGCACCGAGCATGCCGACGCGCTGATGCGCACCGTCGCCACCCGTGACTACGACGGCCTCGACCTGGACTACGAGTCCATCGCCACCACGGGCGACGCCACGTACGCCGCCGTACGCGACGGGTTCACCGCGCTGGCGACCGATCTCTGCGGGCGGCTCCAGGGCCTCGGCAAGCAGTGTGTGATCACCGTGTTCCCCAAGACCGCGACCACCGGCCGCATCTGGGACTACGCGGCCCTCGGCCGTGTCGCCGACCGGATCCGGATCATGGGCTACAACCTCCACTGGTCGGGCGGCGACCCCGGCCCGCTCGCCGACACCCGCTGGTACGAGGACATCCTCACCCGCGCCACCGCCCTCGTTCCGGCGGCCAAACTGGAGATGGGGCTCCCCGCCTACGGCTGGGACTGGCCCGCGGACAGCGACAGCACGTCCGCGACGAAGCACGTCACCTGGAAGGAGGCCGAGGCGCTGCGCAAGCAACAGGGCGCGCCCTACCGGCTCGACGAGGTCTCGGGAACGCCGTACTTCACCTACGACGACGGCACGGAGCGACGCGAGGTCTGGTACCAGGATGCCCGCGGCGTCGCCACGCATCTGCCGGTGCTGCGCCGGCACGGCGTCACCAACACCGTGCTGTGGGCACTCAATTTCGAGGACCCCGAGCTGTGGCCGGTACTCGCCGGCGGGTGAACCCGGCCGCCCCGCCCCGCCGGTGTCCCGGGTGCCCCCGGGCCACCGGCGGGACCGGCGGGTCTGGAAGACTGCCCGACGCCATGAGCCAGTTACCCGAGCA
Source organism: Streptomyces sp. NPDC059499 (assembly GCF_042749285.1). Classification (NCBI taxonomy): domain Bacteria; kingdom Bacillati; phylum Actinomycetota; class Actinomycetes; order Kitasatosporales; family Streptomycetaceae; genus Streptomyces; species Streptomyces sp. NPDC059499. The sequence continues at coordinate 80,822 of NZ_JBHYTT010000017.1, forward strand.
GCCCGCCTACACCTCCGTACCGACCAGCGCCGATGTGGCGCGCCTCGCCGGAGTCTCCCGGGCCACCGTGTCCTACGTACTGAACAACAACTCGACCGTACGGATCAGCGAACCCACCCGCCGACGGGTCAGGGAAGCGGCCTCCGACCTCGGCTACGTCCCGCACGCGGCTGCCCGCAGCCTGCGCGCCGGACACACCAGGATGGTGCTGCTGGCCGCCGCGCAGGTGCCTTCCGGACCACTCCACCAGCGCTTCTACCAGGATCTCCAGACGGATCTGCGCCGCCTCGACTACACCGTCGTGCAGTACGGCAGCATCGGCCTCGACGCCGACGAGGCGGTCAGGGCGTGGGCGGAGCTCCGCCCCGTCGCGGTCGTCTCGCCGGGCGGCATCACCCTCACCCCGCAGGGCATAGGGGTGCTCACCCGCTCCGGCGCCAAGGCGGTGATCACGCTCGGACCGCAGCCCGTGGACGGCGCCCACGCACTCGTCATGGACCAGCGCCAGGTCGGCGGCTGCGCGGCCACGCACCTGCTGTCCCGCGGCCGCCGCAGCATCGGGGTGGTCATGCCCCAGGACCCAGGTCTCGCGATGTTCTCCGAACCACGGCTGGCCGGCGCGCTCCGTGCCGTCGAGGAGTCCGGGACCGGTGCCCGCATCCAGCCGCTGCCGCTGCGGTACGAGGAGGAGTCGGCCGGGGAACTGGCCGGCCGGTGGCGGACACTCGGCCTGGACGCCGTCTTCGCGTACAACGACGAATACGCCATGCTCCTGATGAGGGCGTTGCAGGACGCCGGAGTCCAGGTGCCCTCGGAGACGGCCGTCATCGGTGCCGACGACCTGATGCTCGGCAGGCTCCTGCGGCCCCGTCTCAGCAGCGTCAGGATGGAACTGGCCAGCGCACAGCCACTGGCGGAGATGATCGACCGCCTGGTGCAGCACCCCGGCGGCGCGCCCGAGCGACACGACCTGCTGCGGGCCCGCTCCGTGCCACGCGAGTCCAGCTGAACGGGTCCTGAGCGGTGTCACGACGTGCGCAGCCGACGCCACATGTCTAGCGTCTTCGGCATGAGCCATCCGCAGAGCTACGAGATCCTGCTGGTCCCGGAATTCAAGGAGTCCACCGGCGCCCCCACGCCCGGAGCCGCCATTCGCTCCGCGGTGGTGGCGGCCACGGGGGACACGGGGGCGTCGGGCTATCCGCGCTACGCGGGGGGCGGCATGGAGGCGGACATCGACCCGGCGACGCGCACCGTGGAGGCTCTGCTGGTGGACGGAGCGGAGCTGGACTACGGCCTCACGGTCCGGATCGCGGAGCGCAGCGGCGTCACAGGGGCGGGGGAGACGGCGGCGGAGACCGCCGGGCCCACGGAGGAGTCCGGGCCCACGGAGGAGTCCGGGCCCACGGAGGAGTCCGGGCCCACGGAGGAGTCCGGGGCGGGGGAGGAGACCGCCGGGCCCACGGAGGAGTCCGGGGACCGCTGAGCAGCTGCTCGCGGCGCCGCGCGGTCCCCATGACAGCCGGGCCGCAGTCCCCTCGAAACCGGCCCGCCCATGCGTGAGGGCCCGGCCGCGCCGGCCGGGCCCTCATCACGTCTGCCGCAGGGCCGCAGCGACTACGGCTGCTCCGGCTGGGCCTGCTTCTGCTGCTCGACGGACTTGCGTACCTCGTCCATGTCGAGCTTCCGCGCCTGTCCGATGACGTCCTCGAGGGCGGCCTCGGGGAGTGCTCCGGGCTGGGAGAAGACCGCCACGTTGTCCCGGACGATCATCAGCGTGGGAATGGACCGGATCTCGAAGGCCGCCGCCAGTTCCTGCTGCGCCTCCGTGTCGACCTTGGCGAAGACCAGGTCGGGGTGGCGCTCGGACGCCGAGTCGTAGACCGGAGCGAACTGCTTGCACGGACCGCACCAGGAAGCCCAGAAGTCGATCAGTAGGAAGTCGTTGTCGGTCACGACCTGATCGAAGTTTTCCTTGGTGAGCTCTACGGTGCTCATACTCTGCTACCTCTTCCTCTGCCCGTTCGGACCTGTCCGGCACAACGGTGACGTCGCTTTCCCTATTCCGCCTGCCCATGTGGCAGCGGCGCACACCCACGACCAGACTGTCCTCATGACTGATGCTGGGGAGAACACCGAGTACGACGTCGTGGTGATCGGGGCCGGTCCCGTGGGGGAGAACGTGGTCGACCGCACCCGGGCCGCAGGGCTGAGCACGGCCGTTGTCGAGTCCGAACTCATCGGCGGTGAATGTTCCTACTGGGCCTGCATGCCGAGCAAGGCGCTGCTCCGCCCGGTCGTCGCCCGCGCCGACGCGCGCCGCGTCCCGGGTCTGAGCGCCGCTGTGGAGGGTCCGCTGGACGCGGATGCCGTCCTCGCCCACCGGGACTGGATGACCTCCTACTGGAAGGACGACGGCCAGGTCGCGTGGCTGGAGGGCATCGGCGCGGACATCTACCGGGGCAAGGGCCGGCTGACCGGAACCCGGACCGTCTCCGTGACCGCGCCCGACGGTACGCAGAAGCAGCTCACCGCCCGACAGGCCGTCGCCGTGTGCACCGGCAGCAGGGCCGTCGTTCCCGCGCTGCCCGGCATCGCGGACGTCCGCCCGTGGACCAGCCGCGAGGCGACCAGCGCCAAGGAGGTGCCGGGCCGCCTCGTCGTCGTCGGAGGCGGAGTGGTCGGCACCGAGATGGCCACCGTCTGGCAGGGACTCGGCTCCCAGGTGACGATGCTGATCCGCGGCCGGAGGCTGCTTCCCAAGATGGAACCGTTCGCGGGTGAACTGGTCGCCGAGGCGCTGACCGAAGCGGGCGTCCGGATCCTCACCGGTGTGTCGGCCACCGCCGCGCGGAGGGCGGGCAAGGACGGCCCCGTGACCGTCGAACTGGACAACGGGGAACAACTGGAGACCGACGAGATCCTCTTCGCCACCGGCCGGGCCCCGCGCACCGATGACCTCGGCCTGGACACGGTGGGACTGAAGGCCGGCTCCTGGCTGGCCGTGGACGACAGCTGCCTGGTCGAGGGCAGCGACTGGCTGTACGCGGTCGGCGACGTCAACCACCGGGCGCTGCTGACGCACCAGGGCAAGTACCAGGCCCGCATCGCGGGAGCCGCGATCGCGGCCCGCGCACAGGGGACACCGCTCCTGGAGACGGACCGGTGGGGCGCGCACGCGGCCACCGCCGACCACGCCGCGGTCCCCCAGGTCGTCTTCACCGACCCGGAGGCCTCCTCGGTCGGCCTCACCCTCGCGGAGGCGGAAGCGGCCGGCCACCGGGTACGGGCCGTCGACCACGACCTGGCCGCGGTCGCCGGTTCGGGCCTGTACGCCACGGGGTACAAGGGCCGCGCGCGGATGGTCGTCGATCTGGACCGCGAGATCCTGCTCGGGGTCACCTTCGTCGGACCGGGCATCGGCGAACTCCTGCACTCCGCGACGATCGCCGTCGCCGGCGAGGTCCCCATCGACCGGCTGTGGCACGCGGTCCCCGCCTACCCGACGATCAGCGAGATCTGGCTGCGGTTGCTGGAGGCATTTCGAGGTTAGGAACTGCCGTCAGGTGCAAACGGTGGAAGCCGACACATGGTCCCCGACGGCGCGCTGTGAATCTGGCAAGGGCCGGCCCACGCGGCTGCGTTTCCCCCTCCGGTTCAGGCACCCGCGTGGACGTGTGCGGCCCACACCGACGGCAGGTTCGGATACCTCGTCCTGAGCTGCCGGACTGTGCGATGGACCGCCGCCGACGCGCACAACGCGCCGGATCGATCCGCGATCAGCTCGCCGTAGATCTGCTGACTGAAAGCTGGTGCCACAGCGTCGTCGACGCGCCAGAGCGTGCCGACCACCTGGGAGAACCCGGCTATCTGAAAAGCCGCCGACGGGTGGATCGCCTCGTCGGACAGGCGCGCGATGGTGCGGGCCGTGTCGCAGGCGGACAGGAACGCGAACTCCGCGTTCCGCAGGCGCAGCCGGGAAAGCTCCAGCACCCGGAACGGCGCGCGGTCGTGGTCGTGCAGCGCGAGGTGGCTGTCCGAAGGGTTGTCCGGGTCGCTGTACCCGTGGCAGGCGAAGTGCGCCCAGCCGCCGGCCGGCAAGGCGTCGAGAACGGCTTCACGAGTTGCGTCCGCACCGACCAGGACCGTGGCGCCGGGTACGAGAGCGGCCAGGTGGTCGGCTTCGGCCTGCGCGCCGGGCAGGTCCGGGGCGTCCGGGGTGTGCGGCATCGCGACCACCAGCAGCCGCGGCTTGTTCCTGTTGTCGCGGCGGCCCGCGCGGGCGTGGCCCAGAGCGCGGATCGTCGGCGTCGTCGAGGAGACGACCCGGTCGAGGAGCACAGGTCCGCCGTCGCGGTGGTGGCCCGCCGCGTGCAGGGGGAGCAGGCTGAGCGATCCGACCGGGGCCCACCAGATCCTCGGCCACGGACCGTCCGCCGCCGGCTGCGCTGTCAGCCCCAGTTCGCCGAGCACAGGGCCCGCGACGGTGTCCCACAGCCATTCGAGCGTGTCGTGGATCGCTCGCTCGGCGGCCGGCCGCCCCTCCGTGAAAGCGGTGTGCAGAGCGCGCACGTGGTGACTCACGGCTTCATCGCTCAGCTCGTCCAGCGCGCGTGACCGGACCCCGTCCGGAGTGATGATCAGCGCGTCACATCGGTGCCGGCTGACGTTGACGTAGACGATCGGGCCCTCGTGCGCCTGCGCGGTGAGGTCGGTGAGCAGCGGGGGCCGCAGGAACCGCTCCATCCCGGGCAGAGCGCGGATCCGGTCGGTCACCGCGTCGAGCTCTTCGGCGAGGGCCACACGGTCGCTCGTGGTGTCGGTCTCGAACTCCGCGGTGAGTGTCCGGAAGCGCTCGGCCAGCTCGGGTGCTCGCTCGCGCAGGTCGGAAAGATCGCCGCGGCTGTCGAGTGCCTGGGCGGCGAGCACGCAGCGCCCGGATTCGAGCAGGGTCACCGCGCTCACCTCGTCGCCGGCGGCCAGCGCGCATGCGGCCGCGTCGGCGGCGACCCCGGCGAATCGGCCGAGCCAGTACTGGGCGTCCTCGCGGCCCAGGCGGCGCCCGGCGAGCCGGGGCAGCAGCCGGACCGCGGCGGCGTACCCCTGGGCGGCCACCTCGAACTGCCCGGCTTCGGCGGCCAGATCACCCCACCGGTCCGCCGCTTCCGCCCGGCTCTCCACCGGCGATCCGGCAGACGCCGCGGCTTCCCGGTAGCAGCCGAGTGCCTCGGTCAGCGCGTCGCCGTCGCCGAGATGGCGGAAGCCGAGTGTCAGGACATTGGCGACGCGGGTCAGCAAGCCCGCCCGGGAATATGCGTCCTGCCCAGGCCTCCGCGCCGCACTCCGGGCCAGGCCGACCGCCTCGGCGAGGACCCGCGGATCCGGCGGCTCCTGTCGAGCGACGGCGGGTGCGGCGGGGTTCGTGCCCCAGTCGCCGAGCGCGGCGGCCAGGCTCGCGGTGTACCCGGGCCAGTGCGGGCTGTCCTCCGGAGTCGCGGCCACGGACGCGCGACGCGCGGCGATCGCGTCCCGCAACGCGTTCCGGTCGCCGAACTTCTCGTACGCCATCCCCAGCACACCGCCGAGATTGGCCAGCCGAACCGCCCTGCCCGGGTCGTCGTCCGCCGTCACATCCGCGGCCGCGCGGTGCGCGGCGATCGCCTCGTCGAGCACGCTCGCCCCGCCCGTCCTGGTGAACCAGTCGGCCAGCATGCCGCCAAAGTTGGAAAGCCGCTGGGCCTGTCCCGCGACCAGGCTCTCGCCGAGGCGGACGGACTCCCGCCCGCGGTCGACCGCCTCCGCCAACACCTGCAGCTCGCCGGTCACCCGGAACCGGTGGTGCAGCACGACGGCGAGGATCCCGAGCGAACGCGGGTGGTCACCCTGCCCGGCCGTGGTCTCGGCGGTACGGCGAGCGACGTCGATCGCGTCCATGACGTGGGCCAGGTCTCCGGTCGCGTGGAACAACGCATTCAGGCTGACGGCGAGGTTGCCCATGAACTGGACCCGCAGCGGATGGCCCGCCGACGTGCATGCGACCGCCTCCCGCTGGATGGTGACGGCCTCCGCGAGCGCGGCGTGGTCCCCGAACTCTTCGCCGCGGGTGGCCAGCGCCGAGGCGAAGTGGTCCAGCCGCACGCCCTGGCGGGGGTGCCCGGCGGGGGTCACCGCCACCACCGAGCGCCCGAGTTCGATCGCGCGATCGAGGAGGGCCGGGTCCCGGGTCTGCTGGAACTCGGCGGCGTACCGGCCGCACATTTGGGCTTGGGTGTCGGCGCGTTCCCAGCCGTCGGTCGACTTCGGGCGCTCGCCGGTGAGCGCGGCCCAGTCCTGTTCGGTGGTCGTCAGCTCGACGAGGTTCTGCGAGTGCCGCGGATGGGTGACCGGGGTGTGGGCGATCAACGTCTTCCGGACCTGGAGCAGTTCGGCCAGATCATCCCGCGCTCCGCGATCCCGGTACCGGTCGTCGAGAAGGTACGCGAGGTTCTGCAAGCGGTCGAGCACGTCGGACGACCCGGCCGGCGTGAGTTCCACCGCTCGCCGCGCGGCGTCGACGGCTTCCTCCAGGACACCGGTCTCCCCGGTCTCCTGGGCCCAGTCGCGCAGGACGACGGCGAGGATGTGCAGGCTGTCGGCGGTGAGCACGTCATCGGGGGAGCATTCGACGGCGGCCCGCGCGTGCTCGACGGCTTCCGCCAGGGGGGAGAGGTCCTCCGTCACGGTGAACGCCGTCCGGAGCGCGACAACGAGGTTACCCAGGTAGAACGCCTTGCTCGTGGACGGTTCCTCGTCGACGGCCGTCCGGCTCCAGTCCAGCGCTTCGGCCAGGGTTCCGCGGTCCTGGTTCCGCAGGAACGCGGTGTGCAGCAACATACCGATGTTGTTGGCGTAGCCTGCCGAATCCTCCGGGCTCTCGTACGCCAGGAGGTAGGCCTCCGTGACTCTCCGGACGGCTTCCTGCAGGAACTCGAAGTCGCCGGTCTGGTGGTAGCGGGTCTGCAGCAGGCCCCCGAGATCGGACAGGACCGAGCGGCGGCCGGCCACGTCCTCGTCGGCCAGGACGACACGGCCGAGGTCGATCGCCTTCTCGACCGACGCGGGGTCCGCGCTGTGCCGGGCCACCTGGAATGCTTCCCAGAACCGCTCGGCGTGGTCGTTCGCAGCTTCGCCGGCCACGGATCAGTCCTGGTTGCCGTTCGAGGTGCCGGCCGGTCCGCCGGGCGCGTCGTCCGGCTCGGCGATCTTGCGTTTCGGGGTGTAGCCGCGTTCCGCTGCCTCCTCCAGCAGCGCCGCCTCCTCGGGCGAGAGTTCGGGTTCGTGCGCCATCACGGCTCCTCACCCGGCACGGCCGCCGGTTCTCCGGTTTCGACGAACTCCAGCACGTCGAAGTCTTCCGCCCGCAGTCGCAGGCCCGCCGTCCCGCGCACGCGCGCGCCGAACGACCCGTCGGCACCCATCACGCGCGCCGATTCGAGGTAGAGCTCTGCCGGGTGGGGGTACGAGGAGGCGTACGACCGGTCGCCGTACCAGCCGCCCGCCCAGTTGCCGTCCTTGAGCCGCACGCGCACGAAGCACGGTTCGCGGTCGCGGAACGCGTGGTCCCAGGCGCTGGGTGTGCGAATGAACTGAGCCTTGCGCCGCTGTCGATCCACCAGGGAAACGGTGACCGCTGCCACGGCCGGCACGACGAGGAAGAGCACCACGGCGACGAGACCGACTACCCGCGGCCGCTCCATGAAGCCGTCCCAGCCGCTGCCGGTGCCCCGAGCCAGGCCAACCAGCGTCGGCCCCGCCACCACGGCGTACAGGGCGTTCAGCGCGATCGACGCGACGATCGCCCGCAGCACCCGCTCACCCAGATCACGTTCACCGGGCACCGGCCCGCGGCGGCGTTCCCGGACGAACTGGTAGGTGACCCCGGGCAGCACCAGAAGGACGAGGAGAGCGAGTTGCAAGACGGTCGCAGGCGCCTGCACCTCACCACCCCCATGTCTCACGGACTCCCCTCGATCACGCTACTGGCTTGCGTGCTCCCCGGTCGGCCGAACACCTCTATTCTCGGCTGCCAGGAGGCTGCGGCCGGCACCCCGCCTGCGCGTGACCAGGTGCACTTGTGAATGCCACACTCTGTACTGGCCGTGATCACGTCACAGAGGCACGAGTCGAACGCCGCGATCGATCAGGGCGGCGCGCCGCGTGACGAGCCGGGGCAGGCTGTCCGTTTACCTGCGGGCTGCGTGCACCTGGGACGGCTCGACGAGATCGAGGAAGGGGCCGTGCGGCCGCCGCCAGGACCGACCGGCCACTTTCCGGACAACGACCCGTTTCCGGCTGGTCCGCTCCCTGGTCGGATCGTTCGTCGTGGGGAGCCTGCGCTCCGACTCCCCACGACGGCGGGGGCGGGACACATGAGGGCCATGGTGGTCCCGGTCAGGTGCCGACCGGCCCAAGCGCCGCCGGCTCACGGTTGCGAGTCTGGTCCCAGATGCTGTGAACAGCGGAGAGGGGTGACGTCATGAAGGCACTGGTTTTCCATGGCGAGGGGAAGAAGGCATGGCAGGACGTTCCGGACCCGGGCGTCGAAGACCCGGGAGACGCGGTGATCCGCGTCGATGCAGTCACCATCTGCGGGACGGATCTGCACATCCTGAAGGGAGACGTTCCTGAAGTGACGCCGGGCACCGTCCTCGGGCACGAGGCAGTGGGTGAGGTGGTGGAGACGGGAGGCGACGTACGGAGCGTACGACCAGGTGACCGAGTGCTGGTCTCCTGTATCACCGCCTGCGGCCGCTGTCGCTTCTGTCGTGAGAACCGCTTCGGACAGTGCCGCGGAGGAGGCGGCTGGATCCTGGGGCACATGATCGACGGGACGCAGGCGGAGTACGTCCGCGTCCCCTTCGCGGATCTGTCCGTCCACCCCCTGCCCAATTCGGTGAACAGCGAGGACGCCGTCCTGCTGGCGGACATCTTCCCGACCGCGTACGAGGTCGGTGTGCTGAGCGGGCATGTGGGGCCGGGGGACACGATCGTCGTGGTCGGAGCCGGGCCCATCGGGCTCGCCACCGTCGCGACAGCCTGCCTGTACACCCCGCGCCGTGTGATCGCCGTCGACATCGCTCCGTCCCGGCTGGAATCCGCACGCGTCGTGGGCGCGGACGTCACCGTCGGTGCGGACGAGGGCCCCGAGGCCCTGGTCGATGACCTCACCGACGGCCTGGGGGCGGACGTCGTCGTCGAAGCGGTCGGAATCCCCGAGACGTTCGAGCAGTGCGCGCGCATGGTGCGGCCGGGCGGGCGGGTCGCGAATGTCGGGGTCCACGGGAAACCGGCGACGCTCCACCTGGAGAGTCTCTGGTCCAAGGACGTGACCATCACGACAGGGCTGGTGGACACCTTCTCGACCCCGCTGCTGTTGGAGATGATGGTGGCCGGGCGGCTCCCCGCGGCTCCCGCACTGGTCACTCACCGTTTCACGCTCCCGCAGATGGAGGAGGCGTACGACGTCTTTTCCCGGGCCACCGACACCGGTGCGCTGAAGGTGGTGATCGGTGCGCCCACGCACGACGCGGTATCACCGACCTCCTAGGATCCGGGCTTTCGAGGGCGCGCGAGCCGCGGCCGGCGGTTTCGGATCAGCGGTCCGTCTGCTCGTGGTCGTGGGCCTGGGTCGCGATGACCGCAGCTTGCACCCGGCGCTCCACTCCCAGTTTCGCCAGCACGCGGGAAATGTGGTTCTTGACCGTCTTTTCGGACAGGTAAAGCTTCTTGCTGATCTGCCGGTTGGTCAGCCCCTCGCCGATGAGGTCCAGGACGTCCATTTCGCGGTCGGAGAGTACGGACAGCCGTTCGTCCCCGTCCTCATGGGTCTGCGAGGGGGCACGCAGCGACCGCATGAGCTGCGTCGTGGTTGCCGGGTCCAGCATGGACTGCCCGCTCGCGACCGTCCGCACGGCTGCGATGAGGTCGACTCCCTTGATTTCCTTGAGCACATAGCCCGCGGCGCCCGCCATGATGGAGTCGAGCAATGCCTCCTCCTCGTCGAACGAGGTCAGCATGAGGCAGGCGAGATCCGGCAGGCGGGAACGCAGTTCCCTGCAGACGGTGATGCCGTCGCCGTCCGGCAGCCGGACGTCGAGTACCGCGACATCGGGTCGTAGCGCCGGTCCGCGGGCGATGGCCTGCTGCGCGGTCGCCGCCTCGCCGACCACTGTGAGATCCGGTTCGGAGCCCAACAGGTCGCGCAGCCCGCAACGTACGACTTCGTGGTCGTCAAGTACGAAGACTCGGGTCGGCCCCTTTGCGGGAGTACTGGCCGGTATGCCGTCCATCGTTGCCCCTGTACTCGTCGCGACACCCCGGGCGCGCCGCGCGCGACCGGTCGCAGATCCAGTATCCCCTGGCGAGGCTCCTTCGGCTCGGGAAGGGGATCCCGCAGGTCATGGCCACGTGGAAGGGCGGGAGCGAGCGGCTTGTCGCTGCCGGTCATACGGTGGTACGGGGCCCACACAGTTCCGTGTCCCGTCACAGGAGGTTGCCAGTAGTGAGCGGAGGCGATCCGGATGCCGGGCTGGAGCCGGATGAGCCGTCGAGGCGGCTCCAGGCCCGACTCGATGCAGCCCGCGGCTCCCGGGATCGTATCCACAGCCTTCTGGAGGCGGTGCTCTCGGTCGGCCGCGAACTCGAACTCGCGCAGGTGCTGCGACGGATAGTGCAGGAAGCCACTGTCCTGGTGGATGCCGAGTACGGGGCTCTGGGCGTGGTCGGTGAGGACGAAAGGCTCTCGGAGTTCATACCTGTCGGCGTCAGCGACGAGCAGTGGTCCGCGATCGGCTCGCTGCCCGTCGGTCACGGCCTGCTGGGCGAACTGATCCGCCACCCGGAACCTCTGCGACTGGCGGAACTGTCCGAGCATCCGGCGTCGTACGGCTTTCCCGCGCATCATCCGCAGATGCACTCCTTCCTGGGGGTCCCGATCCGGGTGCGGGGGCAGGTATTCGGCAACCTCTATCTCACCCAGAAGCGCGGCGCTGCCGAGTTCGACGCCGAGGACGAGTCGATCCTGCTGACGTTGGCCGTCGCCGCGAGCATCGCCATCGAGAACTCACGGCTCTACGAGGAGTCGCGCCGCCGCGCACGCTGGCTGGCGGCGGGATCCGAAGTCACGAACAGTCTGCTGTCCGGATGCCCCCGGGCCCAGGTGCTGGCCTTGATCCTCGACTACGCCCGTGCGAACGTCTCCGCGGACCTCGGGGTGATCGCGGTTCCGGTGGAGGGGGCGGGCAAGCTGCGTATCGCCCTGGCGACCGGTGCCGAAGGAGAGCGGCTTCACGGGGCGTTCGTGCCCATGGGGGGCGGCTACCTCGGCACCGCCTTCACCCAGGCGGAAGCGTCGGAGAGCCCCGACATCGAGAACGATCCGCGCAGTACGGCGGACCTGGCCCGATGGGCAGGCTTCGGGCCGGCCGTCGCGGTGCCCATCGGATCGGGAACCGTCGTGCGCGGCGTATTGCTGCTCACCCGCAGGAAGGGCGGCAACGTCTTCTCCCGGGAGGAGTCGGAGCCCTTGACGGCCTTCGCCCACCAGGCTTCGCTGGCCATGGAACTGGCTGAACGCCGCAAGGACGCCGAACGGACAGCGCTGCTGGAGGACCGGGACCGCATAGCGCGTGATCTGCACGACCTGGCCATACAACGGCTGTTCGCCACCGGAATGTCATTGCAGGGCGCACAGCGGTTCGTGACCCATCCGCAGGCCGAGCAGCGGCTTCACAGGGCGGTCGACGATCTGGACACGACCATCAAGATCATCCGTTCCACCATCTTCGGTCTCCGTACCCACGACGCGGCCGGCACGACGCCGCCGGGTCTGCGGAGCCGAGTCGCGCAGTCGATCGAAGCGTCCACGAGGCTTCTCGGCTTCCCGCCCGCACTGCGCGTCGAGGGGCTCGTGGAAACCCACGTCCCGGCGACCCTTGCAGACCACGTGGTGGCAGTACTCGTCGAGACGCTGAGCAACGCCGCGCGGTACGCGCGAGCGCAGTCGGTCGACGTACACCTGTGCGTCACGTCCGAGTGCCTCACACTGACGGTCACCGACGACGGCGCCGGCATCCCCAGGGACGCCAGATACAGCGGGCTGGAAAACCTGGACGAACGTGCCCGGGCGGCCGGAGGCAGCTCGGAGATCAGCACACCGGAGAACGGTGGCACCAGGGTGACCTGGTCGGCTCCGCTGGCACCGGAGGACAGCGCCGACCGGTCCGGGCAATGAACACGCGGGCTCGCTCTCCTGGTCCACCCATGGCCCAGGACGAGGGGACCGCAGGGGGGCCGATCGGCGTCCGGTAGCCGGGAAGCGCAAGCGCCCGGTGCGCATCTCGCACTCGGCCTGCCCGTGCTCGCTTCCCCGGGTCGCCCGAGGGGGCATCCCAGGGCCGCCTGGGCTTCTGTGGGGACCGGTCGGCCCTGGGGCCATGAGCCGGCCCGGTGGGACGGTGGCAGTACCGGAAGGTAGGCAGTACAAGGGTGGTGAGTGCCATGGCGTCTCGTCCTGTTGTGGTCGGTGTGGACGGGAGCGAATCGAGTCTCCTCGCGGCCGACTGGGCAGCTGATGAAGCGCTCCGCCACGGAGTGCCCCTGCGACTCGTGTACGCCTCTTTGTGGCTTCGATATGAGGGCGCCGCCCTCGCAAGCAGCCTCTCGCGGTCTGACGATCAGGTGATGGCCGAGAACGTCGTCGGCTCCACCGCTGAACGCGTTCGAGGTCGTGCGCCGAGCCTGAGGGTCACCACAGAGGTACTGCCCGAGGAAGCGGTCGGCGCGTTGCTGAGAGAAGGACAGAATGCCTTCGCCCTGGTCACCGGATCCCGAGGGCGCGGTGAGATCGTCGAGTCGCTTCTCGGCTCGGTGAGCCTGGCAGTTGCCGCCAGGGCTCACTGCCCGGTCGTCGTCGTACGAGGAGACAAGGCGGGCCTGGAGGGAGTGCACGGGCGGATCGCGCTCGGCGTCGGCGACACCGATGTGGACTCGGCGGCCGTGCGGTTCGCCTTCGCTGAGGCCCAGTTGCGAGACTGCGGGCTGGACGTGGTGCGTGCTTGGCGCTGTCCCTCCCACGAGACGACGATCGAACCCGCTGATCACTACGAAGCGCAGGCGTCATCCCTGCTCGACGAGGCCTTGGCGACCGCAGTGCGCAACTACCCGGACGTCGCCGTGCGGCGAGTCACCGCAGAGGGGCCGGCCCGGAAGGTTCTCCTCAAACACTCTGCCGTGGCCGACCTGTTGATCGTGGGAGCACGGAGACGGCAGAACCAGTTCGGTATGCAGCTGGGTAGGGTCGCGCACACGGTCCTGCATCATGCGGCCTGTCCCGTGGGCGTGGTTCCTCGCGGAGCCGAGAGCGCTCCGGAGGAGGCAACGCCATGAATCGTGGATCACCTCACCATGTGAGCGACGTGATGACGCAGACCGTCGTCGCGGTGGGTCTTGACGCGCAGTTCAAGGAGATAGTGGCCGCCATCCATCAGTGGCAGGTGACCGCTGTGCCCGTCCTTGAGGGGGAGGGGCGGGTGGTGGGGGTCGTCTCCGAAGCGGACTTGCTCACGAAGGAGGAGATGCGTGAGGAGGACGCGACCATGATCGGCCAGCGAGATCGCCTGAGGGACTATGCCAAGGCGGGGGCCGTGACCGCCCGCGACCTCATGTCGTCTCCCGCAGTCACCGTCCCGGCAGGCGCGACTCTTCCCATGGCTGCCCGGCTCTTGGCACGACACGGGGTGAAGCGCCTGCCCGTCGTGGATGAGCAAGGGATCCTCAAAGGGATCGTGAGCCGCGCCGACCTGCTCAAGGTTTTTCTGCGTACGGACGAGGAGCTCGCCGATGAGGTGCGGCAGGAAGTGGTCGCCCGTGTCTTTCCCGTCTCGCACCGGAACATCCGCGTGGATGTGGACGAAGGACGTGTGGCAATCACCGGAACGGTCCGCGACGCTGCTCTGATTCCTGTCGCCGAACGGCTGGCCCGCGCGGTGGAGGGGGTGGTGGACGTGCAGTGCCACCTGGAAGGCTCCACGACACCATGACGCAGCCGGGACCTGGGTGCACCACTTCGACCGTGAGGCCGATCGCCTAGGCGGTCGGCCTCGGAGGGATCATGAAGCGGCGTCCCGTACGACGACCACCGGGCACTTGGCGTGCTGTGCGCACCGCTGGCTCACCGAGCCCAACATGGCTCGCGCGAAGCCGCCGCGCCCTCGGTTGCCGACCACGAGGAGGTCCGCTCCTTCAGAGGCTTTCACCAGAACCTCGGAGGGGTCACCCTGGACCAGCCTTTCGCGCACCTCGGCGGGCTTGACGTCGCCGAACACACCACGGATCCCTTCGGCGAAGCGAAGGCGGGCGCGCTCCAGATCGAAACCGGCCTCCGTGGCAGGCCCCGCCCAGCCGATCGCCGCGGGGGTGTCCCAGGCGCACACCGCTTCGACGACGGCACCGGTGAGCTGGGCATGGTGCGCTGCCCAGCGAAGGGCCTCCTGGGAGGGGCTGGAGCCGTCGACACCGACTACGACGCGGGGGGTGGTTTCCGTATCGCTGCCCATGACCGCCTCATCGCTCGTCCGAGTCCTTCCCGTCCACAGTGCCTTTCCCCCGGGTGCCGCGCCAGCGGAGAGCGTGTCGTCCAGCCGGGCCCTGCGCGGCCTGCTCACGCTGCCGGGGTGCTGGAGAGATCAGATCGTGGTGGCAAGGCAGGGTAACCGGGCGTCGCATCGTGGTCCGCGACCGGTGACGCCGTCGGACTCCATGCCGGGCGCTCCTCAGAGCGGCGCCCCCGGTTCGATTTCGAGTACGTCGCTCACCGAGCGACGAGGGGTTGCAGGGACGGCAGGCCCGTAGCCCAGCCGTAGCAGCATCTGAGGGAAGGCTGACGCCGACACCGAGTGAGGATCCCGCAGAAGCCAACGCAGTTCATCGTGTTCGAGGGCTTGTGAGTTGAGGGACGTGGACAGTCCGTCCAGGGTTGCCTGGAGGAGGACTCTTTCAAGCGCCTGACCGGCGAGCAGCCAGTCCTGAGGACGGTCTTCGGACGTTCCGAGCACCGCCAGACAGGGGGACTGCTCGAACACCGCGCTGCTGCGATCAGGTACCGGGCGGCCCACGGCGAAATCCCGTACCGGCGCCCTGCCGCCGTGATGCCGTGGCCCGAAGGCGTAGGCGGGGATCCCGGCGGAGGTTCCGGCACCGGACCCCGTCCACCGAGCGATCTCTGCGCGGACTTCAGGAGAGAGCGTCTCGTCCTGCTCGGCCTCCCTGATCAGCTCGATCACCGCATCCACCTGCCAGTCACCGAGAACGGACATGCTCGCGCCCTCGGACCGCGCGGCGCCCTTGAGGCCGTCGAGCACAGCATCGGGGACCGACTCGTCGGTGAAGGGCTCGCGGCTGCTGTGCCGACGGTCGATCGCCGGGTAGAGGCTGGAGACCGTGTCGCCGCCCTCGTACTCGGTGAACACCGCAGTGGCGACCAGCGTGGGGTCGGCCGGGTCGGGCAGCAATTGGATGCCCGTGGACCATCCGGCCTGCGCGACCGCCACGCGGAGGTTGAACAGTGCGGCGCCACAACTGATGTGCATGCCGCGGTCGGACGGATCCGTACGAGGCATGGAGCGCGTCGTGTCCATACGCAGTTGGAGGACGTTCATCGTCGGCGCATAACGGAACTTCCAGGGTTGGGCGTTGTGCATCGACGGCGCCTTGCCGGCGTCATCGACCCACGCGGTTACTGACGTCACGTCAGCGTGTCGAGTCGGCATCAGGACTCCCTTCCCCCGACCGGGCGGGCATCACGCGTGGGGGACCACGGCGACGGGGCAGGTGGCATGGTGGATCACCGCGTGCGCGACATGCCCGAGCCGGGGACCTACCGGAAGTCGCCGCTTCCGGCGACCGACGATCAGCAGGTCGGCACCGGGCGACGCGTACACCAGCTCCGCACCCGGCGCTCCCGCCACTGCTCGGGCCTCTACCGGTACATCGGGAAATCGCTCCCGCCAGGGCTCCACGGCGCGGCTGAGAGCCTGCGACATGTTGCCGATCAGCTCGTCCCCTGTGCCGGGATCGGCGGTTTCGGCGTATGCGTACATGGGTGGCAAAGTCCAGGCGTGCAGGATCTGGAGCCGACTGTTCCTCCTGGCCGCTTCGGCGAAGCCGAAGACCAGTAGGGCTTCGTTGTCGTCCTTGCCTCTCAGGTCGATACCGAGGATCAGCCGCCCGGTCTCCGGCGCGGGGTGCCCGGCCTGTTCGCTGCGGCCGGCCTCCTGGCCGCGGACGAGTACGACTGGACGTTCCGAAGCAGCGGCTACAGGCAACGACGTGGTGCCGATGAGGAAACCGGTGACGCTGTCGAGCCCCTGCGATCCCAGAACGAGCAGGTCAGCACTGCCTGATGCGTCGGCGTCGGCCAGGAGGGCCCGGACCGCGAGACCTTCTCCGGCCAGGTCTTCTGCCGTAACGGTCAGGCCGGGGTGGGCCTGCTCGGCAATCCGGGCTGCTTGCCGAAGCATTTCCTCGTACTTTCGCGAGTGCTCCGGAGCCACCGGTGCCTCACGAGAGGAACCCCACGGCTCCTCAAGTTCCGTGCGGTCGGGAGGAACGGGCCATTCCTGAACATGGACGATGCGAAGAGCGACTTCCCGCAGCACCGCTTCCCTGGCGGCCCATCTGACGGCTGCGAAACTCTCCGGAGATCCATTCAGCCCTACAGTCACATGTCTCGTCATGTCGGCCTCCCGGAAGTGATTGCGCATGTCGACATCTCCCACGTCCTCGGGGGTGTCCGTCTGCCGTCAGAGGTCATTGGCGGGCGCCGCCTTCCACTTGGCCGGCCCTTTCCGGCACCCCGCATCCTGCGGTTCGCGAGGGAGGTCCGAGCCGACGGAGCCGGCAAATCCTCCTTGCCGCTCCTCAACACCTTGCTCCAAGCGGTTACGGACCTCGGAGGTCAGTGCCGAAGGCTGAGCGGACCTTGTGGGGACCGGTGGTTCAGGGTTCATCACCGGCCGGCCGTCGTACTCGGCCAACTTGTAGGCGGAGGCAAGATACGGTGCGTCGGACGAGGTCCCCACCTTGGTCCCGATGGCGTACACATCGATGGGTGCGCCGGAGCGCACCAGGTGGTCTATGGGGTACTCGTCGAGCGCGCCGGCCCGGGCCGTTTGCATCCCTGCCTCCGGTCCATGTCCGCGCCCCAGGGAGAAATCGACGACAGGGTGGCCGACCGCGGCAAGCACACATCGAGCCGACTTCGCCGCCACGGTCGTCCTGTGGCTCATCCGACTCAGCAGCCAGGTCTCGACGAGTTGCGCGTGCGTCAGCGGGGCGGTGACTTCCAACAGAGGCTCTCCGGGCAAATCGATTCGTCCTTCCGGCACGGCTCTGCCCTCACCCTCGAAGCCGAGGCCCATGAGCGGTTCGACCTCGTGTGGCGGACGTCCGAGAGCTACGGTGAAGTCCCGAGCGTCCCCCGGGGTGACACAGAAGTCGGCAAGGAAATCAAGATCCGGCTCCAGCCCCGCACTCACCGGAAATCCACGGCCGGGGGGCAGATCGCGCACGAAGAGGCTGAACGTGACGTCGTCCGTCATACCCTCCTGCAGGTAGGAGAGTGACATCGACGCTTCGTACAGATCTGTGGTCGTGGCGTGCGACATGGCGCTCGGCGCTTCCTGCCTGGCAACGGGACGCCGTCCCGGACCGGGCGGCACCCGCGTACCTGCACAGCGTTTCTCGGAGCGGCCCTCGGTGTGAAGGGCCGAGTGGGGCACCTTCGGAGTCCGTGCCAGGAGTCATCAGGGACGTTCGGCCCTTGGAGGGGCCGCCGTGGCCCTGCCGTCCGAGCCGTCTCCCCCAGGCGCATGTGCTGACCGAGCTCATCGACGGCCAACCCGCAAGGGTGCTCTGCCCACGCACGGCCGAACCCAGCTCGAGGAGACGGAGATGCGGCTCTCGTGCGCCCTTGCCCTCGTTGTCGGAAGGCGCGGCCGTGGTGGCTACACAGGCATGCGCCTCGGATCAGTGGTTCACGGGCTTCTGCACCGAGCCGAATGTCCGGTGATCACTGTTCCCGGTGAGGGGTCCGAGTGAGGTCGAGGCGGATGTCGACGACGCCTTCCACTGCGCGAACGGCACGCGCGACGAGTGGGACCAGTGCCCGGTCGGAGAGCGCGCCGCCCAGGGTGACCACCCCGTCGGAGACCCGTACGTCGATGTCGGTGGCAGCCGGGAGTTCGGAGAGCACGGTGCGTGCCTCGGCGGCGATGTCATCGTCGGATCGCAGGAAGACCTTGAGGAGATCACCTCTGCTGATGACCCCTTGAAGCAATCCGCCGTTGTCCACCACCGGCAGGCGCTTCACACGGCGTCGCGCCATGATCCGTGCTGCTTCCGCCACGGTCGCGTCCGCGTGCACGGTGACGGCAGGGGTCGACATGAGCTGTTCCGCGAATACGGCGTCGGCCTTGGCAGGGTCGGCGAACGGACGGTCACCGGGTACGGACGTCTCCGTGGGCCGGTTCTCCTCCTTGGGCAAGAGGTCCGCTTCCGAGACCACCCCGATGACGCGCCCCTCGCCGGCGAGTACGGGCAGGGCACTCACCTTCCACTGGTTCATGAGCTTGACGATGTCCTTGTACGAGGCCCGGCTGCCCACGGCGATCGCGGTACGGGTCATCAGGTCGCTCACGGTGTGAGGCGAGGTCGTCATCACGGGCTCCCCTGGTAGGACGGGCGGGACGGTCTCCACGTCGTCCGGTCGATGGTCAGGCACGTCGACTCCACTCCGGTTCCACTCTGCGCCACTCCGTCTCCCAATTGGTCGCGCGCCGGCGGTTGCACGCCACCCGGATACCGAGTCCGGCCAGTACACCGGCGCCTACGGTGACCGCCGCACCGCCCCCACCCGCCATCAGGGTCCGGGCCCACACGTCGCGGTCCCCGAGGGGGGCGGAGGTGGCGCGTCCTCGGCCGTCCAGCCAGAGCCGGGTCCACTCGCCGCGTTCGGTCCCCGGGGCGACGAGTGCGTTTCCTGTGGCATCGGCCCCATTGGCAGAGGTCCAGCGGACGGGCACCGGCACGCGTTCGGTACGTCCAGACTCGTCCGCCCATGGCGACGACGCGGCGTCGCGCAGGACCAGGGCGCGCACAAGATGCCGGTCGGCCCGCTGCTCGGCGGCCAGCGACTGTTCGTGATCAAAGGCCGCCCAACCGTGCGACATGCCGATCGTCGAGGCGCAGACCACAACCATGGCGCACAGCATGAGGAACAGCCGTGCCTCGAGAACGTCGATACGTCGACGTAGCGGGTGCGTGCGCCACTGCCGGCTGCCGAATGCCGAGGACATGGGCTCACAGCCTTTCCGGCCGTGCTCCGGCTCCGCCAGCCACACCTGTGGCCCACTGCGCGATGTCGTCGACAGCACCGAGGCCGAAGGCGATGAGGCGATCGGTCTCGACCGCCCAGCCGAGCCGCGTCTGGTGCGTGACCAGAACGTGTCCGAGCACCGGGCACACCGCCTTTCACCAAGAGCCGACGAGGACGGGAAGCGACCTCGGTCCAGGATCCGGGCGACGGTCGCCTCGGTACCGAGTCTCCGCATGCCGGTGGACACGTTGAAGGGCCGTCCGACGCATCGGCGGGGGCCGACTGGTCCCCGGTTGCCGCGTGGTCGGCGCGTGGCCCCAGGGCGTCCCGTCGAGCAAGGGGACGAACGTCCCGGCTGCTTACCCCTCCCGCCCCTCGGAGAAGGCGGGTCGCGGACGGAGAGTCACGGACGGAGACTGGAAGAGAGATCCGCCGCGGCGGGACATTTCTGTACCGGTCCTGGGAGCGGGCGGATAGGGGTGCCGAGAGGGCACCGTCGGGGACCCGACGGTGCCGGACGATCTCATTCTGCTCGACGAAGGGAACAAGATGCTTGCTGATGCCCGACCGGAGGGCGGTGACCCATGGCCGCCGATGCCCGCCCGGACGGACCGCCACGGCTGACCGAGGACGAGTTCACCGTGTTGTACCGGCGCCTGCGCTCCCGCGCCTCCTGGGCCGCGGGGGACAGAGGTGCTCTGGACGCCGTGACTCCTGCCCGGGTGGTGGCCGCCACCGGGGAGGTACGGACAGGCCGGACGGTCACGCTCGCCGCGCCGGTGGACACACGGCCGGGCCCGGACAATCCGGAGCCCGCGAGGCACCGGATGATCGGGCAGCCGGAGGCGGACACCTCGCACGGGCTCCACTTCGCGAGGGACAGCTTCGCGATGAACGTGCACGGCGACGCCGACAGCCACATCGACGCCCTCTGCCACGTGATCTACGACGGCACCCTGCACGGCGGCGTGGCCGCGAGCAGCGTCACGGCGAGCGGGGCGACGGTCCTCTCCATCGCGGCGGCCCGCGACGGGATCGTCGGTCGCGGCGTGCTGCTGGACATCCCGCGGCTGCGCGGCGTGCCGTGGCTCGAACCGGGTGATCACGTCACCGCCGACGACCTCACCGCGGCCGAGACCGCCCAGGACGTCCGCGTGGGCGAGGGCGACCTCCTGTTCGTCCGGGTCGGGCACCGCCGACGCCGCGCCGCACTCGGACCGTGGGACGCGGCACAGGAGCGCGCCGGTCTCCACCCGACCGCGATGGAGTTCCTTGCGGACCGGAAGGTGGCCGTGCTCGGCGGCGACGGGAACAACGACACCGCCCCGAGTTCCACCGAGGGCGTCGACTTCCCCGTGCATGTGCTGGCTATTCACGCCATGGGCCTCCACCTGCTGGACTACCTGCAGTTCGAGGACCTGGCACCGGTCTGCGAGGCGGAGGGCCGCTGGTCGTTCCTCTGCGTAATCGCCCCGCTGAGGCTGTCGCACGCGACCGGCTCACCGGTGAACCCGATCGCCGTCCTGTGAAGACTTCTCGGGTCGCCGCCGCCTGGACCACCCGATAGTTTGCGAGGTGGTGGCGAATATCCCCTATGTGATTGTCTGTCCGGTGCGACATGGTCCAGAGACCCCGGGAAGGGCGCCACGGCCGGGACAGCCGATGACTCCAAGAACGGGACCCTCTCATGGCGGACGATCAGCACTACGACGTCATCATCATCGGTACGGGAGCGGGTGGCGGTACGCTCGCGCACCGGCTGGCGCCCACCGGCAAACGGGTCCTGATCCTGGAGCGCGGCGGCTATCTGCCCCGGGAGCGCGACAACTGGGACTCCACCACCGTCTTCGTCAAGGGCAAGTACCGTGCCCCCGAGTTCTGGTACGACAAGCACGGCAAGCAGTTCCCGCCGGAGGTCAACTACTACGTCGGGGGCAACACCAAGTTCTACGGCGCCGCACTCTTCCGGCTCAGGCCCGAGGACTTCGGAGAACTGCGACACCACGACGGCATCTCTCCGGCCTGGCCGATCCGTTACGAGGACATGGAGCCGTACTACACCCAGGCCGAGCACCTCTACCTCGTGCACGGCCGACACGGCGAGGACCCCACGGAAGGGCCGGCCGGCGCGCAGTACGCGTACCCGCCGGTGGAGCACGAGGCCCGCATCCAGCAGCTCAGTGACGACCTGGAAAGGGTCGGCCTGCACCCCTTCCACCTGCCCATCGGCGTGAACCTCACCCAGGACGAGAACGGCCGGGCCACCCACGACAGCGTCTGCATCCGCTGTGACAGGGTCGACGGCTTCCCCTGCCCGCTGGGCGCGAAGTCCGACGCGCAGGTGATCTGCGTCGACCCGGCGCTCACGTACGACAACGTGACGATGGTGACCCACGCCGATGTCCGGCGCCTGGAGACGGACCCGACCGGGCGCACGGTCACCGGAGTCGTCGCCGAACTCAAGGACGGTACGACCGAGGAATTCGGCGCCGACATCGTGGTGGTCGCCGCAGGCGCGGTCAACTCCGCGGTCCTGCTGCTGCGTTCGGCCAACGACAAGCACCCTGCGGGCCTGGCCAACAGCTCGGGCGTGGTCGGGCGCCACTACATGCGGCACAACAACCTGGCGCTCATGGCGGTGTCGAAGGAACCGAACCCCACCAGGTTCCAGAAGACACTGGCGCTGAACGACTGGTACCTGGGCGCGGACGACTGGGACTATCCGCTCGGCGGCATCCAGATGCTCGGCAAGTCGGACGCCGACCAGATCCACGGCGAGGCGCCGCGCTGGGCCGGTGCCGTCCTGCCCGACATGCCCTTCGAGGTCCTGGCGCACCACGCCGTCGACTTCTGGCTGTGCGGGGAGGACCTTCCCCTGCCCGAGAGCAGGGTGACCCTCGACAAGGACGACGCGATTCACCTGGCCCTCGACGAGAAGAACAACATCGCCGGGCTGAAGCGCCTCCAGCACAAGCTGCGGGGCATGCTCGGGCACCTGGGCATGCATGAGCACCATCTGCTGGACCACAGCATCTACCTGCACAAGGGCATGCCGATCGGCGCCACCGCGCACCAGGCCGGCACCGTGCGGTTCGGCGACGACCCGCGGAGCTCCGCCCTCGACGTCCATTGCAAGGCGCACGACCTCGACAACCTCTACGTCGTGGACACCAGCTTCTTCCCCAGCATCGGCGCGGTGAACCCGTCGCTGACCGCCATCGCCAACGCTCTGCGGGTCGGCGACCACATCGCCGCCCGGCTGGGCTGACGGCGGCATCCGGCACGGCCTCGGGTGGCCGTGCGGCTCCGACATGCGGATCCTCGGCGAGGGCGGCAACCTGGGAGATGAGCGAGCGCGCCGGCCCAGTCATGTGGCCAGGTGGGACCGGCGGGGGAGACCGGAGGCGATCCGTCTATGGCATCAGACGACGCGCTGCTGGTCGTGGACGTGTCGGGAACCGTGCTCGAGTGGACCCAGGAGGCCGAAGCGGCATTCGGTCGTGCGACGTCGGAAGCGGTGGGGCGACCGGTCCGGGAGCTGTTCCCGGACACGGCGGGGCCGGCCGCCCAGAATCCGTGGTCGAGGACCGGCGGTCCGGGGACGGAGGGGCTGCTGGTGCGGCCGGTGGTCCGCCAGGACGGCTCCAGGGCCTGGGGTGTGTGCCGGGCAGTGTCCGGCGAGGGCGACGACCCGGTCGGCAGAGCTCTGCTGAGGGCGCTGTTCACTCTGTCCCCCATAGGGATGCAGGTCCTGGACCCCGACTTGCGGATACTCCGGGTGAACACGGCAGGCGGTGGTGTCAGCGGGATACCCGCCAGCCGTCTGATCGGACGTCGGCTGGACGAGGTGGTCCGGTTGACGAGCCCCGAGGCGACATTGGCCATGGTGCGCGACGCACTTGCCACCGGTGAGCCCGTGATCGACAGGATCGTGGGAGCGAACCCGCCCAGCGACCCGGACCGGGAGCATCTGTACGAGGTTTCGGTGTTGCCGCTCCACGACGACGACGGACGGATACTTGGTGTCGCGAGTTCGACGGTCGACGTCACCGAACGTGAGCAGGCCCTGTCGCGTACCCATATCCTCAACGCCGTACGGGAAGGCGTGGGCCGCACCCTGGAAATGGACGCCACCTGCACGGAACTGGTCGACGTCCTGGTACCCGCCTTCGCGGACGACGCCGAGGTGCACCTTCTCGACCCGGTCATCCGCGGGGACGAGCCACCGTCCGCGCCGGTGGCGCCCGACGTGCCTCTACGGCGCATGGCGTTCGCCTCCGCCGAGCGCCTCCCTCCGTCCGAGGACCCGGACCTGGGGCCGCTCCGCTTTCCAGCAGCCTGGTCGCAGTCGCTCACCGACCTGCAGCCCCACCTCATCGTCCACCGCCCGGACCCGGCCACCCGTCCGTCCGAAGTCCATTCCGCCATCATCACTCCGCTGACCCTGAGGGGTGGTGTGCTCGGCACACTGAGTCTCCACCGGTCCAGCGGGCGTGCGGTTTTCGAACAGAAGGACCTCGACCTCGCTCTGGACCTGGCCGTACGCATCGCACTCCACATCGACAACGCCCGGCGCTACACACGTGAACACACCATCGCCCTTACGCTGCAGCGCCATCTCCTCCCGCAGACGCCTCCAGGCCGGGTTGCTCTGGAAACGGCCCACTTCCACCGGCCGGGAGCGGGAGGCGGCGGCTGGTTCGACGTCATTCCGCTCTCCGGTGCGCGTGTGGCTTTCACGGTCGGCCGTGTATCGGGGGAAGGGATACGGGCGACCACGGCCATGGGGCAGATACGGACGGCCATCCAGACCCTGTCCTCGCTGGATCTCGAATGCGACGAGTTGCTGGCCCAGCTCAACGACACGGTCGCGCGCCTTGCCGCCGAACGTTCCGCCCTCGACCTCGGACGCACCCCGCGCGAGGAGGAGCTGACCGCGGGATGTCTGTACGGCATCTACGACCCACTGACGCTCAGGTGCACGATCGCTCTCGCCGGCCACCCGCCCCCGCTCCTCGCCCACCCCATCGGGGAAACGGTCATTGCTGACCCTCCCCAGGCTCCTCCTCTCGGCGCGGGTACGGACGGCGCGGTGTTCGCCTCCACCTCCTTCGACCTGAGCGAGGGAAGCATCATCGGGCTCCATACCGACGTGTTCCTGCCTCCGGAGGGACCCCCTGCCGGTACTCGGCGGGAGGAGCTCCGCGAGGTCCTCGCGGACACCGGCCGCTCACTGGACGCGCTGTGCGAGGAAGCAGTCCGGATAGCCGCTCCCGAGGCGAACGACACCGATGCCATCCTGCTCCTCATCCGTGCCCGCGCGCTCGATGCCGGCCGGGTGGCCACGTGGGACCTGCCGCCGGAGCCCGCCGGCGTGGCCACCGCACGTGCCTGGGCCCGTCGGCAGCTGGCCGGCTGGAGCCTCGACGAACTCACCTTCGGTACGGAACTCATCGTGAGTGAACTCGCCACCAACGCCATCTGCTACGGCAAGCCTCCACTCGAGCTGCGTCTCATCAACGGCCCGACCCTGACCTGCGAAGTCAGCGATGCGAGCCTCGTCGCACCGCACCTGCGCCACGCACAGACCATGGACGAGGGCGGCCGCGGGCTGTTCATCTGCGCCGAGATCGCACACCGGTGGGGCGCCCGCTTCACCAATCAGGGCAAGACGATCTGGACCGAGCAGGAGATACCCCCGTCCGCTCCTGCCGACCACGTGTAGCCGAACGCCTTCCCCGAAGGATCCTGCCCTTCCACCCGAGATGCGCCTCCTGGCCGGGTGGCCGAGATTGGAGGCATCGGTCTCCCTCGGGGGCACGTCCGTGACACGGAGGAACTCCCATGGATCTGACGTCCGGGACACCGACGGCCGCCACCCACGACGAGTCCCGTGGACCGTCGTCCTCCCTGGTCCTGGTCGTCGGCATGTCCGGTTCCGGCAAGAGCACCGTGGGCCGGCTGCTGGCCGAGCGGCTCGGCTGGTCCTACCGGGACGCGGACGAGTTCCACTCCACGACCGCCCGCGCCCGGATGGCAGCCGGTCAGGCGCTCACGGACGCTGATCGCGAGCCCTGGCTGAATGCCATCTCCGCCTGGCTGGACCACGAGATCGCCGCGGACCAGCCGGCGGTCGTCACCTGCTCCGCGCTCAAGCGCGCCTACCGCGACCGCCTTCTGTCCGGGAGACCGGAAGTGCGCCTGGTCTACCTGCACGGCACACCGGAGCTGATCCGCTCCCGGCTGTCCGGCAGGCGAGGCCACTTCTTCCCGGCGAGCCTGCTGGAGAGCCAGATCGCCGACTTCGAGGAACCGGAACCGGACGAGCGTCCCCTGGTGGTGGAGATCGATCAGCCGCCGGCGGCGATCGTGGCCGCGTTGGCCTCGTTGCTGCACCGCGCCCCACCACCCGCCGCGGAACCCGTTGCCCCGCCCGCAGGGACTCCCGTCAGCCCGACAGGTGAACAGTGGACCCTGTCGTGGAAGGGCCAGAGAGCCGTTGTGGTCCAACTGGGCGCCGCCCTGCGCCACTACGAGGTCGATGGCCGTGCCCTGCTGGACGGCTTCGCCCCGGACGCCCCCATCACCGGTGGCAGGGGGCAGATACTCGTCCCCTGGCCCAACCGTATCGGCGACGGCCGCTACCACTTCGAAGGCGCGGATCTCCAACTGCCGCTCACCGAGCCCGAGAAGGGCAACGCGATCCATGGCCTTCTCCGCTGGGTCCCGTGGCAGTTGCAGGCCCGGAGCGAGGAGTCGCTGCGGCTGGGTACGGTACTCCGTCCGCAGCCGGGTTATCCCTTCCTGCTGGACGTGACCGCCGAGTACCGACTGGGGCCCGCAGGCCTCGATGTCACCGTTTCCGCAGCCAACGTGGGGGGCAGGCCGGCTCCCTACGGCGTGGGGCAACATCCGTATCTGACGCTCGGTACCAGCCCGGTCGACACGGTTGTGCTGACCGTGCCAGCACGGGACCGTTTCCTCACCGACGACCGGGGACTGCCCATGGGCCAGGAGACTGTGGCGGGCTCGGACTTCGACTTCCGTACGGCTCGCCCCATCGGCTCCCTGCAACTGGACACCGCCTTCGGCCTCGACCGCGTCGACGGCGACGTGGCCGTCGTACGGCTGGCCCACCCTTCCGGTGATCACGGAGTGGACGTCAGGCTGGGCGAGGGCGTTCGGTACGTCCAGATCTACACGGGCGACACGCTGCCGGAGGCCGAACGCCGTCGAGGCGTCGCGGTGGAGCCCATGTCCTGCCCGCCGGATGCCTTCCGGAGCGGCCTCGGCCTCGACGTACTGCAGCGGGGCGACACCCATGTGCTCCGATGGGGCCTCCAGGCATGGCGGCATCCACCCTCCTGAGCCCATGAGCCGAGTGCCCGGTGTGACCATTCGGCCGTTCGGGAGGGTGTGTGGTACTCGACCGTGGATCGTGGACGATGAGTTGTGGGCGTTGAGTCAGCTCGGATGACTCCGGGCCCGCCCCGTGGTGTGGCGTGTGTCTGTCAGGCGGCCCAGCCGATGGAGGAGACGTTGGCGAAGTCCGCGGCTGTGTTGTTGTCGAGGAGGCCGGGGAGGTCGTCTCGCCGGACGGCATCGAGCCACTGCGGCCGCCTCAGGGCGCGGTCACATCAATGCCCGCCAGCGCTTCTCGCTGGGCGACCACCTCCACCTCGGTGATCAGCCCGCTCTCCTCCTGCACCGTAAAGCGCAGCACCAGGCGCAGCCCTCGTCCCTCGGCCATGACCAGCCCGAATTCGCCGTCCAGAAGCGCCACCCCGGTCGTCGCGGCCCGCCCGGTCGCCCCCATTGCCCCCTTGGCGACGGTGTGCGCACCGAGCACCACGACGGGTTCAGGTGTCGGGATCACGGCAGGGTCCGCGGTCAGTACCACGTCCGGGTGCAGCAGTCCCACCAATGCCTCGAAGTCCCCGGCTCTGGTCGCGGCGAGGAAGGCGTCGACGACTTCTCGCTTTCGGCCCTGGCGTTCCGGCCCGGTGGGGGGCTGGGTGCCGCGGACGCGCCGCCGGGCGCGGCTGGCCAGCTGACGAGCGGCGGCAGGCGTCTTTTCCAGCATTACGGCGATGTCGTCGAACGACACCGCGAACAGATCGTGCAGAACGAACGCGAGCCGCTCCGCCGGTCCCAGTGCCTCCATGACCACAAGCAGTGCCACACCGACCTCGTCCGCCATCTCGGCCTCGGCCGCCGGATCGATCGCCCCCGGCCCGGCCTGCGTCTCGGATGCCCCGTCGAGGCCTTCCTCGCGTCGAGTCTGCCGGGCGCGGAGCAGGTTCAGGCAGACTCGGGAGACGATCGTGGTCAGCCAGCCGCCGATGTTGCGGACATCGGCGATGTCGGTGGCGCTCGCCCGCAGCCAGGCTTCCTGGAGTGCGTCGTCGACCTCGGTGAGCGAGCCCAGCATGCGGTAGGCCACCGCCCGCAAATGAGGGCGTTCCGCCTCGTACCGCTCGGGCTGAAGAAATTTCTCCGCCATCTGTCACATCCCCTCGCGCAGCCGTGTCAGTGAAGCAGAACGACCACGGCAGACCCCGCACCGCTCCCCACGGTGCCGTACCGAGGAGACACCATCATGACCCACAAGATCAACGCCTCCATCCTGGTCACCGGTGGCACCGGCACCATCGGCCGCCTCACCGTCCCGCTCCTGGTCGCGGCCGGTCGCACCGTCCGTATCCTGTCCCGCGGCGGCCGTCCCGAGAACATCGCACCGGACCCGCGCGTCGAGTACGTACAGGCCGATCTACTGGCCGACGGCGAACTGGACCCGGCGCTGATCGGCGGCGCCGAGACCGTACTGCACCTGGCGGGTGGCCCGAAAGGCGACGATGCGGCGACTGCGCGGCTGGTGCGGGCGGCACGGGCCGCCGGGACGGTGAAGCACCTGATCCTGGTGTCGGTGGTCGGTGCGGACGCGATGCCGATCGGGTACTTCCGGGCGAAGGCGGGCGCCGAGCGGGCCGTCATGGAGTCGGGGATCGGCTGGACCGTGCTGCGGGCCGCGCAGGTCAACGAGCTGCTGCTGAAGATGGTCGGGGCGATACGCCGGATGCCGCTGGTGCCGGCGCCGGGCGGTCTGCGCTTCCAGCCCGTGGACGCCGCCGAAGTAGCCGCCCGGCTGGTCGAGTTGACCCTCGGGGATCCGGCCGGACGCGTCCCCGACCTGGCCGGGCCGGGCGTGTACACGCTGCCCCAACTGGCCGCCGCGCAGCGTGTCGCCGCCGGTGCCAAGCCGCGCCGCACCCTGCCGGTCCGTCTCCCCGGCAAGGTGGGCCGCGCCTACCGGGCCGGCGCCAACCTCACCGGCGACGACGCCCTGATCGCCGGCCGCGACTGGAAGGAGTTCCTCACCGCGTAATCCGTCGTCCGACGACAACAGCGGTACAGGGCAGCGCCTCGACCAGCCGCAGCATCGTGCAGGTTGCGGTGTCCATGGCGATCAAAGCGCGGGTCATCACCGAAGGTGAGTTGGTGAGGCCTGCGGCGGCTGCTCCCACCCCGAAGGAGCTACGCCGCTTCACGGCTCGCGCGTCGGTGACAGCGCGTTCCCAGGTCCGGCGCCGCGGCTGGGCCGACCGGGGGAAGCCGCTCCGCCCGATGGCCCAACAGCCGCACGCCAGGGCTTCCCCCGCGCTCATCCGGTGATTGCCTGAACCCCGCCTGCCGGGCAGCGGCCGGGCGGACCAGGAGCGGCGCAGCGAGGAGACAGGGCATCATGGATTCCCACGCCCAGGCATCGCGGGGTGCTCTGCCGGCCAACCTGCTGGAGGGCCAGACAGCACTGGTGACCGGCGCCAATTCGGGCATCGGCAAGGCCACCGCCATCGGACTCGGCCGGGCCGGTGCCAACGTGGTGGTCAACTACGTGAGCGGGCGCGACGCCGCCGAGCAAGTGGTCGAGGAGATCGCCTCGTTCGGGGTCCGCGCGGTGGCCGTCGAGGCCGATGTGTCGCAGGAGAACCAGGTGACCGCGATGCTGGACCGAACGGTCCAGGATTTCGGGACACTGGACATCCTGGTCGCCAATGCCGGCTTGCAGCGTGACGCGAAGTTCACCGATATGACGCTCGCCCAGTGGCAGAAGGTCCTCGACGTCAACCTCACGGGCCAGTTCCTGTGCGCACGGGAGGCGACCAAGGAGTTCCGCCGGCGCGGAGTGGTCCCGGAGGTCTCCCGGGCGGCCGGGAAGATCATCTGTATGAGTTCGGTCCACCAGGTCATCCCCTGGGCAGGGCACGTGAACTACGCCTCCTCCAAGGGCGGCGTGCAGATGATGATGCAGACCCTGGCCCAGGAACTCGCACCGGAGAAGATCCGGGTGAACGCAGTCGCCCCCGGAGCGATCAAGACCCCGATCAACCGCAGTGCCTGGGAGACACCGGCGGCCCAGGAGGACCTCCTGCGTCTGATCCCCTACGACCGCATCGGCGACCCCGAGGACATCGCCCACGCCGCCGTCCTCCTCGCATCGGACCTCATGGACTACGTCGTGGGGACGACCCTCTACGTCGACGGCGGGATGACGCTCTTCCCGGGGTTCGCGACCGGCGGCTGACCTCTTTCGCAGGTCCTGAACAGCGAAGGCGGTTATGCACACCTCGGTCCACCTGCTGGCCGGTACACCGGACCAACTCCTTCCGGCCAGAGAACTCATGGCCTTCACCCTGGCCTCCCACATCATCCTGGTCCCGTTGGGCGTGGCCCTGCCGCTGATCACCCTGGTCATGCACTACCGCGGGCTGCGTCGCAAAGACGCCACAGCCCTCCTGCTCGCGCGGCGCTGGTCGGCGGTCATGGCGGTGCAGTTCGCCGTCGGCGTCGTCACCGGCACCGTGCTCTCCTTCGAATTCGGTCTGCTCTGGCCCGGGTTGATGGGCAGGTGGGGTGATGTCTTCGGTATCGGCTTCGGGGTCGAGGCCTGGGCGTTCTTCCTCGAAGCGGTTCTCATCGCCATCTATCTCTACGGATGGCGGAGGCTGAAGCCTCGGACACACTTCCTGCTCGGGCTGCCGCTTCCGGCCGCCGCGCTGCTCGGGGCATTCGGCATCCTGGCGGCCAACTCCTGGATGAACACGCCGCAGGGCTTCTCCCTCGACTCCGCAGGCAAGCCGACGGACGTGAACATCTGGAAGGCGATCTTCACGCCGATGTTCGGGCCGCAGTACTGGCACTTCGTCGTGGCCATGCTGCTGACCGCCGGCTACATGGTGGCCGGCGTCTACGCGGTCGGCTGGCTGCGGGGACGTCGTGACCGCTACCACCGGCTCGGCTTCACCGTTCCGTTCACCATCGCCGCGGTGGCGACCCCGGTGCAGTTCGTCCTCGGCGACTCCATCGCACGGTCGGTGTTCCACAAGCAGCCGGTGAAATTCGCGGCTCTGGAGATCGTCTGGAAGACCGACACCCGCGTACCGGAGTACCTGTTCGGCCGCCTGCACTCCGACGGTTCCGTGTCGGGCGGTATCAAGGTTCCGCTGCTCGACTCCGTCCTGGCAGGTTTCAGCCCGGACACCAAGGTCGTCGGGCTGACCTCCGTGCCGCCGGACGAACGGCCGACCGTGGTTCAGGCGACGATCGCGCACTGGGCCTTCGACATCATGGTCCTCATCGGCTCCGCCCTGGTGGTCCTCGCGCTCTGGTACGGCCTGGTCCGGCTGCGGCACCGCAGGCTTCCCGAATCCAAGTGGTTCTACCGCAGCGCTGCCTGCGCGGGTGTGGCCTCGGTGGTGGCTGTCGAATGCGGCTGGATCGCGACCGAGGTGGGACGCCAGCCCTGGATCGTCTACCAGAACATGCGCGTGGCCGAGGCCGTCACGGCGACGCGCTCGTCCACTCTGTGGATCATGCTGGGCGTGGTGATCGTCGTGTACGTGTTCATCTTCGGATCGCTCCTCGCCGTGCTGCTCAAGCTGCGCACCCGATGGCGGCTCGCCGACGCACAGGAGGCCGCAGGGCGTCCGGCGGACGGGCCGGAGGCGGACAGCCCCTACGGCCCCCGTGTGACGGTCCCCGCAGGTGACGGCGCCACCCCGTCGCAGGGCGACCGGCCGTGATGGCCGACCTGATGGCAGTGGTGCTGCTGCTGGCCATCACCGCGTACACCTGCGCGGGCGGTACCGACTACGGGGCCGGCTTCTGGGACCTGACGGCCGGAGGCGCTGAACGCGGCAGGCGGCCGCGTTGGCTCATCGACCACGCGATGGCACCCGTGTGGGAGGTCAACAACGTCTGGTTGATCTTCGTCTTCGTCATCATGTGGACCGGCTTCCCCACTCTCTTCCAGGCCGTGTTCTCCGCGATGTGGCTGCCATTGGCCCTGGCCGCCGTGGGCCTGGTCCTGCGCGGCGCCGGTTTCGCCTTCCGCAAGGTCGCCCGCCGGCTCGCGGAACGGCGCCTCTACGGTGCCGTGTTCGCCTGCGCATCGCTCGTGACGCCGTTCTTCCTCGGCGCCGCCGTGGGGGGTGTCGCCTCGGAACGGGTGAAGCTCGGTACGGAGGCGTCGGCGGACGCCTGGGCCAACCCCACCTCGATCATGTTCGGCCTGCTCGCCGTCGCCGCGACCGCCTTCCTGGGCGCCGTGTTCCTGACGGGGGATGCCCGCCGCTTCGACGCACCCGACCTGATCGCCTACTTCCGGCGGCGCGGGCTGCTGAGCCTCACCGTGCTCATGGTGCTGGTGGTGATCACCCTGTTCGTCACCGGTGAGGACGCCCCGCACGTGTGGCACGGGCTCACCCACGGGGCGGGGCTGGCCTTCGGTATCACCGGGGCAGCGGCTTCCTTCATCACCGCGTGGCTGCTCGTGCGGAGACCGGGCGGCTGGGCCCGTGCCTCGGCCGTCGGCGCCGTCGCCTGCGCGGTCCTCGCCTGGGGCATGGCCCAGCGTCCCTACCTCCTCCCGCGGTCGTTGACCGTCGCCGAGGGCGCCGGCGCGTCGACCACGCTGACCTGGCTGGCCTTCGTCACCCTCGTCGCCCTGGTGATCGTGGTGCCGGCCGTCGCCTTCCTGTACTGGCTCGACACGAGAGGCGATCTCGAAGAACTCTCCGATGCCGACCTGCGGCAAGGCGGCGATCCCCAGGGAGGTGGCCGGGCGGAAGCCACCTGACCGTCGGTACGACTGAATGTCCACCGTGCCAGGGCTCTTCCGAAAGGAGTTGCTGTGACAGACGACGAGATCTACCTCGGAATCGCACTGACCCTGATCCTCGCCACCGGATCACAGATCCTGGCGAGCAAGCTGCGCGTTCCCGCCCTCATCATCCTGCTTCCCGCCGGGTTCACGGCCGGCGCGCTGACGGACGTCATCCACCCCGACAAGCTGATGTCGCAGAACTTCGACGTCCTCGTGTCGATGTCCGTGGCGGTGATCCTCTACGACGCTGGTCTCGGGCTCAACCTGCGCAAGCTCACCGGCCGCACACGCGGGATCGTCGGACGGCTGCTGCTGCTCGGCGTGCTCGTCACGTTCCTGTTCACCTCCGCCTTGGCACCGGCGATGTTCGACATGCCCCTCAAGGTCGCCGCGATGCTCGGCGTGATCCTGGTCGTCTCCGGACCCACCGTCGTGGGCCCCATCCTCGACTTCGTACGGCCCTCGGACAAGGTGCGCCGCATCCTCATCTGGGAGGGGACCCTGACCGACCCGATCGGCGGCATCCTGGGCGCACTCGTCTTCCACGCCATCGCCACCACGCACCGGGTCGACATCGGACGGGGCTACCAGATCGGCCAGTTCGCCATCAGCATGGCCGTGGGGCTGATCGGCGGAGCGGTCGGAACAGCGTTGCTCTGGTTCACGCTGCGCACGTTGCGGCTCGGCGAGACACTCGGGACGCTGGCCCAGCTGGCCACCGTGATCGCCGTGTCCGCCGGCGCCGACATCGTCAGGGACGACACGGGACTCATCGCCGCCATCGTCACGGGCCTCGCCGTCACCAACATCAAGGGCTTCGACATGCCCGCGCGGCGGCCCTTCTTCGAGACTCTGGCCCAGCTGATCATCGGTCTGCTGTTCGTATCGATCTCCTCCACCGTCACACCGGCGTCCCTCGTGCCCGTACTCCTCCCCGCTCTCGGCCTGATCGCCGTCCTGGTCCTCGTGGTGCGGCCCCTCGTGTCCTACATGTCGACAGCGGGTTCCGGCCTGTCCATGGGCGAGAGGGCCTTCGTCGGGTGGATGGCCCCGCGCGGCATCGTTGCCGCGGCCACCGCTTCGGCGTTCTCTGCGAACCTCGTCGACAGGGGGGTCAACGGGGCGGCGAGAATCCTTCCGGTCACCTTCCTCGTGATCGTCGGGACAGTCCTGTTGTACTCCCTGAGTGCGGCACCGGTCGCCAGAATGCTCGGCATCGTCAAACCCACCGGGACGCGGCTCCTGCTCGTGGGCGGCGAGCCGTGGGTGGTCGATCTGGGCAGGAGCCTGAGATCCGCCGGCCTCGATCTGCTGATGTGGGCAGGTCTCGCACAGGAGCGCCAACGGATCGCGGACGCCGGTATCCAACTCGCCACGGGCGATCTGCTGGCCACGGCCACCAACCCCGGTGCCCGGCTGGAAGGTGTGACGGCAGTGTTCCTGGCCACGGACGACGACGACTTCAACGCGCTCGCTTCGGTCGTGATGCAGGACAGTGTCGAAGGACCCGTCTACCGGGTCGGGCCTCCGCACGACAGCCATGGAGTCGTGGCCCCCTACACCGGAGGGGACATCCTCTTCGGCAGGTCGCTCGTCCGCCACACCCTGGCGGCCCGGTACGAGGCAGGCGCGCGGTTCCTGGTCCAGCCGGCCTCCGCTCCACTGCCGCCCGGGAGCGAGACCCTCTTCGTGGTGCATGCGGACATGCGGCTGGAACCCCTCACCGAGAAGCGGCGGGTCACCCCCGGGGAAGGCGACACCGTTGTGCTCCTGACCTCCGGCGCCGAGAAGTGAGGCACATCAAGATGTCCTGGGCCTCCGCGTTCCGGCTGCGGCAGTACGTGAAAGCGAACCTGTGGATCGCGCCGTTGTTCGGGCTCCTGCTGGGTGTGGTCCTGGCCGAACTGGCCATCAACGCCGACAGCGCGGACTGGCCACCGAGCGGCTGGCGCTATTCGGCGACGACGGCGAGCGGAGTCCTGAGCTCCATTGTCGGGGCGATGATCGCCCTGCTGGGATTCGTCGTGACCATCGGCGTTCTGGTCATCCAGCAGGCCACAGGCACGTTGTCCCCGCGATACATGCGGCTCTGGTACAGGGACCGGCTGCAGAAGACCGTGCTGGCCACCTTCACCGGCACATTCGCCTTCGCGTTCTCCCTGCTGCGCAGTATCGAGTCGGATTCGGTGCCGGACCTCGGGGTCACCCTTGCGGGCGTGGCCGTGGCCGTCAGCCTGTTGCTGCTGCTCATCTATCTCAACCGCTTCACGCACAACCTCAGGCCGGTCGCCATCGCCGATCTCGTCGGCCGCATGGGGGAGGAGGTCTTCGAGCACGGGGCAGCGGCGGTCAGGGCCTCGGCCCCACACGGTGGTGAAGCTCCGGTGCGGGACGTACGGATGACCGTCGTCCGCGCGACTTCCGGCGGGGCCGTCCAGGCACTCCACACCGACGGCCTCGTGGCACTCGCCACGCGCCACGACTGCGTGTTCACCGTGCCCCACCTGATCGGTGACTACGTCCCCCGGGGCGCCGTACTCGTCGAGGTCCACGGCGGCACGTCCACCCCCGACGACGAGCGCGTGACCGGGCTCATCGCGCTCGGTCCCGAGCGGACGATCGAACAGGACCCGGCCTTCGCCGTGCGCGTGCTCGTCGACATCGCCATCCGCGCCCTGTCGCCCGCCGTGAACGACCCCACCACCGCCGTACAGGTCCTCAATCACATCGAGTCGTTCCTCACCCGGATCGGTCAGGCTCCGCTGTCCGACCGGCATGTGCTGGCCGGTGACGACGGGAGGCCGCGGATCGTGCTGCGGGGGAGGACGTGGGAGGAGTATCTCCAGCTTGCCGTCTCCGAGATCCGCGACTACGGGGCAACATCCACGCAGGTCTGCCGAAGGCTGCGCGCCCTGTTCGACGGGCTGCTCGACAGCCTGCCGCCCACCCACCATCCGGCAGTCCGCGCAGAGGCGGATCTCCTCGGCGAATCGGTGGAACGGGAGTTTCCCGATGCGGCTCGCCGTGCCGTCGCGCAGACGGCCGACAGCCAGGGTGTGGGCGGCAGGCCACGGCGCAGCGGATAGCCGGTGGGGTCGGCTCACGCCGGGCCAACGTGTCCGCTCAGCTCGGCTCCACCCAGCCGTGCCGGACGGCATGGCCGCCGAGCTGCATCCGGGTCCGGACCCCGGCCATGTCCATGAGGTGGCGCAGGCGTCGGTGCAGTGTGCGTGGTGACAGACCGAGCTGTGTCGCGGCCGTCGGATCGGTCAGACCGGCCAGCAGCAGGGCGAGGATCTTCCGGTCGAGGTCGGTCGGCCCTTCCGCCCCGAGTTCGACGGCGGGATCGGACTCTCCGCCGATGCCCGACAGTTCGAGCGGGTGCGCGGTGCGCCATACCGTCTCGAACAGCGCGTCCAGCGCGTCCAGCAGACCGCTGCGGTGCAGCAGCACGGCGCCGGGTTCCCCGGCGGGTGTGACCGCGAGGGGGACCAGGCCGAGGTCGGCGTCGGCCAGTACGAGCTTCATCGGCACCTGGTCGGCGACCCGCAGTTGAACACCGTTGCGCATGGAATCGACCGCATCGGCGATGATTCCCGGTTCTGCCAGCACGGCCCGGTCCAGCACCGCGCGGAAGTGCACGCCGCGGCCGATGGCCACGGGTTCCGCCGAGTTCTCGCCGGGCGGCACGGCGACGAACGGCGCGGTGATGAAGGTGCGGACCTGTGTGCGGGCCGCCTGCTGAACCTGGAGGAATCGATGCCGGATGGCGTCTACGCCCGTGACGACCTCGATCAGATCGCTGATGCTGTTCCCGGTCATCGCAGCCCGGTGTTCCTCGGCGAAGGTCACCAGTGCCTGCTCGGCCATGCGCAGACCGTCCTGGCGCCGGCTGATGAGAGCGCCGAGGGCCATCGCAGGTGGCGCGGCGGTGAACAGCTCGTCCGCAGACCCGATCACCAGCCCCCACCCGACCAGATGAGACAAGGCCTTGTCGATGTCGGCCTGCGACATGTCGAGCTGATCCGACAGCAGCACCGCGGTGGAGTTCGGCCGTCCGAGCAGCGCGCGGTAGACGCGCTCGTCATCGGGTTCGAGGCCCAGAACATCCAGCATCGGCGACCGACTCTCCCTTGCTTGCCGCAGCGGGGAGAGTATGCGCCATGGTGGCAGGCCCTGAATAGTCCCAGCTGGGAGCGGGTGCGAGGGGAAGGGCCCCGGGGAGTTGCCTCCCCGGGGTCCGACAGTGCGGCTCATCGCAGGCCGTACGCCCGGATGATCTCGTTCTTGACGCTGAAGCCGCGGTCCGTTGCGGCGCTCGCGCGGACCGACACGAAGCCGCCGGGCTTCCTGGCCGTCTTGAACGATCCGTTCCAGTAGCCGCCGGAGCCCTTGGACAGCGTCACCTTCTGCCAGGTGGCGCCGTCGTCGTACGAGACGTCCAGCTTCACCGTGGTGACCTTGCCCGGCACTGTGTCGAGGTTCATCGACACCGGCTCGAGCGCTATCCGCTGCGTGGTGCCGGCCTTGACGTCGCCGTGCAGGTCCGTCTCCAGCTCGTAGTCCAGGTTCAGCACCGAGAACGGCTCGAAGAAGTCCGAGTCGACGGTGTCGGACATGAACGTCCACTCGGAGTGGGTGCGCGTCGACAGCCGGAAGACGTCACCGGGCCGCTCCACGTCGAGGACGGTGCGGTACGGAAGGTTGCCCGCCGGCACCTCCACCCACTGCATGTCCCCGCTGACCGGGTTGTCGTGGATCAGCTTGTCACCCTGGAAGACCTGCAGGTGGGACGGTGTCTCACCCCACGGCAGGTAGCCGCCCAGCCGCATGTTGTCGCTGGCGGAGGCCCATGCCTGCACGTTCCAGGTCATGTAGTTCTGCCAGCGGGAGTTGTACACACCGAAGGACTCGCTCTGAGCGGGTCGGGTCAACGGGGCGAACCAGTCCAGACGGCTGGTGGCGCCCCTGGCGTAGGTGTTGTCGCCCGACACCATCGTCCACGACAGGGCCCTGTCGACGCCCTGCGTATGGAACTCCCTCCAGACCTGGCCCGGAGTCACCCACTCGGTGCGGGTGCCCGGGTGCCACTCGATCTCGGGCATGTTGAACGACGGGCTGAGGGTGAAGTCGGACCGGTACCCCTGCGCCACCTTGCCCTGCGTGGCCGAGTAGTAGCGTGCGTCGATCCGGGCGAGGTCCCGCTGGGACGGCCTGTAGACGAGGTCCCGGTCCGGGACCTGGCCGGGGTAGTCCCGGGTCAGGTCGTAGACGAACGGCGTGTGCTCGGTCTGCTTCACGGTCAGCTTGAGGATGCCGGCCCTGGCCGTCGCGATGAGGGCCTTGCCCGCGTCGCGGTGCACGGTGGCGACGGGGATCGTCGACTCGCCGACGTACTCCGTCAGGCCACCCACACCGTCGTTGACCACGATCAGCGCCTTCGCGCCGGCCGCGACCGCTGCCTCGGCGCGCTGCTGCGGCGAGACCTCGTCGCTGCGCGTGACGACGGCGAGCTTGCCCTTCGCGTTGATCTTCTCGTACGCGCTCGCCGCGCCGTTGCCCGCGTGAACGGCGGTCAGCGTGTCCGTCGCGGTGCCGAGGGCGCTGCCCGCCTGCACCGTGGCGTCGAAGCGGAGCCGGCCGCCCAAGGCGCTCAGGCCGAGCTGCGGCTCGCCCTTGCGCCAGCGGGTGATCAGCATGAACTCGCCCTGCTTCATGGGCTCGGTCGGGGCGACGTAGACGTCGTCGTACGTCGGCGGCACCACGTACGCGCTGCGGTAGTCCATGTACGGGTCGAGGCCCTTGTAGTGGACGTTGAAGTCGACCTTGCGCTGGCGGTCCTCGGTGCGCTGTGGCGCCTCGGTCCGCAGCAGGTTCGCCTTGCTGGCGTCCAGCACCACATGCGCGGAGCCGTCCTTGAGCACGGTCTCCGGGTCGACCAGCACGGCCATGCCCGAGCGGTCCGACTTCTCACCGGCCACGTCGAGGTATCCCGCGACGGTGTACAGGCCGGGCGCCATGCGCATCGTGGTCGAGCCGTCGACGTAGACGTTCCACGGCCAGGAGTCGCCGGCCAGGTTGATCCCGACCCAGCCGCCGGCGGGCTTGCCGTCCCGGCCGACCAGCTTGATGTTCAGGTCGTAGCGCTCCTCCTCCTTGAGCAGCGCCACGGATGTGCGGGTCACGGGCTTCCCGGTGGCCGCGTCGGTCGCTGTCACGTAGCCGACGTGCCGGCCCGCCGAGGCGGCTTGCGGGTCGCCGGTCACCGGGACGGCGGCGGTTCCGCCCGCGGGGACGGTCACCGTGGTGGTTCCCAGGGTGAACGGACCGCCGTCGTCGGTCAGGGCCAGGTCCAGTGTGACGTCGGCGGAACCGGTGTTGGTGTACGTCAGGTCCTTCGTGACGGCGACGTCCTCCGGCTTGTGCGGCCAGGTGTAGTTGCCGAAGAAGAGCGATCCGGTCCCGCGGACGGTGGTGCGCACGGCGGCGGCCACGTCGAGGCGGCCGGTGCCGACCTCGTAGGGGGAGTACCCGGCGTCCAGACCCTTGGCGGTGCTCATCAGGTGTTCCTTGAGCTGTGCGCCGTTCCAGTCCGGGTGCTGCTGCGCCAGGATCGCCGCCGCGCCGACCACGTGCGGGGTGGCCATCGAGGTGCCGCTGATGGTGCGGTAGAGGCCCTCACCACCGTCGGTCATGTGCTGGGAGCGGGCCGCGGTGATGTCCACGCCGGGCGCCGCGATGTCCGGCTTCATGGCGCCGGAGTAGGTCAGCGGGCCGGTGCTGGAGAAGTTCGCGAGCTGGTCCTGCTTGTCCGTGGCGGCCACGGTCAGCGCCGCGGCGGCCGCGCCCGGGGCGGAGATGCTCTCCGGGCCCGAGTTGCCGGCGGCTATGACGAACAGGGTGCCGTACTGAGCGGACAGCGCGTCGACCGTGCGCGACATCGGGTCGCTGCCGTCGGTGGGGTAGGAGTCGCCGAGGCTCATGTTGACGACGTCCGCACCGGTCTCGGCGGCCCACTGCATGCCGGCGATGATCCAGGAGTCCTGGCCGTAGCCCTCCACGCCGCCGAGCACCTTGCCGACGTACAGGTCGGCGCCCGGGGCGACGCCCTTGTTGTCGCCACCGGAGGCGGCCCCGGAACCGACGATCGTGCCGGCCACGTGCGTGCCGTGACCGTTGACGTCGGTGACGGCCTCGCCCGGCACGAAGCTGGCCGTGCCGTCGATCAGGCCGGCGAAGTCGGGGTGGTTGGCGTCGATACCGGTGTCGAGCACCGCCACCTTGACGCCCTTGCCGTTGTACCCGGCGGCCCAGGCCTCGGGCGCGCCGATCAGCGGCACGCTCTCCTTGAGGTTGGCCTTCACCCGGCCGTCCAGCCACAGCTTCGCCACACCGGTGCCCAACTCCGCGCTGCCCTGCGGCGCGACGTTGTTCCAGAAGGTGCGGGTCTGCCGCTTCTCGGTGCTGAGCACGGCACCGCTGATGCCCTTGAGCTTGCGGGTCATCCTGCTGCCCCGGGGGGCTTTGGGCTCGACTGCCGCGCGGGACTTCGACCGGTCGTACGTCGCGATCAGCGGCACCGCGGCCGACTTCGCGTCGTCGTAGCCCATCTCGATCAGGTCGGTGACGTTGAACAGCCGTCTGTCCAGCTTGTCCGTGCCGAGGAGCGGCGCGGCCTCGTCCGGGATGACGAACAGGTCGCCCTTGATCTTCTGGATCTTCACGCCGCCGACGGCGCTGTCCGGCCGGTCGACGTCTGCGGTCTGCTTGCCGTCGGCCATCGTGGTGACGGTGACGACGTCGCCGGTGACCAGGGTGACCTTGTGGGTCGCCGAGGGCTTGGCGGGGACGGTGGGCTTGCTCGGAGCGGCCTGTGCGGGTGCTTGCAGAACGGCAAGCCCCGACGCCAGCAGCGGCACCGCGGTGGCAACCGACAGCAGTTGCCAGCGCCTGCGCCGGAAGGCGGAAGGCTGGGAGGGGGAGGACATGCCATGGGTTTATCCGGCGGCGACGTCCGGTGTGAAGGCCTGATGACGGCAAGTCCTTGCCATGGCAGTGACTTGCCAGCCGGAACCGGCCGGTATCCGGGCAAGGCTCACTTGTCGGCCTGGTGAACGTGGCGGCGAACGGCAGGAATCCGCCCGGTGGATCGCTGCGCGCGTGCCCGACTGCGGTGCGTTCCCGCCCGGGTGACCTGGCGAAACCATGCAATGTCGTGCACCTGTCAAACGGTTGGCCGAAACCGGCCGCGGACGCGCCTGCGGTGTTCGAGCTTTCACCAACAGGGCGCCTTCGCGGCGCAGGCGGGGCCGTTCCGGGGGTTGCTCACCCCCGGAACGGCCCCGCCCCCGCCCCTTCGTCAGGTGGAGGGCTCGCAGTCGAGGCAGTCGTGGCAGTCGAAGCTGCCGGACAGCGTCCTCACCGGCCCTCGGCCGCGTGTCCGTCCGCGTCCCTGAGCTCGCGCTTGAGGATCTTGCCGGTGGCATTGGTGGGCAGGGCCGCCCGGAACTCCACGATGCGGGGGTACTTGTAGCCGGCCATCTGCTCCTTGCACCAGGCGATCAGCTCCTCCTCGGCGAGCGTCGCTCCAGGGGCGCGTACCACGCATGCCTTGACCTCCTCGCCGTGGCGGTCGTGCGGCACACCGATGACGGCCGCCATGCTCACGGACGGGTGGGTGAGCAGTACTTCCTCGATCTCCCGCGGATACACGTTGAAGCCACCGCGGAGGATCATGTCCTTGGCCCGGTCCACGATGTAGAACCATCCGTCGGAGTCGCGGCGGGCGAGGTCACCGGTACGGAACCAGCCGTTGCGCATCACCTCGGCGGTCGCCTCGGGCCGGTTGTGGTAGCCCTTCATGACGTTGTGGCCGCGGATGACGATCTCGCCGATCGCGTCGGCCCCCTGTACCGGTGCCCAGTCCTTGTCGACCAGGTCCACCTCCACGCCCCAGACCGGGCGCCCGATGGAGCCCGGGCGCGCCTTCTCCCCGCGCGGGGCGAAGGTGGCCACCGGGCTCGTCTCCGAGAGGCCGTACCCCTCCATGATCGTCACCCCGAAGCGCTCGCTGAACCGGCGGTGGATCTCGACCGGCAGCGCGGAGCCCCCCGACCCGGCCATCCGCAGGTTCGCGGCGATCCGCGACGGGTCCACGTCGGGCGCTTCGGCTTCGAGAAGGGCCCAGTACATCGTGGGGACACCCGCGAAGAAGGTCACCGCATGACGCTGCATCAGGGCCAGGGCGGCCGGGGCGTCGAAGCGTGGCATCAGCACCAGCGTCGCCTGCGAGGCGATACCGGCGTTCAGCTGTACGACCTGGCCGAAGGAGTGGAAGAGCGGGAGGGTGACCAGGTGTACGTCGTGCTCGACCTCGCCGAACAGCTTGTGGCAGGTCAGCACGTTGAGCATCACGTTGGAGTGGCTGAGCTCAGCGCCCTTGGGCGTGCCCGTGGTGCCGGAGGTGTACAGGATGACGGCCGTGTCACCGGGCTCCGTCGCCACCGTCTCGAAGTCCGCGCCCATGCCTGCCAGCGCCGCGGTCAGGGTCTCGGCGCCCGCGACCGGCGAGTCCTCGGTGGGGATGGCGGTCATCAGGAAGAAGTTGTCACA
This sequence comes from Streptomyces sp. NPDC059499, assembly GCF_042749285.1. Taxonomy (NCBI): domain Bacteria; kingdom Bacillati; phylum Actinomycetota; class Actinomycetes; order Kitasatosporales; family Streptomycetaceae; genus Streptomyces; species Streptomyces sp. NPDC059499. Next base: position 123,007 of record NZ_JBHYTT010000017.1, read on the forward strand.
GCCCGGAGTTCCGCTGAAGCCGGACCAGCCCTCCTGGCCCATCGGAAGATCCGCACCGCCCTCGAAGCAGAAGTAGGCCTTGGCCTCGGAGTCGGCCAGGTGGTAGGCGATCTCGCGGCCCTTGAGTAGCACGTTGAGCGGGACGACCACCGCGCCGGCCTTGAGGATGCCGTAGTAGACGATCGGGAACCACGGCAGGTTCGGGCAGGACAGGGCGACCTTGTCCCCCGGCCCGATACCGCGCGAGTTCAGCAGGTTGGCCACGCGGCCGGCGGCCGCGTCCAACTCCGCGTAGGTCAGTCGCTGTACGCCCAGCACGACCGCCGTACGGTCGGGCACGGTACGGGCGCCGGTCTCCAGCAGGGTGGCGAGATTGAGCATGAGGTCTCCGTAGGGGATGTCTCTGGGGCATGGCGGATGTATGGGTCGCCGGGGGCCGGCTGTCAGCCCCGCAACGCGGCAGCGAAGAGTGCGGGCAGCTTCGTCGGACTCGGTGCCGTCGTGAATCGGGTGAGGCGCTCCACCGTGGTCAGCGCCGTGCGGTGGGTGACGAAGTACGGGGGGCGCGGGGACAGCGACGGGTCGCCCGTGACGAGACCACGCGGGGCCGGAGTGAACGGGGCCCGCAGTACGGTCTTCTCGATGTCTTCGAGCATGAACGCGTTGTGCACGAAGCCGATGCCGCTGCCGATGTTCTGGCGGGTGTGGCCGGGGAAGGCACCCCACGGGGTGAAGCCGAGGAGGAAGCCGACGGCCGACCAGCAGTTGATGCCCAGGGTGCCGTAGCGCAGTTCGGCGACGGCGGCGCGCACGGCTTCCGGGGCGGCCTTCTCGGTCCTCGGGTGGACGATCAGGGTCGCGCCGAGAGTGCCGGGCAGGGTGGTGTTGGCGAAGTCGACGGCGTGCCGGAGGAATTCGGCCGGAGCCGTGCCGGGCAGGCGCACGACGCCCAGGGCGCTGCCGAAGACCTCGTCGGTGACGAGCGGGTCGTCGTGGTCGGTGATGTCGGGTACCAGCAGTCGACTGCCGTCGCCGCCGTGTGCCTCCGCCGTCGGATGGGACGCTTGTACGGAGGCCAGACGGTCGGCGGCGCCGGGGTAGTAGTCGGCGCGAGGCGGCAGATCGCGCAGCACTCGCCGTATCTCGTCGAGCAACCGCTCGGTGCCGTCCCAGTCACGCGGCAGGACCAGGATCTGGCTGGCGATGCAGTTGTGGCCGGAGTTGTTCATCTTGCTGGTGACGATGTGTTCGGCCTGGAAGCGGAAGTCGGCGTCGCTCCATGGCCCCGGCACCACGATGCAGGGACTCACGCCGCCCAGTTCACTGCTGAAGGGCTTGGTGATCAACGGGAGGTCGTCACGGCGGCGTTCTTCGGCGTCTTCGTCGGTGCCCCAGACGATGGCGTCGTGGGTGCGGTCGCTGCCGGTGACATGAATGGCGTCGACGCCCTCGTGGAGGGAAAGATAGCCGCCCTCGGCCGCGCCGCCGTCGACGAAGGCCAGCCAGCCCCGTTCGACGAACTCGGCGAACACGTACGCGAAGTGGGGGCGCAGATAGGCGTTGACCGGGTTCATCTTGGCGATGACGACCTGGCCCTCGGCGTAGAGCTTGTGCAGGATGTCCAGCGCGGTGATCGCGGCGACGTTGCCGGCGCCGAGCACCAGGGCCAGGGAGGGGTCCCCCCGCCTGCCCCGGTACTCGCCCGCCGCGCAGGCCCGCGCCTGCTCCGCGGTGACGCCGGGGCGCATCCACACCTCGGCCTTGAAGCCGTTGAGCAGCAGGGAGTCCCACCCGGTGGCGGGGAAGACGTTCACGCGGGTGCGGCCGTTCTCCTCGTGCACCGTCCTGTCGCCCAGCGGGTCCCTGCCCGCGGCGATCCGTCGAAGGACGTGGAGATACGCCGCGGTGTTCTGGGCCAGGGCCCAAGGGCCGCCGATCCAGTCCTCCGCCGCCCAGGGGGAGTCCGGTCCGTACCCCTTCGCACGGGCGCCCGCGCCGGCCATCTCGGCCGCACGCGCGGTGATGCGGGGCTGCAGCCTCTCCAGGAGGGCGATGCGTTCGGTGAGCGGGGTGCTTGACCAGGACTCGGCGTTGCCGCGTACGTGGGCCACCGTGCGGTCGAGGAAGGAGGTGTCGAGGGCGCTTGTGTTCAACGTCGTTCCTTGCGGAAGGTGGGGGAGTGGGAGGCGCGGGCCTGCCCGTGCGCAGTGCGAGGAGCAGGCCCACGCGTGTGGTCACACGGACAGCCGGCGGGCGTCGCGGTCCGGGTCGATGAGTGTGAGGGCGGCGACTCCGCTCAGCAGGAGCACGGCGCCGGTGATCAGGACCGCGTACGTGTAACCCTCCGTACCGTGGGTGTCCACGAGACGTCCGATCAGCGTCGGGGCGATCAGACCCGCGGTGGTCACCACGGCGTTCATGATGCCCAGCGCGCCGCCGCGACGGTCGGCCGGAGCCAGTTCCGTGACGGTGGTGACGGCGACGCTGCTCATCGCTCCGGCCAGCCCGAATCCCGCGACAAGGAGCACGGCGGTCACGGCGCCGGCCGGGGCCACCGGAAGGGCGAGGCATGCAACCGCGCCGATGAGCAGGAGAACGCCGCCGACCCCGCCACGCGCCCACCGGCTCGCGGTCCCGCGGCGCAGCAGCCATCCGGTCAGGCCGGCCTGACCGAGTACCACGACCCCGCCCAGACCCCAGACCAGCATCACGACCTGCGTGGACCCGGCCGAGCTGTAGCCCAGCGCGTCCTGGAGGTAGGAGGGAAGCCAGACCAGGGCGAAGGCGATGACCCAGTAGGTCCCGAAGTAGGCGGTCGTGGCGCCGATCCAGGTACGGGTCGCGAGGATCCGCCGGTACGGCATCCTGGGCCGGTCCGGACCCGGCCCGGCTTCCGTCACCGCCTTGTCGCCCCTCTCCCGGCCGGTGTCCGAGGCGACCGCGTACGGTCCCTCCCCGCCGAAGGGGATCCACAGCAGTGCCCACACGACACCGGCGAGCGCCACGACGGCGACGGCCGAGCGCCAGCCGTGGTTCTGGATCACCCACGTCAGTACGGGAGCGGCGACCAGGACCCCCAGCGTGATCCCGAGGACGATCAACGCCCCGGGCAGGTTGCGCCGGTGGTTGGGGAACCAGGACAGCGTGGCCTGCTGGGCGACGGGGAAGGCGGGCCCCTCGGCGGCGCCGAGCAGAACACGCGAGGTGATGAGCACCGCGAGCCCTCCACCCACCGCCATCGGTGCCTGGGAGACGGACCAGAGCACGGCCATCGCCAGGATCAGCCACTTGGGCCTTACGCGGTCCGCGAGCAGACCCACCGCGGCACCGGAGATCGAGAACAGCAGGAAGAAGGCGCTGCTGGCGAGTCCGAAGGCCGATGCGGACAGGTCGAGGTCCTGGCGGATCTCCTCCGCGGCAAGACCGAGTACGGACTTGTCGGCGAAGTTGATCATCATGAAGACGACGAGCAGCGCGGTGACGATCCACGCTCGGCGTCTCGTACTGCTCGGCGCCTTCGAGGGGCCGGCGGGCACAGCGGGTGCGACATCGGTGTCGGTCACAAGGGCTCCGCGGAGACTGGATGGGGAGGGAGGAGGGCCGGGCGGTGGTTCAGGAGAGCGGGACGCCCGCGATGGCGATGCGCTCCATGACCCGGCGCCGCGGGTAGTAGTCGCTGATCGCGTAGTGCTGGGTGGCGATGTTGTCCCAGATGGCGACGGAGCCCGGCTGCCAGCGGAAGCGCACCTGGTACTCGGGGATACGGGCCTGGAGGACGAGCTCGTCGAGCAGCTCACGGCTCTCCACGTCCGACAGGCCGACGATTCGGGTGGTGAAGGGCTCGTTGACGTAGAGCAGCTTGCGTCCGGTGCGCGGGTGGCGGACGACCACCGGGTGCTCGACGGCCGGCAGGTTCGCCCGGTGCACCGCGACCTGGGCCTCGGTCATCAGCGCGCCCCAGCTCGGCACCCAGTCGTGCACGGCGGTGAGGCTCTCGATCCGGGCCTTCATGGACTCGGTGAGGTTGTCGTACGCGGCCGCCATGTCCGCCCACATCGTGTCGCCGCCGGCGGCCGGGACCTCGACGGCGCGCAGCACGGAGCCCAGCGCGGGCGCGGCCATGAACGAGTGGTCGCTGTGCCAGATGTTCTCCGTACCGACAGCCATCGCGTCCTTCGCCAGACGGGAGACGCCGACGGTGTCTCCCTTGGGGAAGAAGGGGTTGGCTTCCGGCTCGCCCCAGAGGGCGGAGAACGCGAGCTGGGACTGCGGGTCGAAGGCGTGCTGGTCGCGGAAGAAGAGCACCTTCCACTCCAGCAGGGCCTGCCGGATCTCCTCCGCGAGGTCCTCGCCGATCGGGCGCGAGAGATCGACGCCCTCGACCTCGGCGCCGATGTGCGGGGTGAGGGGGCAGACGTCCAGAAGCCGGTAGGCGGGCTGCTCCGAGCCCGGCGCGACGCGGTCGAGCGTGCGCTTCCCGTAGTGCATCAGCGGCTTGTCGAGTGCGGGGACGGGAGTGGTGACGACGCTGTCCATGAGTTCTCCACGGTGGCGGCCTGAATATCGTTACGGGGAGTATCGTTATTGGGGCGTGGGGAAGCAAGGGTCCTTGCGGCATGAAAACGAAAAGCCGGAAGCCGAGGCCGGGAGCCGTCAGCCGGCCGTGCCGACCGCCTTGGCGACGAGGTCGACCAGGGAGTCCACGAAGCGGGCGTCGGGCATCTCCAGCTCACCGATCAGCCGGAAGACCAGCGGCGCGGCCACCAAGGTGGCCGCGGCCCGGACATCGGTGTCCGGGTCCACGTCGCCGCGGTCGATCCCTCGCTCGAGGATGCGCCTCGTCTCGCTCGTGATCCGCTCGGTGTACTCCGCGTACTGGCCCCGCGCCGCGCCCGCGTCGGCGGACGCCCCGATGAGACCTGCGATCAGCCGGTCCGAACCCGGCAGCCGGTAAGCCTCCAGGCGAGCGGTGAGTACGAAGCGGAGCTCGGCACGGAAGTCGCCCAGGTCGGGCACCGACAGGGTGCCGATGCGGGTTTCCGCGGCGGCGATGATCAAATCCTGCTTGGTCGGCCACCGACGGTAGATGGCGGGCTTGCTCACCCCGGCCCGCGCCGCGACGGTGTCCATCGTGACCGCCGCGATCCCCTGCTCGGTGACCAGGTCCACGACAGCGTTGAGAACGGCTCCGGTGACCCGCTCCTCGCGCGGTCTGCCAGGCCCTCGTACGGCCCCGTCCGCCTGCGTACTCGCCATGCGCAGAGACTACGGTCTCCGCCGCCGCCACCTCGCGTCGCATCCTCGCCAGGACGGGGCGGCCGTGTTGACCTAGGCTTGCCAACCGGGGTCGAAAGGGGCATGAAGATGGATGAATACCCCCTCATCGAGAACCATGGCCTGATCGGTGATCTGCAGACCGCGGCTCTCGTGACCACCGATGCGACGATCGACTGGTTCTGCTGTCCGCGCTTCGATTCGCCCAGCATCTTCGGTGCTCTGCTCGACCGGCGGAAGGGCGGCCACTTCACCGTCGGGCCGGCCGCGGACACCTACACCACCAAGCAGCTCTACCACCCGGACACCGCCGTGCTGGTCACGCGTTTCATGACCGAAGCCGGGGCCGGCGAGGTGGTCGACTTCATGCCGATCACCGGCGCGACCGCGACCGACCGGCACCGTCTGGTCCGCATGCTGCGGTGCGTCCGGGGCAGCATGACCTTCGAGGGGGAGGTCGCTCCGCGCTTCGACTACGGCCGCAAGCCGCACGAGTTGCACCTCACGGAGCACGGAGCCGTGTTCACTTCGCAGGACATGGACCTCGCCATCCACGCCGTCCGTGAGCCGGGGGACGAGCGCCTGCTGACCATTCACCAGAATGACAACGACCTGCGCTTCAGCCTGACTCTGCAGGCAGGCCAGCAGCGCGGACTGGTCATGGAATCGTCACCTGGCGGGCCGCCGCACGAGGTCCGAATGGAGGAGTTCGAGCAACTCTTCGACGAGACCGTCCAGTTCTGGCGCTCGTGGCTGGGTCAGTCCACCTACTCGGGCCGTTGGCGGGAGGCGGTGGAGCGTTCGGCCGTGGCGCTGAAGCTCATGACCTACGCACCGACCGGCGCCCTGGTCGCCGCCCCCACGGCGGCTCTGCCCGAGCAACTGGGTGGAGAGCGCAACTGGGACTACCGGTTCACCTGGATCCGCGACGCGTCCTTCTCCGTGTACGCCCTGCTGGGCATGGGGTTCAAGGAAGAGGCGGCTGCGTTCATCGGCTGGCTGCACGAACGCGTGAAGGAAAAGGCCGGTGAAGGCGAAGGCAGCACCGGGCCCCTGAACATCATGTACCGCGTCGACGGCTCCTCCGACATGGTCGAGGAGACCCTCGACCACTGGGAGGGATACCGCGGTTCCGCCCCGGTCCGCATCGGCAACGGAGCGGCGACCCAGCGGCAACTGGACATCTACGGTGAGGCGCTCGACAGCATCTACTTCGCGCACCAGCACGGCATGCACCTCGACCACGGGGGCTGGACCGCGCTGCACACCCTTCTCGACTGGCTGGTCGACCACTGGGACCAGCCCGGCGAAGGACTGTGGGAGACCCGTGGCGGCCAGAAGGACTTCACCTACGGACGCGTGATGTCCTGGGTGGCCTTCGACCGGGCCGTCCGGATCGCCACCGACGACGGCCGCCCCGCGGCCCGCGGACGCTGGGTGGACGCGCGCGACGAGATCTACGCGCAGGTCCTCAGCCGGGGATGGGACCCGAAGAAGCAGGCTTTCGTACAGCACTACGGCGACAACGTGCTCGACTCGTCGCTGCTGCGCATGCCGACGGTCGGCTTCATCACGCCGGACGATCCGATGTGGAAGTCCACGCTGGACGCCATGGAGAGTGAGCTGGTCAGCGACAGCCTCGTCTACCGCTACAACCCCGAGGCGTCACCTGACGGGTTGCGCGGCTCCGAGGGAACCTTCTCCCTGTGCACGTTCATGTACGTCGACGCCCTGGCGCGCGCGGGACGCACCGACCAGGCCAGGCTGGTGCTCGAGAAGATGCTCACCTACGCCAATCACCTGGGTCTGTACTCCGAGGAGATCGGCCTGACAGGACGGCAGTTGGGCAACTTCCCGCAGGCCTTCACACACTTGGCCCTGATCGACGCGGCGATCACCCTGGACGCGAGGCTCAACGGGGAGCGCAAGGGCGGGGCGTAGCTTCACGTCGCCCCTGGAGGGAGGGCTCGATCCAGACAGGGAGCGGTGGGCCCATAGGGTGGCTCGCATGTCTGCCACGTTGAGCTCCACCAAATCCCGCGCCGCGCTCCGCGTTTCGGCGCGTGTATCGGGCGAGTTGCTGATCGTCCTCGTCATGGCCGCGGTGGTGGTGTGGACACTGGGCCGTATGTGGTCGGTCATCTGGCCGCTCATAGTCGGCCTGCTGCTCACCACTCTGACCTGGCCCCTGGCGCGTTACCTGCGCCGACGCGGGTGGCCACCGGCCCTCGCCGCTTCTGTGGTGACCGTGCTGTTCCTCCTGGTGGCCGCAGGGGTCGCGGCGCTGATCGCGGTGCCGGTCGCCTCCCAGTCCGGTGAGCTGGCCGACGGCGTGGTCGAAGGCATCCAGAAGCTGCGCGAGTGGGCTTCCGGACCGCCTCTCAACATCGGTGACGACCAGATCGCCGGTGCGTCGGATTCCGCGGCCGCCCGCATCCAGGACAGCATCGGCAGCATGGTCACCACCGTCGTCACCGGCGTGAGCACTGTGGTCAACGGCGTGGTCACCGCTGTCCTGGCGGTCTTCCTGATGTTCTTCATGCTCAAGGACGGCCCCCGGTTCCTGCCGTGGCTCGCCCGTCAGCTGCCCGGCCGGCTCGCCACCGATGTTCCGACCGTGGCGGAGCGTGGTTGGCGGACACTGGGTGAGTTCGTGCGCTCCCAGGCGTACGTCGGCCTGCTCGACGCGGTCCTCATCGGCATCGGCCTGTGGATCGTGGGAGTGCCGCTGGTGCTGCCTCTCGCGGTCCTGACCTTCGTCTCCGCGTTCGTGCCGATCGTGGGCGCCCTGTTCGCCGGCTTCGTCGCGGTGCTCATCGCCCTGGTCTCGAACGGGTTGACCGACGCGCTGATCGTGCTGGCGATCATCGTCGTGGTGCAACAACTTGAGGGCAACGTGTTCCAGCCCATGATCCAGAGTCGCGGACTCGGCCTGCATGCTGCGGTGGTCCTGCTGGCGGTGACACTGGGCGGCAGCCTCGCCGGCATCGTGGGCAGTCTGCTCGCCGTACCCACCGCTGCACTGATCGCGGTGGTCTGGAACTACCTGCGCGAGCAGCTCAGCGTTCCGCAGCAGGAGCCGGAATCCCAGGTGACACCGAGTGCCGCAGGCTTGCAGGTGTAGAGCCTCCCGCCTGCTTGGCGCGCTCGGGGCCGTCGGGAGGCCGCCCTCCGGCCTTGAGGGCCGTGGATCCAAGGGTTGTCCGGTGACTGATCTCCGGATCGGTTCGGACGGCCTTGGATTTCGGCAGCTCTCCTTCGCGGCAGGGCGGTGAGGGTGCACAGGGGACGATGCCCGGCGTTGCGGTGGTGACGAGGGGCACGCGTCGTCCGGGGCGCAGGGGGTACGCGAGGTGCGACACCGGCCCACCCGCACCAGGACGGGCCTGCACCGACAGGAGCAACGACATGACCGACCGCAGGCCCAAGGGAACGGCCTACACCGGGGCGGAGGGCAGCCCGCCCCCGATCCCCGCTGACATGCCCGACCAGCAGGTCCAGGACGGCGAGGACGCGCTCGACGTGATACTCCCGCCGGGTGCCGAACGTCCTGAAGCGGCACCGGACGCCGAGCCCGACGACGAGAAGCCCGACCCCGACGAAGCCGGCTCGGGCCGAAGCGCCGCCCGCAACGCCGGGGTCCACCCGGAACACCCCACCCCGGACGAGTCGACGGGGTGACGCGTGAACCGCGTTCGCGGGAAAAGGGGCAGGAGAACTACCGACACGGTAGCTACCGGCCACCGTCGACAAGCACTGTCGTAACGGCCGGCACTTCGGCTGCCGCCAGCACCGCGGCGCCGACAAGACCGGCGTCGGGCCCCAGTTGAGCCGGAACGGCGCGTAGCTCCCGCAGGAACGGCAGGGCCGCGTAGCGCCGCAGGTGGCGAGCGAGCGGTTCGAAGAGCACCCTGCCGGACTGAGCCACACCGCCGCCGACCACAGCAATGTCGATCTCGACCAGCGCGGCCGTGGCGGCTATACCCGCCGCCAGTGCGCGGGCCGCCCGGTCGAACGCGGCGAGAGCAGCCGGTTCCCCGTCTCGAGCCGCCGCCGCGACCGCCGTTGCGTCTGCGTTCCCTGTCAGTGGCGGTTGCCAGCCGAGGGCAAGGGCGTGCCGGCTGATGGCGGTACCGCTGGCGATGGTCTCCAGACAACCCCTCGCGCCGCACGGACAAGGGTCACCGTCGAAGTCGATGCTGATGTGCCCGAGATGGCCGGCATTGCCGGTGATCCCGTGGTGCACGCCGCCGTTGAGAACCAGGCCCGCGCCCACACCGGTGGACACCACGAGGCACAGTGCGTTCCTGTGTCCGCGTGCCGCGCCATGGCGGTGCTCGGCCGCGCTCATGGCCACGGCGTCGCCTGCCAGCATGACCTGCCGATGGGAGAGAGCCGGATGCCTTCCGACGTACTCGATGAGGGGATAGTTCCTCCAGGTGGGGATGTTGACGGGGCTCACAGTTCCGTGTGTCAGGTCGATGGGGCCGGCGCTGCCGATGCCCACTGCGCGTACGCGTCCCCAGAGGGGGTGGGCGGCCAGGGCGCTCACCACCTCGTACACCGCGTCGAGGAGGGCGTCAGCGGATTCCTTCGCCGGAGTGGGGCGGCGCGCGCGGTGGAGCAGGACGCCGTCCCGGTCGACCAGGGCACCCGCGATCTTGGTTCCGCCGATGTCGAGGGCGGCGATCAGGCCGCTTTCCGGGGAGTGAACTACCGACCGATGACTACTCATGGTGATGACCCTCTGGATCGGAGTGGCATGCGTGGTCCGGTTGAGGACACCACATCCGACCACCGTCTGACAACGTTATCCAGCACCTGCCGAACCCTCTTCGAGAAGCGTGTTCAAGTTGCGATCGATTTAGCCAACGTTTAGTAAAGTCGCTGTTCAGAGGCCTGCAAAGGCGTCAGATTCAGGTGGACCGGTCTATGGACATTGCCGCCGCGTTACCCCTACGTTGAGCGCTCATCAGGCCGGGACAGCGGGAGCCGATTCGGCACCCCCCTGGGCGTGACACCGAGAGCTGTTCAGCGAGGGGTGGATGAAATGCGCAGATTGTGCGTTGTTCTGGTGGCTGCGACTTTGGTCGCTGTCACAGCATGTAGTGGTCAGGGGGACGCGCCGAACGGTGAGATCGCGGCTCCACCGAGCGATCCCGCGAAGGTGTCGGGCAGCATCACGGTCCTGACCAACAGGACGGACCAGATCGCTGACGGCTCGTTGAAGAAGTACGCGGCCGCGTTCAACAAGCTCTACCCGGGCGTGAAGGTCAAGTTCGAGGGCCTGACCGACTACGAGGGCGAGACCAAGATCCGGATGAACACCGAGAACTACGGTGATGTCCTCCTGATCCCCAACTCCCTTTCCGTCGCGCAGTACCCCAACTTCTTCGCTCCGCTCGGCGGTTCCGTCGCCCTGTCGGCGAAGTTCGACTACACCGACCACGCCACGGTGGACGGCATGGTCTACGGCCTGGCCAACATCGGGGTGGCCAACGGGTTCGTCTACAACAAGGCGGTCTGGGAGAAGGCCGGCGTCAAGGACTGGCCCACGACGCCCGAGGAGTTCGTCGCGGACCTGGCGACGATCAAGGCGAAGACGGACGCCGTCCCGTACTACACGAACTACAAGGACGGGTGGCCGCTCACCAACTGGACGAACGCCATCGGCTCACCCTCCTGTGACTCCGGGGCCTACGACTCCCTGGCGAGGACCAAGAAGCCCTGGAACAGTGGATCCGACCTCTACGCGATCGACAAGCTCCTCTACGAGATCGTCGAGAAGAAGCTGGCCGAGCCCGACCCGACCACGACCAACTGGGAAGACTCCAAGGCGCAGATCGGATCCGGCAAGGTCGCGTCGATGTGGCTGGGGTCCTGGGCGATCTCCCAGATGCGGGCCGGTGCGGAGGCCGCCGGGAAGAACCCCGACGACATCGCGTTCATGCCGTTCCCGGCGCAGCGCGACGGAACGTTCTGCTCCGTACTGCGTCCTGACTACCAGTACGCGGTCAACACGCACTCCGACAACAAGGAGGCGGCCCGGGCGTGGCTCGACTGGTTCATCACCAAGTCGGGCCAGGCCGCCGGCGAAGGGTCCATCTCCTCGGTCAAGGGCGCTCCGCTGCCGGACACACTCAAGACGTTCTCCGACAACGATGTCATGATGATCCCGCAGAGCCAGGAGAGCATCGTCGAGGTCAACAAGGTCGACAAGGCGTCCGAGATCGGCATCACCGCGCAGGGCTACCGGCAGAAGCTGGTCGACATCGCACGGGGCGCGGCCGACGGGGACATGGACAGCTACTTCGGCGAGCTGAACGGCAAGTGGGCCGAGGCTCAGCAGACCCTCGGCGGCTGACCGTGCCGCGGCACGGTGAGACCCCGACCAGGCAGGCGTGCTCCTACCCGCCCGGACGGCGTGCCGCGTGAACCGCTCGCCGTGCCCCGGCCCCGATCTCCGCCCGACAGGGAACCACGAGGAACCATGAGATGACCGTTGCCCACAAGACCCGTGCCCGGGGGCCGGCCGTCGGCCGGCGAGGCACACCGTCGACCGAATCCGCCCCCGGCAGGCCGCGCGCCGCCGGCCGCCGCCGTGCCGCGGCCCTGACCCCCTGGCTCTTCCTGTCCGCACCCCTGGCGCTGCTGCTGATGTTCACGTTCCTGCCGGTGGCCGACATGATCGGTTACAGCTTCACCGACTGGGACGGCATCAGCCCCATGCGTTCCTACGTGGGCGGGGACAACTACACCGACCTGGTGACACAGCCCGCGCGGTTCGAGGTGTTCCTCGTCAGCGGGTTCTACCTGGTGGCGTCGTTCCTCCAGATCGCGCTCGCCCTGTACTTCGCCACGGTCCTCAGCTTCAACACCCGATACCGCAACCTGTTCAAGGGCCTGCTGTTCTTTCCCTACCTGATCAACGGGGTGGCCGTCGGATTCGTGTTCCTGTACTTCTTCCAGCCCGACGGCACCCTCGACACGCTGCTGCGCCTGGTCGGGGCGGAGGGCGGGCACCTGTGGCTGGGCGACCCGGACCTGGCCAACCCCTCGCTCGCGGGGGTGTCGGTCTGGCGCTTCATGGGTCTGAACATGGTGCTGTTCCTCGGTGCGATCCAGTCCATTCCGCCGCACCTGTACGAGGCGGCGGAGCTGGACGGGGCGAACCGCTGGCAGCAGTTCCGCCACATCATCGCGCCCAGCATCAAGCCGATCATCAGCCTGAGTTTCATCCTCGCCGTGTCCGGTTCCCTGGCCGTCTTCGAGATCCCGTACATCATGACCGGTGGCGCCAACGGCACCGAGACGTTCGTCATCCAGACGGTCAAACTGGCCTTCCAGTTCGACAAGGTCGGCCTGGCCTCGGCATCGGCCGTCGTGCTGCTGATCCTGATCCTGCTGATCACCTGGGTCCAGCGCCGGCTGTTCCCCGAGGAGAGGGTGGAGCTCTCGTGACCACCGACATGTCCGCCCCGCCCCGGCGGCCGGTCCGCGCCGACAGCACCGTACCGGCCAGGATTTCCGTCGTCCTCAAGTACCTGTCACTGCTCCTGGCTTCGGCCGTGGTCCTCGTCCCGCTTGTCGTCGTTGTGCTGACCTCGCTCAAGACCGGGTCGGAGGTGGCGAACAGCGGACCGCTGTCGCTGCCCGGTGACTGGTTCAACTTCGCCAACTACGCCACCGCCATCGAGCAGGGTGCGATGCTGCGGGCGTTCGGCAACACGACGCTGATCCTCGTGATATCCACTGCGGGCACCGTGCTGATCGGCTCGATGACGGCCTATGCCATCGACCGCTTCCAGTTCCGCCTCAAGAGACTGGTGATGGGCCTCTTCCTGCTGGCCACGCTGGTGCCCGGCGTGACCACACAGGTCGCCACATTTCAGGTGATCGACGATCTCGGCGCCTTCAACAGCCGCTGGGCACCGATCTTGCTCTACACCGGCACCGACATCGTCTCGATCTACATCTTCCTGCAGTTCATCCGTTCCATTCCCGTCTCCCTGGACGAGGCCGCGCGCATCGACGGCGCCAACTCCTGGACGATCTACCGGAAGATCATCCTCCCGATGCTGCGACCTGCCATCGCCACCGTCGTCATCGTCAAGGGCATCGCGATCTACAACGACTTCTACGTTCCCTTCCTCTACATGCCGGACCCCGAGCTCGGCACCATCTCCACCGCCCTGTTCCGGTTCAAAGGCCCCTTCGGCGCCCACTGGGAGACCATCTCCGCCGGCACGATCGTCGTGATCGTGCCCACCCTGGTCGTCTTCCTGGCGCTGCAGCGCTTCATCTACAGCGGTTTCGCGGCCGGTTCCACCAAATGACCTGCCCGCCCGTCGCACCCCGCACTACATCTCAAGGAGCACGTATGAAGGTCCGCACGCCGCTGTCCCAGGGCTGGACGCTGAGCCTGAACACCGACCGCGGCACCCCCGAGGGCGCGCCCCCGGCGCTGGCCGGAACCATCGTGCCAGCACAGGTGCCCGGCTGCGTCCACACCGACCTGATGGCGGCGGACCTGCTGGCCGACCCGTATCTGGACCGCAACGAGTCGGAGGCCGCCTGGGTGGGCCGTGCCGACTGGACCTACGCGACCGAACTGCCCCGGCGCGACAACACCTTCGAGCGGGCCGAACTGGTCTTCGACGGGCTGGACACGGTCGCCGCCGTCCACGCTGCCGGCCGGCTGCTTGGGCGTACCCGGAACATGCACCGCTCCTACCGGTTCGACGTCACCGATCTGCTGGAGGCCGGTCCGGCTCCGCTCGAGGTCGTATTCACCTCCGCCTACACCGAGGCCGAGGACGTCCGTGCGGCCCTGGGCACGCGGCCCAACTCCTACCCCGAGCCGTTCAACTACATCCGCAAGATGGCCTGCTCGTTCGGATGGGACTGGGGCCCCACGCTGGTGACGGCCGGCGTGTGGCGCGAGGCACGAATCGAGCAGTGGTCCACAGCCCGGCTGGCGGAGGTACGTCCGCAGGTCACCGTCGAAGGCGACGGGAGCGGCATCGCCGAAATCACGGTCGACCTGGACCGTACGGCAACCGGCCTGGACCGGCCCCTGCGCCTGGTGGCCGCTGTCGGCGACGTCTCCTCGGAGGTCACCGTCGCCCCCGGGGCCGACACCGCGACACTCACCGTGCGAGTCCCGGACGCGGCGCTGTGGTGGCCGCGTGGCTACGGCGAACAGTCGCTGTACGGGTGCACGGTCGCGCTGACGGAGCAGGACGGCGGCCGGGTCCTCGACACCTGGGAGCGACGCATAGGCTTCCGCACGATCGAGCTCGACACGTCCGCAGACGCACACGGAAGCGCCTTCACCCTGGTCGTCAACGGCACTCCGATCTTCGCCCGCGGGGTGAACTGGATCCCTGACGACGTCTTCCCCACCCGGGTCACGGACGACCGCTACCGCACCCGACTCACCCAGGCCGCCGAGGCGGGCGTCGACCTGGTACGCGTATGGGGCGGCGGAATCTACGAGGACCGGGCCTTCTACGACGTCTGCGACGAACTGGGCCTGATGGTCTGGCAGGACTTCCTGTTCGCCTGCGCCGCCTACCCGGAGGAACAGCCGCTGCGTTCGGAGATCGAGGCCGAAGCCCGGGAGAACGTCGCCCGGCTGATGCCCCACCCGTCGCTGATCCTGTGGAACGGCAACAACGAGAACCTGTGGGGCTTCGCCGACTGGGAGTGGGAGCAGGCGCTCTCCGGCGACTCCTGGGGCGAGGGCTACTACCTGGGCCTGCTGCCCCGCGTCGTCGCGCAGACGGACCCGACCCGCCCG
This sequence comes from Streptomyces sp. NPDC059499, assembly GCF_042749285.1. Taxonomy (NCBI): domain Bacteria; kingdom Bacillati; phylum Actinomycetota; class Actinomycetes; order Kitasatosporales; family Streptomycetaceae; genus Streptomyces; species Streptomyces sp. NPDC059499. The sequence continues at coordinate 138,083 of NZ_JBHYTT010000017.1, forward strand.
TACTGGGCAGGCAGTCCGTGGTCGGGATCATGGGACCACACGCCGAACGACCCCGACCACGGAACCGCGCACTCGTGGGAGGTGTGGAACCGCCGTGACTACAAGGACTACCTCACCACGGTGCCCCGCTTCGTCGCGGAGTTCGGCTGGCAGGCGCCGCCGACGCTCGCCACCCTGGAACGAGCCCTGTCCGAACGTCCGCTGAGCGCCGATTCCCCCGGCATGCTGCACCACCAGAAGGCGGAGGACGGCAACGGCAAGCTGAACCGAGGGCTGGCCCCGCACTTCGCGGCGCCCGCCGACTTCGACACCTGGCACTACCTGACCCAGTTGAATCAGGCGCGTGCCGTCGCCGCCGGGGTCGAGCACTGGCGCTCCCACTGGCCCCGCTGCGCCGGCACGGTGCTGTGGCAGCTCAACGACTGCTGGCCGGTCACCTCCTGGGCGGCGATCGACGGCGACGCCCGGCTCAAGCCCCTCTACTTCGAGATGCGCCGCCTGTACGCCGACCGGCTGCTGACGATCCAGGACCGCGAGGGAGACCTGGTGATCGCGGGCTGCAATCAGGGCTCCGCACCCTGGAGCACCTCCGTCAGCGTCCGCCGGGTGGGAGCGGACGGTACCGTCCTGGCAAGCGCGGAGGTCGCCCTCAAGGCCACGGAGCGCGGCGTGGCCCTGGGGAGGCTGCCGGACTCGGTGACGGAGTTCGGCGACGCGCGCCGGGAATTCCTGGTCGCGGATGCGGACGGCCTGCGTGCGGTCCACTTCGCCTGTACGGACCGCGAGTTCGCCTATCCGGCCGCCTCCTACGATGTCCGCGTCGCCGATGAGGGCGAGAACGGCGTGAAGGTCACGGTCACCGCCACCGGACTCGTACGGGACCTGCTGCTCCAGGCCGACCGGCTGGACCCGGACGCCCGCGGCGATCGCGGACGCGTGACACTGCTGCCCGGCGAAAGCACCACCTGGCAGGTCACCGGCTGGACGCAGCCCGACGCGGAGGCCGCTCGCGCGGCGCTGTTCTGCGTCAACGGTGGAGCCGGCCGTGAGTGATGCCCGTACACGCCGGTCGGGGCGCGTCACGATCAACGACGTGGCGGCCCTGGCCGGCGTGTCCCGAGGAGCCGTGTCCCTGGCCTTCAACAACCGCCCCGGCGTCTCGGAAGCCACTCGGGCACGCATCATGGCGGCGGTCGCCGAGCTGGGCTGGGTACCGAGCCAGACGGCGATCAAGCTGTCCGGATCGGTCACCGGCGCGGCGGACACCATCGGCCTGGTCATCGCCCGCCCCGCGCGACAGCTCGGACTCGAGCCGTTCTACATGGAGTTCATCTCAGGGGTCGAGTCCATCCTGGAGGAGCACGGCTGCTCCCTGCTGCTCCAGCTGGTACGCGACACCGAACAGGAGATCGCCGTCCATCGCGCATGGTGGCAGGCCCGCCGCATCGCCGGTTCCATCCTGGTCGACATCCAGCAGAACGACCCTCGGGTCACCGCGCTGTCGACCATCGGGCTACCAGCCGTCGCGGTCGGACATCCGTCGCTGACCGGCGGTTTCACCTCGGTGTGGACCGACGACGAGGCCGCCGTCCATGAGGCGGTGCGCTATCTCGCCACCCTCGGACACAGACGGATAGCACGGGTGGGCGGCCACGCGGCGCTCGGGCACACCCTGATCCGAACCGCCGCACTCAACGCGATCGTGACGGAACTCGGGCTGGAACCGGCCCGCAGCGTCACCACCGACTACTCCGGGGAGCAGGGCGCCCGGGCCACCCGTTCGCTGCTCGCCTCCTCACGACGACCCACGGCGATCGTCTACGACAACGACATCATGGCGGTCGCCGGTCTGTCGGTGGCCGCCGAGATGGGCCTGAGCGTGCCGAGGGACATCAGCCTGATCGCTTGGGACGACTCGCAGCTGTGCCAACTCACGCACCCGACCCTGTCCGCCATGAGCCATGACGTGTTCGGCTTCGGCGCCGAAGTGACCCGTCGGCTGTTCGACGTAGTTCAGCGCCGTAACCCGTCGTCCGGTCCGGCGGCGCCGCCCGTACTGCTGCCCCGCGGCAGCAGTGCTCCACCACGGGAAACCACCGGCTGACGGCGAACCGTTGGACCAGTGGCCCGGCCCGGATACGCAACTCCCCGGACCGGGCCGACCTCCTGTCGCCTCCCTTCCACTCCTCCTTCGAGCCGAAAGGCAGGTCCGCCATGCCCGGACACCGCCGAAGAGCCGTGGCCGCACGCCTGACGGTCGCCGCCGTGTTCGTGACCACCGGGAGTCCTTGTGAGGTGACCGGCACGGGATCGCTGCTCCACCGCGCCCGGGCCCCCTTCGGCGCGGCCTCGTGAGGCTCTCCACCTGGGTCTGGGGAAACGGCCCCCGCACCGCAGTGCTGGTGCACGGCATCATGACGAACTCACGCACCTGGGTCCGGATCGCCCCAGCCATCGCCGACCACGGCTACCGGGTTGTCGCCGTCGACCTGCGCGGCCACGGCGCGAGCTTCCACGCCGACACCTACACTCCCGCCGACCTGGCCGCCGACCTGATCGACACCCTGCCGCCTGCTCCGGACCTCGCCATCGGCCACTCACTGGGCTCAGCCGCGCTGCTGCTCGCCGTACCTCAGCTGCGCTGCGCCCGCACGATCCACTGCGACCCCGCATGGCTGAGCCGGCCGCGGGATCTGAGCGCCCTGCGCGCCGTCAAGCACGCCACCTGGCGGGAACTGCGTGCCGCGCACCCGCGCTGGCACGACGACGACATCACCGCCGAGCATGAAGCCCTCGCGACCTGGGACCCGGATTCCGTCGCCGCCCTCCGGCACTTGCCCGGCCTGCCCGACGTCCCGGCCGCACCCTCACTGGTTCTCCTGGCCGACCCCAGCGAGCGGATCCCACCGACCGAGGCCGCGACACTGCGCGGCAGGGGCTGGCACACGCGAACGGTGGACGGTGCGGGGCACACCGTCCACCGTGACGATCCTGTCGGCTTCCTCCACGGGTTGCGCGGATGGCTGTGACCGCCCGGCACCGATGTGGATCAGGACGGGAGCGACAGCCGCCGGGTCCCGATGGCACGGTCCCGGATCGGGAGCCGTGGGTCCGCGGCGGCAGTAGCGCTCAGGAGAGACTGATCTCGCCCTGGTTCAGAACGCGGGGATGGAAGTACGTCGCCTGCGTTTCGGCGTTGGTGTTGTTCCCGCGCAGATGCTCGGACCACATCATGAACCACGCCCATTGCGGCTGGCTCTGCAGCATCGATGCGGTCGGCATCTTGCCTATTTCACCGATCGCCATGGGCTTCGTCCCGGCAATGTTTCTCATCTGCTGGTAATCGGCGGCACTCGGGTGGCTCTTGTACCAGACGTCCAGTGAGACGACGTCGGCGTACTGATTTCCGGGGTAGTAATTGCTCCACCCGCCGGCCGGGTTGTCCTGCACGTTCCACACCCAGATCAGATTGTCCAGACCCTTGCTTCCCGCGAGGTAGTCACGCGTGATCTGGAAGAGGCGTGAGCTGCCGTTGGAACCCGGCCGGTTCCCCCACCAGTTCCACGATTCGTTCATCTCGTGGAACGGCCGGAAAAGGACCGGGACTCCCGCGTTCTTCAACTGTTGCAGGTACGGAACTACTTCGTCGAGACGCTGCTTCCACGCCTTGTTCAGCGAGCTGCCGTCGGTGAGGATCTGGGAGAACTGCGCGTTCGACAGGTTCGACTTCACGCCGCCCTCGAACGCGCAGGTGCTTCCGCCGGTCGGCGGACAGACATGCCAGGTCAGAGAGACGAGCGACCCGTTCGCCCACTCGGTCTTCGCCTGGTCCACCACGCGCTGGCGATTGGCCACGTCCGCGGCGTTGAACATCAGGTCACCGCCCCACAGGCCGGGGTACTGCCCGGTGACGTCCTTGACCTGTTGTGTGTACTGCCCGGGAGCGGAAGCCGGCTCCTTGTTGTGCTGCCCGGAAACGATGTTGTTTCCGGAGATGGAGCGCAGATAGTTCACCACGGTCTGCTTGGGCGTCGCGGGAAACGCTTGTGCAGATTCCGTCGCCGGCCAGGCGAATACTGCCGTGAAGACGGCTGCGGAAGTCATCGCGGAGGTGATGAAGCGTTGAGTTCTTCTCATGGGCATCCCGGCTTTCACGGAGGATCGGAATTGCTTGATGCCATGAAGGTGGCCGCTCCTTCGGCGCACGTCAATGGTTCCCGACGCCTTCCGTTACTTGCCGACAACATTATTTACTTAACGTTTCCTAAACACTCCACGGCTTTCGTCACTTGTCCTCAATGTGCGCTTCATGCCGCGGTTCGATTCGCGACCGGGCGGGTCACGCCCCGGATCGGCCGGCCGGGCGCCGGTCGGCCCGGCGCCCGGTCCTGCTCATGTCGGCCCGCCTGCGAGATGCCGCCTGTTCAGGTGGTGAGGACGGAGTCGTCCTGGGGGCGCGCGCCGGGCAACTGGTGGCGTGCGGCGATGAGCGCGGCGTCGATGTCCCGGGTGCCCGTGGCCACACAGAGCGTGTAGGTGATGTCGTCCATGCGTCGTTGCACCTCTGCGTCGCCGTTCTCTGCCCGCAGAATGCGCAGGGTGTCGTACTGATCGACAAGGTTCCGCAGTACCACAGGATGGGCCATCAGCACCGGAGTCTCCGTTTCGCTCGCTCACGAGTCATTCGGCGACCCGTGTACCCCAGTTCTCCCTGTGCAGACCACCCGTAACCGTTGTGCGGTCAGGCTGCTGCCCGTAGGGCGTAGTTGTGGCGGGACGGTTGCCTGCGCGGGTTCGGCCGGTGTGATGCTTAGGCCGCTGCCGCCGGGGCGACGAGGTTGCCCCGGCGGCGGGTCGGGGAGGTGGCGACGGCGTCGTGGCAACGAGTCGCGGGAGCCGGCCGATCCTGTTGCCCGGGACGGCAGGCGGCCGGGTCCGTGGCGTGGTGCCGCTCCGGAGACCGTCAGCGGTGGCGACAGCCGTGGCGCGGGTCCGAACGGGGGCCGGTCGGCGTCCCTGCCGACCGGGGGCCCTTCGGCCGCGGGTGCCGGACGGCTCGGTCAGAAAGCGAAGACCGGTCCTTCGCCCAGGCTTGCCTGCATCTCACACGCGTTGCCGAAGCCGGCTGACCAGGAGACGCTGCGGCCCTGCCACACACCGGTCACGTCGAGGACGACGGGGTCCCACTGACGCGTGCAGTTCCCAGGCGACTGAGGCGTGGTCAGCCGGGCGAACTCACCGTTGACCGCGCGCAGTTCGGTACAGGCCGCCGCGGGTGCGGGATGAGTGCCCTGCGGGCGGGGCGCGCAGCTCAGGGTGACGGCCCGCTGGACGGTGACCGAGTCGGCGCTGCCCCTGCCGACCGACAGGACGAGGGCCGACGGGGCGTAGAGGCCGGTCGTCCGAGCGGGCCGGCTCTGTGCGACGCCCATGGCCGCCGTGCCCGACATGACGAGTGTGGAGACCGTGGCGATTACGCAGAATCTGCCGAGGTTGTAACGCATCTGTGAAGCTCCTTCGCGTGGAGTGGCGATTGCGGTGGGGAGTCTTGCGCCTGCGGGGAGTGAGTGCACATCGATCAGTTCTTTCCGGCCCAACCTCCGGAAAGCCCGCCTACCGAATGGCCGTTCGGCCAGCTCGGAAGCGGTGCGCCCGCCTCGCGCCAGGTGTCCGCCATGTGGACAGATTGCAGTGGTACAACCGCGAACTATCGTCTGACCTGCGATGACGCTGATCTGGTTCTCGCATGAAACCGCAGGCTTCGGCCGGAAAGCAGCGCATGGGACGCTTCCGGCAAAGACCTGAGGCACCTGCTCTCGGGGCGTCCTGCCGGAGTCGGCCACGGTCTCGCAAGGTCGTTCCGCGTCGGCCGCCGGGCTGTGCCATGCCTGAGACGCGCCGCGGGCAAGGGACCCGGCGGAGCGAGCAGGACGGTAAATTCGAACAATGAGTCAACTGAGCGACCCTGCCCGTCAATCGCCGCCGGGGCGGGGCCGGCTTCTGGCGGTCAGCGATCTTCACATCGGGATCACCGACAACCGTCCGATCGCCGACAAACTGCACCCGTCGCACGACGACGACTGGCTCATCGTCGCGGGCGACGTGGCGGAACAGGCCGAGGAGGTCGCACAGGCTCTGGAAATGCTGGCGGGCCGCTTCGCCCACGTGGTGTGGACCCCGGGCAACCACGAACTGTGGACCGTGGACAAGGATCCCGTACGACTGCGCGGACAGGCGCGGTACGAGCACCTCGTCCAGGTGTGCCGCGAGCTCGGTGTGACGACACCGGAGGATCCGTACCCCCGGTGGCAGGGAGCGGACGGGCCGGTTGCCGTCGCCCCCGTGTTCCTGCTGTACGACTACACGTTCAGGGCCCCCGGAACGACGACCAAGGAAGAGTCCCTGGCCAAGGCGCACGAGGCCGGAGTGGTCTGCACCGACGAGTACCTGCTCCACCCCGACCCCTATCCCGCCCGGGACGACTGGTGCCGGGCGCGGGTGGCGCAGACCGAGGAGCGGCTGGCCGCGCACGACCCGGACGTCCCTCTGGTGATCGCCGGTCACTGGCCGCTGGTGCGCGAACCCACATCCGTCATGTGGTACCCGGAGTTCGCCCAGTGGTGCGGCACGGAACTGACGGCCGACTGGCACCGCCGCTTCAACGTCGCCGCCGTCGTCTACGGGCACCTCCACATCCCCCGTACGACCTGGTACGACGGGGTGCGCTTCGAGGAGGTCTCGATCGGTTATCCCAGGGAGTGGCGCAAACGCGGCCACCCACGGGGCCTGCTGCGTCAGATCCTTCCCTACACGGGCGAACAGCCCCCGGCCGAGCCGGGGGAGGAGGCGTGATCGAGCAACTGCTCCCCGAGTACGTCGCCTGCGCGGACACCTTCGAGGCGGATGCTCCGGTGGGGACGCTCTACCCCGAGGAAGCGGAGGTGGTCGCTCGCAGCGTGGACCGGCGCCGGCACGAGTTCGCGGCCGTGCGCGGCTGCGCGAGACGGGCCATGGCGGCCCTCGGGCTTCCTCCCGCGCCGGTGTTGCGCGGCCACCGGGGGGTGCCCCTGTGGCCCGAGGGGGTCGTGGGCAGCATGACGCACTGCGAGGGCTACCGAGCCGCGGCGTTGGCCCGGGCGTCAGAGGTCCGCGCGCTGGGCATCGACGCGGAACCGGACGAAGCACTGCCGGCCGACGTGTGGGAGGCCATCTCGCTCCCCTCGGAGAGGCGGCGGATCGGCCTGGTCGCGGACGGCGCGGCCCCCCACTGGGACCGGCTGGTCTTCAGCGCCAAGGAGAGTGTTTTCAAGACGTGGTACCCGCTCACCGGCATCGAGCTCGACTTCGACGAGGCGGAGATCGAGTTCAGCCGGGGCGAAGGGGCTTGGCACCGGGGCACCTTCACGGCGCAGCTGTTCCGCACGGCGCCCGGGATACCGGGCACGTTCGAGGGAAGGTGGCTGGTCCAGGACGGGTTCGCGGTTACCGCGATCGCCCTGCCCCACGTGCTTCCGGAGGGCGACCGCACCGCAGGTTCCACCTGCCCGCCCGTCCGCTGAGCTCGGTGAGTGCGAGCGGGGGCACGTCCAGCCGCCAGAAGGCCTGTACCGGCAGAGTCAGCGCCTGGACCACGGCCGCGCGGACGACCGCGGGTTCGACCACCGCCATGACCCGCACGTCGCGGTCCCCGGCCAGGGTCTCCAGCCAACCGCCCACCCGCTCCGCCAGGTCCAGGAGCGACTCGCCTCCGTGCGGGGCGGCCGAGGGGTCGGCCAGCCAGGCGGACACGGCGTCGGGTTCGGCGGCGCTGACGTCCGACAGACGTTGCCCGCTCCAGCGCCCCATGTGCCAGTCGCGGAGCGCGGGTTCGGCACCGGGGGCGAGTCCGAGCGCCTGAGCGGTCTGCAGACAGCGTTCCGAAGGGCCGCGCACGTACCGGTCGGCTCCCGGCACGTCACCGGCTGCGTCCTCGGCCCCGCGCAGACCCGCCTCGTCCAACGGTGCGTCACCCTCGAAGCGCGCCTCTCGCGCCGCCGCGTTCATGGCCGGTGAGATCAACATCACCCGTACCGTCATGCTCCGCCTCCCCTTCTTCAACAACTGCCCGATGCGTAGGCGCCCCATGGGAACACGGCCCGTGCCGCGGGGCGTGACCGGGACGGTTGCACCGTGGCGGCGCCCGAGCAACAGGCGGTATGGTCGCGGCAACCAAGACGAGGTGTGAACGGAAGTCCGGTGAGAATCCGGCACGGTCGCGCCACTGTGTACCCGCTCCTTCTGCGGGAAAGTCAGACCCGGCACCTTCGTCTCAGGCACCACGACAGGGACGCGTGTTCCCACAGGAGGTTCTGCCATGGCACATTCTGCTGCCCCAGCCGCGATCGCACCCGCGATCACCCCCATCTCCCTGAAGGCTATTGCCCCCTGGGCCGTCTTCTTCGGCATCCTGATGCTGGTCCTGCTGTACTTCGTCGGAGCCGAGCAGGGCGCCACCGCGGTCTTCGCGGGTGAGTCCGTGCACGAGTGGGTCCACGACGGACGCCACCTCCTCGGATTCCCCTGCCACTGAGATTCCGGGAATCAGGGGAACGTTCCATGAACTCCGTATCGGTCAGAGCTCTGCTCGTCCGCGGGATGCTGGCCGGCCTCGTGGCCGGCGCGCTCGCCCTTGCCGTGGCCTACTTCCTCGGTGAGTCCCGCGTGGACGCCGCCATCGCGCTGGAAGAGTCACACGCCCACGACCACGGCGGCGGCGAGGAACTCGTCAGCCGCACGATGCAGGCCACCGGCGGTCTCGCCACCGGTGTCCTCGTATTCGGCGTGGCCATCGGCGGCATCGCCGCACTCGTCTTCTGTTACGCCCTGGGCCGCATCGGCAGTTTCGGCCCCAGGGCCACGGCCGCGCTCGTCGCGGGTGCGGCCCTGCTGACGGTGTACGTCGTGCCGTTCCTGAAGTACCCGGCGAACCCGCCGGCTGTCGGAAACCCCGACACCATCGGACAGCGCACCGGCATGTTCTTCCTGATGGTCGCTCTCAGCGTGCTGCTGGCCGTTGCCGCCGTGATGTTCGGCAAACGTCTCGCACCCCGCCTGGGCAACTGGAACGCGACGACTGCCGCAGGGGCCGGCTATGTCCTGCTGATCGGGCTCGCCTACGCCTTCCTGCCCTCGTTCAACGAGGTCGGCACGGACTTCCCGGCCAGCCTGCTGTGGGAGTTCCGGCTGTCCACGCTCGCTGTCCAGACGACGCTCTGGACCGTCTTCGGTCTCGTCTTCGGCTACCTGACCGAGCGGCTTCTCGTACCGGCCGCGCGTACCGCATCGTCGGCGGGTGACCGTACGGCACCTCGCACGGCCGATGCCGTGAGCTGACCTTCCAGCCCCGCAGGGGGCTTGCGGCAAGTGAACCCGCCGGGGATACCCGGCGGGTTCCGTCATGTGCGGCCGGGGCCGAGCTCTGCGTTCAGGCGTCCGGCGTCGGGGGTCAGGCGCCCGGCCGGCCGGTTCGTATCCAGTCGATACGGAAGTGCTTGAGCCTGTCGTCCTCGCCGACCAGCCGCATACCTGCCGCTGCCATGACGTGGTGCGAGCGGGTGTTGTCGAGATCGGCGTCGCCCTTCACGGACGCGACCCCCTGGGAACGCGCGAAGGCCAGAAGGGCCCGTAGCGCCTCGGAGGCGTACCCCCGACCGCGTACCGAGGGGATCAACCCGTAGCCGATCGTCACCCGACCGTCGGAATCGGGCCTTCCGTGAAAGCCCACGCCGCCTATCACGGCCCCGTCCGCGCGGCGGCGGATCTCGTAGGCGCCGAACGGTTGGGGGCTGCCGGCGTCCGCGCAGGTCTCCAGGAAACGGCGGGCGACCCCGCGGTCGCCGTCCCCGGGGTATCCGGGTGCCCAAAGGGTGCCTGCCGGCGGTTCGCCCGCCTCCACCGATGCGGCTTCGGCCGCGCTCAGCGGGTGCAGCAGGAGGCGTGTCGTCATGAGGTTGTCCATGACAGCCCGGAGTATCACCTCGGCAGGGACCGATGCACGCGAGTTTCGCCACCGTCCCTGCGTAGCGTTGCTACGGTAATGGTGTTAGCGTTGTTCGTGATGGGGTCGCGGAGACGGCCGGAACCCCTCTGTCGCAGGAGCAGGTCATGAGTGAGCAACAGCAGCACACCACCGCGGCGCGCAGGGTCGCTCTGGTCACCGGGGGATCGCGAGGCATCGGGCGTGAGAGCGCCGAGCGGCTCGCGGCCGACGGATTCGCCGTCGTCGTCAACTACGCGGGCAACAGGACCGAGGCCGAAGCGGCCGTCGAGGCGGTCATCTCCGCCGGTGGCGAAGGATTCGCGTTTCAGGCGGACGTCGCCGACGAGACGGCCGTGGCCGCCCTCTTCGACGCGGCCGAGGCCGCCTTCGGCGGGATCGACGTGGTCGTCCACGCCGCGGGTGTCATGACGCTCGCACCCCTGGTCGATACCGACCTCGATGCCCTGGACCGGATGCACCGCACCAACATCCGCGGCACGTTCGTCGTCGACCAGCAGGCGGCGCGACGCCTCCGTGAGGGCGGGGCGATCATCAACTTCTCCAGCTCGGTACTCTCGCTCGCCATCCCGGGATACAGCGCCTACGCGGCCACCAAAGGGGCGGTGGAGGCCATGACGCTGATCCTCGCCCGTGAGCTGCGCGGCCGGGACATCACGGTCAACGCCGTGGCCCCCGGCCCGACCGCCACCGCGCTGTTCCTGGACGGCAAGGACGAGGAGACCATCGCGAGGATGGCGGCCCAGCCGCCGCTCGAACGGCTGGGCACGCCCCAGGACATCGCGGAGGTCGTCTCCTTCCTCGCCGGCCCCGCCCGTTGGGTCAACGGCCAGGTGCTGCGCGCCAACGGGGGGATCGTGTGACGGACCGGACGACCTTCTTCGGCGACCCGGTCGGACGGGCCCGTTTCCCGTGCGGGCGCGAGCCCCGCGCCGTGAACCGCTTGATAGCGTCCGTGCGGTGAGTACCCGAGCGCGCATCCTCGAAGTGGCCGCAGGGCTCGTCGCGGCGTCCCCGGACGGGGACATCTCCACCCGGGCCGTGTGCGAGGCGGCCCAGGTCGGCGCACCGGCTCTCTACCGGCACTTCGGGGACAAGGAAGGGCTCCTTACGGCGGTGGTCGACCACGGCTTCGACGCGTACCTCGCGACGAAGCGGGAACGCGGCGAATCCACGGACCCCGTCGAGGACCTCCGCAACGGCTGGGACAGCCACATCGAGTTCGCCCTGCGGAACCCGAACCTGTACCGGCTGATGAACTCTCCGGCGATGCGCACGCCACCAGCCGCGGCGCTCGAGGCCCACCGGATCCTGACCCGTGATCTGGAGCGGGCTGCGGAACAGGGAAAGCTGCGCGTCACCCCCGAACTGGCCGCCCAGATGATCATGTCGGCGAATACGGGTGTGGCCCTCATGCTCGTATCCCGCCCCGCGACCTTCTCGGACGACAGCGTGCAGACGCGCGTACGCGATGCTGTGCACGCCGCGGTCTTCACCCCGGATGCGCGTGTCGCCGAACCGGTGGAGGCCGAAGTCCCCTCAGCGGCTGTCCGGTTGAGGGCTCTGCTGGACCGGTCGAAGGGGTCCGGCCTGAGTGCCGCGGAATCGGTGCTGATGAACGAATGGCTGGACCGGGTGTCGAACGCGACGCCGGGGGACGGGGATCGCTGAGGGGCCGGCCTTTCCGGATCCGTGCCGCCGATGCCGACCCGAGGCGCACGTTGTCGGATCAAGAAGGATCTGACCAGGCGAGGGAACGCCAGACCTGCTGGGCCCAGGCGAGGTCGGCGGGGTCCTCATGGGTGCAGCACAGCTCGGCAACGGTGCCGCCGGCTGACACCGTGAAGCCGTAGAACTCGTGCCGCTCCCCGCCGTGGTCGTCCGGGGTCAGCCAGAAGGCGTGGCGGAGTCCGCCGGGCAGAGGCTCGGTGAGCCGCTGCGCGGGCAGCCTGTCGGGGGCGCCGTCGAGCAGTACCGAGAGGAAGTCCTTGGGGGTACGTCCCGGGACGTCGTCCGTGAACACCGTCACGGCGGCGCTGCGGTCCGGTCCTGCGAACCGGTTCGCTCCGTCGGCGACCCGGGCGGTCAGGCCTGCGGTGCGGACGACGGTCCAGCGGTCGTCGAGGCGGGTGCGGACGTCGACGGGAAGCTGGTGCGGAAAGCGGCTGAGGACGTGGTCCCGGTCCCAGACGTCCTCCAGGACGCGGGTGGCCGTCGGGTGATGGCCGGCGACGAGGTAGGGCAGCTCGTCGGGGTCGGTGACCCGGGCGATGAACCGGGCGCCCAGCAGGTCATCGCCCCAGGGGCGGACCTGGTTGGAGAGCAGCCCCTTGAAGGTGAGGTCCGAGTAACCAGGGTCTTCCCACCGCTCGTCCGCCTCCCGGAGCGTGGCCTCGTCGACCTCCAGCCATACGCCCAGGACCAGCTCGGTCCCGTGTGTCAGCCGAACGGGAAGCAGACAGCGGATGAAGGAGCCGACGCCGTCCACCCTGAGCAGCGCGGACGGACCGAGCCGGTGCCGGGAGCCTTCGGGTGCGGTGAGGGCGGCGTCGGGCAGGTTGAATCCGACGTCGATGCGCCGCTCGTCCGTGAGGGACTCGCCGCAGCAGGAACAGGAGGGAAGATGGCTGGTCACAGCGCCAGGCTAGGGAACGCCCGCACCGCCCCGAAGCCCGGGGTCCCGCCCTGGGGTCCTGCCCACGGTGACGCGTGCCGTTGCCGGGACGCCCGAACACATCCAGTGCGCGGGCGTCCCTCGGCCTTGTTGCTCCGTGCCGCCTCTGCCGCAACGCGCTGAGCCGTCAGGGATCAAGACACATCCCTCGGCCGGAAGTCCCCGGCCAGTGCCGCGGCCATCCTCAGATGCGGTGCCGCTTCCGAGGACCGACCCTGGCGTTCAAGTGTGCGACCGAGCATGAGCCGCGCGTACTCCTCGACCGGATCGCGTTCCAGGACGGCGAGCAGCTCCGCTTCGGCCTTCGCGAGCCGCGCCGAGTGGTAGTAGGCGCGCGCCAGCAGCAGCCGCGGTGCGACCAGCTCCGGCTCCTCGTCCACCAGCCCGCCGAGGATCCGCGCCGCCGTCAGGTACTCCTTGGCGTCGAAGAACATCTGCGCACGGTCCCAGCGGTCGGCCGCGGTACCGAACTCGTAGTAGGTGTCGTTCACTTCTCCTCCTGGAGCGAATCGGGTCCTGCGGACGCGTCAACCAAGGAGTGTAGTTTAATATTCCACTAAATTTTCGGCGTGGGGACCGACACTCCACGTCCGCACGGGAATAGGTTGAGCGCCATGAGCAATCTCGATCGCCAGGCCGCACTCTCCGTCTGCGGAGGACGGGGCTTCGTCGTCGCCGAGCCGGTGCGTGAACTCCTCACGCCGCGGCATGTTCAGCTCGGCGAGTCCACCGAGGTCCGCCGACTCCTGCCCAACCTGGGCCGCCGCATGGTCGGCGCCTGGGCCTTCGTGGACCACTACGGCCCCGACGACATCGCCGACGAGCCCGGGATGCAGGTACCGCCGCACCCCCACATGGGCCTGCAGACGGTCAGCTGGCTGCACGACGGCGAGGTCCTGCACCGCGACAGCCTGGGCAGTCTCCGGACGGTCCGCCCGCGCGAGCTGGGTCTGATGACCTCGGGGCGGGCGATCAGCCACTCCGAGGAGAGCCCCAAGCCGCATGCCAGGCTTCTGCACGGAGCCCAGCTGTGGGTGGCTCTGCCCGACGCCCACAGGAACGTCGAACCGCACTTCCAGCACCACGCCGACCTCCCCGCGGTCACCGCGCCGGGGCTCACGGCGACCGTCATCCTCGGCGAACTCGACGGCGCCACGTCGCCCGGTACGGCGTACACCCCGATCGTGGGTGCCGACCTGGCCCTGACGGGCGGCGCCGAGGCTCGCCTGCCACTCGACCCCGACTTCGAGTACGCGGTGCTGTCCATGTCCGGCGAGGCAGAGGTCGACGGCGTCCCGGTACTCCCCGGCTCGATGCTCTACCTCGGCTGCGGCCGGACCGAACTGCCCCTGCGCGCGGTCTCCGACGCCGGGCTCATGCTCCTCGGGGGCGAGCCGTTCGAGGAGGAGATCGTCATGTGGTGGAATTTCATCGGCCGGTCCCACGAGGAGATCGAGTCGGCCCGGCTGGACTGGATGGAGGGCCCCCGCTTCGGCGAGGTGAAGGGCTACGACGGCGACCGGCTGCCTGCTCCGGCCATGCCGCCGGTGGCGCTGAAGCCGCGCGGAAGGGTGCGCTGAGCTGCGCTGATGTGGCCGGGTCCGGTCGTGTTCACGTCCCCAGCCGACCCATGGCTGGCGTCGCAAACGGTTGCGCTCGTGCAGCGAAACGGTCTGGTCCTGCGCCTGGACGGCCGGGAAATACGGGATCCGGCGCCGTCTTCCGCACCTTCGCCCGGGAACTGTCGTTCCTCGGCTACTTCGGCCACAACTGGGACGCACTCGTCGACTGCCTCCACGACTGGCATGGTCCCGGCCACGGAACCAGGACCTCGCGATCCTGATCGAGTATGCAGACGACCTGCTGAAATCAGACTTCCTCGGGCTGTTCGTATCAGTTCTCTTCCAGGCAGCCTGGAACCCCGACCTGCGCCTGGACGGCGACGGCGAGCTCGATGAATGGCGGCAGCGTATAGCCCAGCACTTCGCCTTCCTCCTGGACCGCACTGCACCCGTTGCCTTCACGGAGAAGGCGGCCAGCGGCATGGACGTGGCGGTGGCGCTTGCGGACGGCCGCCTGCTCGTCACCCTGACCGACGTCGACTGGCCCGGTGAAGATCCCGCTCCGTCCTCTGGACGGCCGGCCCGCTCTCCTTCGCGGACAAGGAGATCCTCAGCGGCATGACCATCAAGGCCGTCAAGCTGTTCCGAGACCACCTCGGCTGCTCGATCCACGAAGCCCTGGACATCCTCCGGTCCCGCTCTGAGCACCTGCGCCGCGAACATTCGGACGGCTGAATGACGGGCCGTGCCAGCCAATCAACTGGATTCGCTGAGTAGACGCCTCGATTGGACGAGATAGGACACCCCGTCCTCGAACACCGCGGTGACCTCCGCGACCGCTCCGCAAGATCTGTGCCAGAACCGGGTTCTGGCAGCAGATGTTCAGCAGTTTCGACAGCACTATGCCCTGGAGTTGTTCGAATCAGTGCCGGCCACGGGTGCAAGGAAAGCCAGCAGTGGCAAGTCGTTGGCCCTAGGTGGCTGGTCAGAGTGCACTCCGCTTGCCTGTGTGTCCGGCCGGGACGGGAATCGATCGCGCCCTAGCGTGGGGCAAGAACGATCCGGGCGTACCGCCGCCAGGATCCCGGTCTTTCGGAGGCGCCCAACCATGACCATCGAAATCGCTGAGCTCACCGGGGACTACGTCCTCGACCCCGCCCACACCCGGATCGGCTTCGTCGCCCGCCACGCCATGGTGACCAAAGTCCGCGGCGCGTTCCACCAGTTCGAAGGCACCGCCCGGGTGGACGGCGCCGATCCGGCCCGATCCACTGCCCAGGTGGTGATCAAGGCCGAGAGCATCGACACCGGTGTCGAGCAGCGCGACCAACACCTTCGCACCAACGACTTCCTGGACGCTCCCAACTACCCCGACATCACCTTCCGCAGCACCTCGGTCGAGCCTCGCTCCGACACCGAATACCGCGTCACCGGCGACCTGACCATCAAGGACACCACCCGCCCGGTCACCGTCGACTTCGAGTACACCGGCAATGCTGTCGATCCCTACGGCAACCTGAGGGTCGGCCTGGAAGGATCGGTGACCATCTCGCGTAAGGACTTCGGCGTGACCTGGAACGCGGCCCTGGAAGGCGGCGGCGTGCTGGTCGGCGACAAGGTCGTCCTGGAGTTCGACATCTCCGCGATCAAGCAGGGCTAGCAGTGCCCGACCGGCTGGCCCACCCGGTCGGCGGCACCACCACGCAGGGAAGTGACCATACGCTCGCGGACCGCGGTGTCCGGGTCAAATGCCGTCCTGCACCCGCACGGCAAACGTCGTGCGGGTGCAGGACGGGTAAGGCACCGGGCCGGCCCGTTCGAAAAGGCAGCGCGGATACCCAACGTCTGTGCGACGTACAGGAGAGACGGCACCAGAGACGCCGGTTCCGACGGGAGTCAGGTGGTTCTGCCGGCGGTCAGGCGATCCGGTGCGCAGTCCTCTGAATTCCCTTCAGCCCGCATGACGCGGCAGGAATTGTTAGGAGCTGTCCGGCCGATCATTGATGGCGTGCGCATGGCTGCTGCTTGAGGCGTCTGTGGCGACGGTCTGAAGTCGATTGCTGGACGCCTGATGCTGCGCGACCATCGTCGGATGAGTAAGGATGAGGGTCGGAAGCTGACGCGGGTTGTGCAGACGTGTTCCGCATACCCGTCGCAGTGGGATGCCTGGACGGCGGACGGCCAGTACCTGTATCTCCGATACCGGCATGGCGAGGGCTGCGTCGAGTGGCATCCCGGCCCTGAGGATGACGCTGACACGCCGGAGTCTTGGAACGAGGGCCTCTCCGGGCTCCTGATCGAATGGGACGACGGCAGCGGCAGCGGTGTCATCGGCCTTGAGGACTTCCTTGCGGCAGCGGGCTTGGTGTTGGCGCCGGGCGCCTCGGTGAGTTGAGGGCCTGGCATCGGTCAGGTGCGGAGCCAGATGACGAGGGCGGCTGCGGTGACGGTGCCGAGGAAGACGTAGCCGCGCTTGTCGTAACGGGTCGCGACGGCACGGGAGTTCTTCAGCCTGTTGATGGCCCTCTCGACGGTGTTGCGCTTCTTGTACCGCTCCTCGTCGAAGCCCGGTGGCCGGCCGCCTCGCGATCCTTTGCGCAGGCGGGCGGCCTGACTGTCGGCCTTCTCCGGGATCGTGTGGTGGATGGCGCGTCGCCGCAGATACTGGCGGCAAGGACCGCTGCTGTATGCCTTGTCGGCTGCGATGCTGTCGGGCTTCTTGCGGGGCCTGCCAGTCCGGGCCGGAGGACCCGGATCTTCTCCAGCACCGGTATGAACTGGGTGCAGTCGGCTCGCTGCCCCGGCGTGACGATCAGGGACAACGGGCGGCAGCGGCCGTCCGCGCTCAGGTGGATCTTGCTGGTGAAGCCGCCGCGCGAACGACCCAGGCCCTCGCCTCCCGCACCACCTCCACCAGCCGGCCGACGAGGCTCTGCCACGGAGTTTCGTCCTGGTGTTCCAGGGACTCGTCCCCCTTTGAGTCGGCGAGAGCCGGTGGTGGATCGATGCGGGCGTCGGCCGCGTGCTGGTGTGCGCGCACGATGGTGGAGTCCACCGAGATGTCCCAGTTGATCTTTCCTGCCGCGTCGGCCGCGGCCTGGACCTGCTGCAGCAGCCGTTCCCAGGTTCCGTCGGCAGACCAAAGCCGATGGCGCTCGTAGACCGTCTTCCACGGCCCGAACCGCTCTGGCAGATCACGCCAGTGAACCCCGGTCCGAACCCGGTGAAGAATCCCGTCGATCACCCGTCGATGATCACGCCACCGCCCACACCGACCGTTACTCACCGGCAGGAACGGCCGAAGTCGCTCCCAATCGGAGTCCGACAGATCGCCACGTTCTCCCCGCCCCATAGCGGGAACAACGAGCAGATCAGGCGAAAGTCACATGATCGGCCGGACAGCTCCTAGCCGACACGCTCCCGCTTGGGCTGAGCCGCTCACTCGACAAGGCCCGCCCAGGAACTGGTCGAGCACGAGCCTTCCACTCTCACGGCTACCGCAACACCGACTCGCGCTGCACTCGCCGGAGCCTCTGCCGCCCAGGCCAAGATCCGATCCCGGATGATGGTGATTCAGGAAGAGTTGGATTGGTTTGTGTATGGAGCCTACGGACTGCTCACACCAACAGAGACAGCGAGGACCACGCTGTCCGTAGGCCCTACTGACCTGACTGGCATCGACGTCCCCCAGCTCGAGCTTGGCCAGCGCACCTTTGAGGTCATCTTGGCCCGCGACGGGGCCACGGCCGATACCAGCTGGTATGCACGGCACAGATCTACCCCAGTCAGCGAAATCCCGGCAGAGTGGCCCGACGCCTACAAGCAGGTCGTACAGGCCCGCCCAGACCTCATCGAGTCCAACTAAGACATCCGCCTCATCGAGCGCCCCGAGTACAAGCGCCGCTGGTCCACCGAGCCGTGGGAGAAGCGCGAGGCCACCGCACTGCGTGCCTGGCTGCTGGACGCTGCCGAGCGCCACGACCTGTGGTTCGAGGAGCGCAACGAGTTCACCGCGGCCCGCCCCCTCACCGTGAACCAGCTCGCCGATGCCCTCCGCCATGACGAGGACGTCCAGGCCGTCGCCGCCCTCTACGCAGAGGACCACCTCGGCAAGCGGGATGCCTCCCTGGCGACCGTCCTCGCAGCGGTCATCGAGCCCGAGCACGCCCCCTAACTCAGCGTTCTGCGCTACAAGGAGACCGGTTTCCGCAAGCGCGAGCAGTGGGAGCAGGTCTGGGAGCAGCAGCGCGAGGAGGACCGCACCGGGAAGCGGCTCGACATCAAGGGTCCGCCGAAGTACACGGGCGTCGACTTCGTCAAGCTGTCCTACTGGTCGAACCGCGGCAAGCTCGATGTGCCCAAGGAACGGTTCATCTCCTACCCGGGGGTGTCCACGGACAACGACTCGTCGCTCCTCATCGGTTGGGCCGGCTGGAACCACCGCGAGCAGGCCGAGGTTCTGGCCAACCTCGTCCACGACCGTGCGGAGCGGGACGGCTGGCCAAGAACGACGCGCGCTTCGTCCCGCTCCTGGCCGGGCTCCAGGAGGCCATGCCCTGGGTGCACCAGTGGTACGACGAGTTCGACGAGGAGTGGGACGGCAACCCGGCCGAGGAGTTCCAGAGCGCGCTCAACCTCGGCCGCACCGAGCGCCACCTGTCGGAGTCCGACCTGCGCGCCTGGCGCCCCGAGAAGAAGCGGGGCGGCCGCACGAAGGCCGCAGAGTAGGCACGTACGGGCACATGTGGGTGGGGCCGGAGCTTCGGCCCCACCCCGGGCTTTGCGAACTCGGCCCAGGCAGGCGGCCTGACACGCACGGTTCGGGACGGGATCAGCTCACTGTCTGTCTCCACCGGCGTGGGTCGTCTTCCAGCTGCGCCCGCTCCCAACCGCCGTGTTCGGCGGCGGCCTCGTAGGTGGTCTGCAGGAACTCCATCAGTGCGCGGTCGGGGTCGGGGGCGGTGCGCACGGTCTCGTACGGGAGCAGGAACTGGCCGTTCTCCGTGCTGTAATAGGCGCCCTCCGGCCCCACGGGATAGTCCGCGAAGCCTGCGGGCTCAGGGTAGGCGTAGGAGTAGAACGCGCCTTCCTCTCCGCCGCCCGGCCAGAAGCCGCAGCTGGACAGTTCGCGGGAGTAGCCCTCGACCATCACCCAGTCGCCGCAGTTCGGGGCGCCGCCTGGATGCGGGGGAGCGGAGCGTCCGGAGAAGCGGGTGCAGGCGAGGTCCATCGCCCCCCAGAAGAAGTGCACCGGGCTGGACTTGCCCGTGAAGTGCGCCCGGAACTGGCCCATGACGCGGTTCGCCTGGAGCAGCTGCCGCCAGAACAGGTGCGCCGCCTCTGCGTCGTAGGAGGCGTGCTGCTCGTCTTCCGCGAACGGGATCGAGGGGTCCACTTCGTTCGGACGCCTCTGGAAGTCCGCGCCGATGCCGAGCGCGTCGAGCGCCTCCATGGTTTCGGCGTAGAAGGCGGCCACCGACTTGGGTGCCAGGGCCACACTGCGGTCGCCGCCGTCGCTGCTGCGGATCCGCAGCTGATGGTCGACGAAGTCGAACTCCGCGTCGAACACACCGCTGCCGTAAGGGATCGACCCGGTGGTCAGCCCTCTGGGGGTGACGTGCAGAGTGACCTGCCACCAGTGGTTGAGCAGGGGCGCGTGAGCCAGCCGGAGCTTGCCCACGATCTGCGTCCACATGTGGAGCGTGTCCCGCGTCGCGGTCCAGTCGGCGACCCGCAACGACGGCCATGCGGCAGGCCCCGACGCCGCCGGGCGCGTGGGGGAGTGGTGAGTACTCACGGCGTCTTCCTCCAGAGGGGGCTATCGGTGCTCGGGGTTGCTGAAGCCGGGACGGCAGCCCGCGTCCCACTCGCTGCGCCGGTTGCCATACGCCGGGATGCCGCCGGCCGTACGCAGCATCGCCGCCAGGTGCAGCATGTTGTAGGTCATGAAGGCGGTGTTGCGGTTGGTGAAGTCGTTGTCGGGTCCGCTGGAACCGGGGTCGAGATAGGACGGGCCGGGCCCGGCCTCGCCGATCCACCCGGCGTCGGCCTGCGGCGGGATCGTGTAGCCGAGGTGCTGGAGGCTGTACAGCACGTTCATGGCGCAGTGTTTGACACCGTCCTCGTTGCCGGTGATCAAGCACCCGCCGACCCGTCCGTAGTACGCGTACTGCCCCTTGTCGTTAAGCAGGCTGGAACAGCCGTACAGCCGCTCGATCACCCGCTTCATCACCGAGCTGTTGTCGCCGAGCCAGATCGGCCCGCACAGCACCAGGATGTCCGCGTCGAGCACCCGCTCGTACAACTGAGGCCAGTCGTCACGTTCCCAGCCGTGTTCGGTCATGTCCGGCCACACTCCGGTGGCGATGTCGTGGTCGACGGCCCGTACGGTCTCTACATCCACTCCGTGTTGCCGCATGATGCCGACACTGCGGTCGATCAGCCCGCCCGTGTTGCTGATCGCCGGCGACCGTTTGAGCGTGGTGTTGAGGAACAGCGCTCGCAGCCCGTCGAACGATGGCGTCGCGCCGTTCTTCTCCACGGCCTGGTCCATTGGTGTTCCTCCCGGTGTCGAGCGCGGCCTCAACGAGTTGGACCGCTGGTGGGCGCTTCCGCAGGGGCGGACACGTGGAGGGTGCTGGTTGCCTCCTGCTTCCTCCACGGAGGCCCAACGTCAATCCTGTGGCCGTCCGCGCACGGCCGCCACAGCAGCCGCACAGCGGGTGGGAGGCGTGCAACTTCGCTCCCTGGACGGCGAGAACGCCAAGGCAAACCCCGAGAAGCCGTGCTCACCCCGCCCCCTGCCCTGGCCGCCCTGCCCCGCCGGGCATCAACCGGCAGTCGCGACGAGAAAACGAGGCTTTCCCTCAAGGAGTGCACCCCAATGGCCCCCATCCTGGCTCTCTGCTGAGCGCTTCGACATCACTGCCATTAGCGTTCCGCATGACGGAGGCGCGTATGAATGGGTACGGGCGCATTCGTCACCCCGAGTCCGCTCTCGCTACCGGTCCCCCGACCTCCTCGGGTGCCTTGCCTGCTGTGAAGCGACCCAAGGCTGGGCGGCCCTGGCTCTGTTCATCCCCCACACACGGAGGCGACCATGGGCTTCGCTGGCCGGCCCTTCATATTCCTCGCCGTTACGGTTCTCGGCGGCTCTGGCGGGCTCGCTACCCTTGGATTCGCGTCGGCAGACGTGGTCCCGCGGAAGGCGGCGGACGTGGTCCCGCAGAAGGCGTCCGCGACTGCGGCAGCCCACCCTGTCGACGGCTCCTCGGCGAAAAGCCGCACCATCCGCGTGGAGGCCCGGCTGCAGGTCGGCGAAGAGCTGGATCTGGGGGCACCGGGCCGCAGCGTCGGCGACCAGTTCGTCTTCAGCGGGAATCTGGCGTCGACCGGGGGAGCGGAAGAACGCCCCGTCGGACGCTTCGGCGGGTTCTGCGTCATCACCGACCTCGAACGCAACGCGGGACAGTGCTCGTCAACCGCAGTGCTGCCGGGTGGGCAGATCACCGTCCAGGGCGAGCAAGCCGGAATTCCGGCACCGAAAACGGTCGTCAACGCGATCAACGGAGGCACTGGAGAGTTCCGTACGGCGCGTGGCCAGGTGACCCAGCGGGTGTTGACGCCGGCGACCTGGCAACTCACTTTCGAAGTCCTCGACGTGCAGCCTCATCGGGCCCGGGACGGTCACGTGCCGTCCGAGGCGCCGATGCCTCCGTCCTTCCCCGGCAAGTAGCTGCGTCAGGCGGTCTCAATGCCGCCCGGGATGTGCAGTGGCGAGAGCAGCGCTTCCCGCCCGTGCCAGATATCGGGCAGACCCCGTCACAGGCCCGTCCCGGACATCGACGCGCCGCCGCGACCCGACCCGACCCGACCCGCACCGATCACCGCACATGGAGACGTCGTGATCAAGAACTTCCGCACATTCATGAGTTGGGGCGTCGCCCTGGCCACCGCCACGGCCGTCACCGTCACGGTCGGCGCAACCGCCGGAGGCCCGCCGAACCCGCGGCCGACCGACCCGCAGGCCCGCCCGACGGCCGGACAGGGGAAGGAACCGCAGACCGCGCTTCGTGCGACAGAGCGCCGACGGATCGCCACATCGGTCCTGGGTAGGGACCTCAAGTTCACACTCACCGCTCTGAGGTCGGAGACCGATCCGCTCGCGGCATCCGTGCGCCTCCAGGTCTTCACCTTCAAGAACGGTGCGTGGAGAGAATCGGACCGTGCTCCGGTCGGCGAGGCGGACGCCTGGTTCTGGTTCCCGCTGACCGGCCGCCACGCGGTGTGCGAGTTCTCCACCGCCGGCACGGAGCCCGCACCGGTTGCCGTCAGCCTGCTGATCACGCCGTCGATCGGCTGCTCACCGGCCGAGAACTTCCAGATCGAGAACGGACAGATCATCCCCGGCTGATAGCCGCTGGTGACTGCGGTGCCTGCCGCCGCCCGTCGTCGGCAGATTGGTTCGCCGCCTGCTCCGTCGGGCGAGGGTGGGGCCGGAATCCGGCTCCACCCGCACCCGATACGCGGTCCTCGGTACGTCAGCCGCGCGCGGCGTCGTCCACTGGACGGCTCCGACGCGCAGGGTCGGGCCTCCGGACTGCTTCGAGTCGCGAATGTGGACGGCCGTGTCTGCGGCCGCCACTTCCACGCACTGCCCGCCCTCACCAGAGCTGTAGCTGCTCTTCTTCCAGACCAGCCCGGTTGCCCCGTCGACGTTCTTCTTCACAACTCTCCCAAGAGCATCTCGACCTGGGCCAGTGACTCATTCGGGGTCATGGCCTGGGCGCGGAGCACGCCATATGTGGATTCGAGCGCGAGAAGCTTCTGCCGGTCCAGTCGGGCGGCTACCCGCTGTGCGACGGTGTCCTCGTCGAGGAGCGGCCGACGCATAGCGAACACCGCCTCGCGTACTCCTCGCTCTGCAACAGCCCGTGTTCGCACACCAGGCCGCCAGCGGGTGAAAACCGAACGTCTTCTTCCAGGTCGCCGCCGCCCCTTCCTTCTTCGAGGCGGCGGTGATGATCGTGGCGTCCATGTCGACGATCACCCAGTGGTGCAGGCGTTTCCCGGCGATGGTCAGCCAGGGAAACCCACCGGGGCGTAGGGCCAGCCAGGACCACACCACCCGGCGGACCCTCGCCCGCGCCCGGGCCATCGCCGCGATCCCGTCAGGGGCGAGGTCCCCAGCGTCCGGTGCACCGTGGAGTCGGAAGCCCCAGGACCGGTCAACAGCTCCTGGTGCAGGGCGAGTTGCTCAGCCTCCAGCACACTACGGGCCCCGGGTGCGATCGATATCGCCAACTGCACGAACATCACCGCACGCTCCCGCCATCCCGGCCCGCCCTGAGGGAACACCCCGGTCAACGACTAGGTCAGCCCCGACCGGTCCGCGAGCCGCCGCAACAACACCACCCCCGCGTGCCCCACCAGCCCCTTGCCGTCGGCCCGTACGGCCAGGCCCCCGGCCCCGGCGTGACGATCAAGGACAGCGGGCGACAGGAGCCGTCCGCGCTCAGGTGGATCTTGTTGATGAAGCCGCCGCGCGAGCGGCCCAGGCCCTCGTTTCCCGCACCACCTCCGCCAGCCGGCCGACGAGGCTCTGCCACGGACTTTCGTCCTGGTGTTCCAGCGTCTCGTCCCCCTTTGAGCTGGCAAGGGCCGGCGGCGGGTCGGTGCGGGCGCCAGCCGCGTGCTGGTGGGCGCGCAAGATGGTGGAGTCCACCGAGATGTCCCAGTCGATGTCGTCGGCCGCGTCGGCCGCGGCCTGGACCTGCTGCAGCAGACGTTCCCAGGTACCGTCGGCCGACCACAACCGATGGCGCTCATAGACCGTCTTCCACGGCCCGAACCGCGCAGGCAGATCGCGCCAGTGCACCCCGGTCCGGACCCGGTGCAGAATCCCGTCGATCACCTGCCAGTGATCACGCCACCGCCCACACCGACCGTTGCTCACCGGCAGGAACGGCCGCAACCGTTCCCACTCCGCGTCCGACAGATCACCGCGTTCTCCCCGCCCCATACCAGGAAGAACGAGCAGATCAAACAACGGTTACATGATCGACCGGACAGCTCCTAGTAGGGCTTTGTTAGGTGTCTGGGCAAGCGGTCGCCTTGATGGTTTCCTGCTGGTATAAGGGCAGATGAACTCGCCGCGTGCCGGGGCCGGTTGGAGGAGTTCGCTAGGGAGGTGTTCGCGCCGTTGGCGCGGGC
>NZ_JBHYTT010000018.1:0-159715 GCF_042749285.1 Streptomyces sp. NPDC059499
ACCCTCCATCAACCGTTGGTGGGGCGCGCCCCCGTTTCTTTTTTTAAACCCCCCCCCCCCCGGACCCCCGGCCCCGGGGGGGGGGGGGGCCCCCCCCCCGGGCGCCCCCCCCCCGCCCGCGGACCGGTGCGCAGAGTTAAAGGCTCCGTAAATATCTCGGGCATGACCTTCATATCCAGACGGCGGTCCGCCCTGGCAGCGACCGCCACCGCGTTCGCGCTCGGCGGCGGACTCCTGCTGCCCCAGAGCGCGGCGAACGCCGGCACGACGGGCGCGGCACAGGCCCCGCGGCAGGACGGCGCCCAGTCCTACGACATCACGCTGGTCACCGGTGACGTCGTGCACTACCAGGAACTCCCGGGCGACAACGACGTGGTGACCGTCGACCGCCCCGAGGGCGCGACCGGCGGGGTGCACATCCAGCGGTACGGAGAGGACACCTACGTCCTCCCGGCCGAGGTGATGCCGCTGCTGGCCGCCGACCGGATCGACCACAGGCTGTTCAACGTCACCGAACTTGCCGGGATGAACCTCGACGACAAGCACGCGGACGGCATCCCGGTGATCGCTTCCGCCCTCGAGACCCGCTCCGCGCGGCCCCCGGCCACCCCGAGGGGCGCGGCCAAGGTCCGTACGCTCGAGTCGATCGACGCGACCGCCCTCAAGGCCGACAAGGCCCAGGCGCGCGCCTTCTGGAACGCCGTCACCCCGGCCGCGAAGAACGCCCGCACCCTCGACGGCGGGATCGGGAAGCTGTGGCTGGACGGCCGGGTGAAGGCCACCCTGAGCGAGTCCGTGCCGCAGGTGGGCGCACCGCAGGCCTGGGCAAAGGGCTTCGACGGTACGGGCAGCAAGGTCGCCGTGCTGGACAGCGGCATCGACCCGACGCACCCTGACGTCAAGGACCGCATCGTCGGGACGAAGAGCTTCATCCCCGGCGAGGAAGTCACCGACGGCCACGGCCACGGCACCCACGTCGCTTCCACCGTCGTCGGCTCCGGCGCCGCCTCGGACGGCTCGAAGAAGGGCGTGGCACCGGGCGCCGACCTGCTGGTGGGCAAGGTCCTCGCGGACAACGGCTACGGCTCCGAGTCCGGCATCGTCGAGGGCATGGAATGGGCGAAGGCACAGGGCGCCGACGTCGTCTCCATGAGCCTCGGCTCGCAGGGCGGCGACGACGGCAACTCGCCCGAGGCACAGGCTGTCAACGCCCTGTCGGCGAACGGCGGCCCGCTCTTCGTGATCGCGGCCGGCAACTCCTCCAGCCCCGGCAGCGTCAGCTCCCCCGCCTCGGCCGCCTCGGCGTTGACCGTTGCCGCGGTCGACAAGGCCGACAAGCGCGCCTCGTTCTCCAGCCAGGGTCCGCTGATCGGTTCCTACGCGCTGAAGCCGGACATCTCCGCGCCGGGAGTGGCGATCAGCGCCGCCGCCTCGCAGGCGGTGCCGGGGTGGACGGGCGGCATGTACCGTTCGATGAACGGCACTTCGATGGCCACCCCGCACGTCGCGGGCGCCGCGGCCATCCTCAAGCAGCGCCACCCCGACTGGGACGGCCAGCGCATCAAGAACGCGCTGATGTCCACATCGAAGAAGCTGGACGCCTACAGCCCGTACGCGATGGGCACCGGCCGGCTGGACGTCATCGAGGCCGTCGACACCACGATCGAGGCCACCGGATCGGTGCCGGCCGCGGTCCACAAGTGGCCGTACGAGGGCGCCGCGAAGACCGAGCGCACCATCACCTACCGCAACACGGGCTCCAGCGACGTCACGCTGGACCTGTCGCTCGACACCGACGACCCGGCATACACCCTGTCGGCCTCCACCGTCGTCGTCCCCGCGAACGGCTCCACCGACGTCACGCTGGCCCTCGACCCGACGGACGTCCCGTCCAACACCTCCTTCTCCGGCCAGGTCATCGCCAAGAACGGCGACAAGGTCGCGGCCCACACCGGATTCGCGCTGTACAAGGAGCGTGAACTCTACGACTACACGCTGGAGTTGAAGGGCCGCGACGGCAAGCCGGCCAACGGCGTCGTCGCCCTCACCTTCGAGGGCAACAGCATCCCGGTGCCGGTCGCCGTCCAGGGCAGGACCACGCTGAGGGTGCCCCCGGGTACGTACACCGCCTGGTCCTATCTGGACGTCGAAGGTGAGCGCCCCGACTCGCTCGGTGTGGCTTTCCTGACCGCCCCCGAGACGGTGGTGGACGGGCCGACCACGGTGACGCTCGACGCGAGCAAGGCGCGCGCGGCCAACGTCCGGGCGCCGAAGGAGACCGAGGTCTCGCAGACGATCCTCGACTTCCACCGGATGTACGAGAACGGCACCGGCACCGGCGGCATCGGCTTCGACAGCCAGTTCGTGCTGCTGCCGTACTACGAGACGGTGTATCTCGGGCCGACCGAGAAGGTCACCAAGGGCGAGTTCAGCTTCATGACGCGCTGGCGGCTGCGCGAGGAGTTCCTCGACGCCGAGACCGGCAGCGGGCACGAGGTGCAACTGGTCGGCCAGAACGGCACCGCGTTCAAGGACGGCAGGAGCAAGCTCGCCACCGTCTACGCGGGCAAGGGCGCCGAGTCCGACTACTCCGGGATCGACGCCCGCGGCAAGGCCGTGATCGTCGAGCGCAGCGACGAGGTCGACGCCGCGACCCGCGGCAGGAACGCCGCTGCCGCCGGGGCGGCCATGCTGATCAGTGTCAACGACAGCCGGGGCCGCCTGTACGAGGGCTACGGAAGCCAGGAGATCACCGTGGCCTCCGTCCGCGCCGGCGACGGCGCGCGGCTGATCACCGAGGCGAAGTCGGGACGCGGCATTCTGCGGGTGGACCAGAAGCGCTTCCCCGACTACCTCTACGACCTGGTGCGGGTGTACCGCGACGCGATCCCTGACCGCCCCCTGGACTACCGCCCGGACGAGGACGACCTGGCCAAGGTCACCAGCAAGTACCACGGCCACAAGGACACCGTGGGCGGCGGCTTCCGCTACTACGTCCCGGTCCGCGAGATCGGCCGCGGCCGCGGTGTGGGCCTGACGGAGTACGAGGCGTACCCGGACGTCCGCACCGAGTACGTCACCCCGCAGGTGGGGAACAGCTTCTGGTACGAGAACCACAAGGCCGGCTTCGAGAACATCGGCGACCTGGAGCAGCGCGGGGACGCCGACCGTTACCGGGCCGACCGCACCTACACCGCCGAGTGGTTCGCCCCGGTGCAGCACCCGCGCTTCGGCCAGGGGTACATCAGCACGGTCACGACCAACAACGGTGTCCAGGTCAACATCCCGATGTGGTCCGACTCGGGCCGCGGACACTCCGGCGCGATGCCCCAGGCCGAGTACGACACAGGCAATATTTCCCTGTACGACGGCGACACACTGGTCAAGCAGTCGAAGGGCCGCGCGTTCTCGGTCGGCCTGCCCCGGCAGGCCAAGCCCTACCGGGTGGTGGCCGTGTCGTCCCGCGACGCCGAAGTCTGGCGGACCTCGACGAAAACCCGTACCGAGTACGGGTTCACGCACCACCCGAACGGGGAGGGCGACTTCAGGCAGTACGACCTGAAGCTGCTCAACCTCTCCTTCGACGTGCCCACGGACCTGCGGGGCAACGCCGAGGCGGGCCGGACGCTGAAGTTGGGGCTGGGCGCCGAGACCCAGCACTGGTTCGCCGGTGAGCAGTTCAAGGGCGAGACGGCCAAGCTGTCGGTGTCGTACGACGACGGCAGGACCTGGAAGTCGGTCCCGCCGGTGAAGTCGGCACATGGCCGCTGGACGGTGAAGCTCAACCTCCCGGACACCCCGGGGTCGTTCGTCTCGCTGCGCGCATCCGCCAAGGGCCCGGACGGGCTCAGCGTCGACCAGGAGATCATCCGGGCGTTCGGTCTGAAGTAGCCCCGGACGGTACCCGTACGAGTGGCCCCCGCCCCCCCGGCGGGGGCCACTCCCGTTGGGACGTACGGACGCGGCAGGACCCGGTGCGCCACGATGCGAAACGGCCTTGCACGGTGGGACCTGCCGGGTTTGGCTGATCGTATGCAGCAACCGCTTTCTCTGCCACGGCAGCTCTCCGCCCTCGACCACCGCTACCGGGGCGAACACCCCATCCGCACCCTCGGCTACCTCCTGCGCCCCGACCGGCGCCGGCTCGCCCTCGGCGTGGCCGCGTTCATCGTCAAGCACAGCCCCATCTGGCTGCTGCCGCTGATCACCGCGAACATCATCGACGTCGTCGTCCAGCACCGCCCGGAGCGGGAGCTGTGGGCGAACGCGGGCGCCCTGCTCTTCGTGCTCGTGCTCAACTACCCGCTGCACCTGCTGTACGTGCGCTGCCTGAACGGCAGTGTGCGGCGCATGGGCACCTCGCTGCGCGACGCGCTCTGCCGCCGGATGCAGCAGCTGTCCATCGGCTACCACTCCAGGACGAGCGCCGGGGTCCTGCAGGCCAAGGTGGTGCGGGATGTGGAAACCGTCGAGCAGATGGTCCAGCAGTCCGCCGACATGGGGCTGGCCGGCATCGTCACACTGACCGGCGGTCTCGTCGTCATCGCCGTACGGGTGCCGTCCTTCCTTCCTGTGTTCCTGGTCGTCGTCCCGCTCGCCGCCCTGCTGGTCATGAAGCTGCGGTCCAGGCTGCGCAGTCACAACGAATCGTTCCGCCAGGAGGTCGAGCAGCTCTCGGCCCGGGTCAGCGAGATGACGAGCCTGATCCCCATCACCCGGGCCCACGGCCTGGAGCACGCGGCGCTGGGCCGTGTCGACGGCTCACTGCGTCAGGTGCTGCTCGCGGGTCTGCGCCTCGATCTGCTCAACGGCCGCTTCGGCGCGCTCGCCTGGATCCTCCTGAACTCCCTGGGCGTGGCCTGCCTCGCGGGCTCGGCCCTCGTCGCGTACCACGGCTGGCTGCCGATCACCGCGGGCGATGTCGTCATGCTGAGCGCCTTCTTCACCACGCTCACCGGGTCGATGTCCACCCTGCTGAGCCTGGCCCCGGTCATCAGCAAGGGCCTGGAGTCGGTCCGTTCGGCCGGCGAGGTGCTGGAGGCACCCGACCTGGAGAACAACGCGGGCAAGGACCTGGTGGACCGGGTCGAAGGCCGCATCGACTTCGAGCAGGTCGGATTCGCGTACGAGGGCTCGGGCGGCGCCGCGGTGGAGGACTTCACCCTGTCCGCCCGCCCGGGTGAGACGGTGGCGCTGGTGGGAGCGTCCGGCGCGGGAAAGTCGACCGTACTGAACCTCCTCATCGGCTTCATCCGGCCAACATCGGGGCGGATCCTGCTCGACGGCACGGACATGGCGACGCTCGATCTGCGCAGCTACCGGCAGTTCCTGTCCGTGGTCCCGCAGGAGTCGATCCTGTTCGAGGGCACCATCAGGGACAACGTCACCTACGGCATGGGCGACACGGAGGAGGGGGCGGTCCGCCGCGCGCTCGCGGACGCCAACGCACTGGAGTTCGTCGAGTCACTGCCCGACGGAATCCACACGGTCGTGGGTGAGCGCGGCGCACGGCTCTCGGGCGGTCAGAAGCAGCGCCTCGCCATTGCCCGGGCCCTGATCCGCGATCCGCGGGTGCTGATCCTGGACGAGGCGACGTCCGCCCTGGACACCCGGTCGGAGGCACTGGTCCAGGAGGCGCTGGCCCGGCTGGTACACGGCCGCACGGTGTTCGTGGTGGCGCACCGGCTCTCCACGATCCGAGCGGCGGACCGCATCGTCGCGATGGACCGCGGCCGCGTGGCCGAGGTGGGTACGCACGAGGAGCTGGTGCGCGGGGGCGGGGTGTACGCGGGGCTCCAGCCGAAGCGGCCGGCATAGGACCGTCACGTTCGAACACCTGTCAGGCTGGGGGCTACGCTCAGCAACTCACGTACTCCACACGGCAGATGACGGGAGTCCCTCATGTCCACGGAAACCGGTGCGGCTGTCGATGCCGAGCCGCGCGGTCATACGCTCGTACCGGGTCCGAAGGGCCTGCCCCTTTTAGGGAGTCTGCCGCAGTTCGGGAAGGACCCGCTCGCCTTCTTCGAGCGGCTGCGCGGCTACGGGTCCATGGTGAGCTGGCGCTTCGGCCGCAACAACTGCGTCTTCATCTCCGACCCCGACTGCATAGGCGAGCTGCTCACCGAGACGGAACGCACCTTCGACCAGCCGCTGCTGGGGATCGCGTTCCGCACGGTGATGGGCAACGGCGTGGTGGTCGCGCGCGGTCCGGACTGGCGGCGCAAGCGTTCGCTGGTGCAGCCGTCGGTGCGTCCCAAGCAGGTGAAGTCGTACGCGTCGACGATGACGGCCTGCACGGTGGACCTCGCGGACACCTGGTCCGGGGGCGAACGCATCGACATCAAGCGGGAGATGGCGGCCCTGACCCAGAAGATCGCGGTCCGCACGATCTTCGGGGTGGACACCCCGGCGGACGCGGAGTCGATGGGCCGGGCGATGGACATCGCACAGCAGGAGATCGGCAAGGAGTTCAGCGGCCTCGGCGCGATCCTGCCCGACTGGGTGCCGACGCCCGGCCGGGCCAGGATCAAGAAGGCCGCCGCGGTGATCGACGCCGAGGTCGGCCGGGTGGTGGCCCGCCACCGCGACGGGGAGGGCGAGCGCCCCGACCTGCTGAGCCGGCTGCTCACGGCGGTGGACGAGACCGGCGCGCACCTCACCGACGAGGAGATACGCGACGAGACGGTCACCCTGTACATCGGCGGGCACGAGACGACCAGCTCGACACTCGTGTGGGCCTGGTACCTGCTGTCCCGCAACCCCGAGGCACGCGCGGCGCTCACCGAGGAGCTGGACCGGGTACTGGGCGACCGGGAGCCCGGCATCGACGACTACGCGCAACTGACCTACGCCCAGGCGGTGGTGAAGGAGACCCTGCGGCTGTATCCGACGATCTGGCTCGTCACCGGCATCGCGAAGGAAGGGGCTCGGATCGGCGGCGTTCCGATGCCGGAAGGCACCCGGGTGTGGAGCAGTCAGTGGGCCACGCACCGGGACGAGCGCTGGTTCCCGCGGCCGGAGGCGTTCCGTCCGGAGCGCTGGGACCCGGAGCACGGGGACGAGATCCCGGAGTACGCCTGGTATCCGTTCGGCGGCGGCCCCCGGGTCTGCCTCGGTACGCGCTTCGCGATGGTCGAGGCGGTCCTGGTCCTCGCCGTCCTGGCGCGCCGTTTCGAACTGGAGGTGGATCCGGGCGTGATCAACCCCATGCCGACACTGACACTGCAGCCGGACCGGGAGGTCATGGCGACCGTACGGGCGCGCCGATCCCCTCAGGGTTGACCTGAAGCTTACTTGAGGTCATAGCGTTCCATGCGTAGGACCCGACTCCGGAGGCACTCGCATGGACATGGAAGTCACGGCGTGGACATCGCTGCACAGCACGATGAACGCGCAACAGGACCGCAGGCCCTTCTCCCGGGCGACGCTGCGCCGCATCGCGGCGTTCGCCCGGCCGCACCGGGGGCGGATCCAGCGCTTCCTGCTCCTCAGTGTGGCCACCGCGCTGCTCGCGGTGGCCACACCCGTGCTCGCCGGACGCGTCGTCGACGCGATCGTGCAGGGCCGGGACACCGGTACGGTCACGCGGCTCGCTCTGCTCATCGCCCTGATCGCCGTTTCGGAGGCCGGGCTCGGTCTCCTCACCCGGTGGCTGTCCGCCACGCTCGGCGAGGGGCTGATCCTCGATCTGCGTACCGCCGTGTTCGACCATGTGCAGCGGATGCCGGTCGCCTTCTTCACCCGGACCCGGACCGGTGCGCTGGTCAGCCGGCTGAACAATGATGTGATCGGCGCCCAGCGGGCCTTCAGCAGCACCCTCTCCGGCGTGGTCTCCAATGCCGTCACCCTGCTGCTGACCCTGGCCGTGATGCTCACGATCTCCTGGCAGATCACGCTGCTCGCCCTGGTCCTGCTGCCGGTGTTCGTCGTGCCGGCCCGCCGGATGGGTTCCCGGATGGCGGCGCTGCAGCGCGAGGCCGCCGGTCACAACGCCACCATGGGCACGCAGATGACCGAGCGCTTCTCGGCGCCGGGCGCGACCCTCGTCAAGCTCTTCGGCCGCCCCGCCGACGAGTCCACCGCGTTCGCCGCCCGAGCGGGCCGGGTCCGCGACATCGGCATCCGTACGGCCATGCTCCAGTCCACGTTCATCACGGCGCTCACTCTGGTGTCCGCCCTGGCCCTCGCGCTGGTCTACGGACTCGGCGGCTACTACGCGCTGCGCGGCAGCCTCGAGCCCGGGGCGGTCGTCGCCCTGGCCCTGCTGCTCACCCGCCTCTACGCCCCGCTGACGGCACTGGCCGGTGCACGCGTCGAGGTGATGAGTGCTCTGGTGAGCTTCGAGCGGGTCTTCGAGATCCTCGATCTGAAGCCGCTCATCGCCGAGAAGCCGGATGCCCGCCGGGTGCCGGACGGTCCGGTGTCCGTGGAGTTCGACGGGGTGTCCTTCGGCTATCCGTCGGCCGACAAGGTCTCCCTCGCCTCACTGGAGGAGGTCGCCACGCTCGACTCACGGGGCGGTACGCAGGTGCTGCACGACGTCTCCTTCACCGCGCGGCCCGGACGGATGGTCGCGCTCGTCGGCTCGTCCGGCGCGGGCAAGTCGACGATCGCCCAGCTGCTGCCGCGGCTGTACGACGCCGATGCGGGCTCCGTACGTCTGAACGGCGTCGACGTACGCGATCTGACCGCCGACTCCATCCGCGAGACCCTCGGCATGGTCACCCAGGACGGGCACCTCTTCCACGAGTCGGTGCGCGCCAATCTGCTCCTGGCCCGGCCGGAGGCCACGGAGGACGACATCTGGGACGCCTTGCGCCGGTCCCGCCTGGACGGCCTCGTGGCGTCCCTGCCCGAGGGCCTGGACACGGTGGTCGGCGAGCGCGGCTACCGGCTCTCCGGCGGCGAACGGCAACGGCTCACCATCGCACGGCTGCTGCTGGCCCGTCAGCGGGTCGTCATCCTCGACGAGGCGACCGCGCACCTGGACTCCACCTCGGAGGCGGCCGTCCAGGAGGCCCTGGCCGAGGCCCTGGAGGGCCGCACCGCCCTGGTGATCGCCCACCGGCTCTCCACGGTGCGGGCCGCCGACCTGATCCTGGTCATCGAGGAGGGCCGGGTCGCCGAACGGGGCACGCACGAGGAGCTGCTGGCACTCGGCGGGCGGTACGAGGAGCTGTACCGCACGCAGTTCGAGCGGCCCGGAACGGAGGCGGCGGCCCGGCCCGTCGGCTGACCGCCGCATCCCACTGACGCGGGTCCGTGCCCCACCGGGCGGCCCGACATGCTTCAGGTGCGGAGCCGAACCAGGCGCTCCGCACCTCGGTGCTCCCGTCGGTCACGACCGCTGAACCCGCAGGGGCCGGGGCCTGATCGCCGCCCTCGGCCCCGGTCCATCACCGCTCGCCCGGGGGCACGCTCATCGCCAGGAGCGCGGTGTCGTCGTCGAGTCCCTCGCCGAACGAGTCCAGGAGTGCGGAAAGGGCTTCGACGGCACCGGGGGCCGAGGTGGGTGCGAGGGAACGCGCGAAGTCCAGGAGGGCTTCGTCGCCGTAGCGTCCACCTGCGTTCCCGGTGCGCGCCTCGGTCAGACCGTCGGTGTAGAGCAGCAGAGTGTCACCGGGCCCCAGGTCCATGGTGGTTGTGGTGAACTGCGCATCCGGCACGACACCGACCAGCTGCCCGCCCGGCGTCGGCAGGTAGTCGGCGCTGCCGTCGGCACGCAGCAGCAGGGCAGGGGGGTGACCGCCGCCGGCCAGGACGACATGGAATCCCACATCGTTCCCCACGGGTGTGAGCAGGCCGAAGATCACGGTGCAGAAGGTCGGTTCGTCCTCATGGAAATGCTGGTCGAGCGCGGTGTTGAGGTTGCCCAGCACCGTGGCCGGTACGGGATCGGAGACCGCTGCGGCTCGCAGGGTGTACCGCGCCAAGGACGTCACCACTGCCGCCCCCGCACCCTTGCCGCGCACGTCCCCCATGAAGAACCCCCAGCGTCCGGCGGCCAGCGGGAACAGATCGTAGAAGTCACCGCCCACCTCGTCGGGGGAGGCGAAGTGGTAGTGCGCGGCAACGTCCAGGCCCGGAACCGGTTCGAGAGCCGACGGGATCAGGGTGCGCTGCAGGCGTTCGCGGTCGTGTTCGGCCTCCTGACTGGCTCGCAGGAGCTCACGCTCGTAGGTACGCCTGTCCCGGGCGTCCAGGAGCGTGGTGCGGATCAGCAGGGGTTCGCCGTCGCTGTCCCCAGGAACTCGACGCCACCCGCGACCAGATCATTCAGAACATAGGCACCGAACGGGACGGGTGCACCGGCGGCCCCCACATCGCTTCGTTCATCAACTGCGTGAGAATCCCTGGCGCATGGGCCGGTGCCGTGGAACAGGGTGGGCCAGGCCGAGACCGCTGCGTGATCGCGCCGGGTTCCGGGCGAAGCTGGACACGGTCTTCTTGCGGGTCTCTCGCGAGACTACTGCCTGCCGAAGGAAGGTGGCGACTGGGGGTCGGAATTATCTGGGAATTCCCGCCCGGAATTCTCTGGATCCCACCAGCCCCTCCCGATAACTCGGATATCCCTAAGAAACATGCACCCCTCCGGACGCCCTAAAAGCAGAACCAGATAATTTCCAGGTTCCATTCTGATCACCAAATTTCGGTGCTACGGTGAGCCCCCGATCGCGTACGGCCTTACCGCCGACCACCCCCAGGGGGAATCAATGTTCGTGGAAATCATTGATCGCACAGGGACCGAAGACGACCTGCGGGCGGAAGACATCGTGTTCACCACGCTGCCCTCCCTCGGAATGGACCGGATGACAGCGGAGGGCGTCGAATTCGTCCTCTGCACCTCCGCGCTCACCGCCCAGGTCTGACCCTGACAAAGGAGCGGATGCGTGTCGCAACAGCTGCCCGTCCACCTTGAGGACGTACTCGGCACCCGCACCCTGGGGCTGGCGGACCTGACGATCGGCGAGCTTCTCGCCGCCAACCGCCTCCCGGAGACCATGTTCCAGCCCTACGTCGTCAAAGGTGCCACCGCGACGCCTGTCCCCCTGACGACACGGCTGGACGACCTGCCCGAAGACGCCGAACGGCTGCTCGTGCGGGCCATCCGCAACACACTGTTCCCCACGGTGCTGCCTGCCGACGGGGAACCCCTGGGGCCTGTCGGCCCACCGGGCGCGGGGATCGGCTTCCGGTCTGTTCGCACGGCGCCGGACGGAACGGCACACGAAGTTCACGCGACGGTGGGGCAGGACGAGGCCCGGAGCATCGTCGCCTCGCAGGTGGCCGAATTTGAGGAGAAGTACGCGCTTTCCGACGGCGGCTGCGTATTCGGCATCTCCGGGGGTGGTGACAGTAACGCGCTGGCCTACGGGCTCGCCAACTCCGTTCCACGCAACCGGCTCACAGCCTTCACCCTGGTATTCGGCGCCGTCTTCTCTCCGGAGGCCGCGGTTCGGGCGGGAGTGCTGTGCCAGGACCTTGGAATCGACCACCGTGTACTGAGCCCCGAGGACATTGCGGAACTCCTCGGCGTCAGAACATCGATGGACGAGCTCTACAAGGACTTCAGCGACACCTTCACTCACGAGGCGCTGCACTTCTTCGGAACCTTCCTGATCCTGCGCACGGCGCGGAAACTCGCCGACCAGCAGGGTCTGCGCGACCTGGCATTCGGATACAACCGCGAGGATCTGCTGGCCGAGGCCATGTTCATGGTGATGAACGGCCGACGCCCGCTCTCCTATCCGGTCCGCACCGTGGGCAGGCACCGGGTGGTGATGCCCGTGTGGAAGGCCCCCAAGCTGCTGCTCGACGCCTGCCATCCGAATTTCAGTCTGGAGAACTACCGGGAGCGTGACCCCTACACCACCCGTCAGCGGAGCCTCGCGTTCTTCCTCGCACACGCCATGGACTCGGCGTACCCCTCCTTCGGGCTCAGTGTGCTGACCGGGATGTCACAGGCGTTCGACGGGGCCTGGGGCGAGGTCACCCACCACGAGGACCTGGACGTGTTCGTCACCGAGCAGGCCAGTACGCAGAGCATCGAACAGGTCCGCAGGCTCCTGTCCCGGCACTTCGGGGAAGGGGCGGTGAACTGAGATGCCGCCTCTGTCCGTTCCGCACCTGCCCGTTCCCGCCCGCTGGGCCCGGACTCTGGACGATTGGCCCGCGCAGGCGCCGTCACAGCTTGCGGAGGGGCTGGACACCGCCCGCCGCTCGGGACGGCTCGACG
This sequence comes from Streptomyces sp. NPDC059499, assembly GCF_042749285.1. Taxonomy (NCBI): domain Bacteria; kingdom Bacillati; phylum Actinomycetota; class Actinomycetes; order Kitasatosporales; family Streptomycetaceae; genus Streptomyces; species Streptomyces sp. NPDC059499. The sequence continues at coordinate 12,239 of NZ_JBHYTT010000018.1, forward strand.
AGCTGCGCCGGGCCGACGAGCAGTACCCGGACTTCACCGCTTCGCTGCGCTCGGCGCTGGCCGGATCCGCGCGGAGCGTCACGCTGAGCTTCTCCGAGTCCCGGTGGACGCTCGCCGTGGTGTCGGCCGTTGGCGCCCTGCTCGGGCACGTCCACCACCCCGTCGACCCCACGCTCGGCGGATCGGTCTCCGAGGTGCCGACTGGTGGGGCCGACCGTTACGAGCAGAACTGGCACACCGACAGTACCCCCTGGGTCACGCCCAATCGGTGGACGATCCTCGGCCTCCTGCGTGCGGACCCCGCCCTGCACGAGCCCGCGACCGGCGTGCTGCCGTGGGACGAGGTGGACGCGTCGTGGCCCGGTGCGGCTGAGGCACTGGATGTTCTGCGGGACCACGACGTCGCCTGGCGCCTGCGCTACCCCGAACTGGCGCAGCTCCGCGCTCCGGTGCGGGGCGTCGTACCCCGCTGGTTCCGCCCCGCACTGGACGAGGTGATCGACGGCGGCCCGCCCGCCGTGTCCCTCGCCTGCCGGTCCCTGGAGCGCGCGGTGGATGGCGCGACGCGCTGGTACGAGGCAGTGGTCGCCCCCTCCCGCGTGCTCGTTTTCGACAACTACGCCGCCCTGCATCGCGGCCCCGCCATCAAGGAGCCCAGCGCCCGCACGCTGCTGCGCTTCAAGGCCGGGGGCTCACCCGGCCGGCCGGTGGCGGAATCCGGGTGAGCCCCGGCGACCGGTTCCCGGGCCTGTCGCTGGCGCAGCGGCCCGAACTCTTCGACGCGATAAGGTCTCATGACACGGCGTCCGCAGGACCGGTGTCACCGTGTGCCTTCGGCGGCGAGACCGGCTGGCTCGTCTCGGACCTGCCCAACGCGCGCGCGCTGCTGACCTCGTCCGCCGGGCAGAAGTCGCGGCCCGCGCACTCCCAACGGCTGCTGGGCGGCGTCGGCGTCCTACACGCCGACCACGTGCGCGGCGTAAAGCGCCGGCTCGTCACCGCCTTGGGGTGGGAGGCCCGGCGGCGTCACCTGCTGGCCGGACACCTCACGGCGGCGCTCCGAGGGCGGGAGTCACCGCCGGGGCCGGGGCCGCTGACCGAAGCCCTGTCCGCCTCGCTGCTCGCCCAGCTCACCGGGCAGGAGCCGGGTGCGGTGGACGGCGGACGGCTCCGGGAGCTCGTACGGACGAGCTGGGCCCGGCTGGAACGGCCGGCCGGGCCGACCGCCTGCCGCCCCGCCGGCACCGAGGACGACCTCGCCTCCTTCGTCCACGCGCTGGTCAAGGGCTCGCGCTCCGGGTTCACCCTGCACCTGCGCGACGAGGGCTGGACCACGCCCCGCATCGCCGAGGAGCTCCGGGCCATGATCCTGGCGGGCTGGGGCAGCACAACGGCGGCCGTCCTGAGCGCCGTCTCTCTCGGTGTCGCCCCGCAGTGCACCCGCCCGGCCCTGGACGAAGTCCTCAGGATGTACCCGCCGAGCTTCATGATCGCCCGGCGGATCGTGGAGCCGCGCCGGGCCTTCCCCTTCGCCGCGGGGGACCTGGTCGTCATCAGCCCCTGGCTCATCCACCGGCACCAGCGGGCCTGGGCCCGGCCCGACGAGTACACCCTGCGCCGATGGCAGACGACGCCGGCGCCGCATTGGTTCCTGCCGTTCGGCCTCGGACCGCGAAGGTGCCCGGCCGCCACCTTCGCCCGCGCGCAGATCGCCGCGGCCGCCGAACTGTACGGAAGCCGCTTCCCGCCGCCGGTGTCCGGCCGACTGGCCCTGGTCGAATCGCGCAGCCCCGCATTGGTCCCGCGCTGGGACGGCGTCCCGCCCTCCGGGTAGGTCCGTGCGCCACGTGCAGTACTCGAAGCCCGAAAGGGGCACGAAGAACCGGTTACCGTCCGGCATCCGCCGCGACCGGGGCAGAAAACCCGTTGAACACCTGAGGACTCTGCACGCGGGGATCGCCGTACGTCCGCCGGTGTCCTGCAGTACCCACTCGGTGAACGGCTCGCCGGTGACCGCGCCCTCGTGCCGTTGTACACGCTCAGCAGGATCGGTCGATGTCGAGGACACCCACTTCGTCACCCCGGACGAACAGCACGTACGTGTACTCGCCGTCGTCGTCCTCGCCGGTGGGGTCCGCCGGCGGCCACCCGGTGGGCAGGTACCCGTTCACCGCGACGAGCGCGCCGCCCAGCCGGCCCTCGATGACGTCGACCAGGTCGTCGACGAGATGATTCACGACGTGGCCGGCCGGGACCTCGGGCATCTCGTCGATGCCGCTCCACGAGCCGTCCCAGTTGTCGACGAGGGAGAGCCGGGCGTCGTTGTGGAGCGACGTCCGCAGTTCGGTGAACGTAATCGGGCGGAACCTCTGTTTGTCGTCGGCGTACTCCTCGGCGTCCTCGCGGGTGGCCGACCACCAGCAGGAAGCGGCGGTGAGGCGGTCGCCGACCTGTGCGTCGTCCTCGGGGAGCGTGCCGATCCGGAACCGGAAGTCGACAGAGTTGTTGTTGTTCACCATGAGGAGGTCGCTCAGAAGCGTGGCGAGGCAGGAAATCCGGGTGCGGATCGCACCGTCGCCACCGTCGGCAGCGATGACCGGCGGCTGTTGCACCGTCGGTGCCGGCGCGAGGGTCACCCGCATCGTGCCGCGGTAGTCCCGGTGCAACAGGTGCAGGGCTGGGTCATCGTCGGTCGTGGTGAGACGCAGTAGGTCACCGCCCACTGCCTCGTTTGCGAAGTACCGCACCAACGACGTCCGACGCGCGTCCTGCACGTGGGCCGCCCCGGCGATGAGCGACACCAGTTCTTCGTGCGGCGTGGAGTGGTTGTCCTTCGACAACATGCCGGCGTACGGGACAGCACCCGTGACCTCCGGCAGGTCCGCGATCGCGGCAAGCTGCTCAGAAGGAGCCGGCCATGGCTCGTCGCGGGGGCCACCGCTCTTGTCGAGTACCAGCGTCGACGCCCACCCGGGTGTGGATTCCACTGTCCAGGCGGCGAGCAACCACAGGGCCGAGACGAGCACCCACTGCGGGTTCGATGGCCGATGTCCGCCGGGCCGGTCCGCCGGATCCGGCTGCCGGTTCCACGCGTCGTTGAAGGCCGTAGCCAGCTCCACCCAAACCGCCTTGTTCAGGGCCCGTGCGCGTCGCGCCCCACGGGACGCACTGTCATGGACCTGCAACAACATAACCAACCTCACCACCCAATCAGCATCGAGACCGTCCGTCACTCCCTGTCCCCCGGGCCGATACAGGTGCAACTGGTCAAATCCGGCTCCGCCGGGTGCCTCACGCGTCGCAGGAGGGGCAGCGACGTCGCCGCGGCAGGCAGGCCGGCCGCGCGGACCGCCGCGGGGACGAGGAGCGGGAGCAGCGGTAGGGAGCCGGCGCCCACGATGCCGTAGTACGACACCTACTGCGCCGCGCCTCCGGCGCCCACGAGCAGGAGCGCCGGCGCCGGAGGGAGTGCGGTCTCCCGTAGCGCGGCCCTGGCCAGGACCGTGCGTGACACCCCGGCCGCGGCCTGGACGGCAAGGCCCCTGCGGCGGGTCACGCGAAGGGCCTCAGCCGTTCGCGGCGTGTGCCGCGGCGGCTGAGGCCCTGTCCGGAAGGAGGTGCCCGGCTCAGGTCACCGGACCAGCCACTTCTTCCACACGTCGGGGTTCTCCTCGATCCAGCGCTCGGCTGCCTCGCCGGGCGCCAGCCGCTCGGAGGCGATCATCTCGGAGACCTCGTTCTGGTCCTTCTCCGACCAGTTGAACTTCTTCAGGAAGGCCGCGGCCTCACCGCCCCGCTGGGAGAAGTCCGCGTTGAGGTACTTCTGCAGCGGCGTCTGCGGGTACGCGCAGTCGATGTCGGCCGGGTCCTTGGCACCGCACGCATCGGTGTACTCGGGGAGCTTCACCTCCACCATCGGCACCTCGTTGAACAGCCACTGCGGCTGGTACCAGTAGCTGAGGAAGGGCTTCTTCTCCTTGGCGAACTGCTGGATCTGGGTGATCTGCGCGGCCTCGGAGCCGGCGAAGACGACCTTGTAGTCCAGGCCGAGGTTCTTCACCAGGGCCTTGTCGTTGGTGACGTAGGACGGTGAACCGTCCATCAGCTGGCCCTTGTCACCGCTCTCCGGGGTGCGCAGTTCGTCGGCGTACTTGTCGAGGTTCTTCCACTCGGTGACGTCGGGGTGCTCGTCGGCCCAGTACTTGGGTACGTACCAGCCGATGTGCCCCGTGACGCCGAGGTCGCCCCCGGGGACGATGGTCTTCTTGTCCTGGATGTACAGCTTCTCCTGGTCGGGGTGGCCCCAGTCCTCCAGGATGGCGTCCACCCTGCCCTGGCTGAGGGCGTCCCAGGCGGGGACCTCGTCGGTCTGGACGAGGTCGACGCGGTAGCCCAGTTCGTCCTCCAGGAGCTTCTGGGCGACGGCCACGTTGGCCTGGGCGCCGACCCAGGACTGCACGGAGAGCGTGACGGTCCTGATGTCGGCGGGGGCGGCGAACGGGGACGCCTGCTTCGTCATGTCCGCGGCACCGCAGCCGGTGACGGCCAGCAGGGCCGCGGCCGAGGCGACGGTCGCGGACGTGCGCAGGTGTGCGCGGGTACGGGTGCGAGCCATGTCAGCTCTCCTTCCGGCGGCGTCGGGTGGTGGGCTGGGTGACCCGGTCCAGCATCAGCCCGAGGCAGACGATGGCCGCACCGGCGACGAGGCCGGTGGCCAGGTCGCCCTGGGCGAGGCCGAACACGACGTCGTACCCGAGTGCGCCGGAACCCACGAGGCCGCCGATGATGACCACCGCGAGGACCAGGACAACGCCCTGGTTGACGGCGAGCAGCAGGGCGGGCCTGGCCAGCGGGAGCTGGACCTGGCGCAGTTGCTGTCCGGGGGTGGCGCCGAGCGAGCGGGCGCACTCCATCGCGGCGGGGTCGACGCCCCTCAGCCCCTGGGTGGTGATGCGGACGACGGCGGGCAGGGCGTAGACGACGGCTGCCGCGGCGGCGGGGGCGCGGCCGACGCCGAAGAGGGCGACGACCGGGATGAGGTAGACGAACTGCGGCATGGTCTGGAAGACGTCCAGGACGGGGCGCAGCAGCCGTTCGAGACGTTCGCTGCGTGCGGCGCCGATGGCGACGGCGAAGCCGAGGACCAGGGTGACCGCGACGGCGGCGAGGACCTGGCTGAGCGTGTCCATCGACGGCTCCCAGACACCGAGGACCCCGATGGCGGCCATGGCCAGCACGGCCGTCAGCGCCGTGCGCCAGGTGCCGATGGTCCAGGCGAGCGCGGCGACGACCAGCAGGACGGACCACCAGGGCAGGCCCTGCAGTCCGCTGCGCAGCGGGTTGAGGACCCAGTCGGTGAAGTGGGCGGCCCAGTCGGCGGTGCCGCCGATGACGGGGACGCCGGTGTACAGGTGGTCGACCATCCAGTCCTTGGCGGTGTTGACGGGGCCCGCGATGGCCACGATCCCGCTCTCGGGCCAGACGCGGCCGCCGGTGAACCGCCCGACGACGGCGACGGCGGCGGCGATCACCGCGGCGAGTCCCCAGCCCCGCAGCCCTCGCAGCGCGACGGGTCCGGTGGGTTCCGCGCCGATCCTCCGGCCGGCCGCCTCGGTCGTACGGTCCAGGACGACGGCGAGCAGTACGATCGGGATGCCCGCGGCGAGCGCGGCACCGACGTCGACGGAGGACAGCGCCTGGTAGACGCGGTCACCGAGGCCGCCGGCGCCGATGATGGAGGCGATGACGGCCATCGAGAGGGCCATCATGATCGTCTGGTTGAGGCCGAGGAGCAGTTCCTTGCGGGCGAGCGGCAGCCGTGCCGTCAGCAGTCGCTGCCTGCCGGTCGCGCCCAGCGAGGCCACGGCTTCCATGACGCCGGCGTCGGCTCCGCGCAGACCGAGCGCGGTGAGCCGTGCCATCGGCGGAGCCGCGTAGACGACGGTCGCGAGGACCGCGCCGGGCACTCCGATGCCGAAGACCAGCACGACGGGCAGCAGGTACGCGAAGGCGGGAAGCACCTGCATGGTGTCCAGCACGGGCCGCAGAACCCGGAACGTACGGTCCGACAGCCCGGCGGCGAGCCCGAGGAGCATGCCGAGCACCACGGAGGCGAGCACGGCGACGATCATGAGCGCGAGCGTCTGCATGGTCGGCACCCACATGCCCAGCAGGCCGCAGACACCGAAGGAGAGAGCGGCGGTCAGCGCGAGCCGCAGTCCGGCCACCCGCCAGGCGACGACCGCGGCGAGCGCGGTGACACCGGCCCAGCCGAGCGCGAGAAGCACCAGGTAGACGCCGCGTACGGACAGGACGACGGCGTTGCTGATGTGGCCGAAGAAGTAGAGGAACAGCGGGTGGCTGTCGCGGTTGGCGATGATCCAGTCGTTGACCTCGCCGAGCGGCTCGGTCAGGTCGACGGTCAGGGCCGTGGGCCAGACGCCCCCTCCCCACCGCGCGTGGAGCAGGGGTACGGCGACCGCGGCGATCGCCAGCAGGATCAGGAGTTTGCCGAGTGCGGGGCGACCGCGCAGGGCGGCGAGGGGCCCGCTGCCCGGGGGGACTGCTGCGGCCGTGGTGGCGGCCTGGGCGGTTGCCATCAGACGCTCACCTCGCGGGCCCCCGTGCCCGCGACCACGTCGAGCAGGCAGGCGTGGTCGACGATGCCGACCAGCCTGCCGTCGTCCATGACCCGGGCTGTCCGGTCACCGGAGCGGGCGACCGCCTCTATGGCCTCGAAGACGGTCGCCTCGGGGCGCAGCGCCGGGCCGTGTTCGCTCTCTCCGGCGGCCGGGGGCCGCATGGCGGTGGAGACGGTGAGGACCTGTTCGCGCGGTACGTCGCGTACGAACTCGCGTACGTAGTCGTCGGCGGGCGACCCGACGATCTCCTCGGGGGTGCCGAGCTGCACGATGCCGCCGTCGCGCATCAGGGCGATGCGGGTGCCCAGGCGCAGTGCCTCGCTCAGGTCGTGGGTGATGAAGACCATGGTGCGGCCCTCCTCCTTGTGCAGCCGGACGACTTCGTCCTGCATCTCCCTGCGGATCAGCGGGTCGAGCGCGCTGAACGGTTCGTCGAACAGGAGGACGGACGGGTCGACGGCGAGCGCGCGCGCCAGCCCGACGCGCTGCTGCTGGCCACCGGAGAGCTGGGCCGGGCGGCGGCTCTCAAGGCCCGTCAGGCCGACCTTGTCCACCAGCTCGGCCGCCTTGGCCCGGCGTTCGGCCTTCCCGATGCCCTGGATCTCCAGGCCGTAGGCGACGTTGTCCAGGACGGTGCGGTGCGGCAGCAGCCCGAAGTGCTGGAAGACCATCGCGGCACGGTGGCGGCGCAGTTCGCGCAGCCGGGTGCGGTCCATGGCCAGGACGTCCTCGCCGTCGATGGCGACGGTGCCGCTGGTGGGTTCGATCAGCCGGGTGAGGCAGCGTACGAGGGTGGACTTGCCGGATCCCGACAGGCCCATGACGACGAAGACCTCACCCTTCTTGACGTCGAAGGAGACGTTGCGTACGGCGGCGGTGCAGCCGGTGCGTGTCCGCAGTTCGGCGGCGGGCAGTTCCGCGTGCTCACTGCCGGGGATGCGGTCGGCCTTGGGGCCGAAGACCTTCCAGAGGTCGCGGACGCTGAACACAGGGGTACTGGCTTCGGTCATCGGACATCGCCTCCGGCGGTCGGGGCTGCTGAGAGCAGTTCGGCGCACTTCTCGCCCACCATGAGCACGCCGATCATGGGGTTCACGGCGGGCATGGTCGGGAAGACTGACGCGTCCGCGATGCGTAGGCCCCGCAGGCCGCGGACGCGCAGCTGGGGGTCGACGACCGCGGCGGCGTCCTCCACCGCGCCCATCCGGCAGGTGCCGGCCGGATGGTAGACGGTGTGGGCGACCTTGCGGGCGTACTCGCTGATGTCCTCGTCGGAGGTCACCTCGGGGCCCGGGCACACCTCGCGCGTGAGCCAGTGGGCCAGCGGTTCCGTCTTCGCGATCTCGCGGGCGAGCTTGATCCCGTCGACCAGGGTGCGCCCGTCGTAGTCGTCCTCGTCCGTGAAGTAGCGGAAGTCCAGGGCGGGTTTGACCTCGGGGTCGGCGCTCGTGAGGTAGAGCCGGCCGCGGCTGCGCGGCTTGGGGATGTTCGGGGTCATCGACACCCCGTGCGCCGGCCTCTCGTACCCGAGGCGCTCCGGGTTGTCGGTGAAGGGGATCTGGTAGAAGTGGAACATCAGGTCGGGGCCCCGGGATTCGGGATCCCTGCGTACGAACAGGCCCGCGTCCGAGTCCATGGCGGAGTTCTCCGGGATGGGCCCGTCGGTCTCCCAGACGATGACCGACTCCGGGTGGTCCAGCAGGTTCTCGCCCACACCCGGGAGGTCGTGGACGACGGGGATGCCCAGGTCCTCCAGGTCCTTCGCCGGTCCGACGCCGGAGTGCATGAGCAGTCGCGGGGTGTCCACCGCGCCGGCGCAGACGATGACTTCACGGGCCGCGCGCAGCAGCACCTCCTCGCCGTCCGCGGTGCGCACGTGTACGCCGGTGGCTCGGTCGCCCTCGAACTCCAGCCGGTACGCCCAGGTCTCCAGCAGGATCTCGAGGTTGGGGCGGTCGCCGGCCTCGATGTGCGGGTGGAGGTAGGCGACGGACGCGGACGACCGCTTGTTGTTCTCCGGGTGGTAGGCGAGGTCGAAGAAGCCCGCACCCTCGTGGAAGGGCTTCCTGTTGAAGCTGTCGACGCGCGGGACTCCGGCCGCCGCCTGCGCCGCGTCGACGAAGTCGCGGGCGATGGCGTTCCTGTCCTTCTCGTCGACCGGCACGATGTTGTTGCGCAGCCGGGCGAAGTACGGGTCCATGGACGCCGCGTCCCAGCCCTCGGCGCCCGCCGCGGCCCACTCGTCCCAGTCGCCGGGCAGCGGCTTGAAGCTGATCAGCGTGTTGTGCGAGGAGCAGCCGCCGAGGACCCGGGCCCGGCTGTGACGGATGTGGGAGTTGCCGCGCGGCTGGTCGGTCGTGGGGTAGTCGTAGTCGAGGTCTCCCCCGAGGAGCCCGAGCCAGCGGCGCAGGGTGAGGACGTCGTCGCGGTCGATGTCCGTGGGGCCGCCCTCGATGACCGTGACGGTGACGTCGGGGTCCTCGGTGAGGCGGGAGGCGATCACCGAGCCGGCGGTGCCGCCGCCGACGATCACGTAGTCGACAGGTTCGGGGCGTGCGGTGCGGGGGGACGGGGGCATCGGTCACTGCTCCTTCTGCAAGGTGCTTGCGTGTGCGTGGTGCTGCGAACAGCCGGGGGTACGTCGGGGGGACGGCGACCGGTTCAGCCCGCGAACCAGCGCTGCGGACGCGGGTTGAGGTTCTGGTAGATGTGCTTGGCCTCGCGGTACTCCGCGAGCCCGGTGGGCCCGAGTTCACGGCCGGTACCGGATTTGCCGAAGCCGCCCCACTCCGCCTGCGGGAGGTACGGGTGGTAGTCGTTGATCCAGACGGTGCCGTGCCGCAGCCGTCCCGCGACGCGTCGGGCACGGCCCGCGTCGGTCGTCCAGACGGCGCCCGCGAGCCCGTAGTCCGTGTCGTTGGCGAGCCGGACGGCCTCTTCCTCGGTACGGAAGGTCTCGACGGTCAGGATCGGCCCGAAGGTCTCCTCGCGGACCACCCTCATCTCGCGGTGGCAGCCGTCCAGGACGGTGGGCCGGTAGAAGTAGCCGCTCGCGGGCCGTACGTCCGAGGGTTCGGGGCGGGCGCCGCCCGAGCGCACGATCGCGCCCTCCGCGCGGGCGGAGGCGACGAACGCCTCGACCTTGGCGAGCTGCTGGGCGGAGACGAGCGGGCCGCATTCGACGCCGTCCACGGTGCCGCGGCCGAGCCGGATCGCGTCGGCGCGGCGGGCGAGCTCGGTAACGAAGCGTTCGGCCACCGACTCCTGGATGATGAGCCGGCTCCCGGCGGAGCAGACCTGGCCGCTGTGGAAGAACGCCGCGTTCAGGGCCTGGTCGACGGCGGTGTCGAAGTCCTCGTCGGTGGCGCACGCGTCGGCGAAGACGACGTTGGGGTTCTTGCCGCCGAGTTCCAGGGCGACCTTCTTGACCGTGGGTGCGGCTGCCCGGGCCACCTTCGTACCGCTGGCGAGGCCGCCGGTGAAGGAGACCAGGTCCACGTCCGGGTGTTCGGAGAGCCGGGCGCCGACGGGGTCGCCCGCGCCGGTCACGAGGTTGGCCGCGCCGTCCGGCAGACCCGCCTCGGAGAGCAGCCGGACGAGGTGGACGGTGGAGAGCGGTGTGACCTCGCTGGGCTTGAGCACGAAGGTGTTGCCGGCGGCGAGCGCCGGGGCGATCTTCCAGCTGGCCTGGAGCAGCGGGTAGTTCCACGGGGCGATCAGGGCACAGACGCCGACCGGCTCGTGGACGACGACGCTGTGGACGTCGGGGTCGCCCGCGTCGACGACCCGGCCGCCGCTCTCGTTCATCACGAGGTCGGCGAAGTAGCGGAAGGCGTTGGTCACGTCGTCGACGTCGACGCGCCCTTCCTCCAGGGTCTTGCCGGTGTCGCGGCTCTCGGTGATCGCGATCTCCTCGCGGTCCCGCTGGAGGAGGTCGGCGACCCGGCGCAGCAGCCCGGCGCGCTCGGCGACGGGCCTGTGCGGCCAGGGGCCGTCGTCGAAGGCGCGGCGGGCGGCGGCGACGGCCGCGTCGGTGTCGTCGGAGCCGCCCTCCGCGACGAGGGCCAGGACGGTGGCGTCGGCAGGGTCGAGGATCTCGCGCGTCGCGCCCGACATCGCGGCCTGCCAGGCCCCGTCGATGTGGATGGTGTCCAGCACCGTCGCGGGATGAGCCGACGAGGGGTGAGCCGACATGTAGTGATCTGCCTTCCGTGCCTGAATCGCTCCGCACCGGTCCGGCCGAGCACTGTTCCGCGCGGGTGCACCGGGATGAGGGCGCACCAGCGGCCTGGACACCTGTCCGGCCCGGCGGAATGTATGCCGAGAAATTCACTCTGGGTGACATGACTCACTGCCGTACCCCTGGTAACGCAGAAAGGCCCGCCGTCGGCCCCTGGCTGGGGCCGACGGCGGGCCGTCGTGCGGGTGGGAGGCGGATCAGAGGACTGTCACGGTCCCCGTCCCCTCCCCCGTCGCTCCGGACTCCTCCACAGTGACGCGGTACGGACGGTCGGTGCCCTCCGCCACGACGTGCGCACCCGCGGCATCCCGTACGACGCGGAACGCCGCCGCGCGGGCACCGGTCAGGTCCGGCACGGTGACCGTCCGCTCACCGTCACCGGAACCGAACACCCGCAGGGTGAGGCCGTCCAGCCAGTCGCTGTCCGGGCGCTGGTCGTCGGCGCCCCACGGGAGCACAGCCCCGTCCCTGACCAGCAGGGGCAGGCTGTCGAAGCCGTGGGTCTCGTGGCGCCAGGCGGGACCGGTGATCCGTTCGCCGGTGAGCAGCGACGTCCAGGTGCCCTCGGGGACGTAGTACTCGACCTCTCCGTCCTCGGTGAAGACGGGGGCGACCAGCAGGTCGGAGCCGAGCATGTACTGCCGGTCCAGGGTGCGGGAGGCCGGATCGCCGGGGAACTCCACCAGCATGGGGCGCATCATCGGGACGCCCGTGCGGTGCGCCTCGGCCGCCACCCCGTACAGGTACGGCATCAGGCGGTGCTTGAGCAGGGTGAACTTCCTTGCCACGTCCACCGCTTCCTCGCCGAACGCCCACGGCACCCGGTAGGAGACGTTGCCGTGCAGCCGGCTGTGCGAGGACAACAGGCCGAAGGCGAGCCACCGTTTGAAGACGGCCGGGTCGGGGGTGCCCTCGAAGCCGCCGATGTCGTGGCTCCAGAAGCCGAAGCCGGACAGGCTCAGCGAGAGGCCGCCGCGCAGCGACTCGGCCATCGCGGTGAACGAGGCGAAGCAGTCACCACCCCAGTGGACCGGGAACTGCTGGCCTCCCGCCGTCGCGGAGCGGGCGAAGAGCACCGCCTCGCCCGTTCCGCGCTCCTTCTCCAGGAGCTCGAAGACCGTGCGGTTGTAGAGCTGCGCGTAGTAGTTGTGCATCCGCTCGGGGTCGGAGCCGTCGTGCCAGACGACGTCGGTCGGTATGCGCTCGCCGAAGTCCGTCTTGAAGCAGTCGACACCCTGGTCGAGCAGCGCGCGCAGCTTGCTGTTGTACCACTCCCGGGCTGCGGGGTCGGTGAAGTCGACCAGCGCCATGCCGGGCTGCCACAGGTCCCACTGCCAGACGTCGCCGTTGGGCCGCCGCACCAGGTACCCGAGTTCGGCACCCTCCGCGAACAGCACGGACTTCTGCGCGATGTACGGGTTGATCCACATGCTGATCCGCAGCCCGCGCTCCTTGAGCCGGGCCAGCATGCCCTCCGGGTCGGGGAAGACCTCGGGATCCCACAGGAAGTCCGACCACTGGTACTCGCGCATCCAGAAGCAGTCGAAGTGGAAGACGCTGAGCGGGATGTCGCGTTCGGCCATCCCGTCGACGAACGAGGTGACGGTCTCCTCGTCGTACGAGGTGCAGAACGAGGTCGTGAGCCAGAGGCCGAACGACCAGGCGGGCGGCAGCGCGGGCCGGCCGGTCAGGGCCGTGTAGCGGGCCAGGACCTCCTTCGGGGTCGGGCCGGCGACGATGTAGTACTCCAGCGACTGGTCCTCGACGCTGAACTGCACCTGGCCGACGGACTCCGAGCCGATCTCGAAGGAGACCTTGCCGGGGTGGTTGACGAAGACGCCGTAGCCGCGCGAGGAGAGGTAGAACGGGATGTTCTTGTACGCCAGGTCGCTGCTGGTCCCGCCGTCGGCCTGCCAGATGTCGACGGTCTGGCCGTTCTTCACGTACGGCGTGAAGCGCTCACCGAGACCGTAGACGTTCTCGCCGACGCTCAGGGCGAGTTGGGCGACCATGTGGTGGGCACCGTCGGGGGTCGTGGCGAACGCCGTGCCCTTGGGGTCGACACCGGTGAGGCGCCGGCCGTCCGCGTCGAGGAAGGTCATCCCCCAGGGGCCGTCGCCGTCCATGCGCAACGTCAGCGGCCCGCTGGTGAGTTCGGTGACCGCGCCGTCCCTGCGGGTGCGGGCGGCGGGTGCGGTGCCGTCGCCGGACAGGAGGGCGAAGTCGGGCCCCCGCCGGGCCTTTCCGGCATGGTGCGTGACGCGTACGCCGATGACGCCCTCGGCCGGGGAGAAGCAGTCGACGGTGATCAGAGGGGTGTTGAGCGTGTCACCGCGTGCGGCCACCCGCTTGACCGCGGCGTACGCGGTGAACCGGTCGGCCTCGACGCGCAGATCGCGGATCTCGGTCGCGTAGGAGGCGCGGACGCCCTCACGCATGAGCCAGAAGCCGTCGGTGAACTTCATGAGGACTCCTTTCCGGAGGCACAGGGAATCGGTCGGGCGGCGGGGACGGGCGGCGCGGCCGTCACGCGGTGAATCCGAGTCGGGCGAGCCGCACGGACCCCTGCAGGGTGACGCGCACGTCGTGCACCCCACGGATGTCGAGCGCGGCCTCGACGGTGCGGTAGTCGTACGGTCCCGCGGTGGCGGGGACGACGATCTCCGCCGTCCGCCCGTCCACCGTCACGGTGACCGATCCGGCGCCCGCGGCGGACGCGGCGACCGCCTGCACACCCGCGCCGAAGTCACAGGCGCGGAAGAGCAGTTGACCGATGTCGTCGACGGCCGCGACGGTGTCGCCCACCACCTTCGTACGGTCGAGGATCTCCGTACCCTGCTGCTCGTCGTAGTCGGCGGCCTCCAGCCCGCGTTCCACGACGGGGCGCGGGCCGGACGCCTCGCCGTCGACGATCGCGGTGGCGGTGAGCCGGATGTCGGTGCTGGAGGCCCCGGCCAGGATCTCGTAGGCGCCCGGCTCGACGGTCCAGCGGCCGTGCGCCACGCTCCAGTGGCCCAGCTCCTCGACGGGCACGAGGAATTCGACGCGTTCGGCGGCACCTGCCGCGAGGTGCACCCTGCGGTGACCCACCAGGCGGCGCAGCGGAAGGTCCGCCGGGGAGTCCGCCGCCCGGACGTAGAGCTGGGCGACCTCGTCGGCGGCGACGGCGCCGTCGTTGGTGACGGTCAGCGAGACCCGCAGGCCCTCCTCCTCCAGCGCCGTCCTCAGCGCGGAGTAGGTGAAGTCGGTGTAGGCGAGCCCGTGTCCGAACGGGTAGAGCGGGGTCCCGTCGAAATACAGGTACGTCTGCCGCGAGCCGATGATGTCGTAGTCGAGCAGGCCGGGGAGATCCTCGTCGCGGGCGTACCAGGTCTGCGGAAGCCGTCCGGCCGGGGACACGTCGCCGGCGAGGATCCGGGCGAGCGCGGTGCCCGCGGCCTGGCCGCCGTGGGCGGTCCAGAGCAGGGCGGGCAGCTCTGCCGCCGCGTCGGTGACCGCGTACGGGTAGGCGGAGGTGAGGACGAGGACGGTGCGCGGGTTGGCGGCGTGCGCGGTGCGCCACAGCCGGTCCTGCTGGGCGGGGAGGGCGAGCGTCGTACGGTCCTCGGTCTCGCGGCCGTTGATGTGGGGGTCGTTCCCGGCGACCACGACGACCGTGTCGGCGGCTGCGGCGACCCGGGCCACGGCGTCCTCACCGCGCTCGACGGTCTCGGTCTCGAAGACCGTGGCGCGGGCCGCGGGAATCTTCTCGCCGGACTCGGCAACCTTTGCGCCGTCGGCGGCGACAGTGACGTACCCACCGGTCCCGATGTGCAGAAGGCGGTGTCCGCCGTCGTGTCCCTCCACCGCCTCCAGGCGGAACGTCTCCTGGACGACCCAGCCTCCCGGCTCGTCCGCGGACGCCCGTACGTAGCCGTCGTCGGCGACGGAGAGGTACAGGCCTTCGTCGGTACGGAAGGTGAGTACACCCTCGCCCCAGTCGACGAGGGCGAGCTCGGTGGCCGCCCGGCCGCAGGTCAGCGGCGGCAGATCGGTGCGGCCGGCGAGGAGCGCGGGGTCCAGGGCGCCTTCGGCGCCACGGGCCTCTCCGTCCGTCGCCGCCACGGCCTCGGGCACCCTCAGCCAGCCCTCGGCGCACTTCAGCCGGATCCGGTCCGCGCCTTCGGCGAAGAGGACGTTCTCGGCGCCGTACCGCTCACGGAGCCCGTCGAGCGGGGTCGAGCGGTGCAGGAGTGTGCCGCTGTACCAGTCGAGCTTGCAGGCGTCCGCGAGCAGCCCGACGACGGCGACGGTCCGGCCGTCACGCGGCTCGAGCGGCAGCAGTCCGTCGTTCCGGAGCAGCACGACGGACTGCTCCGCGGCCTCCAGCGCGAGTGCCCGGTGCCCGGCCGTGTCGAAGTCGGCGGCGCCCGCGTACGGATCGAGCTCGGGGTCGAACTCACCCAGCCTGAACCGCAGGTCGAGGATCCTGCGGACCGCGTTGTCGATGTCCTCCTCGTCGAGCAGGCCCTTGGCGAGCGCGTCGCGGATGCGTCCGGTCATGACGGTGGAGTCCTGGCCGTGGTCGGTGAAGCTGTCGACACCGGCCTTCAGGGAGGCGGCGGTGGCTTCCTCGTGCGTGTCGAAGTAGTGCTCGGAGTCGACCAGGTTGGAGGGCGCCCCGGCGTCCGAGCAGACGACGAGCGGCAGTCCGGTCCAGCTGCGCAGTTCCTGCGAGAGGAGCGGGGAGACGTGGTTGGGGCGGCCGTTGACCAGGTTGTAGGCGGGCATGACGCCGGACACCGCACCGGCCCGGACCGCGCCGCGGAAGGCCCGCAGATCGTATTCGTGCAGGACGCGCGGGCGGACCGAGGAGGAGGCGGTGTCACGGTCGGTCTCGTTGTTGTGCGCGAGCCAGTGCTTCAGGACGGGGGCCGTGCGCCAGTAGAGGGGGTCGTCGCCCCGCAGCCCCCGGGTGTAGGCGACGGCGATCGCGGAGGTGAGCGCCGGGTCCTCGGAGTACCCCTCCTCGCCGCGTCCCCACAGCGGGTGGCGCAGCAGATTCACTGTCGGGGCCCAGACGTTGAGCCCCACCCGGTCGTCCTCGGCGCGCTTGGCCCGCACCTCGTTTCCGACGGCCTCGCCGACCCGCCGCACCAGCTCGTCGTTCCAGGTCGCGCCGAGCCCGACGGCCTGCGGGAAGACCGTGGCGGGGCCCATCCAGGCGACTCCGTGCAGGGCCTCCTGTCCGGTACGGAACGGCCCGAGGCCCAGCCGCTCCACCGCGGGTGCGAACTGGTGCAGCATCGCGATCCGCTCGTCGAGCGTGAGCCGCCCGAGGAGATCGGCGGTGCGCAGGGCGAAGGTCAGCTGCGGGTCGCGGAAGGGAAGCGGAAGGTCCGTCACGTGCGGGTCCCCTTGGAAAGGTGGGAGGTATTCACGGTTGGCGCGCCTCGAAGGATCTTCGAAGCGCTTCGATGCTCTGCGCACAATCCGCAGGTGTCAAGGGTGCGAGCCGAGCGCTGCGGGCACCCGGGCCTCGTTCCACCAGGAAACGGTTAGGAAACAGGTCCGAGGAATCTGGAAACCGACTCTTGTGCGGCCGGATGGCTTCACTTAATCTCGCTGCAACATCGAAGCGCTTCGACGACACACTTGATCGACCTGCTTCGCCTCAGCCGGTGCAGTGCTGCCGGCTCGGCCGGTAACGCCCGCTACCTCAAGACACAGGAGCCGGACGGCACTCGCCACCGCCGGACTGTCCTGGTGCACCACGAAGGGTTGACGCAATGACGCCGAACTCCCCCTCCGTCCCGAGCCGGAGGAGTTTCCTCGCCTCGACCGCGGTCGTCGCGGCAGCTGTGGGCGGGGGCATCCCGCTCCTCGCCGCCTGCGGCGGTTCGGGCAGCAGCTCGAAGAACGAGGGCACCACCACCGGCAAGAAGCTGAAGGACGTGCTTCCCGCCTACGTGCCGTCCGCCGTGGTCACCCCGGACATCCCCAGCAAGAACGGTTCGGCCGCCGGTTTCACCACCGCGCTGCCCGCCGCTCAGCTCGCCGTCTCCGTGCCGAAGAAGCTCGGCAAGGGCAGCGAGCTGAGCATCCTGGCGCCGCTGTGGGGCACCTCGCCGGGTGAGGGCAACCCGTACTGGACGGCGATGGACGAAGGCGCCGGCGTCAAGGTCAAGTGGCAGAACCAGGACGGCAACACCTACGGCCAGAAGCTCGGCGCCGTCCTCGCGTCCAGCAACATCCCGGATGCCGTCGTCGTCCCCGGCTGGGAACTGAACGGCAAGATACCGAGCGCCATCGCCAACAAGTTCGCCGACCTCGGCCCGTACCTCTCCGGCGACAAGGTGAAGGCGTACCCGAACCTCGCGGCCATCCCCACCGGCGCCTGGCAGCGGGCGATCTTCGCCGGCAAGCTGCGCGGGCTCCCGATGCCGGCCGAGGCGACGCCGAACATCACCCCGTTCTACCGGGCCGACATCTTCGAGGAGAAGGGCTACTCGGTCCCCACCACCACGCAGGAGTTCTTCGACCTCTGCAAGGAGATCAACGCGCCGAAGAGCAAGGTGTGGGCGTGCGCCGACATGACGTGGTCGGCGTTCAACTTCTTCGGGGCGCTGCCGGAGAAGCCGTACTACTGGAAGCTCGTCGACGGCAAGCTGGTCAACCGCTACGAGACGGACGAGTACCTCGAGGCCCTGGAGTGGTCGCGCTCGCTCTACTCGGCCGGCTTCGTGCACCCCGACGCCAAGGCGGAGCAGGGTGACCTGGGCAACGTCTTCGCCTCGGGCAAGATCCTCATGTACAACGCCGACATCTCCGACTGGTACGGCAAGACGGCGGTCCAGCGGCTGGACAACCCGAAGTTCAGGATGGCCGCGATGGACATCTTCGCCCACGACGGCGGCACTCCCGTCCTCTACGCGGCGTCGCCCTCGAACATCTGGTGCTTCGTCAACGAGAAGGCCGACAAGAAGACCATCGAGGACATCCTGGCGCTCGCCAACTACACCGCCGCCCCTTACGGAACCAAGGAGCAGCGTCTGCGGGCGTACGGCGTCGAGGGCACCCACCACACGCTCAAGGACGGTGTCCTCACCAAGACGGAGCTGGGCAACAACCAGGTCTTCGCGACCTACGAGTACATCGCCTCCCCCGCTCCCTTCCGGGCCTTCGCCGACCAGCCCGACGTGGCCAAGGGCATGGTCGAGTGGCAGCAGCGCCAGGGCGCCCACCTGAAGAAGCCGCTCTTCTACGGGATGCAGATCCAGGAGCCCGCCCGGTACGCCGAACTGAACGCGCAGTTCGAGGACCTGGAGAAGGACATCGTCCGCGGCCGCAAGAAGATCAGCGACATGCAGCAGAACGTCTCCGACTGGAAGGCCAAGGGCGGCGACCAGCTTCGCGACTGGTACAAGAAGCTGCTCGACGAGACCGGCGAGTCGGCCTCCTGACATGTCACTGAGCACAGAGGACCGGCGCGCGCGAGCGACACGGACGCCGCCGGTGAAGACGAGCGGGGCGGAGCGGAAGAAGCGCCGGGCGGCCGGGGGCATCACCCTGCGTCACCGGCTCCGCCGGGACCGCACGCTGATCCTGATGACCCTGCCGGCGATGCTGCTCCTGCTGGTCTTCGCGTACATCCCCCTGGCGGGCAACGTCGTCGCCTTCCAGGACTACGACCCGTACATCGCGGACAACGCGTTCCAGTCGATGGCGCAGAGTCCGTGGGTCGGCCTCGAGTGGTTCCAGCAGATGGTGAACGACCGGTTGTTCTGGTCGTCGCTGCAGAACACGCTGGTGATCTTCCTGCTGCAGCTGACCCTGTTCTTCCCGGTCCCGATCCTGCTCGCGCTGTTCATCAACAGCTTCGTGCGCCCCCGGGTCCGGGCGGTGGCCCAGGCGATCCTGTACCTGCCGCACTTCTTCTCCTGGGTCCTGGTCGTCACCGTGTTCCAGCAGATGTTCGGTGGCGCGGGGCTCATCGCGCAGACGCTGCGCGACCACGGTCACGACGGCATCGACCTGATGACCGACCCCGGTCTGTTCAAGTTCCTGATCACCTTCGAGATGATCTGGAAGGACGCCGGCTGGGGCGTCATCGTCTTCCTGGCCGCCCTGGCCTCCGTCAGCCCCGATCTGTACGAGGCGAGCGCGATGGACGGCGCGAACCGCTGGCGGCGGATGTGGCACATCACGCTGCCCGCCCTGCGCCCGGTCGTCGCCCTGCTGCTCGTGCTCCAGGTCGGCAACGCACTGACCGTCGGCTTCGAGCAGATCCTGCTCCAGCGCACGGCCGTCGGGCCGGGGGCGTCCGAGGTCCTCGACACCTACGTCTGGAACGTCGGAATCACCTACGGCAACTTCAGCTACGCGGCGGCCGTCGGAATCATCAAGGGAATCTTCGGTCTGCTGCTGGTCCTCGGGGCCAACAAAGTCGCTCATCTCATGGGCGAGCAGGGGGTGTACAAGAAGTGAGCAGCCTGCTCGCCGGTATCACCGGCATTGCCGGGGTGAAGCCCGGAACACGCGGCCGTCTGCGTCCGGCGTGGGAGGAGGAACCGTCGAAGGCGGGGCTCGCCTCCAAGGGCGTCGTCCTCGTGCTGGTCTGTCTGGGCGTCCTGTTCCCGCTCTGGGTCGTCGTCGTCACCAGTCTGTCCTCGGTGAAGACCATCACCGAGACCGGCGGCCTGGTCGTGATCCCCCGCGGCATCACGTTCATCGCCTACCAGGAGCTCCTGGGCGGCGGCCAGGTGACACGGGCGGCTCTGGTCAGCATCGGCGTGACCCTCGTCGGCACGCTCTTCAGCATGACGGTGTCGATCATGTGCGCGTACGGTCTCTCGCGCACCGGGTCCGTTCTGCACCGGCCGCTGCTGATCTTCATGCTGGCGACGATGTTCTTCGGCGCGGGCCTGATTCCCACCTATCTGGTGGTCCAGGGGCTCGGCCTCACCGACTCGTATCTGGCACTGATCCTCCCGAGCGCCCTGAATGTGTTCAACATCCTGGTCCTGCGCGCCTTCTTCATGAGCACCGCGCAGGAGCTCATCGAGAGCGCCCGCATCGACGGGGCCGGCGACGTCCGCATCCTGTGGCAGATCGTGATGCCGCTCTCGCGGGCCGTCATCGCGGTGATCACGCTGTTCTACGCGGTCGGCTACTGGAGCGCCTGGTTCAACGCGTCGATCTACCTCAGCGACCCGGACATGCTCCCGCTCCAGAACGTGATGAACCAGCTGGTCATCAAGCAGGAGAGGCCCACCGGCCTGGCCCAGGTCATCAACACCGGCCATCTGTCACCGCTCGCCATCCAGATGGCGGTCATGGTGCTGGCGCTGCTGCCGGTCGCGGTCCTTTCGCCCTTCGTGCAGAAGCACTTCAAGGAAGGCATGCTCACGGGCGCGGTCAAGGGCTGAGAGCACCGGGCCGAAGGCCTCGAACCACCCGAACTCCCCGAACAGCAGGACCCCACCACTCCCACCCGAAGGTGTGTTCGTCATGCGCGCTTCGTCCGTCCCGCAGCCCGAACCCGCACAGGAGAACGCACCCCGGCGCCGTACGGTGCTCGCCGGTGCGGCCGCGGTGACAGCCGCGGCCGCGCTGCCCCTGGCCGCCCCGGCCGCGGCGGCCGGGCGGCCCAGGAAGTCCCAGCCGCACCGCTGGCGGACGGCGGTGATCGGCGGGACCGGCTTCGTGACGGGCATCCTGTTCCACCCGGCCGTCCGCGGCCTTGCCTACGCCCGTACGGACATCGGGGGCGCCTACCGGTGGGACGACGGCCGGGCGCGCTGGACGGCGCTGACCGACCACCTCGGCTGGGACGACTGGAACCTGCTGGGTGTCGAGGCCATGGCCGTCGACCCGGCACACCCGGACCGGCTGTACCTGGCGCTCGGCACCTACGCGCAGTCGTGGGCCGGTCCGGGCGCGGTGCTCAGATCGGAGGACCGGGGTGCCAGCTGGGCGCGGACGGACCTGACGGTACGGCTGGGCGCCAACGAGGACGGCAGGGGTGCGGGCGAACGGCTCCTGGTCGACCCGCGTGACAGCGAGACGCTCTGGCTCGGCACACGGCACGACGGTCTGCTGCGCTCCACGGACCGCGGGGCGACCTGGGCGGCCGACACCTCGTTCCCGGCGGCCGCGTCGGCGAGCGGCCAGGGCGTCACACTGCTGGTGGCCGCGGGCCGCACGGTGTACGCGGGCTGGGGTGACGGGGGGACGGCTCTGTACCGTACGTCCGCCTCCGGTGGCTGGGAGCCCGTTCCCGGTCAGCCGTCCGCCGGGACGGCCTCGTCGAAGGTGCCGATCCGTGCCGCGTACGACGCCGGAACCCGGACGCTGTACGTGAGTTACGCGAACGGCCCCGGGCCCAACAACCAGACGGACGGCTCGGTGCACCGGCTCGACACGGTCACCGACAGCTGGACGGACGTCACCCCGGTCGCCCCGGCTGCCGGAGACGCGTTCGGCTACGGCGGGGTCGCGGTCGACGCCACCCGCCCCGGCACGGTCGTCGTCTCCACGAACAACCGCTGGGGTCCGGTGGACACCCTGTTCCGCTCGACGGACGGCGGTGCGAGCTGGACCTCGCTCAAGGACACGGCGGTCCTCGACGCCTCGGAGACGCCGTACCTGAAGTGGGGCGGAGAGTCCCCGAAGTTCGGCTGGTGGATCCAGGCCGTGGCCGTCGACCCGTACGACTCCGGACACCTCGTGTACGGCACCGGGGCGACGATCTTCGGAACACGCGACCTGGTGCACTGGGCGCCGGAGATCCGAGGTCTGGAGGAGTCGGCGGTACGGCAGCTGATCGCACCTCCGTCGGGCGCCCGGCTGCTGAGCGGGCTCGGTGACATCGGTGTGATGTACCACGACTCCCTCACCTCCTCCCCCTCGCGGGGCATGGCGTCGAACCCGGTCTTCGGGACGGCGACGGGACTCGCCCTGGCCGCGCTCAAGCCCTCGTACGTCGTACGGACGGGCTGGCCGTCCGGCTCTGACGCCGCGGGAGCCTACTCGCACGACGGGGGCGCGAGCTGGCAGCCGTTCGCCTCCCAGCCCGCGATCGCCGGCTCCGCTCCCGGACCGGTGGCGGTGTCCGCCGACGGGGCGACGCTCCTCTGGTCGTTCATCCACTGGGACGGCACGAAGTACGCCGCGCACCGCTCCACGGACGGTGGCGCGACCTGGGCCGAGATCTCCACCTTCCCCAAGGGCGGCGCCCCGGTGGCCGACCCGCTCGACCCCACCCGCTTCTACGTCTACGACACCGACACCGGCGCGGTGTTCGTCTCCGCTGACAAGGGCCTCACCTTCACCCGGGGCGCCTCCGGGCTCCCGTCGGGCGATGTGCAGTTCCGCATCGCCGCCGCGCCCGGCCGCTCCGGCGACCTGTGGCTGTCGGCCAAGGACAACGGGCTGCTGCGCTCGACCGACGGAGGGCTGACGTTCACCGCGGTGGCCGGCTGCCAGGCCTCGCACGCCCTCGGCTTCGGCAGGGCCGCCGGGAAGCCGCGCCGCGGCCACAAGGCCCCCTACCCCGCGGTCTTCCAGACCGGACGGGTGTCCGCCACGCACGACGGTGTCGCCGTGCTCCGCTCGGACGACGCGGGCGAGACCTGGGTCCGCATCAACGACGACGCGCACCGATGGGGGTGGACCGGTGAGGTCATCACCGGTGACCCCCGCATCCACGGCCGCGTCTACCTGGGCACCAACGGCCGCGGCATCCAGTACGCGGACCCCGAATGAGGAACGAGAAGTCCATGCCGTCCCTGCACGACGCCACCCGTGGCCGCATTCTCTTCGGAGGCGACTACAACCCCGAGCAGTGGCCCGAGGAGGTGTGGGCCGACGACGCCCGGCTGATGAAGGAGGCGGGGGTCAACTCCGTCACCGTCGGAGTGTTCTCCTGGGCGAAGATCGAACCGCGCCCGGGTGCACGGGAGTTCGGCTGGCTGGACCGGCTGATGGACCTGATGCACGCGCACGGCATCGGTGTCGTCCTCGCCACCCCGACGGCGTCGCCGCCGCCGTGGATGGGCGCACTGCACCCGGAGACACTGCCGCGCGCCGAGGACGGCACGCTGGTCTCGTACGGCTCGCGGCAGCACTTCTGCCCGAGCTCGCCGGTCTACCGCCGCTACGCCGCCGCGGTCACCGAGGACCTCGCGGCACGGTACGCGGATCATCCGGCGCTCACCGTGTGGCACATCAACAACGAGTACTGCACGCACTGCTGGTGCGACGAGACGGCTGCCCACTTCCGCCGCTGGCTGGCCGCCCGCCACCCCGGCCTCGACGCGCTCAACGAGGCCTGGGGAACGGCCTTCTGGAGCCAGCGCTACGACACCTGGGCGGAGATCCTGCCGCCCCGCCGCGCCCAGTACATGAAGAACCCGGCGCAGGTGCTGGACTTCAAACGGTTCACCTCCGACGCCCTGATGGAGTGCTACATCGCCGAGCGGGACATCGTCGCCCGGCACACCCCGCACATCCCCGTGACGACCAACTTCATGCCGCTGTGGTCGGGCCAGGACGCCTGGGCGTGGGCGGAGCAGGAGGACGTCGTCTCCGTCGACATCTATCCGGACCCCCAGGACCCGCAGGGCGGCCAGTACAACGCCATGCTCGCCGACATGACGCGTTCGCAGGCCGCGGGCCCGTGGATGCTGATGGAGCAGGCGGCGGGGCCGGTCAACTGGCGCGGGGTCAACCACCCCAAGCCGACAGGACTCAACCGGCTCTGGTCGCTCCAGGCGGTGGCGCGGGGCGCTGATGCCGTCTGCTACTTCCAGTGGCGGCAGTCCCGGCAGGGATCGGAGAAGTTCCACTCCGGGATGCTCACCCACGCGGGCGAACAGGGGCGCGTGTTCCGGGAGATCAAGCAGCTCGGCGCCGAACTGGCCCTGATAGGCGCCGAGGTGAGCGGCACGCCCGTGGCGGCGGAGGTCGCGGTCCTGCACGACTGGGACGCGTGGTGGGCGAGCGCCCAGGAGGGCCGCCCGTCCTCGCTCGTGTCGTACCCGGATGTGGTGCAGGCGTGGCACCGGGGGCTGTGGGAGAACGGGACCAGGACGGAGTTCGCCCGCCCCGAGGCGAACCTGACCGCCTACCGCATGGTCGTCGTCCCGCAGCTCTACCTGCTGAGCGACGCGGCGATCGACAACCTCGTCTCGTACGTGCGGGGTGGCGGCACCCTCGTCTGCGGGTTCTTCACCGGGATCGCGGACCCCGAGGACCGGATCCGGCCGGGCGGCATGGACAGCCGGCTGCGCGAGCTGCTCGGGATCCGCACGGTGCACGAGTGGTGGCCGCTGGACGCGGGCGCGTCGGTCGAGTGCGACGGCTTCAGCGGCAGCCTGTGGTCGGAGGAGCTGGAGCCCGACGGCAGGGCGGAGACGGTATCCGCCTACCGGGGCGGCGAACTGGACGGGCTGCCCGCGGTGCTCCGCAAGGGCACGGCCTGGTACGTGTCCACGCTGCCCGAGCCGGATGCCCTGCGTGAACTGCTGGGCCGGGTGGCGGCCGAGTCGGGCGCACACCCCGTGCTGGAGGGGCTGCCTGCGGGGGTGGAGGCGGTGCGCCGCGGCTCCCTGCTCTTCCTGCTCCACCACGGCCGGTCCACGGTGACGGTCATGGTTCCCGGCCGCCACACCGATCTCCTCACGGGCGCCGAGACCGACGGCACGGTGGAACTGGGCCGGTACGGCGTGGCCGTCCTCAGAGACGCCTCCGCATGATCGACGGTACGTGGGAGCCGCGCCCCGCCGCCCGCTGGGAGGACGCCTTCCTCAGCGGCAACGGGCATCACGGGGCCATGGTGTACGGCGATCCGGCGGACGACCGGGTCATCGTCAACCACCACACCCTGGTCCGGCCGAACGGCAGCGAGGAGGCACGGCCGCCGGAGCTCGCGGACCGGCTGGGCCGCCTCCAGGACGCGCTGCTCTCCGGGGACACCACGGCGGCCGAGGAGTTCGGCGCGGGGCGCCCGCTGGCGTGGGTGCAGCCCTTCCACCCCGCGTTCCAGACCCGTGTCCGCCGGAGCCGGGGACTGCACGAAGCCGTGGCCGGCTACCGGCGCGAGGTCGACTTCACGACGGGCGAGGTCAACGCCTCCTACGAGGCCTGGCGCAGCCGTGTCTTCGTGTCGAGGGCCGACGACGTGATCGTCCAGCACATCACGGATCCCGGGCTGACCGCCGACCTCGTCCTGGACCACGGCCTGCCGGGCGCTCCGGCGCACCTGGCGGTCGGCCGCTCCACCGTGCTGACCCCGGACGGCGCCAAGATGGCGTTGCGGGTGGGCTATCCGGGCAGCGACCTCACCTACACGGGGGTCACCGTCGCCACGGTGGACGGCGGCAAGGTGTCCGTCGCGGGCGAAGGCATCCGGGTCGAGGGTGCGCGGAGCCTCACACTGGCGACCCGGGTCCGGCGCGGGGTCGGCCACCCCGACCCCTGCGCCCTGTGGGCGGATCTGCCGCACGAGGACTACGCCACCCTGCTCGCCCGCCATCAGCCGCTGCACCGCGAGGCGTTCGGGCGCACGACACTGACGCTGCGGGACGCGGCCCAGGACCGGGATCTGCCCGGCAGCGAGCTGATCGGCAGGCCGCGGAGTCCGGCGCTCCTGGAGCGCCTCTTCGCGGCGGGCCGCTACCATCTGCTCTCCTCCTCGGGGCTGCTGCCGCCCCGGCTGACCGGGCTGTGGACCGGCGACTGGGACACCGCGTGGTCCGGGGCGTTCACCACGAACGCCAACCTCAACCTCCAGATCTCCTCGGCCGCGACGGCCGCCCTGCCGGAGGTCACCGAGGCCCATGCCGCCCTGGTGCACGGCCAGTTGGCCCACTGGCAGGACAACGCGCGTGCGATCTTCGGCGCCCGCGGCATCGTCGCTCCGTCCCATACGGACGGCGAGTCGGGCCACACCCGGCACTTCCAGCGCGCCTACCCGCTGCACCTGTGGACGGCGGGAGCGGACTGGCTGCTGCAGCCGCTGCTCGAACACGCCGAGGTGACGAGCGGCACGACGGATTCCCGTCTCACCGCCGCGCTCGTCGAAGCGGCACTGTTCTACGAGGACTTCCTCACCCGCGAGGACCCGGACGGCCGCATCGCGATCGTGCCGTCCTACTCCCCTGAGAACCGCCCGGCGAACGCGAGCTGGGGCACCGTCAACGCCACCATGGACATCGCCGCCGCCCGTCACGCCCTGACCACGGCCGCCGACCGCGCCGGTGGCCACCCCTCCGCCGGCCGCTGGCGGGAGCTCGCGGCCCGGCTCCCGGGCTATCTGGTGAACGAGGACGGGGCGCTCGCCGAGTGGGCGTGGCCGGGTTTGGAGGAGACCTACGACCACCGTCACCTCAGCCATCTCTACCCGGTGTGGCCGCTGGACGAGATCAACCCGTACGACACCCCGCGACAGGCGGCCGCCGCGCACCGCGCACTGGAACTGCGGGGCTCGGAGAACGACTCCGCCCACGGCCATCTCCACCATGCGCTGATCGCGGCGCGGCTCCGTGACCCGTCGCGGGTGTCCGCCGCTCTGGACGCGGTACTGGCGGGCGACTTCTTCCACGACTCGCTGATGAGCGCGCACTATCCGGCGCGCAACGTCTACAACGCCGATGCGGCGCACGCGCTGCCGGCCGCCGTCATCGAGGCGCTGGTCCAGTCGGCACCCGGCCGCCTGGTCCTTCTGCCCGCCGTTCCCGGGACCTGCCCCGCCGGCGAACTCCGCGGCATCCGGACCAGGTTCGGCGCCGGGCTGGACCTCAGCTGGTCCGCCCAGGGCGCGACGGCGGTCCTGCACCCGACGCGCGACGCCCGTGTCGACGTACGCCCGGGACACGGGTTCGTACTCGTCGAGACCGGCACGGACAACCCCGAGGCTCCGCTGGTCCTCACGGCCGGCGTGGACCGCGTCCTCACCCTGAGACCGCGGTAGCGATTCCCCCCACCCATGGAAGGGACACCATGGCACAACGACGCACCCTGACCAGGCTCCTGCTCGCCCCCGTGACAGCGGCGGCGGCTCTGATCGGCTTCGCCGCGGCACCGGCTCACGCGTTGATCTGGTCCTCATCGGACCAGTGGGGCAACTACACCACGTCCGACGGCTACATCCTCTACAACAACATCTGGGGTTCCGGAGCGGGCGCCCAGTCCATCTGGGCCAACTCCTCCAGCAACTGGGGCGTCTGGGCCAACCACCCGAACACCGGCGGCATCAAGTCGTACCCCAACGCCAAGAAGATCGTGAACAAGCCGATCACGTCGCTGTCGTCGCTGACGAGCAACTACAACGTCACGGTCCCGTCCTCCGGCGCCTACAACACGTCGTACGACATCTGGGACACGGACTACGACTACGAAGTCATGCTCTGGGTCAACTACAACGGCGCCGTCGGCCCACTCGGCACCTCGCAGGGCAACGTGACCCTGGGCGGCCACACCTGGGCCGTCTACAAGGGTGACAACGGCGCCAACCAGGTCTTCTCGTTCCTGCGGACCTCGGACTCCTCCTCCGGCACCGTGAACATCCTGCCGATCCTGAAGTGGATCAAGGACACCAAGGGCTGGTGGGGCAACGAGACCATCGGCGACGTCCAGTTCGGCTACGAGATCACCTCGTCGCAGGGCGGTCTGGACTTCAGGACCAACTCGTTCAACGTCTCGTCGAGCTGATCCCCGGGCCCTCACGTACGGGCGGAGCCGGTCCCCGCGGGGACCGGCCCGTCCGGTTCGAAGGGGCTCAGGCCGGAGCCGGACCCGTGCTCGCGCGTACGGTCAGCTCGGGTGCCAGCAGCTCGACCTCGTCCGTCCCGCGGCCCGCGAGCTTGGCCACCACCTGCTCCACGGCACCGCGCCCCATCTCCTGCGCCGGGATGGCGACGGAGGTGAGACGGACCGAGGCTTGTGTGGCCACCTGTTCGGGGCAGATCGCCACGACGGAGACGTCCTCGGGCACGGCACGGCCCTGCTGCTGAAGGAGGTTGAGCAGCGGCTCTACGGCGGCCTCGTTCTGGACGATGAAGCCGGTCGTACCCGGCCGCTCGTCGAAGACCCGGCTCAGGGTGCCGGCCATCGCCGCGTACCCGCCCTCGCAGGGCCGGTGCAGGACCCGCACGCCCGTCTCCTGCGCCTTCGCCCGTATGCCGTCCACCGTCCGCTCGGCGAAGCCGGTGTGCCGCTCGTAGACGGCGGCGGCTTCACCGATGACCGCGATCTCACGGTGTCCGAGACCCGCGAGGTGCTCCACGCACAGGGCCCCCGTGGCCTCGAAGTCGAGGTCCACGCAGGTGAGTCCGGCGGTGTCGGCGGGCAGGCCGATGAGGACGGCGGTCCGCCCGGACTCGCGCAGGAGCGGGAGCCGCTCGTCGTGGAGTTCGACATCCATCAGGATCATCGCGTCCGCGAGTGAACTCCCCGCGATCCGCCGGACAGCGGCGGGGCCCTCCTCACCGGTGAGGAGGAGGACGTCGTAGCCGTGCGTCCGTGCGGTCGTGGCGACCGCGATGGCGATCTCCATCATCACCGGCACGTACATGTCGGTGCGCAACGGCACCATGAGCGCGATGATGTTGGACCGGCTGCTGGCGAGGGCCCGCGCCCCCGCGTTGGGGTGGTAGCCGAGCTGCTGGATGCTGTGCTCCACCCGCTCCCGGGTGGAGGCGGAGATGGACCGCTTCCCGCTGAGGACATAGCTCACCGTGCTCGCGGAGACTCCGGCGTGCTGGGCGACCTCGGCAAGCGTGACCATTCAGCTCTCCATTACAGATGAGGACCGAAAGGGGACCTGGTGAAGCGCTTCGACAGCGTCCACTTCCGGTTCCCTTTACACTCTGACATGCATAGACACCGAGGAGCCTAGACTCGCTCACAGGGACTGTCCAGAGTGGCGTCGAAGCGCTTCGATCGCGTGGATCCCCGGCTGCTTCCAGCACACCGTGACTCAGGATGCCGACGGTGTCCACCCGGCCAGCCAGTCCGCGGTCTCCTGGGCCGCGGCCTGGGAATCCGAGAGCTGCGGCCGGTTGCTGCTCGCCGAACCCGCGCCCGGCCCGGTGTTCCTGTACTCGGCGAAGCGGTCGTCCTTCCAGGAGAAGCCGCTCATGTCGGTCCACGGGGCGGATTTGATCGCGGCACCGAGCGTGGTGTTCCGGAAGGTGGCCATCGGGTCGAGGGAGGCGTCGCCGCCCGCGTGCCAGGGCCGGCCGAGGTAGAAGCTCGCCGCGGAGACGTCCCCGTTGACGGTCGAGTTGTTGATCAGGAAGCCCTTGCGGTCCGCGGCGGTACTGGGCGCGGTGATGTAGCCGGCGGAACTGCCGTCCCATCGCTTCTTCAGGGTGATGACCGACCTGTCGATCACCGCGCTGGCCCGCCCGAAGATGAAGTCGACGTTGCCTACGACGTAGGAGTTGGTCATGTAGACACGGCCGGACGTCGTCTTGGACGCGGTGTCGAGCAGCAGGGTGTCCTGGTCTCCGGTGACGATGACGGAGTCGAGGAAGACCTTGTCCGCGGCGGTGCGCAGGGCGACGGCCTGCAGTCCGCTCATGTTCTGGTGGGCGGCCTCGTCGAAGTCGTTGGAGATCGTGAGGTTGCGGGCCTGGAAGCCGTTCGCCTCGGCTGCGACGGTGGCGCTGCCGCTCGTGCCGTAGGTGCCCGACCCGTCGGGTTTCTGCGTGCCGGAGGCGTTGTCGTACACGATGACGGTGTCACCGCGGCCGGATCCGCTGCCCTGGAGCGTGACGTTCTGCTTGGTGGAGGGGATCTTCACCGTCTCGCGGTAGGTGCCGGGCTTGACGGAGACGATGACGCGCGCGGTGTTGCCCGCCGGTATCGCGTTCACGGCGGCCTGCACGGTCGTGTACTGACCGGTGCCGTCCTTGGCGACGGTGAGGGTGCTCGCCGCCGGGGTGCCCGACGCCGACCCGTGCGCCTGCACCGACACGACGGCCACGAGCGCCGCCGCTCCCGCCACCAGGGCGCGGCCCTGTCGGGGGGCGGCCGTGGTACGTCGTCGATTCGCTGCCATGGCCTGGTCCGTTCCGTCGGGAAGAGGTGGGGGTTCCTGCCGGTAGTCGCCACGACCGCCCGAAAGGTTGCCACGGCTCGTGGCCGGATTCCGGGCCGGGGGCCGGAGGCCCGTCTCACACGCTGCGGAACCGCAGGTCCCGTTCCCGGACCAGTCCTCGGGGCCCCGCGGCCCGCAGCACCACGTCGAGCGCACCGGCCGGATCGGCCGCGTACACATTGCTGAACCAGGCCATGTTGGCCTCGACCACGGCCCACCGCTCGGTGTCCCGGCTGCCGGCACCCCGCATCCGTCCGACGTCGACCACCACGCCGCTGGGCAACGTGACACCGCACGCGTCCGCCAGCCGCTCCGCGAAGTCCCGGATCCCGGTCTCCTCCGGGTGCCCTTCCAGGGGCGCGGCGTCCAGTCGGCCGAAGGTGGCGTACTGGGAGCCGGTCCGGACCTCTCCGTCGAGCAGGAAGAGCCTGAACTCCTGTGCCCAGGTCACCACTTCACTGACCTGGACCAGCGGGTCGCTCCCGGGTGAGGTCACCTGGAGCGCGCTGCCGTCCTCGTACACGGCGGCAGGGAAGCTCTTGTCGGTGGGCGGTTTCACGAAGACCGGACCCTTCTCGCTGCGGGCCTCCGACAGCTTGACGCGCCTGATCCTGCGTCCGGTGAAGGCGTACGGCAGAGCGTCCAGCCAGCCCTCGTCCGGTTCCAGGAGTGATATCCCCAGGGGCCCGGCGGCCTCCGCGGCGAAGTGCGGGCCACCGTAGTAGTGCGCGCGCCCGCTCCCCCGCAGCCGGTCCGGGATCCCGTCCCGGGGCAGGATCACGACCTCCGTACCGCGCTCGCGCGCCGCGTCCGCGAGGAGCCCTGCCGTGGTGGAACGGTGCGGGGCGAACGCCAGGAGAGGGACCATACGACCGCAGCCTAGAACCTCTCGTGACGAAGGACCCAGGGGTCCGGGTGGCGGCCCGGACCCCTGGGTCCTCCCCTCGTCCGGATCACGCGGCTCGGGGCCTCAGGCTGCCGGAGTGAGCTTCCACTGCTGGCAGTTGTTGTTCAGCCACGACCACTGCCGTACGTCCGCACCGTCGGCGGCCGAGCAGTCGGCCACGTCGGCGACCTTCCCGCTCGCCCGGTTGACGATGCGTACCCAGCCGCCGGCAGCCGTGGTGACGAGGCCGAAGCGCTGGCAGGTGTTGTTCAGCCACGACCACTGGCGCAGGTCGGCGCCGTCGGCTGCGGAGCAGTCCGCCGTGTCGAGCACCTTGCCCGAGGCGACGTTGACCAGGCGGCTCGTGTCGTCGCCCTGGTCCTCGATGCGCCATCTCTGCTGTGTGCCGCCGTTGCACGTCCACTGCTGGACGTTCGCTCCGTCGGCGGTCGACGAACCGTTCACGTCCAGGCACTTGCCGGTGGCCCTGTTGACCACCGTGTACGCGGTCGGCGTGGCCGCGCTCTCGCCGGAGGGCCCGGCCAGTGTCGTACCGAGGGCGACGGGCGTGCCGAGGTTCGGTGTCCCGTCGCTGTTCCACGTGAACTTCTGTGCCCGCGCCGTCCGCCCGTTGTCGCAGCCGTCGGACGCCGCGTCGTTGGCGTGGTAGACGATCCAGCTCTCCGTGCCGTCGGGTGAGGTGAAGAAGCCGTTGTGCCCTGGCCCGTACACTCCGGCGGCGTTGTTGCGCTGGAAGACCGGGGTGGACTTCTTCGTCCAGGAGGAGGCGGAGAGCGGGTTGGATCCGGTCAGGGTGAGCTGCCCGAGTTTGTAGTCGGGGGTCCAGCAGCCGCTGGCGGAGTAGACGATGAACGTCTTCCCGCCGCGCTGCAGCACCTCGGCGCCCTCGTTCACCGTGCCGCCCGACTTCTCCCAGTCGTACGTCGGCGTGGAGATCGTCGAGAACGAGCCGCTGAGCGTGTACGGGTTCGACATCGGCGCGATCACCAGGTTCTGCGTACCGCCGCCGCTCGCACTGCCCAGCAGGTACATCGAGCCGTTGAGCGTGAGCACGCTCGGGTCCAGCATCCAGGTGCTGCCGAGCTGGTTCCTGTACGTGTACGGGCCCATCGGGTCCGTACCCGCGCTCTGCAGCACGTGCACCCGCTGGGTGGGGTTGTAGTCGGCGATGTTCTGCCCGGCGACGAAGTAGAGGTACCAGCGGCCACCCGAGTAGTGCAGTTCGGGTGCCCAGATGTTGCAGCAGCGCGAGGCGGCGTCGCCCTGCCAGACCTGCACGCTCGGCGCGGTCGCGAGCCCGGCGAGGGTCGGCGACCTGCGCATGGTGATGACGTCGGTCCAACTCGTCGACACCAGGTAGTAGTTGCCGTCGTGGTACGAGATCCAGGGGTCGGCTCCCTTCTGCGCCTTGACGGGATTGGTGTACGGACGCCCCTCGGCGGCCTGTACGGAGGACGTCCCGGACGGCGCCGCCTGCGTGGAGGCCGGCTGCCCCAGCGCGAGGGCCAGCAGGAGGGCGCTCAGCAGGGTCAGTAGGCGACGGGCCATCCGCTGCTCCAGTTCAGTAGGTTGACGCCGAGCTTCGGGGTGCCGTTGTCCTGGCCGTCGTAGTAGTGGTAGACGAGCAGGTCGCCGTCGGAGTCGGCGAGGATCGACTGGCCGCCGGGGCCGATGTACCGGCCGTGGGACTCCATGACGGGGGTGCCGCCGTTGCTGCGCATGTTCACGCCGTTGCGGTCGTAGTAGGGCCCGGTGACACTCGTCGCCCGGCCCACCTTGATCTTGTACGTGGAACTGGTGCCCGCGCAGCAGGTGTCGTACGAGGCGAAGAGGTAGTAGTAGCCGTTGCGCTTCACGAGGGAGGGCGCCTCGACCGCCTTGGTACCGGTGGGGCGGGAGGCGAGCGAGCGGCGTGCGGTGTCTCCGGCGTACTGCTTGCCGGTCGACGGGTCGACGCGGATCATCTTGATCCCGGTCCACCAGGAGCCGAAGGACAGCCACCACTTGCCGTCGTCGTCCACGAAGAGGTTGGGGTCGATGGCGTTGTAGTCGCTCGACGAGTTCGAGGTGTAGACGATCCCGTAGTCGCTCCAGCTGCCCGCCAGGCCGGTGGTGGACGCCGCGAGGCCGATCGCCGACGTGTTCGACCCGAAGGACGAAACGGCGTAGTACATCAGGTACTTGCCGCCGCGGTAGGAGATATCAGGGGCCCACGGGTCCGATGCGGAGGAGTAGTTCTTCCACCAGCTCGGCTTCGTCGTGAAGGCGTTGCCCGACCGGCCGAAGGCGGTGCGGTCGGTGGAGGTGCGGAGCTGGAGGCCCTCGCCGGTGGAGTAGAGCAGGTACTGGCCGGACGTGCTCCGGATCATGGTGGGGTCGTGGACGACGATGTCGCCGTTGACGACACCGGGGTTGGGGTACGCGGACGCGCTCGTCGGCACGAGCGCCAGCAGGAGCGCGGCGGGCAGGGCGGCGAGGGTCCTTCGCGGAATTCTTGTCGGGATGCGGCTCATCAGGAGACCTTCTTCGGTCGTGTCGGGGTACCCGGCAGTCGTCACCGAGGGCCAGGAGGTTGCCATGCGCATGACATTGACGTGTTCGACGTGCCGAACGGCGCTCGTAACTCCGGACGAGCGGCCAGGACGGGACCGTAGAATCGAACACGTCTTGCGTCAACGGATTGAGCGCGCATTCGACGAAAACCCGGACTCTGTCCGGTATCACGAACGGACCGGCCCGCCCGAAAGGGGCGGTGCCGGCCGAACGCAACCGTTCCTGGGGCTGGTCGGCTACAGCCCGTAGGTGAAGTTCCCGCGGCCCGTGTGCTGGGGATCGGGTGCGGTCGTCCCGCACAGCGGTCCGCCCTCGGTCCCCACGTTCACGAGGCCGGTCGCCTCACCGCCGAGGCCGACGAAGCGCAGCGCGTGCCAGCGCGGCAGCCAGTACACGCGCCCGCGGTGGTCCGTGAGCAACTCCCGCAGATCGGCGGGAGCGTGCATCCACACCTCGGGCAGGCCGCCGGGGTGTTCGAAGGCCGCGCGAAGGACCAGCCAGCCGTCGTCGCGGACATCGCCCGCGGTCAGCAGGAGTTCCACGGCCTGGCCGGGTTCCTGTACGCACTTCTTGGCGTGGATCCAGTGCACGTGGTGGCCGGGCGCGTAGCGCGCGCAGGCGTCGTGGTGAATGAGGTGGGGAAGCATGGCTGTTGTCGCCTTCCGGGGTCCTGGACCCCGGGGGCCCGTCCCCGGTGGTCCGCTGTTCCCCGCACGGTGCCGCGCGGAGCGGGTCGTCACCCGGAGCACCCGCAGCGGAGCGGGGTGCCGTCCAGCGAGCCGGGGCTTTCCACTGGAACTCATGACCCGTCAAAAGCGTAACAGGAGCCGGGAGGACGTCGGGGCCGCCGGACCACCCCCCGCGTACGGGCGCGATGCCTCCCGCCCGTACGCGTCCCCGCCCTCGCGCATGCCCTCCTGATCCGACCCGCCTCAGCCGTGCAGCAGGACGGGGAAGGCCTCCATGTCGTTCTGCGTCATCACCGGCAGCTTGCGGATCTCGTCGTCCGGTATCGCGAGCTTGAGCGCGGGGAAGCGTGCGAAAAGGGCGGGGAGTGCGATGCCGGCCTCCACCCGTGACAGCGCGGCACCGGGGCAGATGTGGGGGCCGTGACCGAAGGTCATGTGCCGGATCGGTGTCGGACGGGTGATGTCGAAGGAGTCGGCGTCCTCGCCGTGGTGTTCGGCGTCGCGTCCGATGACCCGGTAGGAGATGACGACGCCCTCTCCCGCGGCGATCACCTGGTCGCCGACCTGGATGTCCTCGGTGGCGAAACGCATCAGCAGGTGCGTGGTGGGCGTGTCCCAGCGCAGCGTCTCCTCGACGACCGTCTCCCACGGGATCTCCCCGTCCAGCACCATCCGCAGCTGGTCGGGATGGGCGAGCAGTGCGCGTACGGCGTTGAGGATGAGCCCGATCGTGGTCTCGTGCCCGGCGGCCACCATGGCCTTGAGGTTGCCGACGACCTCCTCCTCGGTGAGGGGCTCGCCGCCCTCGTCGGCCAGGATCAGCGCACTGGTGAGGTCGTCGGTGGCCCGCGCCGTCTTCTCCCGTACGAGATCGGTGTAGAAGACGTCCAGCTCCCGCAGCAGCGCCAGACGCTCCTCCTGCGGGGTGAGCATGGAGAAGAAGGCCTTGTACTGCTTCGTCAGCATCGGGAACTGGTCCTCGTCCACCCCCATCAGCAGCCCGACGACCCGCATCGGCAGCGGCTGGGCGAAGACGGCCTTGAGGTCGACGACCCCGTCCTTGCCCTGCTCGGCGAGGGCGTCGAGGAGCTCCTCGGTGAACTTCTCGATGGCGGGGCGGACCGCCTCGAGCCGGCGCGGGGTGAGCGCCTGGGAGGTCTTCGTCCGCAGCCTCCTGTGCTCGCCGCCGTCGACCGTGAACATGGAGCGACCGGCATCGATCATTCCGATCAGGGGCCACGCGTGGGTGACCTCCCCGCTCCTCCACAGCCCCCAGGCGTCCAGGTCCTTCACCAGCCGCGGGTCGACGAGCAGTTGACGTGCCTCGGCGTGCCGCGTGACGGTCCACGCCGGGACCCCCAGCAGCTCGATGCGCGCGAGCGGCCCCGCCTGGCGCAGCTGCTCGGTCTCACCGTCGAGGTTCTGGACCATGGGGTCGATGACCACGGTCGCGTGAGGGCAGTTCACAGCAGATCTCCTGTCGTACGTACGGGAGCGAAGCGGACGGGGAGCGCGTTCATCCCGCGCAGGAAGGCGGACGGCCGCCGGACGAGGTCCTTCTCGGCGACGGCGAGTTCGAGATCGGGCAGCCGGTCGAGGAGGACCTCGATCCCGGTACGGGCGATGATCTCGGCAATCTCCTGCGCGGGGAAGGGGCAGCGGTACTCACCGTGGCTGAAGGCCAGGTGCGCGCTGTTGCTGCCGTGCCTCGTGGCACCGCCGGACCCCAGGTCCTGGCGTACGAGGGGGTCGGTGTTGGCCGCCCCCAGACCGAGCAGCAGCATGTCCCCGGCGCGGATCGTCCGTCCGCCGAGCTGGGTGTCGCGGACCGCCCAGCGGCCGGCGAGGATCTGGGTCGGGCTCTCCTCCCAGAGGACCTCGTTCATGGCGTCGCCGACGCTGCGCCGACCGCCGACGAGCGAGTCGGCGAACTGGTCCTCGGTGAGCATCAGCCGCAGGGAGTTGCTGATCCAGTCGGCCGTGGTCAGATGGCCGGCGGCGGTGATGGCCATGAGGTCGAGCGCGTACTCCTGATCGGTGAACGGCTCCGGGTTCGCGAGCATCCGGGAGGTGATGTCGTCCCCGGGCGCGTCCCGCTTGACCGCCACGAGCCGCTGCATGTGCTCGGCGAACCGCCCGTACGCCTCCTGCGCGCCGGGCCCCCCGTCGGCCAGGTCCTTCAGGACCCGGGCGATGTCCGCTCCTTCGGCGTCGGGGAAGCCGACGAGCCGGGCGAGGACGAGCAGGGGCAGCGGTTCGGCGAACTCGGCGACGAGGTCGGCCGTGCCCCGGCTGCAGATGTCGTCGATGAGGCGGTCGGCGAGCTGCTCGCAATGCC
Source organism: Streptomyces sp. NPDC059499 (assembly GCF_042749285.1). Taxonomy (NCBI): domain Bacteria; kingdom Bacillati; phylum Actinomycetota; class Actinomycetes; order Kitasatosporales; family Streptomycetaceae; genus Streptomyces; species Streptomyces sp. NPDC059499. Next base: position 48,691 of record NZ_JBHYTT010000018.1, read on the forward strand.
CCCGGATCTCGAACGGATCGGCGCTCTCGAGCGCGGGCACCACCATCTCGGCATGCCGCCGGTGTTCGGCGCCCGCGGTGAAGTAGATGGACGGCATCGGGCGGCCGACCATGGGGAGCAGCGGCCAGTCCTCGGGAATGTGCTCCCACTGGTTCCATAGCCCGACATCTCTCGGGAACAACTCGCCGTCACTGGTGACCTGGTGGAGCTCGCGGTACCCGACGACCAGCCAGGCCGGGAAGCCGCCGGGGAGCTCGACCGGCACGACGGGCCCGTACTCGTGCCGCATGGTCCGGTAGAGGGCCTGCGGTGCGGTGTGGAACTCCGGGCCGCTGAGCGGTACGGGGGCGGTGGCGGCGTGCGCGGGGCAGCCACCGCCGGATGCGGGCGCGGCGGACGGACGAGGGGTCGTCATCGTACGGACTCCTGGGAGACGGCTTCGCGCGTTGCGGCCATACGATCAACGCGGGACCACTATAAGGAGGTTGAGTGAAGCATCGGGCGCCAATCGCGCCGATTTCCGACCTTTAACGATCACGTCATACCCCGGCCGATTCGCGAATGATCGCAAACGGACAGATCACGCTCCGGGACGCCGGAGGCTGATTGCTGTTGCTGCGGCGCTCGATCACGGGCAATCGACGAGAGCGCTCCCGAGAGCCTCAACGGGCCTTTCCCGAGCCCAGTTTGAGCAGGTCGGGTGCGAGGTGAGAGCGGCGACGAGGGCAGGATTCGAACCTACGTCCACCCGGGATCAGAGCCGGGCGCTCCTCCGCAGAGCTTCCTCGCCGCCACGTCGATCATGGCCGGGGGCGCTGTTCCGGGCAACCGGTTTTACCCGAGGTCCTGGGGCCGTCGGTCACAGCCACTCTCTCGCCGCCGCACGCTTGCCCTTCCCGGAGAACACTCCGGCGGACCGGAGGGCACTGGCCATGAGCGGGTCCCGCACGGCAACGCCGTGGACCAGTTCGGGCGTCCGGCGGAAGGCGACTGCCTCGACCGTGGGCCTGGGGGCCGTCCAGGCGCCGGCGACCGGGTCCATCCGATGCCGCGCGCAGACCTCCTCGACCAGTGAGCGCGGGCATTCCCGCTCTCCCCGGAGCACTTCCCAGGGCAACGGCAGCTCTGCCCAGATGTAGGTGTCGGGGTGCAGCCCGCCGCCGCTCATGCGGTGCCAGTACGCCACATCGGCAGCCATCAGCCGGGGCACCTTGCCGGGGCAGACGCGATCCAGGATCTGGTCCTGGCCCAGCTCGGACAGGATCGCGAACCAGTGGGCCCGGGCCGCGTTCCACGCCTGTGCGGCCTGGTTCCACGTCGATGAGTCGTCGCCTCGGCGCACGATCATCGTGTCGCGCTCCAACGGATGCCGGTTCCAGGCGTCCTCCAGCAGTTCCGCGACCTGGCGCAGGAAGCCGTTCCACCGGACCAGCAGGTGGGTGATGTCCTCGTCGGACACCGCGCCCAGCACCTCCGACGTGGGGTGCACGTGCGCGACCGCAGACCAGCAGGTCCGCTCAGGATGCGCGCGCAGGCGCTGGAACAGTGCGTCGGCGACCTCGTCGTAGACCTGGCGCTGCCGGCCGTTGGTGAACACACTGCGCATGTAGCCCCGTGCCGTGAAGTACGCGATGAAGGCCGCCGTGTCCGGATCCGTGGCGAAGAGGGCGTACGGCAGTGCGTGGGCGAGTGCTCCCTTGCCCGTCATGGTCACCTCGCGGCGGCGTCGCTCGTGGATCAGCCGCGCCAGCTTCGCCTCCGTACGGCGCAGGAGACGGAAGCGCTTGTTGTACTGGCGCTTGGAGACCTCACCGAGACCGGCAGCAGCTCGCTCGGCCCGGTCGAGACGGTCCACGCCGAAGTCGTTCTGTCCGTACGCGCGACCTATGGAGTCGCCTGCACGCCGGATGACTTCCTCGATCCGGTCCGGATCGTCTCCCGCACTGTCCGGAAGCTCCGGCACATCCGCGAACAGGCATGCCACACGGGCGAGCTGTCGTTGCGCGCCGACCGGGCGGGCGAAGTCCTCCCGCATGGAGGTGTAGCCGTGCCAGAGGTTGCGCAACGAATGCTCGGCGGCCTTCGCGAGTGCCGCCTCCGTGGCCGCGTCGGGTTCGGTGCCCTGGGCCGCGTACAGATCCTGGATGAGCCGGGCCACATCCTCCGGGCGCCTGCGCCGTGTGAGCGAGGCATGCAGTTCACGGAGGAGTTCTTCGACTGTGGGCGACGGCATGGGCGTCACCTTGCCATTCCTCGGCCACGTACCCAACTGGATATCCGCAGGCCGCAACCCCGGATCCCCGGACCGGTGACGGGTACCAGCACGCCGTTCGCGCCGTACCGATGGCGCCGACCGGAACTCCACCCTGTGAAAGTCTGCTCATGAATGGTCGGGTTTCCCCATCCGGCCTTGCGGGTGCTGCTTACCCCCGAGTAACAAGATGATCATGAACCTCTTCAGCCGCAGTTCCACCCTCCGACGCACAGCGGCACCGACCGCCCCGGTGGCCTCCACGCCCCCCACAGCTGCGGTGGTGCCGGATCCGGCCCTGGCGGCTCTCACAGGAGAGTGGATGATCGACCCCGCGCACAGCAGGATCGGGTTCTCCGTGCGGCACGCCATGGTGACGACGGTGCGCGGCTCCTTCGCGGAGTACGAGAGCCGCCTCTACTTCGACGGCCGGAACCCGGCTCGTTCCAGGGCCCAGATCGCACTGGCCACCGCGAGCGTCGACACGGGCGTGGAGCAGCGCGACGCCCATCTGATCGGCCGTGACTTCCTGGACGCCGCGAAGCACCCGCGTATCACCTTCACCAGCACCGCCGTGCAGATGACGAGCAAGGAGGTCTACCGCATGACCGGCGACCTCGCCATCAGGGGAATCGCCCGCCCGGTGGTCCTGGACCTCACCTACATCGGCTACGTGACCGACCCGTTCGGGTACGAACGCGTCGGCTTCGACGGCACCACCACCATCAACCGTTCCGACTGGGGCCTGACGTACAACGCGAGGCTGGCCGAGGGCGGCGCCATGGTGAGCGAGAGGCTCCGCCTCCAGTTCGACATCGCCGCTATCCGGGCCACGGGCTGACCCCTGAACGTCGCTCCGGGACCCAAGGCTCCGAATTCGCTTTGGCACCAACGGCGTACACGCCGCCCGCCTGACGTCGACCACCGGCCGAGCCGCACCGAGGAAGCCCCTTGCACGCTTCGACGACGTCTCGATCCGTACCGCCGTTTGCCCGCCTGGCGGCCCCTCGGCCGCGCCACTGGAGTCGGTCAAACGTCCCCGGACACTACCTGCGGCAGCAGGACGCGGAGGTCTGGATCGGCGCGCGCACCGACGACACCGCCTATCGCGCCGTCGCAACGTCGCGACGCGTACCCGGACTCTCCGACCGGTCCCTGGCGTCCTTCGAGTCCTGCCGGCCGGCCGGGAGCCACCGTCCGACCCTGGTGACCTGGTTGGCCCGGCCGAGTCATGTACGGCCGGACCCACCCTTCGGGCCCGTACTTCGGCCGCCCTTGTCACCACATCAGCGCTCGTCACGCACGGCGGATATCCCGTCCGAGGGTGCGTCCACCGCCCCTGAGGCCCATTCCGCAGAGGGGAGTTGTCTGATGAGTCGACGTCTCATCGCCCCTGGAGGGGGTACGGAGGTGAGCATGGCTCTCGTGAAGCGTGTTGCTCTTGCTCCTCGTGCGGTGCGGCAGCTTCGGCGCGTCCGCTCGGTATACGTGGCGGGGATGCTGCTGTCGGCCCTCACCCTGCTCACCTACAACGATGCGGATACAGGCGGCCGGCAGACATTGATCGCGGGCGTCTTCCTCGTGGTGTTCGCCGGGCTCCTCACACTGACCACAGTGCAGCTGTGGCGGCACGGGCGGACCAAGCACTGCAGTACGGTGAAGAGGCTCACCCGGCTCAGCATCTGACCGTGGACGGCAGGCATGACTCCCCCACGCCCAGCTCACCGTCCGCACCCCGTGAGCGCCGTTCCGGGGGCTGCCGACCATGCGCGCGGACGCCTCCCGTAGCGCCCTGAACACGAAGGCCTGCAGGGCGCAGCCCCGTTCCCGCATCGAGCCAGGACGGGACTGTCCGGCCCACCAGGCCAACTGCTGGCAAGGAACGAACCCTCTGATGGCCACTCGGTGCCGCTTCCCTGCTGGCCCGGGCCTCGAACTGGGCGACATATGTGGGGCTTACTAACTTGCCTTTTAACCTCAGGGCCCGGGAGTCTGGGTCGTCAGGGTCGGGCCAGTGGATGGGACATGTCGTGCTGATCGTGTCTGTCAGGTACCCGGCACAGTGTTCGGGCTGCGGCTCGGAGCTGGAGTGCATCGGCGTACAGGCGTTGGTTGGGCAGAGCCTTGAATGGGACATCGGCTACCACTGCTCCGGCTGCGGTGACGCTTTGTACGAGTGCGGGCCAGGAGGAAGCTCCGTACCGGACGCCCTGCGCCGGCGTCTTCTGGCCGAGCACGGCGAGGCACGGCTCATACTCAGTGATCCCCTCGCCAGTCCGGTACACGTGATGAAGGTTCTTCGCGCCGAACTTGCCGGAGATCTGGCTCAGACGAAGAGGACGTTCCAGCAGATCCGGGCTGGCATGTTCGCAGGGACGATGCCCGAGATGGCTCTTCTCGTCGACCGGCTGCGTGCCGCTGGTGTCGAGGCTGAGGTCGAGTGCCAGCAGCGGCCTGATGAGGCCCCAGCTGGTCAGCCTGCGGCTGAACTTGAGGTTCGAACGGTCCGTCGTACTTGATCAGTCGGACTAGTAACTGTCCTACGTACAGACAGCCTTCGGCTGAGCATGTGATCCGACCAAGGAACACACAACGCCCAGCACGAAGGCCATGAGGATGAGTCTGCGACATCATGCCGTCCGGCAGGATCCGTTCGCGGGACTGTCACGCTTCAGAGGTGAGTTCCACTCCTGCCTGACCAGGCGTGCGGACGCGCTGCTCGAACTCGCGGACGCGGTGTTGTGCGCGGACGGGCCGGTCCGGTCGCTCGTGAAACTGTCGCTGGTCGGCGAACACCGACGCGGGCACGGCGGGCTCTATGACGCCCTGTCCGCGGGCCGGATCGATGTGGCCCGACTGCAACGGGCCCTGGCAACGGTGCCTCTGCCGCGGGCGGCGGACGGCCGACTGGTCCTGGCCGCCGACCTCACCTGCTGGCTGCGGCCCAGCGCGCACACCTCACCGCAGCGGATCCTGTGCCACACCTACGGCCGGGGCAAGGACCAGCACATTCCCGTTCCCGGCTGGCCGTACTCGGTGATCTGCGCACTTGAGACGGGCCGCAGTTCCTGGACTGCGCCGCTGGACGCACTACGTCTGGCGCCGGGTGACGACGCTGCCACTGTCACGGCCCGACAGATGCGCGAGCTCGTCGAGCGACTGATCGATGCCGGACAGTGGACGGACGGCGACCGGGAAATCCTGGTCGTGGTGGATGCCGGCTACGACATTCCCCGCTTGGCCTTCCTTCTGAAAGATCTCCCGGTACGGGTACTGGGACGAATGCGCTCGGATCGCGTCCTGCGACGCGCGGTCCCACCCCGCGAGCCCGGCACCCGCGGTCGCCCGCCTCGTCATGGCGGTGAATTCGTCTTCGGCGACCGGGACACCTGGGGCACACCAGACGCGCAAACGGCGACCACAACCCGTCTCTACGGGACGGCCAATGCCAGGGCCTGGGACCGACTTCATCCTGGGCTGACCCATCGTTCGGCCTGGACTTCCCAGGTCGGTGTACTGCCGGTCATCAGCCTGAGGAACTGGTCAAGTGCTTGGCCATCATCGTCCACGGTCGCGGCCTTGTACCGGTCGTCCAGGGATTTGATCTGCGGGGTCCAGAGCTGGACGATGTGTTCATCCAGCAGGAGCCACGCCTCGTGCAGCCAGTTCCGGCAGTACAGGTCGTTGGTGTACTCGTAGATGTCGTCGCCATAGCCACGCTCGATGAAGCTCACCAGGGTGGCCCACGCGTTCACCCTCTCAGCGACTGTGAATGCCGTCCGCCAGCCGCGCTGATGCAACAACACTCCCACCTCGGTTTCAGTAGCCACAGGCGCGAGGCTCTCACGCCGGATCCGTCCGGACGAACGAGATATGTCCAGCCAGGGCTGGCCGGACCCGCAGGATGATCAAGATGAGACGATCTCGCCGTGCCTGGTGTCATCACGGCTTCGGAGCCGTCCTGGATAGCCCCGTTCACCGGGCTGAACCCGCGGCAGTTCGGGAAGCTGGTGACGGCTCTGCGGCGCGAGGGTGCAGATGCGGTCCGCAGGGGCCGACCGTGGAGTCTGCCGCTGGAGGACCGGGCCCTGCTGGTCGCGGCCTACTGGCGCACGAACCTGCCCATGCGCCAGCTGGGCCCACTGTTCGGGGTTCCAAGTCGACGGCAGACCGGATCATCGACCAACAGCGGTCGTGCAGAGGAATGCGGACATCAGCGCCAACGACTGCGGAATCCGACAGGTCAGCCGGCTCCGCGACCTGACACGTCTACCCTGACCACCGCGCCACCGCCGAAGCCCACGGGGGCCCGGGCCTCAGCGACCGCCCAGATCGGCTGCCGGGTCCGCATCGCGCATGCCGGGGAAGGCGTAACCCTCGGCCTCCTCCCACGGGACGTCGAGGTCGTCCAGGCGCACGCGCCACTCCGCCCCCGGGAGGGCACGGCGCAGCTCGGTGACCGAACCCAGCACATGGTCGAGCACCGGCAGCACCCGGTCAGGATCGAGCGGCATCTTGGTGGACCCGGCAACCACCTCGTCCGGTCGGCCGGCATCGCTGTCGTACAGGTACAGACTCTCCTGGTCCTCGTACGGGAAGGACGCCATGTGGGCGGTGACAATGCTCTCGACAGCGGCCGTCTCGGCATCCGTCAGCGGTATCGCCCGGCTCGCGCAGTAGTACAGAGAGACGCTCATGGCCCGAGCGTACTGAGGGGGTACGACAGTCATCGGACACACATCCGTGCACAGCAGTGGACTCACGACCTGCACATCGCACGCCCGGCTTGCCACTGCCTGAGGTTGCTGACGCGCGGCTCAGTAGCGGTTGGCGGCTACGAGGGGGCCGTAGTAGCGGCCCTTGATGGGGCGGAGCGGGTCGCCGATGAATCCGTAACGGGGATGGGACCGGTTGTACTTCGTGGCGTCATCGACGATCGTCCGCAGATTGCGGCCCGGGGTGGAGGTCCCGCATCGGCCCCTCGCGATACACAGGGCCGCTACTCCTGTCACCGCCGGGGCAGCATAGTTCGTGCCCTGCTCGACCACGTACGGGAATCCGGGTGAACCCGTGGTCTCGATACAGACGCCGGGGGCTGCGACGGTGTGCCGGCGGTCCGCCTGCGAACGGGCGAAGTTGCTGAACAACAGCGAGGCCTGGTCGTCCGCGTGGCCGTCCAGTCCAGCGTCGGAGCCGTAGCAGTCCGGGTCCGCGTCGCCACCCGGCCGGCCGTCGAAGTCGGCCATGGCGGTCGCTGTGATCACCTCGTCATACGCTGCTGGGGCCGCCCCTGCGAGGTCGTATCGGAAGTTGCCCGCGGAGGCCACGAGCGTGACACCTGACTTCACCGCGTTGCAGACGGCAACGTGCATGGCGTCTTGATTGGCCGCACCGCAGTTTCCGTCATCGGCCTCCTGGAAGTTGAACTTCGAGAAGCTCATGTTGGCTACCGCGATGTCGTTGGTGGCGTCGTTGTCCGTGCGGGTAGAGGTAACCCAGTCGAGGGCGCACAGAACAGCAGCGTCCGATGCCGGACCGCCGTCGTTCGGGAAAACTTTGACAGCCCATACGGGGGTTCCCGGCGCGACTCCGACGACGCCGATGTTGTTGTCCTTGGCCCCCACCACGCCTGCGCGTGCCGTTCCCTGCCCAACGACATCATTGAGGCTGTCCCCCGGCGCTACAGGGGTGCCGGTGAGGCAGTCCGTTCCTCCCTTGACGTTCAGGTCGGGCTGGTTCCCAGCAATGCCGGAGTCAATGATCGCCACATTGACATCGACCGACCCTCGGCCATCGCCGGAGCGCGTCGACGAACGCTCGGCGTTGATGCGATCTGCCCAGTCGGGCAGGCACTGCCCCTCGCCCTGCAACTCCTTGCACCGCACAGACGCCCGGACCGGCGACGGAGAGGAGCGGTAGGTGTCTTCCCTGGTCACAAAGCGCACCGCGGGATCGTCTCCCAGAGCCGTGGCCTGCGCCGGCGTCATCGTCGCCGTGTACCCCTTCAGAGCGTGCGAGAAAACAGCCTGACGGGCGCCGCCGTACCGCTCCGTGTTCTTGGCCGAGGTGGCCACAGGATCAACCACCGAGTTTTTCAGCACCACCACGTACGTCGGCTCGTGGGAGTCCGCCGCAGTGGAAGCATGCGTGCCTGCGATGCCTGGCACCGCCATGACCAACGTGGCCAGGGCCATCCGGCTGAGACGATTCACAACTACTCCTATCCGGGGCGGAGCCGGGCTCCGTACAGCTTCGAATGCGGCTGCTTGCCACACCCGCCACACCACGGTCATTGCGCTCTTCGTGCAGCGAAATCTCTGACCCGTACCGATGTGCCAAGAGCACCTGGCGCCCGTTGGAGAGTTCCCTGGCCAACACGTCGTGGGGGCCAGGGGCACCTGACGGACTCAGTGGCCATGCCGTCTGCTCGACGAGGGCATCTCGGCCGCCGTCGGTCCGTTGTCATTGAGGCGGGGGCTCGGCCGGGTCCCTGATCGACGTGGAGACCCGCGTTCTAGTAGCGGTCGGCGGCTACGAGGGGGCCGTAGTAGCGGCCCTTGATGGGGCGGAGCGGGTCGCCGAGGAATCCGTAACGGGGATGGGACCGGTTGTACTTCGTGGCGTCATCGACGATCGTCCGCAGATTGCGGCCCGGGGTGGAGGTCCCACATCGGCCCTTCGCGATACACAGGGCGGTAACCCCAGCCACGCCCGGCGAGGCAAAACTCGTGCCGTCGACGAAGGTGTGATGGGAGATGCCGTGAGGATCTGTGGTCTCCACGCAGACGCCGGGGGCGGCCACGGTGTGCCGGCGGTCCGCCGGTGAGCGGGCGAAGTTACTGAATTCCAGCGTGGCCTGATCATCCGCGTTGCCGTAGAAGCCGTAGTCGGTGCCGTAGCAGTCCGAGGCCGCCTTGCCGCCCGGCCGGCCGTCGAAGTCGTCCATGGCGGTAGCGGTGATCACCTCGTCGTACGCCGCAGGTCCTTGCCTGGTCAGGTCGAAGTGTTCATTGCCCGCACCGGCCACAAGGGTGACACCTGCGCGCACCGCGTTGCAGACGGCAACGTGCACGGGATCCTCGTTGACTGTGCCGCAGTTCCCGTCGTCGGCGCCTTGTGGCGTGTCTTCGCTTCCGAAGCTCATGTTGGCTACGGCGATGTCGTTGTGGGGGTCGTCGTCTGTGCGGGTCGAGGTGACCCAGTCGATGGCACACAGAACAGCAGCATCGGAAGCAGGACCGCCATCATCGGGAAAGGGCTTTACGGCCCACAGCGCGGCACCGGGCGCGACTCCCACGATGCCGATGTTGTTGTCCCTGGCTCCCACGACCCCGGCGACCTCCGTGCCGTGCCCGTTGGGATCGTTGAGGCTGGTCCCGGGGATGACGGGGGTCCCGGTGAGGCAGTCCGCGCCTCCCTTGACGTTCAGGTCTGCTTCATTTCCGGCGATGCCGCTGTCGATGACGGCGACGTTGACCTTCACCGAGCCCCGGCCGTCGCCGGAGCGCGTCGACGAACGCTCGGCGTTGATGCGATTCGCCCAGTCGGGCAGACACTGCCCGTCCCCCTGCAACTCCCGGCACCGCACCGGCTTCACCGGCTTCCGGCGTGACGACTGTGAGAGACGGTAGGTGCGCTCCTTACGCACGAACCGTACTGACGGATCGCCGCGGAGGGCTTGGGCCTGTGTCTGCGTCAATGTAGCCGCGTACCCCTTCAGGGCGTGCGAAAAGACTGCTTTACGGGTGCCGCCGTACTTTTTCGTGTGCTTGGCCGAGGCCGCCGCAGGATCAGCCACCGACTCTTTGAGCACCACCACATATGTGCCCTGATCCTTGGGGCCCGCCGCATTGGAGGCGGGCGTGGCCGTGAGGCCGAGCACCACCAAAACTGACGTGGCCAGAGCCGCCGAACGGCTGAGACACTTCACTGTTACTCCTATCCGGGCCGAAGCAGGGCTCCGGATTCATTTCCGGACAGCGGATTCTTGCCACATCTGCCGCACTGCACTCGGCACCTTCACTCCAGCAGCGGCGGATATTGGGCGGATGGGCTCAGACGTGGCGGCCATACGCGCTACCAGCAGGTAGGCAAGCGATCCCCAGGGCGGGACGTGCTATCCGGTCGGAAAGCGTTGGGCAGCCCCGCCCTCAGCCGCGTCGGGAATGTCTGCGGGATTGACCGCGTAGACCAATCAGCGGCTGCTCGCGGTGGAGATGTGCGCGCTGCGACGAGGCGGTACTTGCCCGCCTGGGCTGCCCCTTCGACCCGTTCACCGGCCGCCTCAAGGCACCGGGTGAGCGGATCTTGCGGGACGCTTTCGGCAAGGTGGACGCCGCCGCGCTCACCCGGGCCGGCTTCGCCAGCCTGGCGGCCTGGCGCGCATCCTCCGGCGAGGTGGACGCGCTGCACGCCCAGAAGGACCATGCTCGCTACCTCGTCGAGCAACGCGACGCCCACTACCTGGTCAAGGTCGTCACCGTCGACGGGCTGCTGTTCCCCATGCCCGTCAGGTCGTGCACCCACCGCAAGCGCCGCCGCATCGGCGCCAGGAAGTGGCAGGCCGAGACGGTCTACGGCGTCACCGACCTGGCCGCCGACCAGACCGACGTGGCCGAGATCGCGGCTTGGGCACGCGCCCACACCCAACCCGAAACGGCCCTCGTCCTCCGCGGAACCGTTGATCAAACCTACTCTCGCGGAGCCCTGGGGTCATATCCTCCGAATATGACATCTGGTGAAGTGCATCTACTGAAAAGAACGGGATGAATCTTCGTAAAGGACGAATTGCTGCATCCGCGGCCGCACGCTTCAGCGGTGTGCGGCGGAACTCAATCAGGGTGGTTCTGGCCCTCCCGGGGGCGCATCGTCATCCGTTCGAGGCCGGGACCGTGGCCGATATCGTGCGAAGAGTCGCCGTGCTGGGCGAGGTCATGTCGCCCACGTCGGTTGTGGACACGTGGATCTACGCGTCACAGGCGCACCGTCTGCCGAGTCTTCGGCTGTCGGATGCCGAACGGTGGATCGCGGACTGGGGAGTGCTGCCACGAGCGCCCCTGCTCTCACGGGATGCCGCACCGGGAAACCTGCTCACCCAGCACGCGGAGCGCTATGCACTCTTCGATTCGGAGGACCCGGGCGAGGCGGTCAAGGAGATTGCGCAGAACCTTCCGGAGGGCGACACCCCCACTCTCGTCCTGTTCTTCTTCTGGGGACTCCACTCGGAAGGCCCGGCCTTGGCCGATCAACTCGACGCGGCATCCGGCCAGAATGTGTTCTGGCAGTTCCTCGGTGACCCCGGTCTTGGCACATCTGTGCTCGACCATCTCGATGCTCTGCGGGCAGAGGCTCCACACATCAGGAACGTGAGCCTCTACCGAGGATGGGAATCGATCGAGGAGACTCCCGAGTATCTCTTCTTTCGCGGGGTGCTGAAGCCGTTCACCCATTGGCGAAAGGAGCATGCCATAGGGGAGAGTTGAGTGGACGTCGAGCAGGGCCCTGGTGGCGCGGGCCAGGTCGCGCAGCGCACTCGGGGCGCCAGCTCTCGCCCTACATGGTCAAACCGGGCGAACGCGACTCTCCCCTGGGTGCTGCTCAGCCGGTGGTCCGTGAGGTGTCCAGGGACTGGGCGAAGTCGGCGAGCGCGTGGAAGTCGTTCTCCCGTAGGCCGATCCGCGGGTTGACGTGGTGGAGGAGCCCGGGCCCATGGTGGTGGGCGGTCAGGTAGGTCTGATCCAGCTCGCTCTGCTCGTCGTCCACCCAGGCGAAAGGACGGCCGCCTGCGTAGTCCACCAGCGGTCCGGTCTTCCAGTGGACTCCATCAGGGCGTTCCTGGAGTAGGGCGTCGCCGAAGTCGACAAAGGGAAGTTCCGGGAGGCCGAGGACCGGTGCGATCCACCGGTTGGCGTCGTCCATCCATGTGGTGGCCCAGCACAGTTCGAAGCCGAGCTGGAGCAGGATTCGTCCGTGCTCCGGGTTGAGCCAGACTCGCAGGGGGCGTCGTCGGGACGACAGGCCCGTGTCGTCATGATGGGCGTCGTTCCGGGGAACTCTGAGTGTGGTGTAGCCGTCGGGACGCCTCTCCGGCTGGGCTGCAAAGGGGTTGAGTGGTCCGTCCACGTCGAGGAACAGCAGCGGTCCGTTCACGGTTTCCCCCGGTCTTGCGCACTGTGGACTGCCCTGATCAGCGTAGCTGTGGGACCTTCTCAGCATTGAGCCAGCCTGAGTGATGATCATGTTGCGGCGCGATGGGGCAGATGTGGTCCACCAAGGCCGGCCGTGGAGTCTGCCGCTGGAGGACCGGGTGGTGCTGGTCACGGCGGACAGACCTGCTGGCGTCGGCTGGACCGGTGGCAGAGGGCAGGAGTCTTCGACCGGCTTCACCGGGTCCTGCTCGCCGAGCTGAACGCGGCCCGCGAGCAGGACTGCTCACGCGCGTGCGTGGATGGTTCCCACATCCACGCCAAAAGGGGGGCCCGACACCGGTCCGTCGCCTGTTGCCCGGTGGAAGACGGGCAGCAAGCACCACCTGATATGCGACGAACGCGGCACCGCTGGGCCGTTACCACTGCAGCGAACGTCAACGCCGTCACTCGCGGCGGCACGGGCCGCGACCCGCACCCGAAGCCCGCCCAGACACGTCGATCGATTGGCCCACCACTCAAGCGTCGCGGTGCCCTCGTAGCTGTCCATAGTCCTGTCCTAGTACGGCGAGCGAGTACACGGCCGCGTGTCAGCGATAATCCTGAAGTCACACGATCGCGTTACGAGCGCTAAAAGAGGTGCAGTCCTTGATCAAGGTTGAGTTTTCTGTGCGCGCCGGGCAGGGGGAGCCCAGTGGGTACGATCTCGGGGACATCTCATGTGGGGGAGAAAATGGCACGGCAGGATCGGCCGGCCATGTTCCCGACCAAGGAATGATGATCTATCCGTCGGTGACCCTCCTGCTCGACTCTCTCAGGACACTCCTCACCGGCGAGAAGAAAATGGTTGCGTTCATAGGCACCGACACATCTTTCCGACTCGATTTCACACGTGACAACGAAGGTTTCGTGTCGGTATCGGCACAGGGAACGCTATTGGGGAGATCAAGCCTTGACGATCTTGTACGCGCCTTCCTCCGTCCAGCCCAAGGGCTCACGGAAGGGCACCTCTTGCGCCTTCCTTCAGGGGATGCATCGCAAAGCGACTACCTTGCAGCTCTACGGGATCTGCGCGCGGCAATGACACGAAAGCAGTAGAGAAGTGATCAACGATCAGATGCCTTCCTGACTCCGTCCAGCTATTCTCTGCCGTAGCCGGGCTACCTGGTAGTCATCGAGGCACAGCAGCCGACCAGCCCTTCTGCACGTGAGGCGCAAGACAACCACGGCCATGCTCAAGGCCTGCCGGTCTCACCCGGATTCGAGCAGATCACCTTCACCTGCGCTTGACTGCCGCTGTCCAGGCCGTCAGGGCGCGAGCCCGACCGTCCCCCGGAAGTGCGGGCATTCCATGAAGTCCTCGTGCTCGCAGGAGAGCGCACACTCGATCAGGTCCAAGGACGCCTGCGCGGCGGCGATCCGGGAGCGCAGCGCCTCCGCCTCCCCCCGCAGGACCGACCGGCGCGCGCCGGGAGCGGACGCCGAGACCAGCGTGCGGATGGCGTCGAGGCCGAGCCCCGCCTCCTTGCCGCGCAGGATCACGGCGACCCGGACGGCGTCCTGTTCGCCGTAGCGGCGTCGGCCGGCCGCGTCGCGGGCCGGGGCGAGCAGGCCCTCCGCCTCCCAGTGGCGCAGCACGTGTGTGGCGAGACCGAACCGCTCGGCCAGGACTCCGATACTCAGGACAGCCGGCAGGGAATCGCTTGACTTCATGTCGGCATTAAGTCGCAGCCTGACGTCATGGACAAGGAATCGAAGAACCTTCTGCGCGTGCTCGACGCCGTCGACCACTCACCCGGAGCCGCCGAACTGCGCTCGCTCACCTATGCGTTGCTCCGCGGGCCCGTGGACGGACCCGTACTCGACGCCGGCTGTGGGGCCGGGCGCGCGGTCGCCGAACTGACGGCCCTGGGAGTGGCGGCCGAGGGCGCCGACCTGGACGAGGACATGATCGAGGCGGCCCGCGACCGGCTGCCGGGCGGGACGTTCCGCGTCGCGGACGCCTGTGACCTGCCGTACGGCGACGCCTCCCTGGCCGGGTACCGGGCCGACAAGCTGCTGCACACCCTCCCCGACCCGGCACGCGCGGTGGTAGAGGCGCGGCGCGTGCTCAAGCCGGGAGGGCGGGCGGTGCTGGTGGGGCAGGACTGGGAAACCGCGGTGATCGACTCCGACGACGCGGCGCTGACCCGGACCGTCGTCCGGGCAAGGGCCGCCCTGGTCGCCAGCCCCCGCGCCGCGCGCGCCCACCGGAATCTGCTGCTGGACGCCGGGTTCCACGAGGTGCGTGTGGAGGTCCGCACGGCCGTCTTCACCGGGCTGGAGTTGCCCATGGCGACCGGTCTGGCCGAGGCGGCCGCCGCGGCAGGCGCCGTCCCGGCGCGGGAGGCCGCGGCGTGGATCGCCGAGCAGCGGGACCGGGCGGCGCGGGACAGGTTCTTCATGGCGGTGCCGTTCTTCGTCGCCTCCGCCACCGTCCCGAGCGACTGAGCGGGAGCACCACCTCGGGCCGGAGCCGTCGCGGCGGGCCTTCATGCACCCCGCCCGGCTCAGACCTGCCGCACCACCCGTACCCCGAAGCCGTAGGAGCCAAGGGCTTCGGCGATCCCCATGAAGAGCAGGCTGTAGTGCTCCTGGCCGCGCGCGGTGGTGATGCCGCCGAGGTCGAGGAGCGATTCCGAGGACCAGCCCAGATCGTTCAGCAACGCTCCAGCCGTGGCCTTGGCCCCGGCATCTTCGCCCGACAGGAAGAGGGTGCTGGGGCCCTCGACCGAGTCCGGTGCCACCATGAGCCGGGCGTCGACGGTACAGAGCGTCTTGACGACCCGTACGTCAGGGAACGTCCGCTGGATCTCCTCGCCCAGGCTCTCCACGAGGTGAGAGAGCGAGCCGTCCTCCCCGAAGCCGACCGCGACGTCGATGAGCACTTTGCCGGCCAGCGCAGGGGCCCCGACTCCCCCGAGCAGCGCCACCGACGCGGTACCGGGTGTCGCGTTGACCACCACCTCCGCACCGGCCACAGCCGCTGCCGTGTCCACGACAGGGAAGTCGTTCCCCACCGCCGATGCCAGTTCCGACCGCAGTTGCGCGTCATCCGGTCGTCGAGACCCCAGAACGACGTCGTGTCCCGCTCGGGCCCAGCCCATGGCCAGCGCCCGCCCTACATGGCCCGTTCCTAAGATTCCGATTCTCATGGTCGTGACGCTATGACGGGCCGTCCTGCCGCCGCCTCGTCCTGAAGACCGGTCTGCACTCCCCCATCAGCCCTACGTCTCAGGCCGGGCCCGGCCGGCCGGTAGGGATAACCCCCCACCGAGGACGCCGGGTTGCCGCAATGCACAGACACCTGTGCACAGACGACTGTGTACGTATGCCAAAGCAACCCGGTGCACCCCGCCCCGCAGAGCCGGAGCGTCCGTCCCCGGCGCCCGTCGAGATCGGCGATCTCGCCGCGCTCAAGGCGCTCGCCCAGCCGCGTCGTCAGCGTGTACTCGAGCACCTGACCCTGCACGGTCCCGCCACGTCGGCGATGCTCGCCCGGGCCCTCGGGCTGAACACGGGGTCGACGAGCTACCACTTGCGCGAGCTGGCCAGGTACGGCTTCGCCGAGGAGGCGGACTCCACGGACGGGGCGGAGGTTGCGGCATCCGGGCGCCGGGAGCGCTGGTGGCGTGCGGTACCCGGTGACCGCCGCTTCCCACCGCGCAGCCGTCAGAGCCCTGAGACACGGCACGTCATGGACGAGCTGAACCACCATGCGTACGCCGCCGACCTGGACCTCTTCGAGCGTCTCCAGCGAGATGCGGACGACGGCCCCTGGGCGGACGCGTTCCCGTACTCGCGCGGCTCCGTCCGGCTCACGCTGCCCGAACTCCGCGCTTTCTTCGAGGAGTACATCGCCCTCCTCAACCGATACAAGCGGCCCGATTCCGAGACGCCGCCCGGCGCGCGCACCCTGCTCACCCGGTTCCTCGCCTTCCCCGCTCCCGAGCCCACGGCCGATGCCGGCCCGACCGGAACCGGCCCGGAAGACGCCCACGTATCCCACAGTGGAGAGGCAGACCCCTCATGATGCTGCGCTATGCCCTGAAGACCGTCCGTGCGCGCAAGGCCGGCTTCGCCGGTGCCTTCGTCGCCCTCATGTGCGCGGCAGCCATGATCACCGCGTGCGGCACCCTCCTGGAGACGGGACTGCGCGGGGCCATCCGCACCGAACGCTACGCCGCTGCTCCGGTCATCGTCTCCGCCGACCAGAACGTCCACCGGACCACCGTCAAGCAGAAGAAGGGCAAGACCAAGGTCAAGCACAAGGCCAAACCCGTCGCCGAACGTGCCTGGCTCCCCGCAGACATCGGGCAGACCCTCTCCAGGACTCCCGGCGTCGGCCGCGTGATCCCCGAACTCACCTTTCTGGCCGAGCCGTTGACCCCGGGCGGTACCGGCGACCGGGCCGCGTACGGGCACGACTGGGCGTCCGCCGAGCTGACCCCGTACCGCCTGACCGCGGGCTCCGCCCCCGAACGGCCCACCGATGTGGTCATCGACCGCTATCTCGCCGAGCGCGCCCGCCTGGAACCCGGGGACCGCCTCACCGTCCAGTCGACCCAAGCGCCGCGCTCCTACCGCGTGTCAGGTGTCGCCACCCCTGCCACGGCTGTTCGGCACCAGACGTCCCTCTTCTTCTCCGCCGAAGAGGCCCGCCGTCTCGCCGACCGCCCCGGGCAGGTGACCGCCTTCGGTGTCCTCCCGGACACCGGGACGGCTACCTACAGGGGACCGCTGGGATGGGCCGTGGCCGAGGCGCTGCACGGCACCGGTGCCCAGGTCAGCACGGGCGACGCGCGGGGTCCGGTGGAGTTCCTCGACGCCGCCGCCGGGCGCGTCAAGCTGGTCAGCATGGGTGGGGCGATGGCCGGCACCTCGCTGCTCGTGGCGGTCCTCGTGGTCGTCGGGACCTTCGCGCTCACCGTCCAGCAGCGCCACCGCGAACTCGCTCTGCTTCGTGCCATCGCCGCCACCTCCGGGCAGATCCGCAGGCTGCTCGGGCGCGAGGCCCTGATCGTCGGAGCGGCCGCGGGCACGGCCGGAGCCCTGGCGGGCCTTCCTCTCGGCGGGTGGCTGCACGGCAGATTCGTCGGTCTGGGCGCAGTGCCCGCCACACTTCAGCACACGGTCAGTGTGTTCCCGGTGCTCGCCGCCGTCGCCGCGACCCTGTTCGGGGCCTGGGCGGCCGCACGGATCGCATCCCGCCGGGTTTCCCGGATCCGGCCGGCCGAGGCACTCGCCGAGGCCCAGGTCGAGTCCACCCGGCCCGCGTGGGGCAGCCTCGTCGCCGGCCTGGTGCTGCTGGCCGGCGGCGCCGCCCTCGTCGCCCTGCTCGGCGTCCTGCACACCGAGCCCGCGTCGACTCCGGTGACGTTCCTCGCGGTCGTCGTGCTGTCCACCTCCGTC
The DNA here is from genome assembly GCF_042749285.1 of Streptomyces sp. NPDC059499. Taxonomy (NCBI): domain Bacteria; kingdom Bacillati; phylum Actinomycetota; class Actinomycetes; order Kitasatosporales; family Streptomycetaceae; genus Streptomyces; species Streptomyces sp. NPDC059499. The sequence continues at coordinate 66,538 of NZ_JBHYTT010000018.1, forward strand.
GCCCTGCTCGGGCCTCTCCTGGTCAGGGGAGCGGCCTTCCTCCTGGCCGGGCCGCTGCGGGCGGCCGGTCACGGCGGCAGGCTCGCCACCGCCAACCTCCGCGGGAACGCCGCCCGTATGGCCTCCGTCGTCACTCCGCTCACTCTGCTCGTCGGCATGACCTGCACGGTGCTCTTCGTACAGCCGACGCTCGGCAACGCCGCCCGCACCGAGACGCGTGAGGGCATCCGAGCCGACTGGGTTGTCACGTCCCAGGGCCCGGGCGTCCCGGCCGAGGCGGCACACCGGCTGCGTACGCATGACGACGTCGTCACCGAAGTGGTCGGTACGACGGTCAGGGTCGGACTGGACAAGTACACGGCCCAGGGCGTCACTCCGGACGGGCTCTCCCGCACCTGGGACCCCGACATCACCGCCGGTTCGCTCGGCAGGCTCACGCAGGACTCCGTCGCCGTCAGTGAACTTGCCGCTGAACGGCTTCACCTGAAGCCCGGAAGCACCCTGGAGCTGACGCTCGGCGACGGCACACCCGCCACACTCACCGTCGCCGCCGTCTACGCCAGGGGCCTCGGCTTCGGAGACCTCACCCTCGCGCACGATCTGGTCGCACGCCACGTGGACAACCCGCTCTCCTCCTCCCTCCTGGTCGGCACGGACCGTACGCAGGCAGACGTCGCGACCTCACTGCGGCAGTTCCCGGGCCTCACGGCACTCTCGCCGGCCGCCGCGGACTCGATGCAGGCGCAACGCCAGCAGTCCGCCGCCGAGGTGAACCTCATCGCGATGGGGCTCGTCCTGGCCTTCACCGCCATCGCCGTCGTCAACACACTCGCGATGTCGGTCTCCGAGCGCATCCGGGAGTTCGCCCTGCTGCGGCTCGTCGGCGCGACGCGCCGCCAGGTACTGCGCATGCTGCGCATCGAGGCCCTGTCCGTCCTTCTCCTGGCCACCGCACTCGGCAGCTGTATCGCCCTGGCCATCCTGACGGCGTTCAGCGTCGGCATGACGGGCCGGGCCGCACCGGTTGCCACCCCTCTCGTGTACGTCACGGTCGTCGCCGGATCCGGACTGCTCGCGCTCATCGCGACCGCCGTACCCGGACGCGTCGCCCTGCGGGTTCGGGCCGTGACGGTGGCGACGGCCAGGGAATAGCGTCCGCTCGGTGCGACGGGTTCCGGATCACTGGCGTGGAGCCACTGCCCCACCGGCTCCACGCCTCGGGCCCACGCCCGGCACCGCCCTGACCGCGGAACGGCGGAGGACGTCCAGGACATGAACTGCTTAGCACGTAGGTACAGTTGTGGCGTAGGTGCTCTGAAGTGCTCAGTGTTCACACCTTGGTTGGAAGACGGACGATACCCATGACGGACCACGCGACAACGCCCGGCCCGGCGGCGCAGCAGAAGATCGACACGTCGGTCCCGCACTCCGCCCGGATCTGGAACTACTGGCTCGGCGGGAAGGACAACTACCCCGTCGACGAGGCGGCCGGCGACGCGTACAGCGCCGTCTTCCCCGGCATCGTCACGATCGCCCGCAGCAGCCGCGCCTTCCTGAGCCGCAACATCACCCACCTGGTCACCGAGGCGGGCATCCGGCAGTTCCTGGACGTCGGTACCGGCCTGCCGACCGGGGACAACACCCACGAGGTCGCCCAGCGGCTCGCCCCCGAGGCCAGGATCGTCTACGTCGACCACGACCCGATGGTGCTCACGCACGCCCGCGCCCTGCTCACCTCCACCCCCGAGGGAGCGACCGCCTACATCGACGCCGAACTGAGCGACCCCGACCACATCCTCGCCGTGGCCGCCGAGACACTGGACCTCACCCGCCCCACTGCCCTGATCCTCAGCAACATCCTGGGCCACGTCGCGGACTACGACCAGGCACGCGCCATCGTCACCCGCCTGATGGACGGACTGCCGTCCGGTAGCTACCTCTCCATCAACGACGGTTCACGGGGCACCGATACCGACTACGAACAGGCCCAGGACGCCTACAACGAAACCGGTGCGGTCCCGTACTTCCTGCGCCCCGTCGACAAGATCGAGGGGTTCTTCGACGGCCTCGATCTCCTGGACCCCGGGGTCGTCTCGGTCCCGTTCTGGCGCCCGGCCCCCGACGCCCCCACCCCGGTGCCCATCGGCGAGCACGGCGGCCTCGCGCGCAAGCCCTGACGATCAGCGGCCTCCCGGCTTCTGCCACACGGAGACATGTGACCTGCTGGACGCGGTAAAGGGCGCTTCGCTCCAGTCGGCCCACCGTTCGGACAGGTCCAGCCCGGCGAGCCTGGCCATCAGGTCGAGCTCGGCGGGCCAGACATAGCGGTGGGGCGAGAGGAACGTGGAGCCCTGGCCGTCGACGATCGTGTAGTGGTGGGAGACCACCAGCTGGTTCACCACGTCGTACGTGTCGAAGCCGACGTGATGCTCGCCGATGTGGAACGGGCGGGCGGTCTCGCCGGGTGGCAGCCGCTGCAGTTCTGGGACGAAGACCTCGATCACGAATCGACCGCCCGGCTCCAGGTGCCTCGCGGCATTGCGGAAACACGCGATCTGCTCCTCCTGGGAGAGCAGGCAGGTGATGGCGTTGTACACGAGGTAGACGAGGCCGAACGCACCCGGCACACGGCAGGTCGTCATGTCTCCTGCGGTCACCACCACATCGCGGCCGCCAGGCTTCCTGGCAAGCTCCCGGGCCATCGGCTCCGACTTCTCGATCCCGGCGACTCGAACCCCTCGCGCACTCAGCGGCAGCGCGACGCGCCCGGTTCCCACCGCGAACTCCAGCGCCGGCCCCTGACCGGCACGGCGCTCGAGGAAATCAACCGTAGGGCCCAGGACTTCGGGCGTGTACATGTGCGCCGATGACTCGTCGTATCCCTGTGCGACCTGTTCGTTCCATACGTCGGCATCCATGCGGCCGAAGGCTGCCAGGCGGCACGGCGTGTAGCCACCGGATTTCGCCCGAGAAGCCGCTACGCCCCCGAGTGCGGCAACGCGCCTGGCTCACGGGACCGGGCCCGGCCGCCGCCTATCCTCGTACTGTGGAGCAGCCTGCGAAACCGACGTTCCCGGCCAGTGACCTGTCAGCAGCGTTTCCGTCCCGGCTGGCCGGTGACGTACGGAGCGTCTCGGCGGTGATGCCCGATGCCAAGTATTCGCCGCTGGATCCCTTCCGGGTTGACGTGCAGGGCGAGACGGTCACCATCCCCTCGCGCCTCTATCAGGACGAGCCGGCTGCCGGCTGGGAGACTTCCCTGACCCCGCCCCAACAGGTGATCGCGCACTGTCTGTACTCCCGCCACAGTGACGGCTACGTCCGCCAGCGGCACATCGAACAGGTCCTGGAATCGAGCGAGCCCTGGACCGCTCCCTTCGTCGTGCGATTGACCGGCGAGTACGTTCTGGAGATCCTTGAGGCGATCGGACATGGACTTCCGGGGCTCGCTGTCCCTGGCTCGACCCAGCGCAAGCTCTACGGTGACTTCATCGCCCGGAACCCCGCGTTCTTCGTGCGTATGGAGCGTCTGGCGGTCAACTACTGGGCGTGTTACTACCGTTGGAAGTACGCCACGTTCGGGACGTATCCGGGATCTGCCCTGCTGGAAGCATTCAGGGCGGCCGCGTCGGAACACACCGGCACGCGGTGGCCCCGCAACACGCCCTCCCCCGTCTGAGGACGCCGGTTGATGCGCCCCCAGGTCGGTCAGCGGCCGCTGCCCGCGCATTCGTCGCTGTCGCCGCCGCTGCGGCACTGATGCCCCTGGGAGCCTCGGTCGTTCGCAGGCGGGGCACCGGGATCCTGTGGAGCGCACGGCACCCCGGCCTGTGTCGGGCACTGCGGGAGCGGCGCAGGATGGGCCCGCTCGTACTCGGCCGTCCCCGTAGCAATCGTGGCCGTCAGTACGACAGCTCCGATCAGCAACTGGAACGACCCCGCGAACGGATGCCCCGAGCGCAGAAACAGCCCGGCGACCACGAGGACCGCCAGTGTGAATCCGCCGAGCCACAGAACCGGCACCCAGTCCATCGGGGGCGTCCCGACATGTCCCGGGGATTCGTTCGTCTCATTCGCCGACTGGGCCAAACCTCGCATTCCCAACGACAAGGCCATCACGAGGGCAGCGGGGATCTCGATGAGCACGGCCAGCAGGGTTAGGCACCCGCCCTCGAACCCGTCGCCCGCGGAGCCCGGGGAACGCGACGGATGGTGCGCACGCCCCGGCAGGAGCGAATGGCCGGAACCCGGCTCCGTGGTCATGGTCGTACCTTCGTACGGAACCACGCGCTCCACGCCACCGTCCGCCGATCCGAGACCGAGTCGTTGTCGGCTCTTGTCCGGCCCGTGAATGTACGGGGCGTCGGTCGAGTGCACTCCCGCGCGCGAGTCCTGGTGCTCGGCGTGCCTGGTGGGGCCATGCAGGGAGCGACCGGTGCCGGGAATGGCCAGGCCCCGGCAGCTCCCGACCGGGATCAGGTCGTCGACGGCTCCTCGCGGAGGGTGTCGGCCACCGCACGCACCAGGACCGCCGACGCAGTTTCGCCCCACCCGCCCCGCCGCTCCCATGGATGGTCAGAAGGCACCCAACAGCGCTGCGGCTTCGGGATGTGTCCCCAGCCAGGCTGTCGCTTCGGGGTTCTTCTGGAGCCACCGGGCGCAGACCGCCCATACGACGTGCTCGCTGCCCGCGTCGCTCAGGACGACGTCCGCGATGAGCGATCCGCATCCGGCTGCGGCGCTGTGCGCGCTGCACACATCCTTGCTGTTCGCGTGCGGAGTGATGGATTCGATCCGGGACGACATGCTCCGGACGTCCTCGGTGAACGTGCGGTCGAACCAGTGGATGAACTCGTGGACCGTGCCGATCTTGGCGACGCGGTCGTGCAGAGCCTTCTGATCGTGCCCCGGCAGGAACCAGCCGAGGGTGACCGGCGCCGGCCTCCAGGAACCGGCCCTCGATGGCCCTGCGGCCACCGGACACCCGGGCCAGGCGGTCGATCTCGATCGCCTGGCGTACGACGCCCTGCGCGGACAGCAAAGCGAACTGCTCCCGGTCGGCACGTTCACCGAGAACCCAGCATCCTCGGTTGGCGCGGAACAGAGCCTCGTCATCCACGTTCGGGTACGGAGAGACGGTCTGGTTCAGCGGTGCGCTGAAGAGCGCGGGCCGGGCCCTTGGCCCCGGCCGTATCTGTCCGTGATCGGTTCCGAGGCCGACCGCTTCCCGCACAGGGCGTTTGCACGTTCACGGATCACGTAGATTGGCTGCGTTCAGGGGGAGTTGGCGCGGCCATTGGGCAGGCATGCCACCAGTGATCATCAGCGTTTGCATCCCGGCTGATCACATCAGGGTTCATGCCGTTCCTCTCGGACGTCAGCCGCAGCCGGCTGTGGGCAAACAAGGGGGAGACGATGATTGACTACCGCAAGGCAACCGTTCCGGTGTGGACGCTGGCGACCGGTGACGTCCAGGTGCCCGCAGTGGCCGGAGACGAGCCGATGACGGCTGAGCGCCTGGGTGAACTGCGCAGCGTGCTGGCCGCCCTGGCCGCCGAGCCGATCGCCACACTTGAGGTACATCCGCTGCCCGACACGCTCGACCGCAGCCGGGGTATCCCGCTCGATGCCGTGAGTCCCCTGGCACAGCACCTGTCGCAGCTCATCACGCAATCAGCGCGAAGTTCCTCTGTGGCGGCCAAGGCGACTGCGGCCGGCGAAAACCTGTACCACATGGTGGTTCCGGCGAAGGTCGCCGCTCAGTTCGGGCAGGGCATCGTTCGTTCGATGCCGTCGAAGGCGGCAGCCGGTGGCATCCACAGTGCACTCATGAACTCAACTGGCATTGCCGCCAATGCGACGTTCGTGCCGGTCGGTAAAGCGGCAGCGGCGGGCGCAGCCGGTGGGGCCGGTGCGACAGCCGGCGTCGCGGCCGCCGGCAGCGTGGCGCTCACCGTGGCCGCGCCGCTCGTGCTCATGGCCGTGGCGGTGGGGGTGAGCGCGCATGTCGACCAGAAGCGCCAGCAGGCGATCGAGCACATCACGGAACTGCTGGAGCAACTGCACGAAGAGAAGCTCGATGACGAGCACAGCGAACTCGACGGCTGCCGCGATGCCATCGACAAGGCCACCGCCGTTCTGCTCGACCAGGGCAAGCTCGGTGCCTCGCTGGGACTGGACTCCGCAGTGCATGCCATCAACACGGCGCTGGGCAAGGCTGACCGCCGCCTGGCCCGGTGGCAGAGCGCACTCGACAAGGTGCCCGACGGCCAGGCCGTCGAGATCGCCACGTTGACCAAGTCGTTCCCCGGCGTCGACGAACCCGGCGGTACGTTCCGCGCCCACCTCGAACTCGCTGCCCTGGCCATTGCGCTGAAGCAGCGGGTCATCGTCCTGCAGGCCGTCGAGCATGCCCAGAGCGACCCCGGCAACCTGTTCGAGAACTTCGCCCGCGTACTCAAGCGCGACCATCAGCGCCTCACCGCTCTGGAGTCGGGCATCGCCGGTGTCCTGGTACGCCTGTCGGCGCTGGAGCTGGCACGCCCGCAGAGTCTGCGGCCCGTCTTCACTACCGGTGAAGTCGATCGCCTGATGCGCGCGACGAACCGCATTCACCAGCTGGGCGGCGGTGCCATGGTCGACAGCCGCGCGACAGACGTGGCAATCGATATCGCCCGCGAGAAGGACGGCTCGGTGATCGTGTTCCCTGCGCTGCCCGCGCAGACCTAGTGATCTGGTTTCCCGGAGTCCTCTCTGCGTTCCCGCACACCGATTCACACTCCGGGCGACGGATCCTGCGCCCACACGACCACCCTCCCCGAACGAGCACCGAGCACACAGGCCACGAAGCGGATCTTCGGTGCATTGTTGGCATGGCATCATCAGCCCACAAAGGCTCTCGGGGGCGAGGACTTCACTCATGCAGCGGCTCGCTCAGGTCGACCCGACGCATCTCGGGCCCCCTACTGCTTGTTGAGCCGTATCGGAGCCGGCGGAATGGGGCGCGTCTACCTGGGCCGGCACCGCGATGCCCCGACCGGCAGGCTGGCCGCTGTGAAACAATCGGTACCGAGATTGCCGACAGCGCCACTTTCCAGGCCAGGTTCGCGCGGGAGGTTCGCGCGGCCCAACGGGTCAGCGATGCGTGGACGGCTACGGTGCTCGAAGCGGACACCGAGGCGACGCCTCCTTGGATCGCGACCGCGTACGTCGCCGGGGCCGAACCTGCAGCAGGTGGTGGCCAGCGATTTCGGTCCGCTGCCGTCGGCCTCCGCGCAGGTCCTGGCCAACCGGATGGCTCTGGCGCTCATGGCTGTCCATGAGTCCGGCATCGTCCACCGGGATCTCAAGCCGTCCAACGTGCTGCTGACGCCGGACGGGCCGAAAGTCATCGATTTCGGCATCGCCCGCGCCCTTGAAGGGACCGACGCGGACACCCTCTCATCGACCGGCTCCGCCGCCGGGTCGCCGCAGTTCATGGCCCCTGAGCAGGTCCGTGGGCCGCCACCGAGGAGAGCTGTTGCCCCGTGTCCGACAGGCTGATCTCGCAGGGCCGACCAATGTGCCGTGCTGCCCGGCTCCCAGGATCGGGTGCCAAACAAGGAGATCGACCGCCACCTGGCGAATGTCGCCACGGGTCGGCTCGACCTGGCCACCGCCCCGATGATCTCCGTCTGGGGCCGCCGTCGTACAGAATTGACCCATGTTTTCGGCGCTTGAATGAACCTCTTGGCATGTCATTCAGCCGCCTAGTGTGGAGACCACGAGGTTGGGGCGAACGCCCCGGGACCCGGTCACCACGTAGGGAGTGCCTGATGAACACCGCCGCACTGAAGCCCGTACTGACCCGTTCCGCCACTGCGGAAACCACCAGTGACCCGAGCAGCGTGATGACCCTGCTCGCCGACTACGGGACCGACGGGAGCGCGCTCACCAGCTACCGCTCGTCCTTCGCCAGGGGCGCGGTCGGTGCCCCCGCCCACTTCCACACCAGGGCCTCGGAGCTGTTCTTCGTCCTGGACGGGTCGCTCCAGGTCCTCGTCGACGACACGGTCCAGGTCCTGGACAAGGGGGACTTCCTCCTTGTTCCGCCCCACACCCCGCACGCCTTCGCCGCAGCCCCCGGCGCCGAGGCCGACGTCCTGTTCGTCTTCAGCCCCGGGATGCCCCGTTTCGACTACCTTCGCCTTCTTGGCCGGGTCATGCGCGGGGAAGCCGACTTCCAGGAGATCAAGGACTCTTCCGAGCAGTACGACAACCACTACGTCGACAGTCCCGCCTGGGACGCGGTCCTCAAGGCCGCCAAGTAGCCGGAAAAGGGGCGGGACCATCGCTTCAACTGCTGTCAATAATTGCGGACATGACCATCTCGAGCAGAAGAGCTGAAGTGTTCGTAGGCAGCGCACCCGACCGCCGGTTCACCAGCCCTGCGACCGGCGACGAGCGGCTCATGCTTCTTGGCTTCCTCGGAGATCACCGCGCGACTCTGGAGCTGAAATGCGCCGGCCTGGGGGCTGAACTCTCCCAGCGGTCCGTGGAGCCGTCCACGCTCTCCCTGCTCGGCCTGGTCCGCCACCTCGCCGACGTGGAACGCCGCTGGTTCCGGAGGGTGTTGGCTGGTCAGGACGCTCCGCCCCTCTTCTCCTCGGAGGATGACCCCGACCGGGACTTCGACGGCGCGGTGTCCGACCCGGCGGCGGTCGCGGCGGCATGGGAGGCCTGGCGGGCCGAGGCGATGTTCGCCGAGAACTTCGCCAGGCAGGCGCCGCACCTCGACGTCATGGGGGATGACGCGTGGCGGGGAACCGTGTCGCTGCGCTGGGTGCTCATCCACATGATCGAGGAGTACGCCCGGCACAACGGCCACGCCGACCTGCTCCGCGAGCGGATCGACGGCACCAAGGGCCTGTAAGACTGGGCACGGGCGCTGGCCCGCCCCGGAGCTCGTGGTTCGGTTGACGAGGCTGCCCTGAGGATTGAGTTGGGACCGATATGAGCTCGGCGCCGACTTGCGGACGTGGCACTTCGCGCGTCGGGCCGCCGCACTCACCGTGGAGACGGCCTCAGCTGCACCCAATGCTGCGCACGGCGCCGCGCCCGTTCACCCGGCTCCAGTCACATGGTGAAACCGCACAGGTTCAGCCAGCACCGCCCCTGCACCCTCGAAGTCCGCCAGCCGGGCCGCAACCGTGGCCACCGCAAGCCGTTCCGGAAGCGCGGCCGAGAACTTGAGCCCGCGAACCGCGCGGCGGTCCACGTCGGGCAGGACAAGCCCGTCGTCCGCACTCTCACGGGCCGCACGCCAGGTGGCCGGAGTCAGGTCCTCGCGCAGCCGCAGCCAGCCGTCGGTCGGCCGCTGCACCGGGTCGGCGATCGACGGCAAGGTGGCAGCGAGGGTGGCATTGGCCCTGTATCCCGCCCATGTCCACCACCGCACGTCGTTCCCGACGCGCGTGACGAGCGTCCCGCCTGGGTGCACCGTGTCCGGTGCGTCGGCCTCCCGCTGCTCTGTCAGACACGCTTCGGCTCGCCTGGTGAGTGATACAGGCGGGTCGGCGCCCAGCAGCACCTCTCTCAGTGCACGCGTCAGCGCATACGACAGTCCGGCGATGCCACCGCCCATCCACTTGGCGATGCCGCCACCGTCGGCCGGCTCGACGAAGACCCGCTTGCGTGTCCAGTCGATGAAGGTGACCTCCCAGCTGCGCCCAGCCAGCAACAGCCTTCTCGGCCCCGGCCGCTCCTCAGTGAGCACGGTGGGATCGGTCCGGCCGATCTCTGTTCTACCGGACAGCACGGTGAACTGCGGCGGCGCGGTGAAGGACGCCGTCAGGTCAATGAAGTGTCGTCTCCCGAAACGGCGTTCAGCTTCGGGTCCTGCGAACAGCAGCCCACCGTCCTCGTCGAGAAACCCTTCGTCCACCAGGTAGTGCAGAACATGCGCCGCCGAGCGGTCGAATGGAGCAAGCCCGTTCCACTGCTGTGGCCACAACTGATCCCCGAGCTTGTGCTGTTGCAGGGTGACCGCGAGGAGCTGCTGGGCCACGAGGTGGCGCGGCTCGGGCGGCGCCAGCACCGGTTCCACCCATCCGCGACCCCACAGCAGCAGCAGCCCGGCCGCCTGCAGCAGAGTCTCCTTCCGTGTTGTCAGGAACAGACAGTTCCGTACGGTGTCGTCGCGTCGCCCTGTACGTCCGATGCGTTGCAGGAACGAGGCGACGGAGGCAGGCGAGTCGATCTGGATGACGCGGTCCAGGTCACCCACGTCGATGCCGAGTTCCAGGGTGGAGGTGGAGACGATGACACAGTTCCGCGCCTCGGCGAACGCCTGCTCGGAGCGGGCCCTCTCATCCACCGAGAGGGAAGCATGTGACAGGAAGACCGTCACCTCGCGAGCTCTGAGTGCCGCGCCGAGCTCTTCCACCTGTCTGCGCGATTCGCAGAAAACAAGGCGCTTCTCTCCCCGGTGCAGTGCGGCGATCATCTTCGCAGCGTTCTCCAGCGATCCCACGTAGTCGAGTTCCACCTCCCCCGCGGGCCGAGGAGCCCCCGGTGTAGAGGTATCAGGAAGCACGACATCGGGTGCGATGACCCTGCCTGGCCGTTTCCCTGCGCCCGACCCTTGCAGCCAGCCCAGCAGGTGCTGCGGATTGCCCACCGTGGCCGACAGGCCGACTCGTTGGATGGGCCGCCCGGTGACTCGCTCCAGGCGCTCGAGTACGGCGAGCAGATGCCACCCGCGGTCGTCGCCGGCGAAGGCATGCACCTCATCGACCACGACGGCGCGCACCGTGCCCAGCAGGCGGGCGTGGTCGGTCTTGACACCGATAAGCATGGCTTCGAGAGACTCAGGCGTGGTGAGCAAGATGTCCGGCGGCTCGGTACGGATGCGCTGTCGCTGGGATTCCTTGGTGTCACCGTGCCAGAGCGCTGCCCTGCGCCCCAGCCACTGCGCGTACGTGTCGACGCGTGTGACGAGGTTGTTCAGCAGTGCCTTGAGCGGACACAGGTACAGCACCGAGGTGCCCGTCCACTTGTGCGCGGCCATCGCGGACAGTATCGGGAAGCAGGCCGCCTCGGTCTTGCCGCCGGCAGTCGGAGCGAGCAGCACGGCGTCCTCGCCGTCCATGAGGGGGGCGATGGCCGCCCGCTGCAGTGGCCGTAGGTCGGGCCAGCCAAGCGAGTTGACGATGTGGTGGAGTACGACGGGGTCGAGCCGTTCGAGCACGTCGCCTTCGTTGTCGTCCACCGCCGTCACAGGTCCAGCTCGATGTCGTCGGCGGAGGCTGAAGCGGTCACCGAGGCCGCCAGATTGCGCTCCACATCGGTGAGTTCACTGCTCGCGACGGTCAGCTTGTAGTGCTGCCGGGGATCGAAGTCGTCGAACTGGTCGACCCGGTCGAGTACATCCCCGACGAGCTTCTTGAGGAACAGCCGGGGCGCGACACCGACCTTCCCGCCGAGGGCGCCACCGACCGCCCGTGCCAGATCTGCGACGTAAGCATCGTCCACGACTTCGCTGATCCGCTCCGGCGCCTCGGCTCCCGCCGCGTATAGATCGCGGATCGTGACGCCGAGCCCAATCAGCGATTCCTGGGTGAAGCCGGGAAGCCGAACCTGCACAGCACGTGGATTGTCGAAGCGCGGATCGGTGGTGAAGTCGGTGGCCAGGCGCTGAGCCAGTGGTGTTAGGCGCTGAACGCCCTGCTGACCGTCGTAGAAGGCAGGAGTGCCGGTGATCACCAGATACAAACCCGGGAAGCGCCCGGAGTGCACCTCGTCGATGAGCTGCCGCAGCGCGTTGAGCGCCTTGTCCCTGGCATCGGATCGGACCCGCTGCAGGGTCTCCACTTCATCGAGCACGACGAAGAGGCCCGCGTGCCCGGAGTCCTTCAGCACGGTGAGCAGGCCTTGCAGGAAACCGAAGGCACCGAAGTGGTCGAGGTCGCCACGAACCCCGGCGGCCCTGCGTGCGGCGGCGGCAACATGCGGCTGCCCGCCGAGCCATGCCAGCACGGCCGCCGCCGTCGCCTCGTCGCCTTCCGCGAGCGCCGCCCGATAGCCACGCAGCGCTGCTGCAAAGGACGGCGCGTGCCGGGAAACCTCGGCGAGCCGGGCCACAAGGAGCTTCTCGACTTTCTGCGGCAGGTTCTCCTCGGTCGCTCCGTCCGCGAGGGCGTCCTCCTCCAGCGCATAGAACCAGGCATCGACCACAGGACGTAGGGCACTGGGCGGGAAGCTCGGCGTCGTGAGCCGCTCGGTCAGCCTCCGGTACACCGTCTCCAGCTTGTGAAGCGGAGTCTCGGTCTCCGAGATCTGCATCTCGGCGACGGCAAAGTTGCGTCGCTTGGCCCTCTCGCCCAGCCATCGGGTGAAGAACGTCTTACCGGACCCGTACTCACCCCGTACGGCCTTGAACGCAGAGGCCCCCGACGCCACTGCCTCGAGCTCGGCGTCAACAGCAGCTTCGAACCGCCCGAGCCCTGTGGCCAGCAGGTCGAGCCCGCTCTCCGGCACGGCTCCGCGTCGCAGAGCATCGATCACTGTGCGGCGGCGCGCCGCACTGACCTGGGTAGGACGCATGGATCCGTTTGCACTCACGTATGTCAGTGTCCCATTGCCGCCGACTTGTGCTGCGCCACCGGCGCCCGGTCGACACTTGCCCGGCGACGTGATCACCCTGTCAATTGCGGTCAGCCTGAGGGGAACAGTTGACGGTGACCCTGGCATATTGATGGAATCACGCTCTGTACAGGGCATGCGTCAGGGGTGGGGGACAATCATGGCGGCACTCGACAACGTCAAACTCAAGGAAGTACTCGCGGACGTCGCGTTAGGCACGTTGCAGCTTCCGGACTTCCAGCGTGACTGGAAGTGGGACGACGACCGTATCCGAGCCATCATCGCCACAGTCACGCTCGACTATCCGCTCGGGGTCGTCATGACCCTGCAGACGGGTGGAAGCTCCCGCTTCCGCGCCCGCACCCTCACCGGTGCACAGCTCGGTGAGGCCAAGGAGCCGGAACTTCTGCTGCTGGACGGGCAGCAGCGGCTCACGTCACTGTTCCAGGCCCTTTCCCTGGACGTTCCCGTAGAGACGGCGGACGCTCGGGGCAAGTCGATCCAGCGCTGGTACTACGTCGACATCGCGAAGGCGGTAGGGCCTCCCGCGGATCGCGACGAGTCGATCATCTCGGTGCCGGCGAACAAACTCCTCCAGACGGACTTCAACCGGACGGTGGTGCATGACCTGCGCACCATGGAGGACGAGTGCTCGGCCGGTCTCTTCCCTCTCCAGTTCGTCTTTGACACCCAGCGGGTGAACTCCTGGAAAAAGGCGTACATCAAGGCGGACGAGGAACGGAACTGGGACCTCTGGGGCCAGTTCGACGAGATGGTTCTGCAGCAGATCCGCACCTTCCAGGTGCCGATGATCCGACTCGCTGCCACAACCTCCATGGACGCCGTCTGCGCGGTCTTCGAGCGGGTCAACACCGGTGGCGTACCGCTCAACGTGTTCGAGCTGCTCACAGCTACGTATGCGGGAGACCGCGACTATTCCGCGCAACCGGGCAGCGACTACTACCGCCTTCCCGACGTCTGGCGCGAGATCAAGCAGAACCTCGCAGGCAAGTACCCCGTGTTCGGCCGCTTGGAGCAGGGCATCGAAAACGGGTTGAGCAGCAGCGACTTCCTGCAGGCCGTCGCCCTGGTGCGCACCTGGGAGCGCAAGCAAGCAGGCGTCGGTGCTGCAGTCTCCTGCAAGAGGCGTGATCTCCTCGAGCTGCCACTCGCCGACTTCGACCGGCTGGCGCCGCGGGTGGCCGAGTCATTCGCCTGGGTCGGAGAATTCCTCCAGCAGCAGTGCATCGTCCGTGCCGCAGATCTGCCGTACCGCACGCAGTTGGTCCCCCTGGCTGCCGTTCGAGCCATCATCGGTGAGGGCACCGATAGCCTCGGCGCCGAAGAAATGATTGCCCAGTGGTACTGGTGCGGCGTCCTGGGCGAGATGTACGGCGGCTCCACCGAAACGCGGTTCACTCGCGACGTCGAGCAGCTCGTTGCCTGGCTCCGGCGGGCGGGCAACGCACCCGACACCATCAGCGATGCCTTCTTCATCGCCGACCGGCTGGACAACCTGACCACCCGCAACAGCGCCGCCTACAAGGGCATCTACGCCTTGCTCATCAAGCAGGGCGCAGTGGACTGGCACTTCACGGGAGCGCCTCTGAACCCGGGCCGACTCGATGAGTACGCGGTGGATGTCCGCCAGATCTTCCCCAAGGGCTGGGTTCAGCAACGGCACGGGCAATCTCTCCCGACGAACTCGATCGTGAACAAGACGCCGTTGTCCTACCGAGCCGCGCAGAACATGACGGGCGCACCGGCTTCGTATCTTTCCTCTTTGGTCGCTGCCTCCGACATGCGGCCCGAGTGGTTCGACGATGTGATCGCCACCCATCTCATCGATGCCGACGCCCTTCGCAGCAACGACTACGAACGCTTCTATGCAGACCGGTCACGGCAGTTGCAGGACCTGGTGGACTCCGCCATGGGCAAGCGAACCATGCACCGCGATGCGATGGGTGATGGCCGCCGATGACTGCCAAGCCCACCGAACAGCAGCTTGTAGCCCTCAAAGGCACGACCGTGCCCGTACAACGCATCCTCGATCTGTTCCACGTACGTGTGCGTAACCACGGGACTGTGCACTTGATCTCCCAGGCGCTCACCGACGTCGGTCTGACGACGCTGCCGGACTTCGCCGTGTGTGGTTCGCGAGACGAGGTCGACGTCGTTCCCAAGTCTTCCGTTGCCGCCCCACCAGAGGTCAGCGGTGCGGACGAGACCGACGAAGCACTGCCGTCGCACGTGCTTCCGCAGCGGCTCCTCCTCGGGGACCTCCCCTCCGCACGCCGTGGAGTGCGGTGCGTCGGCCTCGGCACCACGCTGCCTCAGACCACGTACCTGATGCGCACCAGAGGACTTGAGCAGGTGCCGGTGACGACCGGGATGGCTGCACTCCACGGTGTGGTCACGTGGCGGTCCGTTGCCAAGATGCACGAGATGGGCAAGGAACAGACGCTCGAGAACGCGATGGAGAAGGATTCCCTGCCGGTGGCCGATGCCCGCCAGGAGCTCTTCATATCTCTCCCGACCATCAGGGAGCACGGATATCTCCTTGTCCGAGGAGACGACGGATGCCTGACGGGGAGGATCACGGCCGCCGACGTCACGGAACGCTTCGAAGGAGCCGCGCGCCCCTTCTTCATCGTGGGCGAGATCGAATCGCTGCTTCGCCGATGCCTCGGCACGGCGTTCGACGAGGAGACGATCAAAGCGGTCCAGACGAACAAGAAGGCCGAGCACCGGACCGGTCTCGTGTCGGATCTGATGTTCGGCGACTATCTGAGGCTGTTGGACGGCAACCAGACGAAGCAGACCCTCGCCGCGCAAGCCGACCGGAACTGGGCGACACTCAACTGGCCGGCCATGGACCGGGCCCAGTTCGTCCGCCACCTGGAACGCGTCAAGGACATCCGGAATCGGATTGCCCACTTCGATGAGAAACCGCTCCCGGAGCAGCTGCTCCTCGAGCTGACGACGTTCGCCAAGCTGCTCCGGGACTTCGTCTCATGAAACAACCTGCCCGGCCCTCTGTGGTCTTGATCTGCCGATCAAAGTCGGAGAGCCGGGTGACGCTCGCCATGCAGCGCGGGTCGCCCTCAGGCCAACTCTTGATCAACATGATGCAAATAGCTGAACGGATGGTCCCGCTTCGCCTGGGACAGCGGGCGCACTTCACGGGTGGCAACATTGAACCCAATACTGCCCGCCACACCGGCGACCCAGGCGAGATCCGGGACGATCAAGGCGCTTGCGGCGGCCGCAGCCACTCCCACGGTGACCGAGACAGATCTGCTGACCCACGCCAACCGACTGCTCTTCGCCGCTGACTCATACTCCTTGCGTGCCTGCGTCAGCTCCACACGCATCTGTTGCAGGACATCGGCAGGATGTTCCCAGTTGCGGCAGAGGTCACCGAGCATGGTCTGAGTGGCGGCGATCAAGCGCTGCCGCTCGTCGCTATACCGGTCACGGAAGGCCAGAACCTTCGAGGTCGGAGTCCCTGGCGCTGGGACGGGCAGAAGACGACCGAGTTCGACTCTCCAGGCCCCTACCCCACGGCCACCTGCCGGCAATCGCAGAGAGGTCTCATGGGCGGATACTTGATCGGTGTAGGGCGTGTATGAACGGTCGATGGCCTGAGAAGCAATTTCCCGCGCCGCAACGCCTATCAGAAGCAACTGCACTTCCTTAGGCACTGCCACGCTTCTGTAAGGAGATCCGTCCAGCCGCTGCCCCAAGCCGAGGCGTACAACCTCGTCCTCCAACAGGTATGCGATCTTCGACCGGTAGAGGTGTGGGTCCAAAAGGGAAACCCGCGGGAGGGGTGGCCCAGCGGCCAACAGGCGTAGCTCCTCCATCAAGACTCCATACAACCCGCCTCGCCGTCCCATGCCCGGCAGAGAGCCGCCCAGAGCACTGAGTGCGACCGGGTGGTAGAGGCCCCGATACTGGAGATCCTCCAGCTCGTTCGAGACAGCCTCCTCGTACACTTCCCGAGATTCCGGCACCACGGACGCGATGCCGTCCCAGTACAACAGCGCCTGGTGGAGAATCTCCTGCGGAGGCTTGACCAGCGGATAGTAGAGCAGAGTGGGCATCGCTTCTCTCCCCTTTGGAACGCACGTCCAAAGAACGGGCCCACCGTAATGGGCCGAACAATACTTAGTGCAAGCCGAACTGGTCGCGCAGCAACCCCGTGCTCAGCCGGAGCGTACGGCCGTCCGGCAGCGTTTCCAGAACCTGCACCCCATCAAAGTTCAGGAGCTGACGCAGTACGGCGGCGAACCCGTCACCGCGGGTGGGCGGCAGTCCGATGCGTTGCGCCAGGGCGGTCACCGGCAGGGTGCCGCCCGCGTCGAGGAGAGCCGCGAGGGCCTTCTCGATCTGGTCCGGCTTCGGCTTTCGGGCCAGAAGGTCGATCTGGTCCCGGTACGCGTGGGAGGCCAGGAGCGCGGCGACCAGGGCTTCGTCCGGGGAGACCAAGGTCGGAGTCACGAGTGTGTCCTCGCCGCCGGGTTCCAAGGTCATGTCGAAGAGGGAGTCGTGGGTCTTGGCGAGTTCGGCCTGCTCCTTCTTCTTCTTGGGTGCCGCCTTCTTCGCCGGGGGAACCGGGACCGGGGCCGGCCGCTGGGCAGGAGCGTTCTCCGGCTCCAGGGACCACCACGCCGGACGCTGATCACCGAGCTCGCGCCACCCCTTGGGGGCTTCCGCGCCGAACGGAAGGAACGCCAGGAGCGGGATGGTGAACTCCGCGAGTGAGGCACCGCCGTGGTAGCCGGCCTTGAGCGAGGTGTAACGGGAATCGGCATCCCACAGCGCGACGATCGTGGCACCGGGCTCGGGCCAGACCACCCTGGGGCCCGACATCACAACTTCCTGGTCCGCCAGTGGGCCGCCTGGGAGGCGGTGCCGGGCGGAGGCCGGATCGACGGCCTCCACCTTCACTCCGTGCCGGTCGACGACGTGCCCGTGGTCACTGGTGAGGATGACGGCCATGCCCTGCGCGGCCGCGACGCGAAGCAGATCCTGAAGCTTGCCGATCTGGTCGACGCGCCACGCGCCGTCGCCGAGCTTCTGCTCCTTGGCCAGACGGTCGTCGATGGTGTTCAGGACGACTGCGACATGCGTCTTCCCATCGGTGAGGGCGTCGGTGAGCGCCGGGCCGAAGGTGTCGCCGGCCGTCTCAGTGCGCAGGTCGTCCTTGTGAAACACAGCGGCCGGTGCGCCGCCCCACAGTTTGTGCCCGGGAAACAGTCGCTTCTCGTCGGCCTGGGTGCCCTTCATCAAGGTTCCCGCGAACAGGGACGTGCGGGACACCGCCGTGAGGGTCGGCAGCGCGGCCGCTACCGCACGGCGCTGCGGCTCATTCTCGGGGAACGGGTCGAACTCGGCCCAGGATCGGCGCAGTTCTTCGCCAAGTTCGTTGGCGATGGCCGCACTCATGCCGTCGAGAACGAGAAGCAGAACGCGTCGTCCATCGCCGTCCTTGACTGCCGGCTTGACGACCTGGCTCAGGAGGGTCTCCACCGTCAGCATCGATCCGGGCTGCGTGCCCGCCTCGGTCCAGACCGCGAGTGAACGTGCGAAGGCCCGGTCGATCGCGCGGCGACGCTCCCGTACGCGCACACAGAGGGTGTCGTAGGCAGCCTTCAGCACGGGCTCGGGGTCGCCGCCCGCCTCGATGTGTTCCAGGGCGAGGTCGGCCCAGCCCGTCTCGGCGATGTGGCGGCTTATGCCGTCTCCGACCGAGGGGGACTCGACGACCGGGTCCGTGGCCAGCCACTGACTGAGCCGGAGCCCCATCCGAGCGCGTTCAACGCGGTCACGGGAGTCCGCAGCGAGGTGGTGCGTGTCCAGGAGGTGGATCGCGTCGACCGTGGCCTTGGGCTCCGCAGCAGCGAGCGCCCGTCCTATGGCGGCGAACCGGGCCTCGAGACCGCCCGCCAGGAGAGGGCTGGCGGCGGCGGCCGACTCGGCCGTGAACTGCCTGGCCAGTGCGGCGGCCCTGTCGAGCACGGTGCCGGTGATCCGGCGTGCTTCTCGAACCTCGTCCGCGTCACTGTTGACGGACCGGTTTCCGGTCGCGAGCTGTGCAGTGACGTACTCCTCGGCTGCCCGGCCGAAGACGGACACCAGTGTGTCGAGCTGTTCGCCCGTCGCCGGGGGCTGCTCGCCGAACCAGCGCTCGGCGCGGCCCCGGGCCCGGTAGGTGTCGGCGTCCGGCTCTGCGTGCAGCCACAGCGCGGCGCAGACCAGGCCGAAGGCCACAGCGTCCGAGCCGTGCTCGGCGTCGATGAGCGCGAGCAGAGCACGGCCCGGGAGTGCGGCCTGGTCGTCCTCGCCGAGGAACGCGGTCAGACCGATGCGCTCGGGTCTGCGCAGCTCCAGCAGTCGCTCGGGACCGCCGCCGCTGAGCGACCAGTGCAGCAGGGTATTCGCGTCGAGCCGGTCGTCGCCGGGGCGGCGAACGGCACGCTCGGTGTCGTAGCGGCCGAGGCGCAGGCGGCGCAGCGCGAGTTCGGTGAGTGCGCGCTGGCGGGACAGCCAGCCGCCGGGTACGGCCGGCCAGCCGCCGGGCGGGGTGGCGTCGAGCAGCGCTTCGGCCGCCCAGTTGGCGTCCTTGAGCCGAGGGTCGATCTCCTCGGCCCTGAACGCCTCACGCACCACGTCCCAGCTGTCGACGGTCTCTATGCGCTGCTTGTGGGCGCGAGCGAGGATCGCCGGGTCGAGTTCGGTCTGCTCCCGGTCGGTGAGCACGACCAGAACGGCGGGCCCGGAAACCCGGTCTGCCAGATGGTCGAGCACCAACTCGTGGACGGCCAGCGGGGAGGCGGCAACCGCGACCCGGGCGGCGCGGCCCTCTCCCCAAGCCGGCTCGGCGGGACCGTCCCACTGGGGGGCGGACCGGAGCAGGACAGCCCGCCGCTTGCCACCGCCCCCGACAGTGAGGGAGGCGGCCAGGGAGGACTGCGACGACAGGTACTGGGTGATGGTGGCGGTGTTCAGCCGGCCTGCGCTCGGTACGGCCTCGGTAGTGGTGCTCATCAGTCGATGACCCGCCAGGTGATCTCAATGGTGGCCCCCGGTTCGCTGGCCGCCAGCTCGGCAAGTTCTGCCTGGAGCTCGGCTGCCGCATGGGCTGCCGTGGTCCGGCCGCCACCCGAGCGCCGGACCTTGCCCGTGGCGGCGGTCGTCGGCTGAGGAGTCTCGAACACGGGCGGGTGGCTGGTCTCGGTGCTGAGAGGAATGTCGGCCGCAGTCGGGGCAGGCGCAGGCGCTACGGGAGCCGGCGGCGGGGCGGCCGCCGCCCGGTTCCGCTTCACGAGCGCCACGATCTCTCGCTGTGTACGGGCCAGGGCGTCACGCAGGTCGCCTGTGCGCTGGTCGCCACGTGCCACATTACGCAGGGACTCGAGCAGCGCGGCGCCCTCCGGACCCTCTCCGGAGGCGAGCTCGAGTGTGTGCCAGGGCGCGGCCCCGAGTGCTTCCGCGACGGAACGGGCCTGCTTGATGGAGGTGCCGTACCGGTCGGCGCTGACCGTGCCCAGATCGAACGAAGCCAGTGTCTCTACGGTCTTCTTCGCCCCGGCGGCCCCCTGACCGGCCCCTGTCGTGAGGGCCTTGAGGAGATCGAGCCCCCGCCTCGCAAGCGCGAGACGGCCACTGTCGTCGGTCTCGTCGAGGCCGAGGAATCCGGCGTGCTCCTCCAGCTGCCGTACGAGGTCGGCGGCGTGCTCCTGGTGGGAGCGGGCGGACTCGGCGATCTGGCGCGCGAACTGGTTGACCATCCGTCCGCGTCGCAGCGTGGGCGCCTTCTGCCCGAAGACCGTCTCGAAGCGCTGGCGGGCCGCGTCCCAGTCGGTCTCGCTCGGCAACGGTTGGCTGCGCAGCGCGTCGTGGTCCTTGATCTGCGTCAGCTCGGGAGCGGGGTCCAGGACGGTGCCGCCGCGCACCCACACCCGGTCGTCCATCTCCGCGAAGGCAGCGACGACGAGCCTGGCGAGGAAGTCGGGCAGGCCGCGCGGCTCGGGCTTGTCCGTCCAGTCGGTGAGCGTGATCAGGCTGAGGTCACCTGTGACACCCTGCGCGCTGGCGAGCTGACGGAAATGATCAGCCCAGTAGCGGGACAGCTCGAAGTACGCCTCCTTCTGCTGCCCGAGCCTGAGCGGGCCCGCGATCCGCTGCATCAGCTTGCGGTCGGAGGCCGGGACCTCGATCCGCCCGTCGCGGGCTTCGGCTGCGGCCCGGACGTGCGTGAACACCTTGCGCGCGTCGGCGGGCTTGACCGCGATCGCGCTCCCGTCGGGGTCGAAGTTCGGGTGCTCCGGGTACTGGTGGGCCAGCAGCTTGCCTGCGACATGTCTGCTGCTGTCCTGGAGGGACTGCCCGAAGGACAGGGTGAGATCGTTTACGTCGGGCAGCGCCACCAGGTGATCGTCGAAGTTCAACGTCACATCGGCGGCCTGCTTCTGTGCGAGCCCGTACGCCTGCTTGAAGGCGCTCCTGACCTGCTTCAGCAGAGCCTCGCGCTGGGTTTCGAGCAGACCCTTGGCACGGCTGCGGTTGTCGGCGTTGAGGTGGCCGGCGTACTGGGTGTCAAAGCGGTGGTCGTCCGCGAGGGCCTTGTCGATGACAACGAGGCGCCGGAAGTCGGCGAGGCGCTGGGCGGAGAGGTGCGCGGGCAGCCAGGCGACCGTACGGGACCGCTCGCCCTGCTGGCGTTCGCGCAGGCGCCGCATCCGGTCGGCGTCCTCGGCGGGCCCCCACTCGCCCTCGTCGAAGGGCAGGTCGACGGCGATCCGCCAGCGTCCGTCATCCTGGGGCATCAGGTCGTGGTCGGGCAGTTCGTCCTCGTCGGCGATGTTCCCGAACACGATCTCGGCGGTGCGGCCGGTGCCACGCCACACGAAGTTCAGTTCGTCGCTGAACTGCCCGTGCTCGACGCCGAGTTCCTCGGACAGCACGCGCTTGGCGAGGGCCAGGCGGTTGCCGGGGTTGTCATTGACCTGAGCGTTGGCGATGACGGAGTCCACGTCGACGCCGGAGAGTTCCAGTCGGACACCGGGGTTGGCGTCGGTGCCGGTCTCCTTGATCTCCGGGAAGCGGGCCGCCCACTCGGCGACCTTGTTCTTGATGATGCCGACTTCGCTGCCCGGGATGGGCGCCATCACGGACCCGTGGTTGAGCGCTCCGAGCCGGCGGATGGTCAGATCGGCGAGCGCGGGCACACTGGGCGCGAGCGCGGACAGCAGCAGGGTGCAGGCGAGCCGGTTGTCGCCCATGAACATGCGGCAGTGGTTGGTCAGTTGCGGGTCGGAGATGGTGTCGGGCCGGTGGAGGAACTGCTCGACATCGTCCTCGGTGACGTCGTACGAGGTGAGCAGATACGGCCGGAGCTTGGTCTTGTACAGCTTGTCGGCGGCTTCGAAGACGACCTTCAGGCTGTCGGTGAACGGCTTGTCGCCGCCCTGCGCGATGACGGGGTACAGGTCGCCGACCGGGACGAGCTGTCCGAGCCGGAGTTCGTCCCGGTGGTCGGCGAGAAGCTGGCCCATCAGCTTCAGACCGGTACGGGAGCGCTGCAGCGCGGACGAGATGTGGACGAGAGTGTCCATGAACGCCGGGGAGAACGGGTACGTCAGCCGGAACGCCTCGGCGTCCGCCCCGGTCGTTCCCTTGTCGGAGCCGAGCAGGGTGTCCCAGACCTGCGTGCCGACCTTCCTGGTCTGCTCAAAGGCCGCGTCGACAAGATGGGCTGCATCGGGCTTCGGCTTGAGCAGCCGGGCGTGCGCGATCTGCGGAAGGTTGCGGTCCTCGAGCGTGATCTTGTCGAAACGGCCGGAAGCCAGGTTGAGCGTGTCCTGGATGGACGACTCGGCCGCACCGGACACCTCCTCGCCGACAAGCTCCCGAAGGTCGCGCTGGCGGGCGATGAACGAGACAATCGGGATAGCCCGGCGCGCGTCGCCACCCTCCACGAAGTTCGTGATCTTGCTGGCTTCGCGGGCGACGAACTTCTGGTCATGGATGAGGGTGGCGAGCCAAAGAATCAGCTCGTCCATGAAGAGGATCAGCCCGTCGTAGCCGAGCGACTTGGCGTGCTCGGCGATGACGGACAGGCCGGCGTCGAGGGAGATGAAACCGTGCTCGTCCTCAGCGGCGTTCTTGGCGAAGCCGGGGAGAAGGTTGGTGCTGGCGTCGCTGACGAGCTTGGCTCGCAGCTCGGCGGGCGTAATCGGGTGGACCAGGTCGAGCCGGAACTCGGCGTCGTAGTTCTCCTCGGCGGCGAGGGCGGTGTCGAGGAGCTCCGTACTCCAGGCGAAGCCCTCACCCCACTCGTCCTCCTCGTCACCGCCGCCGTCAGTGGCGCCTAGGCCTCGTATGACGCCCTCGTCGCCGATGTTGGCGCGCATGGCGCGGATGTCGGCGAAGAGTGAGTCGGTCCGGTACACCTGCGGGGTCGGCGCGTCCGAACGTAGCTTCTTGACGTGGTTGACGTACCCGCCGAGGATGCGCTGCTCCAGCGCCTTGGACCCGAGCATGTGGTACGGCACCAGCAGGAACTTCTTCCCGTCCGTGCCGAGCCACTCGTGCTTGGTCAGTACGGGGTCGAACTCGCCGCGTGCGCGGGCGGCCGGGTTGTCGCTGAGCAGTGCGTAGAGCACGGCCATGAAGTGCGACTTACCGGAACCGAACGACCCGTGCAGGTAAGCCGCCTTGGAAGTGTGACCGTCCAGTGCGGACTTGATGAGACCGAGAGCCTCGTCGAAATTCTCCAGCAGCCGCTCGGTGACCACGTAGTCCTTGAGGGCATGGTCGGCCCCTGAAGGAGTCGTCGCCTCGGCGAGGGACAACACGAAGTCTGAGGTGGAGATGGATTCCTTGATGTCGATGACATCGCGGAGGAGCGGCTGCTGGGCCATTGTCGGTCTCGCTCTCCTTGCGGGCGGAGTGGGGGCGGTCAGGGTGTGAGGGCGGGCTACTTCTTGGTGGCGGCGCGGCGACCGCGGGTGGCTGCAGCGGGGCGCCAGTCATGCAGGTCCTCGTCGGTGAGGCCGTGCTCGCCCTGCTTCTGCTGCCGGTAGGCGGCGAAGAAGTCGGCCGGGGAGCCGCTGTAGTTCATGTCGAACTCGTTGTGCCACTGGTACAGCCACGGCTGGAGTTCGAGCAGGCCCGCAAGGAACGGGGTGATCTCCTCGGTCGAGAGCGGGTGGTTGGTGAAGTACGTGGCGAGGGCTTGGGCTTGCTCCCGGTGATCCCAACCGGCCCACCCATACAGCTCGGGGGTGGTGGTGTTGATCTGGGCGTAGGAGATGAAGCGCTCCTTGGGTACGTCGAGCTTGCCGCGCGCCCGCCAGTAGGAGGGGCGCAGGAAGTCGGCCGACGTGTACTTCGGCGGTACCGGGATGGCGTCCCGGACCTTGCGCTTGGCCGGCTCGTCGGGCGCAGCGTCCTCCTTGCGTTGGAGGTCCCACACCTCTTCCCAGTCGGCGCGCTTCTTCAGACCGGTGGGCTTATAGCGCAGCGCGGGGAGGTACGGAACGTGCTCGTCGGTGAGCAGTTCTGCGACGACCTTGGGGAGGTCCTTATGGGGGGCGTAGAGCTTGGCGACGGAGACGAAGTCCTCGTCACGGGAGAGCGCGTCCGTAAGGCGGGAAAGGGTGACGAGGGCGGGCAGGCCATTCTCGTCGTACCAGTGGTCCCGGTTCTCGATGCGGTGGAGCAGCCAGGAGCGGAGAGCCTTCACCTGGAGGACGTCCCACCCCTCCCCCTCCCAGCGCCGCTTGAATTCAGGACGCTCGATCATTCCGATCGCACGACTCTGCTCGATGACATCGATACGCCGTTGCACGACAGCCTTGTACGCGGTAGGCCAATGTTCCGGCGGCTCGGTCAATTCTGTGAAGCCGTGGCGCCTGAACCAGTCGGTAGGGATCGCTTCAGACACCACTCGCCGCGCCAGTACGATCTCGAATGCACGCTGGCCAGGCTCAATTTCAGGCACTTCAGCCACCGGAACGCCCAAGTAATCGTCGTACAAGCCGTACAACGAGTAGGTCTGCCAGTCCAACTCTTCCTGCAGGGAAACCATGCGAGCACGCGTGGACTCCCAAGTACTCCTGGCTTCCCTAAGATCGTGCGCAGTGGGAGTGATCCTGCTGACAACATCAACGGGGCTACTAGCTACCAGCTGCCGGGCGAGGGCGTCTAGCGCGATAGCCAGTCCACGGGGATATTCAGCAGGGAGAGGGAACTCTTGCACCTTCGTGCCGGTGAACTCGAAGAACTCTTCCCACTTCTCACCCCTAAGCCCTTCATTAACACCGCCATTACCTTTACCATGACTCACTTGCTTGAGCCAGAAACAAGCGGTGGAGCTATTAAGGAGACCGAGCAGAGACTGATGCTCCTCCTCGCTTGCCTCCTCCCGCAACTTCATCATCGGAGCAGTTTGCTTGAACACCTTCTCGCCGCGATCCAGAGCAAAATGATTATGGGTAGCTACAAACGCAAAAGAAATTGATAGCGGAGAACGCAGCTTCTCTCGATAGAGTTCACCGTACTCGTACCATTTAACGGCAGGCAAAGATTCAATGAATTTTCCAAATCGCTTACGACGTTGCAAAACGCGCCGATTATTCCACATCACACGCATAATTGCGGGAATACACTCTTGACTCAAGACATTAAGATTCGCATCGTAAGGCCACACACTGGTGACTTGAGGCTCAATCACATAGTCTCGAACCGCATCGCCCCCAACCATGGGAATGGTTTGCTCGATACCGCGACGTCGGGCTGATGACGAGTTGGGGAAGAAAAACGCGTCATCCTCGGCTGTGATTCCGCCGAACCCGACGTCCAGAGCCAGAACCTGCCGTAGGCGCTGAACCTTGCGGACTTCGATCTCTTCGACCATCTCCAGTCCGCCGTCGGCCAAGATCCAAGGCTGCTGACCAAAGTACCGCTCTCGACCAAGGTTGTCGACGGAAACCCACTGACTGATCGACCCTGGCCTGTCAATCTGCTCAACGATTGCACGCCAGACCAGTCCGTTCTCGCCACTCTCAGGTGCGGTCGGCTCACCCTGCACGCTTCGCACCGTGCGGATCGTATCTGAACGCCCCCCTCCTCCGCGACGCCTACCAACGAGAATGACAGTCGGTGTGCCATGCCCCGGAATGTACGCTCCAGAGGTGTCGATGACCTCAGTCAACTCCACTTCGTGACCGAAGTATCCCTCGATCAGTTTCGTGCCGAATCCCCGCTTCATGAAAGAATTCGCAGTAATCTGACCGACCATGCCATAGCCTTGACCTTCGACACTTCCTCGCTTGGCCAGCTCGAAGAACCGCTGAGCGAATGGCACCGACAGCGCATATTTGCCTGCGCAGGCGTCATACAACTCCCGATACAACGCATTCAGCTTCTTGTCCTTGACCGTGATGTATGGGGGATTCCCAACCACCACGTGGTACCGACCCTGCTGCAGAATCCTGGGGTGCTCAAGAACGTCCTCCGTTACGTACGCAAACGTCGCCAGGTCATCCGCACCATCAACGCCGTCAAAGAGCCCGAACTGCCGAGCCTTGATGAGCGAGTCCCCCACCGCCAAGTGAATCGGCCAGGCATACATTGCGGCCTCTGTCATCGTCCGCACACCACTCGCTGCCATCGCCGCAACTAGCAGCCGGAACCGCGCAATAGCCACCGCGAACGGGTTCAGGTCCACTCCATGCACCGAATCCAGCGCGGCCCGCACCTGCTCGTGCGCGTCACCCCCCGGCTGTCCCTCACCCCACAGCCGCACCAGCCGACGGAACGCCCCCAGCACGAAGTGCCCCGATCCGCACGTCGGGTCGATCATCTTCAGGTCTTCGTACCCGAACTCCCGCACCGCCGGATCCATCGTCCGGTCGAGGATGAACTCCTCCACGAACTCCGGGGTCTGGAGCAGCGCATACGTCTTCCGCGCGGCCTCGCTCAGGTCCTGGTACAGATCACCCAGGAAGCGCGTGTCCCACCCCTCCGTGCCGTCCTCGTTCAGCGGGTCCGTGAAGTCGTGAACGAGCGCCCCCGCCTCGTCCCGCCCCCGCCAGAACTCGACCAAATCCCGCGCCCCGTCATGCGACAGAGGGATCTGGAACAGTGGATTGTGCTCTCGGTTAAACAGCAGCCGACCCGCCTGCCCCGCGCCCAGTTCCTCGAAGGCATGCTCCAGCCAGCCCCGATATGTCGGGTCCGCGTCCGACTCCACGTACGCGTCGTACCGCGCCTCGGCCAGCTCCCGCTGATCCCCGTCTGCACCTGTCAGGTACGGCTCCGGAATCAGCCGGTTGTCCTCACAGAACCGCACGAACACGGTCCCCAGGACCCATGCCGCCCCCACCTGCGTCACACGCTCGTCGAGCCACGAGTTCCACGTCGCCCCCGTACGCCCCAGCTTGCGCGCCTGGTCGTACTCGGCGCGCAGCCGTGCCCCGACCTCGTCAACGGCCTTCACCTGCCGCGCGAGGTCAGTCTCGACCGCCTTGACCTGCTGCTTCAGGTCGTTCAACAGAGCCTTGCGGTCAATCACTTCGCGTCTCCCTCGACACTGACGAAACTCTCACCGGACGACGCGCGGTGCACGTTGCCCACCCACGTGTCCGGAAGCTGAATCCACTCCCCCAAGCCGGCCTGGTAAGGCACAGCCACCTGCCCGAGCCTCGGCTCCCGCGAGGGGTCGCCCTGCGGGACGAGCAGCCACAGACCCCGCCCCCCATGCCGTGCCGCGCTCGCCAGCCGGTTCAGGACTCCCATCGCGTCGTACCGGGCGAACACCCCGGCCTCTGTCAGCAGCACGGGCCCCGTTCCGGAGCTCAGCAGCTCACGCACCCGCGGCTCCACAGCACCCCACGCCGTCCGCGCGTAGTCGGCGAAGTACCTCGCGCCCTTCGACCCCGCCTCCGCGACGTCTGCCTTGAGCAGCGTCTCCCACGTCGGCTTCGTACCCGGCGCGACCAGCCCATGCATGGCCTCCAGGAACAACTCAGTCACCGATACAACGCCCGCTTCGAATCGTTGGCCGCTCAACTCCCGTACCGCATCCTGCGAGAGCCGCTGTGACACGGTCAGTACCCGGTAGCCGTCCCGCCGTGCCGAGGCCAACAGCCGCTCGTCCGCGCGCACCGCGCCGGCCAGCTGCGGGTCGTCCGCGTACCGCGTCGCCGAGCCAGTGCGCGTGGACTGCCGCCAGGCGCCGCTCGTGAGGTAGCTGGACGCGTGGTCCATGCGCGTTGGCAGGTAGCGCAGCGTCTTCGTGTCCTCGCGCGTGGACAGCGACAGGTCGAAGCCTGCGTCGCGCAGCGCCTTCGTCAGCGGGCCGCCCGTCGGCAGCTCGTGCGAGGTGCTGCCCCGCCCGTCCGGGACGACCAGCTCTGGGAAGCGCGCTCGAACCCGCTCGTGCACGTCCTCGCCGGTTAGACCGGGCTGGCGACCTTCCGGCACGCCCGGGATGAGCCGCACCAGGCCAGCCTGCGTGAGCCGCAGTGCCCGCACCAACGACAGGTCGCGCGGGTACACCTCGAGCCTGGGCGTCGCCGCCGCGTTTACCGAGGCTGCTGCCGCCAGCTCGACCACCCGCCGCTCGTCCCAGTCGATCGTGCCCGGCGGCACGGTCAATGCCCCCAGCTCGGCCAGAACCGTCGCTGTCGTCGGCAGGGTGTCCAGCTTCGCCAGCCGGTCGGCGGTGCGGCCGAGCCGCGTCGCGTACTCCAGCAGGCCGGGCGCGGTCGGGGTGTCCGGTGCGTCGTCCGCGCGTACGTCCAGGGCCAGCAGGCCCGCGCCCAGCGACTCCTCGGTCGCCTTGCGGTTGGGCTGATGCTGGAACTCGGCCTCTTCCGGGATCAGTTGCTCAACCTCGACCACCGCCCGCACTGCAGCGAGGGCGAGCGCCCGGCGCTGCTCCCGCTCGGCGAGCTGAGTGCCGCGACGGACCGCGAGCGCGTCCGCGATCTCGGCGGCGGACGCGACGCGCCCCATCCCGGCAACGAGCTGCAGGATCTCGTCGCGGAGCGCCTGCACCGCAGGCTGCTCCTTCCAGCGCTTGCGCTCCTCCTTGAGCATCTGCGGGATACGACCTGCGCTCAGGTCGAGCGCGTCCGCGACGTCCTTTTGCTTGGGCCACACACCGATGTCCGGCAGGACACCGTGCTCGTTGGGCAGACGCAGCAGCAGTCGGACCATCTCGGCCTTGTTGCGGTTGGAGCCGTTGTTGTTGACCGCCGGGACGAAGATCGTGGCGAGGGTGTCCAGGCTGATGGAGCGCAGCGTGCGGGCAGAGAGCGCACCCGCCGAGTCGCCGGTCGCGAGCGTGCCGGCGAGGGCGGATTCGGCAGCGGTGAGCTGTTCCAGTTCCTCCTTGGCCTCCGCCCGCCCCTTCGGCGTGAGCGGCGAGACGGGGGCCTCGCGCAGCTTCTCGCCCCACTCGCGCTGGCGCCGTTGGACCTCGTTGCGGGTCTTGGCGCCGAGGCCGGGTGCGTTGACAAGCTTGCGGCGGCTGTAGTCGAGCAACCCACCGACCGTCGTGACACCGAGCCCGTAGAGGAAGGACTCGGCTGCGCCCGTGAGGCCCGCAACCGAGAGATGGGTATCGCGGTTGACGTCGGCGGCAAGCTGGTCGCGCTGCTGCTCGGCGGTCTCCTGCTCGGCTTCCGCGATGACTGCCGGAGGTGCCTCGCCACCCTCAGCATGCCGGGGGCGATGGCTCGACGGCACAGTCTGCGAGGCGTCGAGGAAGATCTTCCTCCAGCCGTCGCGCATCGGCTTCAGCTCACGGAAACGCTGGCCCGCGTCCCGGTGCAGGGCCTTCTGGAAGAACGCGACGAGCCCGTCCCGTACGGCCGGATCGAATGCCTCTGCCGCGATCGTCGGGAACGGCCACTCCTTCTGGTCCGTCATGCGCGGCAGTTCGGACCCGTCGCCCCACCTGGGCAGCTCGCCCGATGCCATCTGGTGCAGGGTGACGGCCACCGCGTAACGCTCGGCGTGGGAGTCGTACGAGCCGCGCGTCAGGATCGCGGCGAACGGGTCGAGGTAGCCCTCCGTGCCCGCCTCGACCTCCTTCGCCGGGTATCCGGCGAGCGAGAAGTCGATCAGGACCAGCTCGCGGGTGCGGTTGGGGCGCACGCGGATCGCGATGTTGTCGGGCTTGATGTCGCGGTGCCAGACGCCTTCGCCCTCCAGGAAGTCGACCGCGCCGAAAAGGTAGTCGCCGTACGCCTCCAGCTGGTCGATCGGGAGCCGACCGCTGTCGCGGAGCTGCCGGGCGACGGTTTCCTCACGGCGGCGCGTGCGCGAACTGCCCTCGCCGGGCTCGTCGTTGCCGTCCCGCTCGTCGCCGACGTACTCCAGGGCAAGGACAGTACGGCCCGCGATCTGCAAGGGCTCGGGCTCGACAAGGCGGATGATGCGTGAGTCGGGCCGCAGGCGGCCCATCACCTCGGCCTCATGGGCGAGGATCTCGCCGCGGTTGTCGGAGAGCGCCACCTTGAGCACGGCCAGGGCGCGCGTCTTCTTCACCTCGGCCTGAAGGTCGCGCACGAGGAAGGCACGGCTCGTCGAGCCCGTACCCAGCCGTCGGCGGATCTCCCAGCGTCCGGCGAGCACATCGCCTGCGACGGCTTCGAGGGGGTCCTTGTCAGGGGCGTCCGGGGTGGCGGGAGCGGGAGCCGTGAGGGAATCCTCGACGATCTCCAGCATCTCCAGGAACTCGTCGACCGAGGAGAGTCTCTGCTGCGGCCGCCATGCGGTCGCCGCCTGCACCAGCTCGTCGATGTCCTCGGAGAGACCGTCCACGAGCGAGCTGGGGCGCAGGCCCTCACCTGCCTCCAGCCGGGCCAGCAGCTCGGCCTGGCTGGCAGCCGGGGCCTTGCCCGTCACGAGCAGATAGGTGAGAACACCGAGCCCGTACACGTCCAGATACACCGGGTCGGCGTTGAGCGCGGTCAGCTCAGGTGCGAGGTACGCGTCGGATTCCTCGCTCAGGTGCATCGCGGACAGGGCGGTCGGCGCGAACCTGGTCATCCCCTGACCCTGGGACGAATCACCGCTGCGCTGGGTGGCGATCTGCCAGTCGGAGACCTGCAGGTTCGGGGTGAGCCAGGCCGCTTCCTCCCCCACGGCCTGTCCCTGCCGGCCACGGCTGCGCGGCACGACATTCACGGAGCGCGCGGCGAGCGCCCGGTGGTGGATGCGGCTGGAGTGCGCGGACCGCATAGTCTCCGCGAGCTGCCGTACCAGCGCCATCCGGCCGAGGATGTCGAGCTTCTCCCCGTGCTGGACCAGGTACTCGTCGAGCTTCAGGGTCTGTGGGTGGTAGTCGAAGATCAGCGCGGGTCCGGCGGAGTGCCCGGATGGGTCGTACTGCTTGAGCTCCACGACGCCGGGGTGCCTGAAGCGGCGCAGGACCGCCGCTTCGCGCCGGGCGGCGTTCTCGACGGACTGCCGGAGGGAGGCGTCCGAGCCGCGTTCGCGCAGGTAGACACGGACACGGGCCAGCTCGGGCAGGTCGCTGTGCCGGGCCAGGTAGTCGGCCCAGGTCGGTCCGGAGTCGAACGACTTCCGCTCCAGTTGGTAGGGCCCGACCTTGTACTCGGCGTCGCTGCGGCGGATGCCGACCCGCTCGATGGCGGTCTTGATCTCGCGGGAGCCGACGGCGGTGATCCGGCGCCGCTCATCATGCGGCGGCTGCTTCAGCATCTCGACCAGCTCGGCGATCGTGTAGACGCCGTTCTGGTCGTGGGCAGGCAGACGCACGCGCAGCGAGTTGTCTGTGAAGCAGACCGCCTCGCCGACCCACACGTTCCTTACGTTCTGCCGGAGCAGGCCGGCAAGCTCCTTGGCCTTCTTGTTGACGAGGTGCAGCGGGTTGCCGTGCGGGCGGCGGCGGCCCCCGGGGGTGGTCTGCACCCAGGTGCCGTTCTCGGCGGTGACCGAGCCGTGCCAGTCCTTCAGCTCGATCATGCACATGCCGCCGGGTGCGACAACCATGAGATCGACCTCACGGACGTGGCCGGTGTTCGCGGTGAAGGTGAAGTTCGACCAGGCCCGCCAGGGATCGGAGTCCGGAAGCTTCTCGCGGATCGCCTCCAGGCCCCGGCGCTCATGATCGAACTCGGACTCGGTGACCGTGGTCCACCGGCCTTCCCGCATGTACTGCCCCACCCTTCGATCCGCTCATGCCACCGGCCGACGGTTCACCCGTTTCGGCCGGTCAATCCCCCACTGTCAGATCCTAGTCGCTGGGTGTGACATGGGGAGAGTCAGTGAAGGACAGAAGGATCGGATATAAAGCCCGTACGGTACATGCGTCATACTTGTTGGTGCGAGCCGTACGTTCGCCAGAGAAATCAGAGTGTGACATACCCGATGAAGTCGGCCCAAGCTGCCGGGACAGCGGTCAGCTGAGGCCCGTCGCTCTCCTTGGAATCGCGGACATACACAGCGTCGGGCCGCAGCGTTACTTCCACGCAACTGTCACCCTCGGAACCGCTGTAGCTGCTCTTGAACCAGAACAGCTCGTCGATGGCGCTCATAGTGTTCCTCGCATCCGCTTCAGCAGATCCGCCGAGTCCGCCGGGGACAAGGCCTGTGAGCGCATCTTGGCATAGCGCATCTGCATCACGCTGACCGCTTTCGGCTCAGAGATCAGCTGGCCCGTCTTCTGCCCCTCCGCGTAGCCCAGCCACTTGTGATCCGGCGTCTCCAGGAGCTGCATCGGACCGTCCATACCGGCGTGATACGGCTGCTTCAGCGGCATGATCTGCAGCTCGACGTTCCACAACTCGGCACAGGCGATGAGGTGGTCCAGCAGCTCCTGTAGGACGTCGTCCCCTCCTGTGCGCAGCTCCAGCACCGACTCGTCGACGATGAAGCTGAACGCGATGGGCGGCTTCCGGGTCAGCAACTTCTGCCGCGCCATGCGCGCTGCGATTCGCTCCTCCAGCTCCTCCTCGGTGGGCGGCGGCGGGACGTTCAGCATCACGGCCCGCGCGTACGCCTCCGTCTGCAACAGGCCCGGGACCACCCGGCACTCGTACGTACACAGGCTGACCGCCGTCGCCTCCAGCTGCGCCCACGCGCGGAACCAGGCGGCAAGGCCAGGCTGCCGCCCCACATGGCGGACCACCGCCCGCAGCACGCCGAACGCATCCAGCACGTCCTCCGCCCGTTCGACGAAGTGGGCTGTGGGCATCCGCCGGCCCTGCTCGATGGAGGCAACGGAGGCATGCGAGTAGACCAACTGCTCGGCGAGCTGCTCCTGTGTGAGCAGTGCCCGTTCCCTGAAGACCTTCAACGCCGCTCCGAACGCCTTCAGGCTGTCGGATGGTTCGGGTGCAGTGCTGTTCGCCATAGGTGGCGACCCCCTTGTCGTGCTCGTCGCACTTGTTGCCCTCGTTCAACCTGCACAACGGCTCCAGGGTCACTTCTGGTTACTCATACAGTTCAGATAGTGAACTCGTACACGGGCTCCTGTACGGGCAGGTACGAGCTGGCCTGAATCGCCTCCACGGTGCACGACGATGCATAAAGTCCCGTCATTCGGCATATGACTTCGGAGTCCGGGCCGATCACCTCGGGGGCGGGCATGACAGCAGAGACGACTCTTCCTTTTCCGGTGAAGGAGCTCCTGGCCGCTGTCCGTCTGGAGGAGGCGGCGGAGCTGCGTAACGATGCCAAGGACGCACCCAAGGTTCCTCTCTCCTCAGGGAAGAAAATCTCCTCCTCGGATGGTCGGCACGAGTACCTCTTCGGGTGCCGCACGTGGAAGGAGGCCCTGAACGGCAGGCCGGTCCTGCTGCGACCGTCACGGTCCACCGGCGACTGGGCTCCGGCCGAGGTCTCACGCATGCCCGAGGGCAAGGTCCGATTGACCACGGCTGCGGACCTCGGCGCCGCCCCTTCGAATGTGCAGATCCGGGAGGACGACACAGCAGGCTTGCGAGTCCTGGCCGAACGCTTGCAAGCAGTGGGACAGCCGGACCATCCGGTTCGCCTGGAGAGCGCTGGCTGGATGGTCGGCCAGGGGGCGCCGCGGCTCGGCAGTGAGCGGTCAGTCGCCCGCTGGGTATCGAACTGGGCTTCGCTCCAGCTCAATTCAGGACAACGTCGGGCGGTCGCTCAGGCGCTCGCGAGTGAGGTCACCTTCCTGTGGGGGCCACCGGGAACGGGCAAGACCGATGTGGTCGGGCACATCATCGAGGGCACCTGCCGTCAGGAACTCACCGTGCTGTTCCTCGCTCCGACGAAGGTGGCCGTCGATCAGGCGCTGGAGCGCGTCTGCGACCTACTGGCCGGCGAAGTGGGCTTCTCCGAGGGACTGGTACAGCGCGCCGGGGAGATCACCGTCCTGTCCCTTGAGGAGCGGTACGGCGATCAGGTCGACCCGCAGCGCATCGCGGCGAGGCTCGCCGTCGAGCTGGACGCCGTTTCGACGGAACGCAGCGGCTCCCTTCGTACGGTGCACACCCACATCACGGTGCACGACAAGGTCCGCGTTCTTCGAGACGACCTCGCCACAGCGCAGCAGGCAAACAGCGGCGCAGCACAGGCCAAGGCTGCGGCAGCCTCCGCGCAGAATCACGCGCGCCAGGAGATAGCCGAACAGAGCGCCGTGGTGACGAAGATCGGTACGCCGGACGGCATGTTCGCGGCACGAAAACGCAAGCAGCTGGAACAGGCCCAAGAGGTGATCACGAGCGCCCGTACGCGCCTGGAGCAGACGGCAACCAATCTCGCCGCCGCGGAGCGCGCGCAGCGGCATGCCATCGCGGAGGTCACCCGTCTTCGGTCTGCCCTGACGAGCAAGGAACCGAAGCTCGCCGGTCTTCCCGACCGCGCGGCGCTGGTCACCCAGGCCGACCGGCTGCAGCAGGAGATCAACGCACTCTAACAACAGCGTAGGAAGATCAAGGACACGGTCCGATCAAAATGCCGCGTGCTTGGGGCGACCGTGGCCAAGGCCGTTCAGTCGCGCAAGCTGCTCGACCGTGTCGACGTCGTCGTCATCGACGAGGCGGGCATGGTCGCCCTGCCGTCAGCCTGGTACGCAGCCGGACTCGCCGGCAAACGGGTCGTGGTCGCGGGCGACTTCCGGCAGCTCCCGGCCGTGACCAAGGGCAGCGGAGACCGGAAGGCAACTACCGCCGAGCGTGATCACGCCCTGCAATGGTCAGCCCGTGACGTCTTCCACGCAGCCGGACTGGTCGGGGCATCGGGCTCAGTCCTCCCGGACACCCGGCTCGTGGCACTCGACACCCAGTACCGCATGCGCGTCCCCATCTGCGACCTGGTAAACGCGGTCGCCTATCCCGACGCGCCGCTGTCGACCGCGCGCGGTGACAGCTCCCGCATCCCTTTCAACGCGTTGGTCGACGCCCCGCTGGTCCTGACCGACTCGTCGAAGCAGCGCATTTCCGGCCGCGATCACCAGACCAACACCGTGCATGAAGCTGCAGTCCACGAGCTGGTTCGGGGGCTGCAGCACGAAGGTGTCCTGCCGGGCAGAAAGTGGGACAACGTTCCCGCCGGAGAACGGGCCACTGACAGGCTCGCAGTGATCGCGCCGTACCGGGCCCAGGTGAAAGCACTCAAAAGCAGCCTCGCCTATCGCTTCGGGCAGCCTTATAAGGGGCTCGTCGACACGATTCACCGCTTCCAGGGAAGCCAGCGCCCCATCGTCGTTTTCGACACGACGGCCGGGTCAGGGAAGAGTCCCGGCTACTTCTACCGGGGATCCGGACTCGCCTCCGAGACTTGCCGGCTGCTGAACGTGGCACTCAGCCGGGCACAGGACCACTTGGTCGTCCTGGCGGACCTGGATCACATGCGCGAGCATCTGAGTGTCGGCAGCGAAGCGCTGCGGATGCTCGATCACCTCGAGGCGCACGCGCAGACCATCTCCCTGGATCAGCTCATCCCGGTCAGGGACGCGTCTCAGCTCTCAGCTCTGTCCGAGGAAGAACTGGCACGGCCCGCCTTCTTCCCGGCGGACGAGACACCCAAGGCGGTCCGTTGGGACATCGAACGAGCGACGCGGAGCATTGAGCTGTATTCCCCGTTCCTCGACCGGCAGCCCGTGCGCACCTGGTCCGCGCACCTCGGCAAACGCATCGTCGAGGGCGTGCAGGTGACGGTGACGACGCGCCGACCGGAGGAGCAGACCACCGACGCGGCTGAGGAACGAGTGCAAGGGCTGGTCGATGAGCTACAAGCGGACGGCTGCAAGATCGAGTTTCGGGAGCGGATGCACGAGAAGGTCCTCATCCTGGACGGCACCGTGCTCTGGCACGGCTCCCTGAACCTGCTTGCTAACACGGGGCCCACGGATCTGATGATGCGCTTCACGGATCCGGTCGCATGCGAGCGGGTGGGGCGGGTGGGGCGGGTCATTGAACATGCCCGAAAGGAGAAGGCCGCGTGGAACCCGCGGACAAGAACCGCGGCAGGCAGCGGCGGGACGACCGGGGAGCGCCTCTACCTCGAAGTCCCGTACGCGGAGAAGGATGAGGCGAAAAATCTCCTCGACGCGCGGTGGGACCCCAAAGTCAGGAAATGGTACGTCGACGCGGCCAGGGTCAGTCGTGAGCAGGCTTCGCGCTGGCTGCCGCCAACTGCCTGAATCCGTCTGCGCATCGCATCAGGAGGCGACACGCGTAGGCATATCTGGCCTGAACCGCAACTCCGCGATGGGGTAACGTTCTTGACGCTGTGCACCTTCCCGGAGGGTACGAGTGCGGAGTTTGTGCGCCAATCGGCGGCAATGTGAGTAGTGAACGGTGTATCACCGCGTGATTTCACGTGGCGTGTGTGCGGATGCCCGGTGGGCTGTCCCCCACCATTCCAGCTCACCGCCAAGGAGTGGTCCATGAACCCCGTCGAGTACAAGCCTGCGCGTCGCATCCGGTTCCGCAAGGTCCTGATGGACGTCGCCGTCGGTGTCGTCTCCAATCTTGTGGTGGCGGCCTTGATGGCGGCAGCGCACCTGCTCTTCTGAGCAGGTGGGTGGCGGGTCCGGAGAACCCGCCACCCCACAATGCTCAGGTCAGAACAGCATCAGGTCACTCTGGTTCTTCTCCTTCTGCTTCGCCTTCTTCCTCCGGGCGTTTCGCCCCTTGCTGCCCTTTGCAGGGCGGACCTGATGCGGAACGCGCAGCTCAGGCGGAA
The DNA here is from genome assembly GCF_042749285.1 of Streptomyces sp. NPDC059499. Classification (NCBI taxonomy): domain Bacteria; kingdom Bacillati; phylum Actinomycetota; class Actinomycetes; order Kitasatosporales; family Streptomycetaceae; genus Streptomyces; species Streptomyces sp. NPDC059499. The sequence goes on from NZ_JBHYTT010000018.1 coordinate 103,375, forward strand.
GGCTCGCCCAGGTGGGACGGAGACCGTGGATCTCAACCCTGCCCACGAGTGTCTTGAGGTATTCCCGCGTCTCCTTGTCCGTGGAGTAGAGGACTGTCGCGCGGCTCGCACGGGTCAACAGCACGTGGTATGCATGCCGGACGCAGCGTGCGAAGGCCTCGTCGTCTTTGCTCGTCCTCCGGCACATCTCTGTGTCGAGTGACCCATGCTCGACGACGTGCTGCACTTTGGTGTCCTTGTCCTTGCGCTTCTTGCCGCGCTGGAACACCCACCGGTCGGTGCGCCAGACCATGTCGTCGCCGATGATCACCCCACACCAGTCCCACTCAAGGCCCTGCGCCGTATAAACGCAGCCGATCTGGCCGAAGCCGGCGTCATGCACCGACCAGATTTTGGACGGCGGTTCGCCGCCCGCGCAGAAGGAATCGCTCGAAGCGTTCCACGGACGGTGCCAGCCGCCGATACGCACATCGGGCACGAGGTGCTTCTTCTTGTCCGGCGGACTCCAGGGCCAACAGAAGCCGGCCACCATGCGGGCCGATGCACCTGCCTCGAACTCGGTGCGGAGGATTTCCTCCATGTCGCCCGGGGTGTCCGCGACCTCCAGGTGCATCAGGCCGTCGGGCGTCCATGTTCCTGGCGCTTCCTCTGACAGGCCCAACAGGTCCCGCACCCACCGGATGTAGGCGTCACTGCCTCCACACCGGTACTGCTCCTTGAGCCTGTAGCGGCGTGCCGTCACACCGCGGCGCGTAGCTGCGTCCTCGATCAGCTCCACCCTGCCTACCTCGTTGGGCCTCACTGACTGGCTTTCGTCCAGGAAGAACAGCGTCAGCCGCGATGCGTCGAGCAGCTCATCGATCTGAGCTTTCGTGCCCTGCCTCTCGGGTCGCCAGAAGCGGCTGGTGGACCGATCTCGCAGCCGGTGCGCCTCGTCGCAGATCAGTACGTCCAGCGGCTTCTCGAGCGGAGTGACAAAGCTACTGAAGTAGGTGAAGCTCTCCTTGAACTCCCGATCCCCGAAGCCCACATGTTCCTGCATGGCCCCGTTGAAGGCCCGGGATCCGCTCGCATACTTGACCGTACGTCCCGCGGCCTCGAACTCCGCCTTGAGCTGGAGACCGATGGCGCTCTTGCCGGTGCCCGCACCGCCGGTGACAAGGAAGACCGCACGTCGAGGGTTCTCAATGAGTGCGTCAGCGGACGGATCGTCCAGTACGTGCACCGCAGCGTCGAGGACATCGTCCGCAACCCTCTTCTGGCGGCCTCTCAGGGTGAATACGGTGTCCTGGCCACTCGACTTGATCATGGCATCGAGCAGCGGCGTGTTGCGCAGGTTCATGCGGCTCAGGAGGATCTCGGCTGCGGAGTGATGCTCATCGCCGGTGAAGTGCCGCCGGAGGTCCGCAAGGAACTCTGACCTGCTGTCCTTGGTGTAGGTCCTGGCATATGAGCCGGTCGGAGAGTCGATGCCCAGCAGCGGCCGTACAGACTCATCCGTGGCATTGTGCAGGTAGGTGAAGCCCCCGCACTCGAACTGCAGGCCGTTCAGCGGACCCGTCACGCCGGTGAATAGGTCGTAGTACTCGCGTAGCTGGAGCGCCGGATGCTTCTTCGCCTCGTCGATACCCGGTACGTACACCAGATCCGCGGTCGCCCTTTCCACCCGCGTGACTGTCGACCAACGCTTCAGTTCTACGAGTTGGACGGAGATGTCCCCGTCCGTCGGATGGCGGCCGGCCAGCACCACGTCGATCTGACGGCTGTCGTCGGATCGTTCCGGATCGTCAACGGTCGCCGAGCACTCGACGATCATCTCCACGTTGCCGCGTTCGGCCGCGACCAGATCTCTCGCGAGCGCGATGAGACTCTCCGCCCACGCCGTACGCTCGCCGACGGATGCCTCCCTTCCTCGGAAATGCACCCACCGGGCTGCAAGGTGAGGCACCATACGGCGCCGTAAATCGAGTGTGAGTAGGTCCCTGGCCGACAAACGCAGCAAGAGCATGGACACGAGGTGGTTCCCCCAGGGCACGAGTGACTCGTGCGGGTGGGGGCATGTCCGTGTGGGGGAAGCCCGGCGGGCCGCAACCGGTGCCGGTGATCTTACGGAATCGTTCCCTCGTGCGGATAGCATTGGACTGTCGTCACTGCGGCCCGCCGGGCTTCCGCATCCGCCTCGGCGGATTTTCGAAGGACATGCCCCCACCCGCACGAGTTCTTTCGTGCTGCCTGGGGGCATTTCTTGCTGTTCCGTGACTCCGCTGCTGCGGTTGCCGCCGAGGCCCTTGCCGGATCTTTGGCCTTCCGCTTGACCGAGCAGTTCGTCCGAGCCCACGGCTACCGCCCCAGCCCCTCGGAAGTCAGGTCATGGGAGCGGTCGATACCCGCACTCGCAAGCGCCCTCAACGACTCGGGGCTCAGCCAGGTCGAGATGCTGCTCGAGTACGCGCTGCCGCTGAACAGCAAGCGCGCGGACGTGGTCCTGGCCGGGACGCACCCCCGGACCGGAGAGCCGTCCTATGTCGTTGTGGAGTTGAAGCAGTGGAGCCAGGTGTGGCCCGATGAGAGCGACCCCACCCTGTGCAGACTCGATGACGGCAACCAGCGTGCAAGGCTCAACCCGATCGACCAGGTCCAGGGCTACTGCCACTACCTCATCAACTTCAACGGTGTGCTGTCACAGCACCCGAAGCGACTCCAAGGCGTTGCCTACCTTCACAACGCGACCGAGAATGGGGTTGCTGCGCTACGGAAGACCGGTGAGGACGCCTACGGCACGCTGTTCACCGCCGACCGGCGTGGCGACTTCTTGGACTACCTGAAGGCTCAACTGTCCGAAGAATCCGGCGCTCCAGCTGCCGACGATCTCGTGCAAGGAAAGATCGGACCGTCACAGCAACTCATGGCCGTGGCGGCTCAGGAAGTGCGCAGTCGTGAGCAGTTCGTGTTGCTGGACGAGCAGAAGGTCGCCTACCGCTCGGTGCTCAATGCGGTGCGGCGCGCCAAACGCGCCAACCACAAAGAAGTTGTCGTTGTCACAGGGGGCCCTGGAACCGGCAAGAGCGTCATCGCTCTCTCCCTGCTCGGAGAGCTCTACCGGCAGGGCGTGCCGGCGTTGCACGCAACGGGGTCGAGTTCCTTCACCACGACCATGCGCAGGGTCGCGGGAGCGCGAAAGCGCGAGGTGCAGGACCTGTTCAAGTACTTCAACAGCTTCATGGCAGCCGAGCCGAACAGTATCGACGTGCTGATCTGCGACGAGGCTCACCGCATCCGGGAGACATCGGCAAATCGGTACACTCGGGCCGAAAGCCGCACAGGAAAGCCTCAGATAGACGAACTGATCGACGTGGCCCATGTGCCGGTGTTCCTGCTTGATGAGCATCAAGTCGTACGTCCAGGCGAGATGGGCACGGTGGAGGAGATCCGGGCCGCAGCGGAGAGGAAGGGACTCAACTTCAACGTAGTGCCGTTGGATTCCCAGTTCCGGTGCGGAGGATCGGACGCCTACCTGAAGTGGGTCGTCCGATTGCTCGGGCTCGAGTCTGGAGGGCCTGTGGAATGGAATCCCGACGGAAAGATGCTGCTGGAGGTCGTCGACTCCCCTGAGGAACTTGAGGCCTTTCTGCAGGAGCGGCGGTCCCAGGGATACGGGGCGCGGATGTCGGCCGGCTATTGCTGGAAATGGTCCGACGCGAAGCCGGGAGAGCCACTCCCTGCTGACGTGCGGATCGGAGACTGGACCCGCCCCTGGAACCTCAAAGGCAATCGGTCCGTCATGGGGGCTCCCCCCTCGGCCCTGTGGGCAACGGACCCCGCGGGTTTCGGGCAGGTCGGATGCGTCTACACGGCTCAGGGCTTCGAATACGACTGGAGCGGTGTGATTCTCGGCCCGGATCTTGTCTGGCGTGACGGCAATTGGGTCGTTGACCGAACCCAATCGAAGGATCCGGTGTTAAAGAGAGCTACCTCGGACCCGGACGTGGATCGACTGATTCGCAACACGTACAAGGTCCTCTTGACCCGGGGCATGATCGGCACAGTCATCTACTCCACCGATTCACAGACCCGCGCGAAACTGCGCGAGCTGGTTGAACCGCTGGCAGGTGCCGCCGTGCCCGTTTGACGCGTTTCCGGGGCCGCGTTCAGGCCTGGCCGGCCCCCGCCGTCGGCAGCGCGGGCCGCGGCGAAGGCTCACTTCCTCTGCAGTGGCGATCTCGCCGCTCGTGGCTCCGCCCCCGTACGTGGTGCACGCGAAAGCAACCGTTGGCCAATTACCGAGCCCGAAGTGCGGACTGGGTCAAGGCCGAGGTCAATGCGCGCGAGCGCAACGGATGCCCCCGCAAGATCTAGCCTGCGAACTGTGCGCCACGGGAACGGACGGCGAACGCGCCCCCGCTGCTGAGTAGCACCACTCAGGCCCGAACCCATCGGCTTAGCGCAGCATTGAAGGCATGGTCACCTGGGTAGCGGACGGCGTCCTGGCAGTCCTGTCGAGCGTGCTGGAGGTGGCTGCCCTGGTCACGTTCTGGTTCGCGGAAGGCCTCAAGCAGTGGGCGGCCGGGGGCAAGACGGTTGTCGGCTTCCGGGTTCGACTCTGGCTGGTGCTGACCGCCGGGCCGGCCGTACTGGCGGGGGTCAGCTACGGGGCCTTCCGGGCAGGGCTTCCGGCGACCGGCGTCGCCCAGGCACTCGTCGCCGCGGTCCTCGCAGGGGTTCTGGCACTGGGGGTCGGCACGGAGTGCTCCCGATGGGCTGCCCGAGCCTTCCGCCGATACGGTGCCGGGCGTCGGGCCCGGCGCGACAAGGTCCTGTAGCCCCGGGGCCCGGGCAAGCACTCAGCCCGGGATGAGCGCATCCCACTGGTCGCGGGTCGGGCCGTCGTGCTCCGGCGAGAAGTCCGGGTGGGCAGCCAGCCAGGCGGTGACGTGACGGTCCACTTCGTCGGTGCCATAGGCGTCGTGGGCCGTTCGCAGCAGATGACGCACCTGGGCTCGGGCTCTCATGACGACCGGGTCGTCGAAGGCGCAGGCGGCCAGGGCAGCAGCCCTCCGGTCCGTGGTTGGTGAACCCTCGGCGAGGCGTCGCCCGTTGGTGCTGTCGGCCTTGACCTGCTCGTCGAACCACGGGCGGAGGATCTGCGTGGTCCAGGTGTGGTAACCGGTGGGGTCCGCGGCGATCCGGTCGACGTGGTGGGCGAGGTGCTGGGCGGCGAGCAGGCCGAGGGCCACGCCGTGGCCGAAGGTGGGGTTGGTGTGGATGAGGCTGTCCCCGGCGTTGACCAGGCCGGTGACGACAGGTCCGTCGTCGTCGGCGAGGGCGGTCCAGCGGTTGTCCAGGCCGGCCATCGCCAGGACGGGTGTCTGTGGTTCGGGGGCCAGGTCGAGCCAGGCGGCGGTGGCGGGGAAACGGCGTGCGGCGGCCTCGAACACGGCGGGGTCGGTGAGCGCACTGCGGGTCGGATCTCCCGTGGAGAGGACGATGCTCACCGCGAAGGTGTCGTTGTCCGAAGGGAAGACACCGGCGAACGCGAACGGTGCGGCCGAGCCGGTCTTCACCCGCCCGGGGTCGCGCGGACCTTCGGCACGCAGGCGGTACCAGCGGCACAGGTAGGCGATCCCGGTGCGGTGGCTGTCGACCACGGGCGGACGGCAGCCGGCCGCCTTGAGCCAGGCGGGAACCGGTGAGCGACGACCGGACGCATCGACGACGAGGTCCGCCGGGTGTGTTTCCGTGCCCACCCGCACGCCGGTGACCCGGGCGGGGCGGCCCTTCCGGACGGTGAGGGCGTTCACCCGGCAGCCTCGCCGCACCTCGATTGTGGGTTCCCGTCGCACCGCCTCGGTCAGGGCGGCCTCCAGCACGATGCGGCGGGTACGCAGGGTCACCAAGTCCTCGTCGCCGGCCCGGTGCTGCGGATGCTCACCGAACCAGTCGAACTCGTGGTACTCCCGGGCTCCGCGTGCCAGCACGTCCGCGTAGACATCAGGGGCCTCGGCGAGCAGTACGGTGCGGACGGGTGCGAGGAGCGAGTGGGGCTGGTTCGCCTGCGGGATCCGAGGCCTGCCCCAGTGGAAGAAGTCCCGGTCCAGATCCTCGCCGGCCTGGCGTGCGTCCTGCTCGAACAACGTGACCGGATGGCCCCGTCGGCCAAGCATGAGCGCCGTCCCCAGCCCGCTGATACCCCCACCGATCACCGCAACCCGCGCCACTGAGCTCCCCTTCGCGTCGTGTTGCGGGACGAGCCTACTGTTCGGCGATCTTCGTTCGAGAACCGGCCTCGTAGGGGGCGCGGGGACCTACGGTGCCGTACCGGTGTCGACGCCTGCCGCACGCAGCAGGTCGATGACCTTCTCGAACTCCGGCCACGTTTCCGGGTAGTTGTTGTTGCCCCATGTACGGGCGACGCGCACGGCCTTGGCGGTGGGGACGGCGCCGCGGCTGAGTAGGTGCCGAACCATCTGCGGTTTTCCGGCTGCGGATGCCCACTCGATCGGCGTCCGGCCCCTCGTCAGCAGATGGATGTCGGAGCCGTGGTCCAGCAGGAGGTCCACGATCTCCGTGCGCCCTGCGGAGGATGTCACTGTGAACATCAGGGCGTTGCCGTCCCGGCACGGCGTGTCGGGGTGGACGCCCGCATCGAGCAGGATGGCGACCATCTCCGTGCGACCGTTCGAAGCGGCTGAGGTCAGCGGGGTGAACTCACCGTATTCGTGCATAGCCTGATGGGGGTCCGCGCCGGCCTCGATGAGCACGCGAACCACCTCCGTGTGTCCTCGCCGCACCGCGATGTCCAGGGCCGTGAGTCCGCGCCCGCCAGGTTTCGGGGCATCCACCGGTACCCCTTCGTCCAGGAGCCGCGTCACCTGGCTCGCGTCACCGTTCTCCGCTGCCCGAACCAGCAGGTCCACCGCACTCTCGCTGTCCATTTCCTGATCATCCCAAGGGAGCGCGGCGTCCGAGCCAGGGCCCCGCACAGAGTGGTCACAGAAGTGCCATACGATGCGCACACCAGCTCGTAAGTTCTCCGTTTGAGGATGCACACGTCATGTCTTTCGGTGCCACGTCCCGTTCCCTGCGCGGTATATCTGTTGTCGTCGCCCTTCTCGCGGTCGGTGCGGCGGGATGCTCCGACGCCATCGACAGCGCCAAGGACGGCGCGAAGAAGGTCGCCCGTCAGCGCTCGGTCTTCTCGCTCAGCCCCGGCGACTGCTACAACCCGAACAGCAAGGCCGAGACCGAGGAATTCGCGATCGAGATCGTGCCGTGCGAGGAGGCTCACGAGGGCCAGGTCGTCGGCGAGTTCAAGATCGACGAAGAGGGCGCCTACCCGGGTGACGACGAGGTCGCGGTGATCGCCGACGAACGCTGCCCGGTCGAGGCGCAGAAGTTCGCCCCCGACAACTGGGCGCTGCCCCAGGGGGTCGACGTCTTCTACTACCACCCCACCAAGGAGAGCTGGGCAACGGGCGACCGCGGCGTGAGCTGCGCGTACACCAAGGAGTCGGGCAAGCTTTCCGGCTCGCTGAAGAGCGCCCCCCTCAAGGCCGACCAGCTCGCGTACCTCAAGGGTTCGAACGGCGTCTACGACGCCCTGTGGATGAACCAGCCCGAGGCCGACCAGATCGAGAACGACCTTCCCGGATACAAGAAGCAGGCCAAGGCGGTCGCCGCCGCGCTCGACGCCCACCTCAAGGGTCTGCGGAAGATCGAGCAGCCGGAGACCGGCAAGCTGCGCGCGAAGCTGGAGGAGGCCGCCGGAGCGTGGAAGAAGGCCGCGTCGGCCGGCGACACGGACGCCTTCTACATCGCTTACGACATGGCCTTCACCGGCATCGACCCCAGCAAGACGGTTGCCGCCCGCAAGGAGCTGAACCTCGCCACGACGGTCCCGGCCGACGAGGCCGAGGTCTGGGCCGGCTGACCTCCTCGCCGTAAGAACGACCGGCCCTGGTGAATCGCCCGCACCAGGGCCGTTCCGCGTCCAGCCGCGCCTTACGGCACAGGTGACGGGTGGCCGTAGGGAACCGCCGCGCGCAGACTCGCACCCGCTGCGCCTTCAGCACGGTCAGTGGTCCAGGCCGGGTACCGGTCGTCGCGGCCCTGCGGGGATGCGCCGGGCGAGTGGAACGGAAATGACGGACCGTTCCGTCGCCGTCGGTCGCGGGTGAACACGGAGGTGGTGGAGTCCTGTTCGCCTTCCTTGGTTCACACCGTGCACATCGGGCATGGCTCGGTCCGCAGCTTGCCGAACATGAACTGGTGGACGATCAGCGGGCGCCCAGGGGCGGTGAACAGCTCGCTCAAGGTGACCTCGACGCCGGCGACCAGTGTGTCCCGGTCGTCCAGGTCGGCAGGGGCCCTCGATGAAGTCATCGTTGTCGACGGGCGGCCCCTGCGGGGCAGCGCACGCCGCCGGGCGGCAGCCTTCTCGCCCCTGCCGCACGGGGTCGAACCCGGCCGGACGCAGGCCGTCACGAGCAGCTGGGCAGTCCGCTGATTCCCCGGCCGGCCCGGCGTACCGCGACTTCGCGCTCTCCTGGGGCAGCCGGCGAACCTGGACACCGGCCGACTCGGCCTGGTCACGACTCCGGTGATCTCCGCTCGGGGCCGCCGTCGCCCGTAGCCCGTGCCGAGTCGCCCGTCAGGAAGCGGGCACCGGCCGGTGGCCTGCCCGCCCGGACCTGACGCCGGGATGCACGGTTCGGCGGGCGTCGTGGCCCCGAGGCCGGGGCGTGTTTCACTAGGGCGTGGGTGGTGTCACCGACGCCAGGTAGGTCGCCACCTGGCTTCCGTTGTTGGAGTAGCGGTGAGGCAGTGTGGCGTCGAAGGTCAGCGCCTCGCCCGCCTGCACCTCGAAACGCTGATCGGCGACGTGTACCGTGACCGTGCCGGTGATGACGTAGGCACATTCGACCGCTACATGGCTCCACGGCTCGTGGCTGGAGGCATGGCCCGGCTCGAGCGTGCCGAGCAGGACTTCGAGCTGACCGTTGCTCGGGGTCAGGCGTTCGTACTGGACGAGGCCCTTCGGCATGAGCAGGCGGGAACGCTCGTCGGGGCGACTGTGGTGAGCCGTGAGCGGGGCCTGCTCATGGAACAGCGAGGCGGCCGACGCGCCGAAGACCGTACCCAAGGCCCGGAGGGTCTTGAGACTGGGCTCGCGGACGCCCCGCTCCACCTGACTCAGCAGGGTCGCCGACAGGCCGGTCTGCGCCGCAAGATCGCGCAGGCTGAGCCCCGCCTCCGTCCGCAGCGTGCGTAGCTGGTCTCCGATCACGGTGATCAGCCTAGCCGAGCCGTGCACCCCTGTGCACTCTTGTACACCCATGCCGCGTGGGCCTGGGCACGCGTCGGCACGTTTCTGCAGAAGAATCAACGGTTGACAGTCGAAGCATCGTGCACTTTTGTGTACTCGTGTAAATAAGTACACACCCGCGTTGTTCTCAATGTTGTGGAAAGTGGTTCACCGCCATGAGCGCTGACAGACAGCTGGTCTTCCGCGGAGGAAGAGCACTGGCATTTGTGCCGGTCCTCGTGTTCCTCGGGTTCTGCGTCGTCTTCTTCGTCGTGTTCAAGACGTTCGACATGACCGCCCTCGCCGCGGGAGGTGTCGTCGCGCTGCTCGTCGGCGCACCGTTCGCCAAGCCGTACTCGGCGTACTGGTCCGCCGTGACCAGGGGGATCGGATCGTCCACCGCGGTCACGATCGTGATGATCCTGTTCTGCGTGGGCCTGATGTCCGCCCTGATCAAGGAGACCAATGTCTCCGGCGGGTTCGTGTGGCTCGCCGAGAACCTCGGCGTCGACGGCGGCACCTTCACCCTGTTCACGTTCGTCGCGGTGTGCATCATCTCGATGTCGACGGCGTCGTCCATCGGGACGATGTTCACGGCGTTCCCGATCTTCTACCCGGCCGGCGTGTTCCTCGGCGCCGAGCCGGCGTTCCTCGCGGCCGCGGTCATCTCCGGCGCGATCTTCGGGGACAACGTCGCCCCGATCTCCGACACGACCGTCATCTCGTCGTCGACGCAGACGTTCCGCCGAAAGTCCGGCACCGCCGATATCGCCGGTGTGGTACGGAGTCGCGCTCGCTTCGCCTTCACCGCTGCGGCCCTCGCGGCCGTCGGGTTCTTCGTGCTGGGGTCGTCGGGCCACTCGGGCGATTCCGCGCACTCGCAGGAGCTGCTGGAGCAGGCCTCCAACCCGCTCGCCCTCGTGATGCTCATCCCCGTCGCGCTCATGCTCACCGTGGCGCTGCTCACCCGCGACATCTTCAAGGCGGTCACGGTCGGGCTGGCGACCGGGATCATCACCGGCCTCGCCTCGGGTCTGCTGACCCCTGAGGGCGTCATCGGCGTCCACGACGGGGCACCGACCGGATTCCTGATCTCGGGCGTCGGCGACATGCTCAGCGTGATCGCTCTGGTGGTGGCCGTCTTCGGCATCATGGGCGTACTCACCGACGCGGGCATCCTCGACTGGCTCGTGAGCGCCCTCACCGGCAGCCGCCTGTCCCGCACCCCGCGCGGTGCGGAGTTCGCGATCGGCATCGGGGTCTCGGTCACCACGCTGCTGTTCGGCGGAGTGAACTCGGCCGCCATGCTCACCTTCGGCCCGGTCGCCGACAAGATCGGCGCACGCGTCGGCCTGCACCCGTACCGCCGGGCGGTCGTCATGGACTGCTTCGCGATGGGAATCGCCGCCGTCGTCCCCGTCCTCAGCGCCTATCTGTTCATCGGCGCGCAGCTCACGTCCGGGATCAAGGGCGTTCCTGCCCTGGCCACGACGGAGATCTTCGTCGCCATGCTCTACCCGCTCGTCCTCACCGTCGTCCTGGTCGTGGCGGCCGCGACGGGCTGGGGCCGCCGTTTCGAAGGCCCGGACGGCGTCGAACTGAAGCAGCCCGAGAGCGCGCCGGCCGCGGCCTGACCAGCACACCCCCGTAGGAACACCACCGGCCGACCGGCCACTGGAGCACCCCATGGATCGCAACACAGTCGAGTGGCGCGGCTACATCCCCGCCATCACCACACCGTTCACCCGCGAGGGCTCGCTCGACATCGACGCGCTGCACGTACAGGTCGCCTGGCTCGTCGACGAGGGCATCCAGGGCGCGATCCTGGCCGGTACCAGCGGCGAGTGGTTCTCCCTGTCCACGAAGGAGCGCGCCGACCTGTTCGCGGCGGGCGCCGAGCACCGAAGCGGCACCTTCCCGGTCCTCGGCGCCTGCAACGCGTTCACTCCGCAGGAGGCGATCGCCCACGCCCGCGCGGCGGAGGCGGCGGGCCTCGACGGCATCCTCCTCACCCCGCCGCCCTACATCGTGCCCAACAGCAAGGAGATCGTCGCGTTCTACCGGGCGGTGAGCGATGCCACCGACATCCCGATGACCGTGTACAACTGGCCGCGCGGCTGCGTCGTGGACATGGGCGTGGAACTGCTGACCGAGCTCGCGCAGATCGAGAACGTCGTCGCGATCAAGAACTCGACGGGAGACTTCGCGAGCTTCCTCGCCGGGATGTACGCCCTGGAGGGCGAGGTGCGGTACTTCGGCCTTCCCACCAACGCGCTCGGCGCCGACCTCGCGATACTCGGCCACGGCGACGGCCTGATGGGAACGGGCGGCATCCTCGGCCGCGACCAGGCCGACTTCTGGAACGCCGTCGACGCCGGGGACCGGGAGCGCGCGATCCAGCTGGGCAAGAAGGACCGCGTGTACATGGACGCGTGGTTCCGTCCCGACTACGGCGTGCAGTTCGGCAACCAGCAGGCGATCGTCAAGACCGCGCTGCGGCTGCGTGGCATCCCCGCGGGATTCGTGCGGGCGCCGCTCCTGGAGCTCACACCGGACGAGGTCGCCCGCGTCGAGGTGACCCTGCACGAGCTCGGCATCGACACGCTCCCCCTCACCGATGACTGAGCGGTACGACGTCGTCGTCGTCGGCGGCGGGCTCCTCGGCTGCCTCACGGCGTGGATGGCCGCCCGCGACGGTGCGCACGTACTCCTGGTCGACAAGGATCAGGTGAACCAGCACGCTTCGGGCCAGAACGCCGGGAGTCTGCACTTCCAGCTCGAGTACCGGATGATCGAGGCCGGCGAGGAGGCCGCACGCGTCGCCGCGGAGGCGATGCCGCTCCACCTCGACGCCGCCGCGATGTGGGCGCGCCTGGAGGACGAGATCGGGGAGTCACTCGGCGTCCGCCAGACAGGCGGGCTCATGGTTGCCGAGAACGCCGACCAGGTCAGGATGCTCGAGTTCAAGGCAGAGCTGGAACGCTCCTGGGGCCTCGATGTGCGCACGCTCGGTCGCGCCGAGCTCGACGACGTCGCACCGTACCTCTCGCAGGACATCGTCGCGGCCAACATCAGCCCGCTGGAAGGGAAGGCGGACGCCCGTATCGCCGCTCCCGCGGTCGCCCGCGCGGCCGTCGCGGCCGGGGCGACGGTGATCACACGCTCCCGCCTGGTCGGCGCGCGTCGCGTTCCGGCCGGATGGGAAGTCGTCCTCCGGGAGACGGACCACGCGGGGGACGAACGAACCCGCACCGTCCGGACCGCCGCGGTCGTGCTCGCCGCCGGTGTGTGGACGACGGAGCTCGGCCGGGTCTTCGACTCCGAACTCCCCACCGTCCCCCTCGCTCTCACGATGACCGTCACCTCGAAGATTCCCAAGTTCATCCCCCACCTCGTTCAGCACACAGGCGCGCGCCTGTCGCTCAAGCAGTCGCTCGACAACACGGTCCTCATCGGCGGCGGGTGGCCGGCACGACTGATGAGGGACGCGCACGGCGCCCCGGCCTTCGACCGCAAGCACCAGCTGATCCCGCAGTCGATCGCCGGCAACGCGCGTGCGGCCGTGAAGACCGTTCCCGCGTTGGAGAGGGTCCCCGCCGTGCGCAGCTGGGTGGGCACGACCACGGTGGCGCCCGACCAGCTTCCGCTCGTCGGCGCGGTCGAGGGCGCGCCCGGGGTGTTCGTCGCCACCGGCGGATCGGCGTTCACTCTCGGGCCGAGCTTCGCGCGGGTACTGACCGGCCTCATCGCCGGGCGCTCACCCGATATCGACCTCGCACCGTACGACCCGGCCCGCTTCGCGGAAGGGAGCACCTCATGACCACGGACGACGCCTGGCGTCGCACCACGAAGGAACGCGGCGGCATCGTGACGATCGGTGTGGACGGCGAACCGGTTCGCGCCTGTACGGGCGAGACGGTGGCCGGCGCCATGCTCGCCGAAGGGGTCCCGTTCGAACGGGACCGCAGCGGAGCGCCCCGGGCGCCGCTGTGCAACATGGGGACGTGCTTCGAGTGCGCCGCCACCGTCGACGGCCGGCCACTGACCCGCACCTGCCTGGTCCCGGTGCGCGAGGGCATGGCCGTCGAGACGTCAGGGAGGCTGTGATGTTCGATGTCGCGATCATCGGAGCGGGTCCGGCGGGCATGTCGGCGGCTCTCACCGCGGCCGATCATGGTCTGACGGTCGTCGTCATCGACGAGCAGCAGCGAGCGGGCGGGCAGATCTTCCGTCAGCCGCCCGAGGCCTTCACCGGAAGCGTCCTGCACCCCACCGCCGGCTACGGATGGGCCACCGAGCTCATCCGGCGGTTCGAGGAGGACCCCAGACTGACGACGGAGTTCGGCTGGTCGGCGATCGGTGTGCTGCACGACGACGAAGTACCGGGCGATCTGCGGGTGGCGATCAACCACCCGGAGCACGGCACTCGCATGATCGGCGCGCGGCGGCTGCTGATCGCCACCGGCGCCTACGACCTCCCCGTCGCCTTCCCCGGCTGGACGCTGCCGGGCGTCATGACCGCCGGCGGTGTCCAGACCCTCGTCAAGTCGCAGAGGATCGCCCCCGTCGGCGACGTCGTGCTGGCCGGGGCACATCCGCTGCTGCTGCTCGTGGCCGACCTGCTCGTCCGCAACGGCGTTCCGGTGCGTGAGGTCGCCTTCGCGCAGAGCTTGCCGACGCCGACGGAGATGCTCCTCGCCCTCGGCGCCGTACCCGGTCATCTCCGGATGCTCGCGGAGACGGGCGCGATCCTGGCGCGCCTGGTACGCAAGGGCGTCCGGGTCTCCCCCCGGACCATCGTGACGGCCGCCCACGGCACGGAACACGTCTCCGGCGTCGAACTCGCCCGGGTCGACCGGCAGTGGAGGGTGACGGGCGCGCCCCGCGAGGTCGCGGCATCGCACCTCGTGCTCGGGTACGGCTTCTCCGCGTCGACGGAACTCGCCCGCCAGATCGGATGCGAGCTCGCTTTCGACTCGCCACGGGGCGGCTGGGTGGTCTCACACGACGAACGCCGGCAGACATCCGTCCCCGGAGTGTTCGTCGCGGGCGAGCCCACGGGCGTCGCCGGCGCCGACCGGTCCTGCGCCGAGGGCGCGCTGGCAGGTCTCGGGATCGCCGCCGACCTCGGCCGCCCCGTGCCCCCCGCGGCGTTCGCCGAAGCGGAACGCACCATCCGCAAGGCCACACGGTTCTCCACCGTGGTGCAACGCGTATTCGAACCGGTCCGCGAGGCACTCGGAGACCTCGCGAAGCCGGAAACCACGATTTGCCGATGCGAAATGGTCACGCGCGGCACCCTCGACGACTTCCTCGAATCGTCACCGTTCGTCAGCAACATCAACGCGATCAAGCTCTCCTGCCGCACAGGCATGGGCCCCTGCCAGGGACGCTACTGCGAGAGCAGCGTCGGCACGGTCCTTGCATCGGCGCGCGAGCAGCCGATCGGGCTCGGCGGACGCTTCTCCGCCCACCTGCCGATCAAACCTGTGCCCGTCGGGGACCTCCGGGGCCTCGACTCGGCCGCCGAGTAGTCCGCATCGGTGTGGGACCGACCCGGTAGTCACACGAACCCCACCCGCCTCAGGTAGCACTCCGCTCGCTCGCCTCGCGCAGGGTTCGGTCCACCGCACGGTCGTACGCCGCGTCCGGTGGACCGTCCGGGCTGCCCGGGCGGCCGCTGCGCAGGAGTTCACGCCAGCGTTCCTGGCTCCAGTCCGCGGCGGCCGTGGTGCGCATGAAGTCCTCGACCAGGGTGCGGAAGCGGACCGGGTCGGCGTGGAACGGGAAGTGGCCCGCGCCCTCGAAGATCTCCAGGCGGCTGCCGGGCATGGCCGCGTGGGCTCCGTAGGCATGCTCGACGGGGACCACGCTGTCCCGGGATCCCCACAGCAGCAGGGTGGGCATGCCCTGGGTCAGGTAGCAGCGGTCCAGCATGGTGACCGCCTGGCCCCGCCAGTCGACCACCGCCCGCAGCGTGCTGATGAAGGCGCTGCGGGACGTGGCGTCGGGGAGTGCGTCCACGAGGTGGAGCAGCTCTTCGGCGTCCTGGCCCAGGTCGGTGTCGAGCAGTCTGATCAGCCGGGTGAAGAGGCCGACCTGGCCGCGCATGCCGGGCAGGCGCAGCGTGGACAGGAGCAGGTCGGCGCCCGGCAGGGACACCGCCCGCAGGGCCGGGTTGACCTCGCGTCCCACCCCGCCGGCACTCACGAGGATCAGGCGGTCGGTGCGCTCGGGGTACTGGTACGCGAACTGCATGGCCACACCCCCGCCGAGGGAGTGGCCGACCAGGGTGGCGCGTTCGATGCCGAGAACGCCCAGGAGGTCCCTGATCCCGTTCGCGTAGGCGGCCACCGAGTAGTCCGCCCTGGGCTTGTCCGAGGCGCCGTGGCCGAGGAGGTCCGGGGCGATCACCGTGTGGTTGCGGGCCAGGTCGGGGATCAGGTCGGCCCAGGTCGCCGAGGAGTCGCCGATGCCGTGGATGAGCAGGATCGCGGGGCCCGAACCCGCCATCCGGTACGCGCGGCGGTACCCGTGAATCACGCGGTGGTGCAGCGGGCTGTCCTGTTCGCCCCGTTCCGCGACGGGGTGCAGACGGCTCACGGGGAAGGGGGGCGGGGCCAGGGACATTCCTGGTTCGGGGTGGGGTGCGCCGGCCATGGATCGCCTCCGGTTCCTCCGATCGGACGGTGTCCGGATCGGGCGGTCGCTTCTCTGACAAGTCCCGGTCTTCATCAGACGGTCTTCTGCTCGGACGATTCCTGAGCGAGCGTAGAAAGCTCCGGATCCCAGGCGGTTTCCGGGACGTTTCAGGCAGCGGTCGAAGTGGCGGGCGGGTGCGGGAGCGGCGTCGGCGGCCGGGGCGGGAAGCCGTAACACGCGCGTAGCAGTTGCGGGCGCCGGCGCACCCTATGATCGCCCCAGCACGCCCTCCGCCGACGACTTCTCCTCGTCGGCCGTGGTGCCGTGTGTCTCCCTCTCCCCGAACGGGTACGGCCGATGCCCCGCCCTGTCCGCGACCCCTGGAAGGCGGCCTGAATGGTCTCTCCCGTACGTATCTGGCTCAACCGCACGTACGCGGAGAACGTCTTCTTCATCGATCAGCTCCGAGATAATCCGGAGCAGCGGCCGGTCACGGTTCATGCCACCCACGGGGATCCCGACTCCCCCGTTCTCGCGGCCGCCGACACCGCCGCGCCCGAACCCGAGGGGCTCTCGCCCGCCGGCTATGTCGAGTTCGCGCTGGACCAGTGCGCCAGGCGTGCCGTCGACGTCTTCGTTCCCGTCCTTCACCAAGCGGCGATCGCCGCGCACCGTGCGGAGTTCGCCGCACTCGGTACCACGCTGATCGCCCCGCCCGCCGAAGCGTCCGCACTCTTCCAGGACAAGGCGACCGCGTACGAGACGGTCGCGGCGGCCGGAATACCCGTGCCTCCGTGGTGGCGGGTACGCACCGAGGACGAACTGCTCGCCGCGGTCGAGGCGATCGAGGCCGATGGCGGCAAGGCCTGCTTCAAGCCGGCTGCCGGTGCCGGCGGGGTCGGATTCCGTATCGTCACCCGGGCCCCGTTCTCCCTGCTCCACCTGGGTGGGTTCCCGAGCCCGTACGTACCGCTGGACCTGATCGTCGAGGCCCTGCGCGGCAGCGAACGGTCCGTGGACTGGCTCGTGATGCCGCGCCTGGACGAGCCGGAGGTGTCCGTCGACTGTCTCACCGGGCCGGACGGCGTGGTGCGCATGGCTGTGGGGCGTACGAAGAACGGGCGCCGTCGCGGGTTCACGCTCCGCCCCTCGTGGATCGAACCCGCTCGGCTGATCGCCCACACGTTCGGGCTGCACTGGCTGACGAACATCCAGTTCCGTGTGTACGACGGCCGGCCCGTCCTGATGGACGTGAACACGCGCCCGGCCGGCGGACTGCACCAGCTGTCCCAGTGCGGCCTGAACGCGCCCTGGGCGGCGGTGAGTCTGGCACTCGGCAACGACCCCGGCGATCTGACCCCCGGCTTCCTGGGTGAGGACTACTCCGTGATCGCGGGGCCGCGTGCTCTCCGGCCGGTGGTGCTGCCCGGTCAGCGTTCGGAGGAGCCCGGCTTCGGCCTCCCGGCTGCCGGCGAGGTCCCCGCGACACTCTGACGTGCTCCGTACGGCATCCGGGGGTGCCGGCGCCCCCGGATCGGACGCCGCCCTCGCATAAATTGCCTTGCCTGCGCGGGGGCGATTCGCCAGGCTGGGGCGCATGCCGGGACAGCGGAAGCGCAAGCGGGAGGCCGCCGGGCGGGCTGCGGCGGACCCCGGACGCGCAGGGCGCTGGGAGGTCGTCTTCGAGACCCAGGACGAGGCCGATTGGCGGGCGTACGTACGTCGTGTCCGGGCTGGGCGGGAGGCCGACCTGTCGATGCTTCGCCTCGACACCCTGTGCGGGCGTTCGGTACTGCCGACCACCTACCGGCTGAGCAGGTTCGTGCCCTGCGACGATCACCCCTAGCGGCCGCCGTCGGGTGTTCCAGGTCCTTGGTGACCGGTTCCGGCCCAGCCCCGCACAAGGGTTTTTCGACCCTGATTCCACCTTGCCGCCGCACCGTGGGACCAGTGATCCATTCCACCGTCGCGCCACCCTCTGGGGGGTATCTCCCAGGGACCACTGGGGGATACCCCCCATCGAAGTCGGGGACTGCCCGGGTCGTTCGGATGACGCGCTGTCCCTAGGTTCTGAGGTGGAATCGAAGCACCGTCCCAGCACCCCCCGGAGGATCCCCGTGACCGCCCCCTCGCCCCGACCCGACGATCGGCCGACGCGCACAGCCCGCTCGCTCGTCGCGGCCTTCGTGCGGTTCGTCGTATGCGGCGGCGGCGTGGGGCTCGCCTCCAGCGGGGTGCTCGTGCTGCTCAGCGGGTCGATGCCGATGATGGTCGCCAACGCGATCGTCACCGTCGTCTCGACCGTGATAGCGACCGAGCTGCACAGCCGGGTCTCGTTCCGGAGCGATCGCAGGGGTTGGGGCGTCCACCTGCAGTCCGGGCTGACGGTGGCCGTGAGTTACGCGTTCACCACAGGGGCGCTGCTCGTTCTGCACGCCGTGCACTCCGCGCCCTCGGCGCTGCTGGAGCAGGGTGTCTACCTGTCGGCCTCCGCGTTGGCCGGGGTGGGGCGCTTCGCGTTGCTGCGGCTCGTCGTCTTCGCGCAGTCCGCGGCGCCCTCGAAGGATGCCGCGCTCGGCAGGGCCTCCGTGGCCATGGCCGCGTGACGACGACACACGCGAAGTGTGCCGCCCGGCGCTGATCCGTTGCCTCGGGTGAGCCCGGCCGTCTACCTGCCGCGCCTCGCCTCGCCTCGGAACTGGTGACGTACGGCTACCGGGAGCTGCGGAGCCCGCCCCCGCGCTCGGGCTGAACGACGACTGGTCGCCCGATGTCAGGCAGCCTGTCTGGACGGCCGCGAAGCACTCGAAGCCCAGATCGTCTCGCGGGTACCGGCGGCGCGGTCCGATCCTCGTACCCATCTCGCCGAACTGGCCGTTCTCCAGCGCCGACTGACGATCCGCTCGTCGATGTACTGGAAGTCGCGCACCCATCTGTTCGTCGACCCCGTGCGCCTGCTGATCGCGGGGAAGCGGTACGGCGAGGCGCTCGCCGACTTCCGGGAGGCCGTCGACCTGGTCGACCGGTGAGGGAGGCCGTGAACAGGGCTCCTCTACGATCAACCGCGTGTGCGCACATGTGATAGTCGCGGAAGACGACGCGAAGCAGGCCGAACTCGTACGCCGCTACCTCGAACGTGAAGGGCACGCGGTCACGGTGGTGGGGGACGGCCTCGCGGCGCTCGAGCAGGTCCGGCAGGGCACGCCGGACCTGCTCGTCCTCGACGTGATGATGCCCAGAGCCGACGGCCTGGACGTCATTCGCGTACTGCGCGCCGAGGAAAGGGAGTTGGCGGTTCTCATGCTGACCGCCCGGGCCACGGAGGACGATCTGCTGCTCGGGCTCGACCTGGGCGCGGACGACTACATGACCAAGCCGTACAGTCCGCGCGAGCTGATGGCCCGGGTGCGTACGCTCCTGCGGCGCACCCGACGCGGTGCGGATCCGGGCGAAAGCGGTCCGGGCGAGGACCGGGTGCTGCGGGTGGGGGCCCTCGCCGTCGATCCCGTACGTCACGAAGTGGCGGCCGACGGGGTGCGGATCGAGTGCACGCCGGGCGAGTTCCGGCTGCTCGCAGCGATGGCCGCCGAACCCGACCGCGTCTTCACGCGGGAGCAACTGCTGGCGGAACTGCACGGGTTCGACCGGTACATCAGCAGCCGCACCGTCGATGTGCACATCATGAACCTGCGGAAGAAGATCGAGCACGCACCCCGCCGGCCGGTCCGGCTGCTCACCGTCTTCGGCGTCGGCTACAAGCTGACGGATCCGGTGAAGGGTGCCTCGCGTGCGCCGGGCCGGTGAGGACGACCGGCACCGGCTGCCGCTCCGCAAGAGCCTGCTGGGCCGACTGCTGGCCGTGTCGGCGCTCGTCGCGGCCTGTTCGGTGGCAGCGACCGCGTGGCTGGCGGTGCAGACCACGTCCGGCGCGATCGAGCAGGAACAGGGACAGAACCTCACCGCCGACACCCGCATCCACGACACCCTGCTCGGCTACGCGGCGGCGCATCCCACCTGGGACGGTGTCGGATCCACCGTGCGCGAGCTGGCCGACGGGTCGGGCCGCCGGATCACGCTGACCACGCAGAGCCGGGGGATCCTCGCCGACTCCGCCGATGGCGCCCCTCCCCCGCCGGCCCTGCCGCCCCAGGCATCGGCGGTCGTGGATCCGATGTCCGTGGACGCTGCCCTGTCGTCCGGGGCCGGATCCGTGGCGACCGACGTGGGGACGAAGTCCCGCAGCGACCGTGTCGACCCCCGTGCCGTCGGACCGTTCCGGCTGCCCGACGCCGAGCGCGCGTCGCTGCGACGCACCGCCGAACAGGTGGCCACGTGCCTCAACCGGTCCGGCATCGCCTCGGACGTCGTGGAGGGGCCGAGCGGGCGGCCCCGTATCCAGGACGTGGGCAACGATCCCGACCGCTTGCAGGGCACCCGCTGCACGACGGAGGCTCTGGACCGCCCGACCCCGACCGAAACGAAGGCGCTCAGTGCTCTGAGCCGGCTGGCCAACGCCTGCCTGAGCCGGCAGAGCCGCGAGCCCGTCCAGCTCGGCCTCGACCTCTCCTGGGACCGGGCCGGCGAGCCCCTCCCGGTCTCGGAAACAGCCGTGCCGACGCCGGCGCCGAGCGGGGCCCCCCGGGAGGCCCGGGCGACTCCGTCCCCCCTGCCCACCGCCCTCACCAGTGAGAACGACCGGGCCATCGCCTCGTGCGTCGGCGTGGCACGCCGGGAACAGCTCAGCTCCTATGTCGCCCCGCCCGCACTGCTGTTCATCAGCGACCCCGACGGCGGCGCCGTTCCCGCCTTCGACCTGTCGCCGGCGAACACGGCCAGGATCACGGGCGTCGCGGCGCTCGTCCTCGCACTCACCGTGGGCGCCTCCGTGCTCGCCGGGGCCCGGCTCGTACGGCCGCTGCACGCGCTCACGGGAGCCGCCCAGCGGATGCGCGACGGCGAGGACTCCGCACCCGTGGTGGTCGCGGCCGACAACGAGATCGGCCGGCTGGCCGCCGCCTTCAACGACATGTCCGCGCACCGTGCACGGCTGGAGGAGCAGCGCAAGGTGATGGTCAGCGACGTCGCCCACGAGCTGCGTACCCCGTTGAGCAACATCCGTGGCTGGCTGGAGGGTGCGCAGGACGGGATCGCCGAGCCCGACGCCACGTTCATCTCCTCGCTCCTGGAGGAGGCGGTGCAGCTCCAGCACATCATCGACGACCTCCAGGACCTGTCGGCGGCGGATGCGGGGGTCCTGCGCCTGCACCCCGAGCCGGTACGGATCGAGGAACTGCTCGCCCATGTCACCTCGGCCCACCAGGCGCAGGCCGACGCGGCGGAGGTCGGTCTGACGGTGGCTCCCTCACCCGCCGGGGAGCCCCTGCCGGCGCTCACCGCCGACCCGGTGCGGCTGCGGCAGGCCGTGGGCAACCTGGTCTCCAACGCCATACGCCACACCCCGGCGGGCGGGCGGGTGACACTGCGCGCGTACGCCACCGGGTCCGAGGAGGAAGAGCGGGTGGCCCTGGAGGTCGCCGACACGGGCAGTGGTATCCCGCCGGAGGATCTGCGGTACGTATTCGACCGCTTCTGGCGCGCCGAGAAGTCCCGCAGCCGACGCACCGGAGGCAGCGGGCTGGGCCTGTCGATCGTCCGCAAGCTCGCCGAGGCGCACGGCGGGACGGCCGACGTGGTCAGCACGGTGGGTGAGGGATCGGTCTTCACACTGCGGCTGCCCCCGGCGGTCCCTGAACCCGAGGACTCTGCCCTGATGGGATGAACACAGCGTCCTGACAGCTTCCTCATAACTTCGTTCCAGTCTGTCGGCATGCCCGGCGCCCGATGCGCATTCGCGTGCGGGCCCCCTCAAGGCCGAGCTGGAATCGGAGTCCTTCACATGTCCCCTCGTTCGACCCTGCGCACCGCAGTCCTGTCCGCCGTCGCGGCGGGCGCGGTCCTCGTCCCGTCGGCGGCCGCCGTCGCGGACGACGCCACCCCCAAGCCGGCGCCGACCGCCGCCGAGCGAACCGCCACCCCCAGCCCCGCCCCCGAAGGGGCGGCGCCGTCCGCGGCGCCGGCCCCTGCCGAGGAGTCCAGGAGCAGGGTGACGCCGCGGGGCGGCGTCGCCGCCGGTGAACGCGCGGCCACGGAGTCGGGCGGCAACACGGCGTCGTACGGCTCGGCGGCGGGGGCAGTCCTGCTGGCCGGCGTCGGCGTGTTCGTGCTGCGTCGCCGCTCCGCACACCGCAACGGCTGATCTGCCACCGGGTGGCGCCGCTCCGCGTGACGGGGCGGCGCCACCCGCTGTTCCACCCGATCCCCTACGCCCGGAGCCACCATGCCCCGTACCGCACAAGCCCTCAGCCGAGCCCTCATGACCTCGGCCGCCGCCGTTCTGGTCCTGGTCCCGCTCGCCGGCTGCTCCTCCTCCACCGCGGCACAGCCGCCCGCCGCTGTCATGTCGGTCTCCGGGGCCTCGGAACCACCGAACGCTCCGGAATCCCCGAACGCACCGGCTCCCGCGGAGATCTCCATCCCCTCGATCGGGGTGACGAGTCAGCTGATGCGGCTGGGACTCAACGCGGACGGCACCGTGGAGGTTCCGCCCTCGGACAAGGGCATGACGGCGGGCTGGTACGCGGGAGGGTCCGTACCCGGGGAGCCGGGCGCCGCCGTGGTCATCGGCCACAACGACACCCGGTTCGGCAAGGCCGTCTTCCACGACCTGAAGAAGATTGCCAATGGTGCGGACATCACGATCCTCAACGGGCTGGGCGAGCGGACGCACTTCACGGTCACGGGCACCGAGACCGTCAGCAAGAGCGCCTTCCCCAGCGAGAAGGTCTACGGAGAGACCGGCGCCCGCGTGCTCCGGCTCATCACGTGCGACGGCTCGTTCGACGCCGAGGGGCACCCGGTGGACAACCTCATCGTCTACGCGACCCTCGACTGACCGGGCAGCGAACGCCGCGGCCGGTTCCCGCTCCGAACTGTTCGTACCGCTGTCGCAAGGCGCCGTACATCCCACCTCTACCCACGAGTAACTCCCCCTGGTTTGATGGGCGTCACCGCTCCCGACCCCACACCAGGAGAGCCTGTGCCGCACATCGCGATCCGCCGTATATCCGGCGCGACTCTGGCCGCCGCCCTTGCCGCAGCCACACTCGCACTCAACGCCCCGCAGGCATCGGCGGCGGACACCCCGTCGCTGCGCGTCCTCACGTACAACACGTTCCTCTTCAGCAAGACCCTGTACCCGAACTGGGGTCAGGACCACCGGGCCAAGGAGATACCGAGGACGGCCTTCTTCCAGGGCAACGACGTCGTCGTGCTCCAGGAGGCGTTCGACAACGCCGCGTCCGACGCCCTGCTCCAGAACGCCTCCGCCCAGTACCCGTACCGGACGCCGGTGGTGGGACGGAGCAAGAGCGGCTGGGACGCGACGAGCGGGGCCTACTCGGCGACGACCCCGGAGGACGGTGGCGTCACCGTGCTGAGCAAGTGGCCGATCGTCCGCAAGGAGCAGCACGTCTACAAGGACGCCTGCGGGAGCGACTGGTGGTCCAACAAGGGCTTCGCGTACGCCGAGTTGAACGTCAACGGCGCCCGCGTGCACGTGGTCGGGACCCATGCGCAGTCGACCGACCCCGGATGCGGGGCGGGCGAGGCGGCCCGGATGCGCAGCCTGCAGTTCAGGCAGATCGACGCGTTCCTCGACGCGAAGAACATCCCCGCGTCCGAACAGGTCCTCGTGGCAGGTGACTTCAACGTCGACTCGCACTCCCCCGAGTACGCGTCGATGCTCACCGACGGCGGGCTGACAGGCTCGGACGCCCGTACCGGACACCTGTACTCGTTCGACACCCAGGACAACTCGATCGCCGCCGAGCGCTACCCCGACGACCCCCGTGAGGACCTGGATTACGTCCTGCACCGCGCCGGCCACGCGAAGCCGTCCGGCTGGACGAACGAGGTGGTGAAGGAGCACAGCGCGCCCTGGACGGTGAGCAGTTGGGGTACGGACTACACGTACACGAACCTCTCCGACCACTATCCGGTGGTCGCGTCCGGCCGGTAGGGACACGGAGGACAATCGGACGGGTGAGGGGGTGGACCGCACGCGGCGGGAGGGTGCGCCGC
This sequence comes from Streptomyces sp. NPDC059499, assembly GCF_042749285.1. Lineage (NCBI taxonomy): Bacteria > Bacillati > Actinomycetota > Actinomycetes > Kitasatosporales > Streptomycetaceae > Streptomyces > Streptomyces sp. NPDC059499. The sequence continues at coordinate 127,457 of NZ_JBHYTT010000018.1, forward strand.
GCTCCGGACCTCCTCCCACCCGGCCCACCCCCGCGCTCCCCGAAGGACCGTCCTCTTGAGCCCTGAGCCCCAGCCGTTCCGACTCGTCCCGGGCGCCGCCGGATCACCGGTGCTGCTCCATGTCCCGCACTCCTCCCGAGCCGTCCCCGCGCACGTGCGCGAGGGAATCCTGCTGGACGACGGAGCGCTGGAGCGGGAGCTCGACCACATCACGGACGCGCACACCGCCGCACTCGCGGCCCTGGCCCGCGAAGCCTGCGCCCAGGCACCCTGGCAGTTCGTCAACGGTCTGTCGCGGCTGGTCGTGGACCCCGAGCGGTTCCCGGACGACCGGGAGGAGATGCTGGCCGTCGGCATGGGCGCGGTCTATACGCACACCACCTTCCGCGAGCCTCTCCGCGCGCCCGGCGTGGACCCGCAGCCGTTGCTCGACCGCTACTTCCATCCGTACGCGCGAGCGATGACGGAGGCGGTCGACGAACGGCTGGCCGCCACGGGGCGCGCGGTCGTCATCGACGTCCACTCCTACCCGAGCACGGCGCTCCCGTACGAGCTGCACGATGCCGGTCCGCGCCCCCCGATCTGCCTGGGCACCGACAGCTTCCACACGCCGCCCGGCCTGTCGGCCGTGGCCGAGGCGGTGTTCGCCGGGTTCGGGGGCACCGGGCTCGACAGTCCGTTCCCGGGTACGTATGTGCCGCTGAAGCACTACGGGAAGGACCGCCGGGTCAGCGCGCTGATGATCGAGATCCGCCGCGATCAGTACATGACCGAGCCGGGAGGCCCCGCGGGGCCGGGGCTGACGGCGTTGGCGGCAGCGCTGGCCGAACTGGTGGACAGCTTGTAGGCAGTACCTGACGAACCCGGGCGCGGGACGGGTGGGCGACCGCCCTGCGCCGGGCGTCGTACGAGGGGTCCGCTTCATGGCCGAACCCTTGCCTCCGGCGTCGGAGCGAGGGACTCGGCCTGCGGTCTCCTACGGCCGGGCGTACGGCCGGGTCATGATCTCCATGTTGTGGCCGTCCGGGTCGTCGAAGTACGCGCCGCGGCCGCCGAACAGCCGGTTGATGTGGCCGGGTTCGGTGTGGGCGGGGTCCGCGTAGTAGGTGACGCCCAGCTTCTGGAGGCGGCCGATCATGGCGTCGAACTGCGCGTCGGGCACGAGGAACGCGTAGTGCTGACCCTGGATCGGTTCGTCCCGCTTCTCGTAGTAGTCGAGCGTCACACCGTTACCGAGGTCGACGGGAAGGAAGGGGCCGAACTGACGGCCCACCTCCAGCCCCAGGACCGCGGCCATGAACTCGGCCGACAGGTGCCGGTCGGTGGCGTACACGGCGGTGTGGTCGAGCTGGACGGTGGTGACACCCTGCTCGGGTGCGTACTGGCTGCACATCTGTGACAACTCTCCGGTTCGTGGGTTCCGTTGGGACGAGGGTGCCGCAGGCGGGCACCGGACGGACGACACGGAGGGAGGGCGGGGCTCGCGCCCGCCACGCGGTCATGCCAAGGCCGGGCGCCTCTCTCGTACATGGCCCATGGCCGACCCGGCAGTCACGCGGCCGATCCTAGCGCGTCCCTCCCCACGCCTGCCGGGCGGCGGATATCTTCGCGTCCATGGACGACTCGGCATCCCTCCGGCGTGCAGACGGCCCCGTCACCCGTGGCCGGCTCGCCGAGGACCTGACCGCACTCGGTCTCACCGACGGCGACGTCGTGATGTTCCATACGCGGATGTCCGCCATCGGATACGTGGCGGGCGGCCCTCAGACGGTCATCGACGCGCTCGACGACGTCGTCGGGGACCGCGGGACCCTGATGGTGACGTGCGGCTGGAACGACGCCCCGCCCTACGGCTTCACCGAATGGCCGCAGGCGTGGCAGGACGCCGTGCGGGCGGAGCATCCCGCGTACGACCCGGAACTGAGTGAGGCGGACCACGACGTGGGCCGTCTGCCGGAGGCACTGCGCAGGCGGCCGGGCGCCGTCCGCAGCCGCCACCCCGACGCGAGCTTCGCCGCACTCGGTGCCGCGGCTCCGGCGCTGATGGCCGACCACCCCTGGGACCACCCGCACGGCCCCGGCAGCCCGTTGGCGAAACTGGTCGCCCTGGGCGGCCGCGTCCTTCTCCTGGGTGCCCCGCTGGACACCCTCACGCTCCTGCACCACGCGGAGGCCCTCGCCGTGGCACCGGGCAAGCGGTTCGTGGACTACGAGCAGCCGATCCGTGTCGACGGGCGGCGGACCTGGCGGCGGTTCCGGGACATCGACTCGGAGCACGGCGCCTTCGACTACTCGTCCGTCGTGTCCGGGGGCCAGGATCCGTTCGAGGCCGTCGTCGTGGACATGCTGGCCGCCGGGATCGGCCGCAGGGGCCAGGTCGGCGCGGCGACCAGCTACCTCTTCGAGGCCGTCGAGGTCGTGCGCTTCGGTGTCACGTGGATCGAGGAGAGGCTGGGCGGCACCCCGTAGCCCGGCCGCGCCGCTGCGGCCGTGTCCGAAGCGTTGTCCGTCCACGGCAGGAGACCCCGGTAGGGCCCGGCGCCCCGTGTGTGCGGCAGGGGGACGGAGCGCCATGCGCGGGCGTAGGCGGGCGGCTCGGCACTGCCCGTGACGAGCACGGCCACCGGTGTCCGGCGCGCGGCTGACCTGATGGCCCCGGGTGTGATGCTCGCATCGTGCCCGGTGGTCTGACGCGAGGAGCAGCCGGCGTAGTACGCGATGGGGACGGCTTGCTCCCCGCTGACCACACAGGGTGGACGGACCCCGAGCCGGTTCAACGCACCGGCGACGGCCGCGTAGTCGGCACTCGTGGAGTGGCTGCTGGCCGACACCCGGCTGAGGACCTGGAGCTGCACGGCGAGGTGAGCCGCGAGGACCACGGTGAGCAACGCGACGCCCACCGGCCGTCGGGCGTCCCGCGCCCGTGCGAACAGGCGGATGACGCATTCCGCGACGGGTACGGCCAGCAACGCGTAGGCCGGGAGGAGGAACCGGGGTGCGGAGTACTCGATGAGGAAGAGGTACGGGACGGACAGTGAGCCCGCGGTGGCCGTTGCCACCAGGGCTGCGGTGCCCCGGCCCGCACGGCGCGCGACGACTGTCCCCCCAAGGGCGAGGAAGGGAACCGCTGCCCACCACACGGCCGTTCCCGGGCGCTTCCACGGAATGTCGCAGGGACGGCAGAGGGTGCGCCCCTCCAGGGATCTCACCTGGTCGTCCACCGCCATGTTCCATCCCAGGCCGCCCTGGATCTCGCTGGCCCGGTGCAGACGGGCACGTACGCCTCCATGGTGGGCGTACGCCTCGACCACCCAGGGTGCGCAGCCCGCCAGCAGTCCGACGACGAGAGCGGTGCACAGGTCGGGGCGCCGCCGGCCGGGTACCAGGACCGCCACCAGCGCCAACGGCAGCGTCAGCCAGACCCCGTCGGCGGGGCGCATCAGGGCGACCAGGGCCACGGCGGCCCCCGCCCCTGCGAGTTCCCCGCGTCCACCGGCGCCGCCCACGGCTCTCACGACCCAGCCGGCGGCGGCCAGGGCTCCCAGCGCGCACCAGAGATTCGGCATGGCCGTCGGGCCGTAGAAGAGGGTGGGCCACAGCCCCGCGAACAGTGCGCCGGCGCCCACGAGTACGGCGGCGGGGAGCACCTTCCGCCAGATCCACAGGGCGACGACCAGCGCGGCAGCGGAGAGCAGGGCGAGGTAGATCCGCAGCACGGTCGTGGAGGTGGTGAGGGTGGCGACCGGAGCGACGAGGTAGGAGACGCCGCGCGCACGGGGCGCGCTGAAGAACGCGGGCGGGGCGCTGCCGCCGACCTGGCTGACGTAGACGGTCTCGTCCCAGGCCAGTCCCGACCCCGGTACGACGACGGCCAGTTGAACGGCGACGAAGACCACGGCGACCGTGACGAGCCCCGGCAGCGGGCCGGAGGGCCGCCTGCGGAGCTGAAGGGATACGGTCCTCGGCGTCGAGCGCGGTGGCCGACACTCCTGCATAACTGCTCCCCTGTCGCGACATATACGCGCAAACACAACAGGGGACACCCTGCCCGAAGTGGTGATTCCGACCATCGGGGCACGCCGTCGCGGAGCAACCGGGGCCGGGAGATTCCCACTTGCGCGTCGGGACGGCTCGGCAGGGTGACGCGCGATGCCGGCAGCGCCGCTTCCCGACGGTCAACGGCCGGCATCGCCGAGTCCGGCTCACACCGAGGGGCCGAGGTCTCCTGCCAGGGTGGCCTTCGCGATCCCTGGACGGTCCCAGAGGGCGAGGAGTTCGTTGGCAAGGGCCACGACCGTCAGCGGATGCTCGTTCCCGCGTCCCTCGATGGAGGCGGCCGACAGGCTGCGTGGGACGGCGTCGGCGTCGAGGAGCACCCGCCATTCCGCCGGTCCGAGCTCCAGGAACTCCAGTCCGGTCAGCCCGGCGATCTCCAGTGGGTCGGCGAGCGTACCGGGATACGCACTGAGGCTCCGGAGCCGGGGCAGCCCGGCGACGGGGGCGAGGCTGAGCGGCTCGTCGTCCCAGACGCCGATGGACAGGGCCTCCAGGCCGGGGTGCACGGCGGCCTCGATGCTCGGCAGGCTTCGGATGTTCACCCTCGCCACGGTCGGCGGCACGTCCTGCCGGCGCCGGCCGCGCAGCGTGCTCCGGCGTCTCATCACCAGGTCGGTGAGGGAGTCGGCGACCAGCTCGGCGCCGCTGTTCTCCTCGTGGCTGATCATGATGATCTGCCCGGTGTGTCCGCGGGGGCCGGGCGTCAGGTCCACCGCGATCCGGTCGCCGCCGCCGTTGTCGCCGAAGACGATCCACCCGGGAGAGCCGACGAGCCCCTGTACCGGGTCGTCGGGCAGTGTGACGACCGCTTCCATCGCGGCGAACCGCCAGGGGCACGGACGGGACGACGCGTCGGCGATGAACAGGTCGCCCAGGGGGAAGAGTTCGCAGCTGACCGCCTCGAAGACCCGAACCGCAGCGTCGTGGTCGTCGCCCCGGTCCTCCCACCGGCCCCGTGTCACCCGGTAGAGCGCCTTGAGCTCGTCGGGCAGTTCGACGCCCAGGCGCTCCTCCGTGGCGGCGATCTCCGCTCCGGTGGCACCTATGGCGTCGGGGAGGCGCTCGCGGAGTGTCCGCTGCAGAAGCCCGGGGTCCGCGGACGGGGCCGGAACCGCGCCGGGCACCGGATCGGGCAGGCGGCGCCAGGGCTCGGCGACGGATCCCTCGACCAGGACGAGGGAATCCGGGTGCGGGCCGCCGATGCCGGGCTCGACGGCGGGGCCGCCATCGAGCAGATGGAGCACGGCCTTCCCCGTCGGTGAGATCTCCGTCGTGAACGAGACGGAGGTGGCACCGGCGTCCCTGAGCGCGCTCTGTACCCGCTCGACCGCGTCGATCTCGTCCCGCATGTCCTCGATCAGAGCTGCTCGTCCGGGCCGGGGGGCGACTCTCCGCAGCGGCAGGCTCCACCCGCCCCCGCTGATCTGTCCCGCCACGTGGCCGCCGGGGGCGGCGAGGCTCTCCGCGTTACTGGCCCGCAGGAGCCTCAACAGCGGCTCCCAGGTGGCGAAGTCGTGTATCGGGCTCAACATGGCCTCCAGGTGTTCCGCCGAGCGTGGCGAGGAAGATTATGCGTGAGGCGGTGACCGCGGGCGCCTACCCGATGTCGACCACCCGTGCCCACCCGGGCGGCGAGTCCGGGACGTAGTCGGGATTGTCCTCGTCCCACCCTCCGTCGCCCGCGTCCCGCCGGGGGAACAGGCCGACCACCGTCCGGCACGCCGGTTGCGCACTCGGCCAGGGCGTCTGCCCGTCGGTCAGCACCACGATGACGTCCGGCCGGGGCTGCGTCCGCAGTGCCTTCGCGAAACCTGTCCGCAGATCCGTGCCGCCGCCGCCGACCAGCGGGATCCCCTCGGCACGGCACAGCGGGTGGACGACCCTTGCGGACGCGTCGCAGGGCAGGACGCTGACGAGGTCGCGGCGGCCGCCCACGGCACGGGAGATCGCCGCGACTTCGAGGAGCGCGCTGCCCAGTTCGGTGTCACTGACCGAGCCGGAGGTGTCGATGACCACGGAGACCCGGGGCGGCTTGCGCCGGAGGCTCGGCAGGACGACGCCGGGCATTCCGGCGGAGCGCCGTGACGGGCGGCCGTAGGTGTAGTCCTCGCCCGCTCCCGCGCCCGACGCCGCCGAGCGGACCGCGGCCCCGAGCAACTCCCGCCACGGCTGGGGCGGGTGGAACGCCTCCTCCGCCCACCGTCGCCAGCCCTGAGGGGTGTCCCCCGGGCGGCCGGTGATGCCCTGCGCCACCCGGAACCGCACCGCGTCCCGTTCCTGCGCGCTGAGGCCGTACGCGCCGTCCGGCCCCAGTTCCCACTCCCGCTCCAGTCCGTCGGCGCCGCTGCCGCAGTCCAGCCAGGCGAGACCCTCCGTGTACGGTCCGAGCCGGAACTGGCGGAGGTAGTCCTCCATGAGCTGACCGTCGGAGAGTCCCAAGGTCTCCGGCCGGACGGCGCCTTCGGGCCGGACCAGCCCGTCACCGAACGCGTCGTCGTTGATCTCGCAGTCGGCGGCGATGTTCATCCGCAGCCGTTCGCCGGGGCCGGTCAGCCCCCTTTCCCGCGCGACCCGGTCACTGCGCCCGTGGTGGTCGCGCAACAGGTGCGACACCTCGTGCACCCATACCCCGGCCAGTTCTTCCTCCGAGGTGCGCGCGACGAACGCCGGCGAGACGTAGCAGCGCCAGTACCGGTCGACGCCCATCGTCGGCACCCGCCGCGACTCCACGGTGTGCAGGGCGAACAGCGCCGTCGCCAGGTAGGGGCGGGCCCGGGCGGCGTGCAGCCGGGCGGCGAAGAGCTTGTCGAGGTCCAGTGCCCCCGTTGCTGCCGGATTCATCGGCGGGCCTTGGTGGCGACCGCTGCCCGGGCAGCGGCGTGGTCCGCGCGCCGGGACATGGACACCACTCCGGCGAGCCGTTCGATCGACGCGGGGACGTCCCAGTTCTCCTGGCGCAGCGAGGCCAGTGTGGTCGCGGGCACCACCACCAGATCCGGGGCTCCGGTCTCCAGCGCCCTGACGAGGAGCGACCACGCCGCATCCCAGCGGGACCGGTCCGGGCGGTTGCGGACCGCCGCCACCACACCGTCGAGCACGGCCTGGCGCAGATCCCCCCGCTCGGGGAGGACGGCACCCGCCGGGTCGGCGAGGAGTTCCTCGGGGTCGGGGAGGTCCATCCGGTCCAGGCTCGCCAGCAGCTCCAGCCCAGGTCCGTCCCCGACCGCACCCCTGACCAGCAGGGACAGTACGTCGCGGGAGGAGCCCGCCGCGGTCGCGAAGGCGATCAGGCACAGGGTCATGTCCCAGCTCCGGGGCGAGGGCCAGGGTCCGCCCCTGCGCGTTTCGCTGCTGGGCAGCTGGTGCACGAGCTTGGGGCGGGCGGCGAGGAGCCCGCACACCGCGCGGCGGGCGAAGTCCACGGCCTCCGAGAGCCTTCCGGGGTCGAGCTGCGGCAGGGTGGCGCGGGGCCACGTACCGCCGAGTCCGCGGACCACGACCTCGTGGTCGTGATGCCACTGGAGGTGAACGAACCGGTTGGCCAGCGGCGGGCTCAGTTCCCAGCCGTCGGCAGCCGAGGACCGCGGGTTCGCGGCGGCCACGATACGGACGCCCGGCGGCAGTTGCAGGGCGCCGATCCGCCGTTCGAGCACGAGGCGGAGCAGGGCGGCCTGAACGGCCGGCGGCGCGGTGGACAGTTCGTCCAGGAACAGCAGCCCCCGGCCGGCCCGTACGAGGCGCACCGCCCAGTCCGGCGGGGCCATCGGGACGCCGTTCGCCGCGGGGTCGTCGCCGACGATGGGCAGCCCCGAGAAGTCGGACGGTTCGTGGACGCTGGCGATGACCGTGGTCAGCGGCAGGTCCAGGGACTCGGCGAGCTGGGTGATGGCCGCGGTCTTCCCGATCCCGGGCTCACCCCACAGGAGTACGGGAAGATCGGCTGCCACGGCGAGCGTGAGGGCCTCCAGCTGTTCGTCGGGGCGCGATTCCGTGGTGGTGTCGCGCAGCAGGGCCATCAGCCCGTCGGCGACGGCGAGTTGGGAGAGGCGAGCTCGGTCGGAAGGGGCGGCGTTCGTGACGGGCGGCGTGCAAGTGGACATGCGTGATCACCTTTTGTGTGCGTGGTGGGATGCGGCGAAGAACCGGGGAACGAAGAAGAACGGGGCGAGGGAGGACTGGGCGCGGGGGACGGAGGTCCCCCGGGTCAGCGGGGGGTCAGGTGGCGCGGACGCGAGCGGGGGTCGCGGAGAAGAACGTGGTCCGGGCGGTAGCGGACCGGGCCCGGTCCGATGAGATCCGCCCTGAACAGGCCGTAGGTGACCCGCCGTTGGGCGGCCGCCTCCAGTTCGTCCCGCAGGGCACCGCTGCGCAGCACAGCGCCGGGGCCCAGCAGGCCCTCGACGACGGCCAGCGCACCGGCGGTGTCACCGTGGTCGAGCCGTTCGCGGACGCCGGTGAGGCAGTCCGGACGACGGTGCGCCTCGTCGATGGCCTGCAGGCAGGGAAGCGGGGTGCCGGTCAGCGCGACCAGCAGTTCCTCCCTGCGGATCTCGACCGGGTCGTGGTCCAGCGGGGCGAGTGCCCCGTCCACCAGACCGATCCGGTGCTCGACGCCCCGGCAGTCCACGAGACGCGGCTGTCCAGCCGCGTGCGGCGTCGGCGACCGCCCGGCCGGTACGTGGTCCGGTACGAGTGCCGCGACGACCAGCGGATGCAGCCGGTCCACCTCGACCGCGCCGGTACGCAGGAGTTCGAGGTCGGGCAGTACCCAGGTCGCCGCGTCCGGGAGGACCGGTGCCGGTACGCCGCCATCGGTCGCCTCCGCGATCCGCAGGGAGGGCAAGCCCGGACCTTCCGCGTCCGCGAGGACGTGCAGGTGGAGCCGGTGCCGGCCCCCGAGGCGCACGGTGACGGTTCCGGACACCCGCCCCTCTGTCTGGAGCAGCATCCGGGCCTCGGCCGCCCACCGGTCGACGGCGCAGGCGCGCCCCTGCGGCACCAGCTCCAGGCCGTCGGGGTCACCTGCGGAACGTTCGAGAGGTTGCCGGTCGGCCCCGGACCGGATCCGCAGCTCGCCGGTTCTGTGCACGTCCCACAGGTGGCGGTGCAGGTCGAGGCGGAACCGTGGGTTCGGACGAGGGTGGGGATGGCGGCGGGCGCCCGCACCGGCGTGGGATCCGTCCCACAGCGCGAGGCTCATCCGCTGACCCGCGTCCGCCCAGGCGGGCGGCGTCCGGACCACGAGGTGCAACGGTCGTACGCCGTCGTTCCCCGCGGCCTCGTACCGGGCCAGAGCGATCGTCACGCCCGGGCGCAGCAAGCCGTGCGGGGCGATCCTCGGCATGTGCCAGCGCAGCAGGTCGGGTGCCAGTCGGCGGAGGTCGGCCCGGATCCGGGCCGCGAGTTCCTGACCGTGGAGACGCGCCACGGACCGTAGGTCGAGATCGACGTCGACGCCCGCGGCGGCACACGCTCCCGCCCAGTCACCGGCACGACGGCGGGCGGTCGCAGTCTCGATCATGGAGGGCGGCACGGCGAACTCGCGCACGCGCGGCCAGAAGGACGGGAGGGATTCCCCGTTCGCGGTCTGAGTGAGCATCAGCACTCACCTTGCGCGGACGGGTCCCCCAATCTCTGAATGGAGTAGGTCTTCATCGCGGGGCAGCCTAGCGCCCTCCCCGCCGGGCTGCCAGACATTTCTGTCCGCTCGCGCCGCGTCACGCGGCTGCGGGGATGCCCCGCCCCATCCCGAAGGGGCCCGGGCCGAAATCCGTACGGGCCTCGACCGAAGTCGTACGGGCCTCGGACGGTGGTCCTAGGCCTTCAGCCTGTTACGCCGCGCGGCTGTCTTGCCTAGCGTCCTTGCCATGGATACGACAGGCATTCTCGACGAGGCACTCCAACGGCTGCACAGTTCGGGGCCGGAGCGGCTCGGGCGGCTCACCAACCACGCGCCGATGGCCGTCGAAGCCCTGGCCGCGCACGGTCGATCCGGGGCGGTGCACCGGTGGCTCGACCTGTACACACCCAAGCTCGAGGAGTTCCCTTCCCGGGTCGAGGCCGTCACGGCCGCCAACTGGCAGTCAGCTCTGGGTGATTCGCGCCGTGCCGCCGACTGGATCGACCACTTCGGCCGTGAGATCGCCGACCGCCCCTGGCGTGACGTGCTCACCGAGTGGTGGCCCCGTCTCCTGCCGGGCCTGTACGGCGGTTCGACACACCCGGTGATCCGGGTGGGCCACGCCGTGCGCACGCTGCTGGCCGCCGAAAGGACCGAGGCCGCTGGGACCGGCGGGGTCACCGGGCCGCGACTGACCGAGCTCGCCCACGGCCTCGGCTACTGGTCCGCCCGCTTCCACCCCGTCGGGGGCCTCGCCCCGCTCCCCGGCACACGCAGCGCGGCCTCCGCCCTCGACGCGGTGGTTCCGATCGCCGAACGGGACGGCGGCTTCGCCGCGAGACTCGGCCGTGTCACGGGGCTGCCGGTGTGGGCGGCAACGGTCACGGACCCGGACGAGGCGCACGGCCGCCTCACCGAACTCGTGCGGGCGGCCACCCACCGGTACGCCACGCACGGACACGGCGAGGAGACGATGCTGGTCCACGCGGCCACGGCCCCCAACGCCGTACTGCGTACCCTGCCCGCACTCCCGCGTGTCCTGTGGGCACCGAGCCTGCGGGCCGCCTGGACGGCATCTGCCGCGGTGACCGCCATGTACGCGCCCGACGCCCCCGTCGCGTACAGCCCGCCGGGCACCTTCACCCCCGAGGAGGTCTTCGAGCGGGCCCTGACGCACGGCGACGAACACGTCATCAAGCTGACCGACACGGCTCTCGATGTCGGCGACGAGCGGGCACTGGCGGCGGCCCTTCGCTCCATCGAACTGAGCGAACCGCCGGCCGGGCCGCGGTGATCCAACCGGTCGTCATGGCGGATCGGCCGCCTTTTCCGCGCGATGATGTTCAGGACGCCCTGCTTCCCTCACACTTCGGCGACCTGTGCGGCGGTCGGGAACGACGCCTGCGCGCCCTGCCCGGTGACAGCCGCCGCGCCCACCCGGACGGCGAACGCGGCAGCCGCCGCGAGCTCATCGCCGAGGCCGAGGCGCCAGGCCAGCGCGGCCGTGAACGCGTCGCCCGCGCCGGTGGTGTCGACCGCGTCGACCTCGGGGCTCGGTACCCGGACGCAGTCGGCCGTTCGGCTGTCCGCGACCAGCGCGCCCGCAGCGCCCAGCGTGACGACGACCGAGCGCGGGCCGTGCGTGAGCAGGGTCCGTGCCCAGTCCTCCGGTGCGGGGCCCGCCGTGTCGCCGAGGATGTACCGCGCCTCGTGCTCGTTGACCACAAGCGGGTCGCAGGCCGACAGTACGTCCTCGGGCAGGGGCGCGGGCGGGGAGGGGTTGAGGACGAGTCGGCTTCCGGGGGCGAGGGAGCGCGCCGTCTCCGCGACCGTTTCCAGAGGGATCTCCAGCTGTACGGAGACGACCCTGGCCGCACGGAACAGGGGGTCGGCCGCCTTGATGTCCTCGGGTGTCAGCCGTGCGTTGGCCCCCGGGGAGACGACGATGCTGTTGTCGCCCGAGGGATCGACCGTGATCAGGGCGACCCCCGTGGGCGCCCCGCCGACGAGGACTCCGCCGGTGTCGACTCCCGCCTGTTGCTGCGATTCCAGCAGGAGTCGGCCGTGGGCGTCGTCGCCGACCCGGGCCAGCAGCGCCGTACGCGCGCCGAGGCGGGCGGCGGCGACGGCCTGATTGGCCCCCTTGCCGCCCGGGTGGACAACGAGGTCGGAGCCGAGCACCGTCTCCCCGGGTCCGGGGCGGCGCTCGACGCCGATCACCAGGTCGGCATTGGCGGAACCGACGACCAGGAGGTCAAGGCGGACGGGGGCGGGTTCATCGTTCTCGTACATCTGTGGTGCTGCCCTCCCTGGGCCTGCGGGTCAGGGATCAGTGGTCCGGCAGAGTCAGTCGACACGATTCCCCCGGTGCGACGGAGACCGTCCGGTCGGGGATCTCGATGGAGATCGGCGGGCAGTCGGAGGGAGGGACGCTGACGTCGAGCTGCCCGGACCGCATGCGCAGCCGCACGCCCCAGTGGCCTCGATAGCGCAGGGCGAAGCTGTACTCGCTGAGTTCGGGGAGTGGTACGGGGTCCAGTCGCATGGCGCCGGATCCTGTCTCGAGGCCTGTCAGCCCGCGTTGGACCAGGTCGAGGGTGCCGGCCATGGCGCCGAGGTGGATCCCCTCTCCCGTGGTCCCGCCCTGCAGATCTGCGATGTCGCCCTCGATCGCCTCCCGGCAGAACATCCAGGCGTCGGCTCGGCGCGCGCGTGCGAGCACCCAGCCGTGGACCAGTCCGCTCAGCGTGGAGCCGTGGCTGGTGCGCTGAAGGTAGTAGTCGATGGTGCGGCGCCACATCTGCTCGTCGAGATCGTGCCCGAGCCGGCGGAACAGGCGCCGGAGCTCGTCGGGCCGGAAGAGGTAGCCGAGCATCAGCACATCGGCCTGCTTCGACGCCTGATAGCGATTGACCGTGTCGCCCTCCGCCTCGAGGATCCGGTCGAGGCGTCTGATGTTCCCGTGACGAGCCCGGTAGCCCTCCCAGTCCAGTTCCGCGAGGTCGCCGTATCCGTCGAACTGACTGATGACACCGGCGTGGAAGGGGACGTGGAGCTTGCGGGAGACGTCCTCCCAGCGGTCCAGTTCACCGGACTCCAGCCCGGTCCGTTCGAACAGCTCCCGGCGGCGCGGTTCGGGAAGGGTGCGCAGCACGTCGAGCGTGCGGGCGAGCACCCAGGAAGCCGTGACATTGGTGTACGCGTTGTCGTCCAGCCCCGGTTCCTTCGCGCCCGGGTAGGCGTCGTGATACTCGTCCGGGCCGACGACACCGCGGATCCTGTAGCGGCCCAGGCTGTCGTCGTGTACGGCGGACGAAGCCCAGAACCGGGCGATCTGGAGGAGCATCTCCGCGCCCTTGGTGTGCAGGAATTCCATGTCCCCAGTGGACTCGCAGTACTGCCACACGTTGTACGCGACGGCGGAGCCGACATGGTGCTGGAGCCGGGAGTGGTCGGGCAGCCATCGCCCCGAGCGCGGGTTGAGATGCAGTTGCTGGGTCTCCTCGCGGCCGTCGCTGCCGCTCTGCCACGGATAGAGCGCACCCTTGCGCCCGATGTCGCGGGCGGCGGCGCGGGCCTGTTCGAGCCGCCGGTGGCGATAGCTCAGGAGCCCCTGCGAGACCTCCGGGAAATGCAGGTTGAGGAACGGCAGGACGAACAGCTCGTCCCAGAAGACATGACCGCGGTAGGCCTCGCCGTGCAGTCCCCGGGCCGGGACGCCGACGTCCAGGTCCGCGGTGTGCGGGGAGAGGGTCTGCAGCACATGGAAGAGGTGGAGCCGCAGGATGCGGCCGGTGTCACCGGCGACGTCCAGTTGCGCTCCGCGCCAGAGCTGCCGCCAGGCTGTCCGGTGCGACGTGAGCAACGCGTCGAAGCCCGGTGCGCTGCCCACGCGGTCGACCGCTGCCCGCAGCGGATCACCGATCGCCGGGTCCCGGGAGGTGTGCAGGGCAACGGTCTTGTCGACCGTGATGGGACTGCCCTGCAGCACCGGGATTTCCAGGAGTTGCGCGGCACGCAGTCCGGAGTGGCAGTCGGAGCTCTGCGTGACGGGCCCGTTCACCGTGGTGCGGGACGCCATACCGATATGGATGTCGGAGGTGCTGGTGCGGCATTGCAGCCACACGGTGTCCGCGGCGGCACTGCCGGTGTCGACCTGGGTCAGATGGCTGCCGTTCAGCTGCCGGTAGCGGTCCACTCCGGAGTTCGTCACGGCACCGTCGATCGCGGTCTCGACCTCGAGGTCGCCGGACCAGTTCTCGGCGGTCAACTCGGTGCGCAGGGCGGCCAGATGAGGATGCGCCATGTGGACCAGGCGCAGTTGCCGCACGTGCGTCCTGCGCCCTTCGTCGTCCTCGTACCGCACATGCCGCTCCAGGGTTCCGGACCGCAGGTCCAGGGACAGACGGTGGTCGAGGAGTGTCGCCGTGTCAGGTGCGAGCCATGGGACGGGGACATCACCGGCGGCCGAACGGAAGTGCAGTGGAAGCCAGTTGGGCAGGTTGACCATGTCCTCGTTCTCGACGCGCCGCCCGGCCACCTCGGAGACGAGGCGGTTGTAGCAGCCCGCCGCGTAGGTGCCCGGATAGTGCACGGAATCCGCCGTGCATTCCGGGGCAGCTCCGCGCGTGGCGAAGTAGCCGTTCCCCAGGGTGCACAGGGATTCCCTGAGCCGCTCGGCATCAGGCTCGTAGCCCTCGTACGTCCACGTCCAGTCCGGCATCGTCAGTCCTTCTCGTCCGCACTGTCGTCGAGCAGCTCGGCCAGATCGTGGACCACCAGGTCCGCGCCGTGCCGGAGCAACGCCGCGCCGGTGTCCGGAGCCGCGGCCCGGTCCACGCCGATCACCAGGCCGAACCCCCCGCGTCGACCCGCCTCGACTCCTGCCAGGGCGTCCTCGACGACCGCGGTGCGGGCCGTGGGTGCACCGAGCCGGCGGGCGGCTTCCAGGAAGAGCGCCGGGTCGGGCTTGCCTGCCAGCCCGAGGCGTGCGGCTTCGCCGCCGTCCACGAGCGTCTCGAAGAGATCCAGCACTCCAGCACCCTCGAGGAGCTCACCGGCGTGGCGGGACGCGGAGGCAGCGGCAAGGGGAACCGCCTCACGGCGTAGCGCGTGCAGCAGCGCCACCGTTCCCGGGTAGGCGTCGATGCCGCCCTCGCGCAGCCGCTCGGTAAAGAGCCGCTCCTTGGCCGCGGCGACGGATTGCACGGTGGCGTCGGGCAGCCGCAGACCGCGTGAGGCGAGAAATCCGGCGGCGCCGTCCAGCCGCGACCTGCCGTCCACGTACCGCAGATAGTCCTGACCCGTGTCGAAGGGGCGCCTCAGTTCCGGGTCTGCGGGCGGGTGTTCCCGCAGGCACGCGTCGAAGGCCCGCTTCCATGCCGCGGCGTGGACCCGCGCGGAGTCGGTGATCACTCCGTCGGTGTCGAAGACCACTGCCTCCACGGCTCGCAGCACGGCAATCATCGCTCGTACCCCCAGCGGTTCGACGGCGGGCACGGCCCGGGCGGCGTGAGGGAGCCGGACGTGGGCCGGTCGGCCGGCCGCGTGCATCGGAGTGACCGGTCGTCCCGTGCGCGCCGGCCGGTGCGGTCGTCGTGCCCCTCCAGCGCGAGCTCACCCATGCCCAGGATGCCCGGGACGAGGGGCGTCCGCATCATCCCCACCACCTTTCGGCCGGCTGGTCGGAGAGCCGGCCCACTGTCACCGTCCCATCGTGCGCGGTGCGGCGCGGATGGGCGCTTCGACCCTCTGCCGGAACGTGCCGGTCCAACCCGTTCGCCCGAGAGCTCGCCGGGATCCGACGGCGCACCGATCGGGTCGGCGCCGTCCTCGAACGGCTCGCCCGCGCTTCCGGCCGGTCGCTGCGACACCACCGGAGGACTCGCGATCCGCCCGCGACCCGGGAGTCCTCCCACGTGGCTCCAGCGGTCGTATGGAACGGGGTGATTTATGGTGACTCAAGGAATACGCCCCTACCGGAGGTGCAATGAAGCGCACCGCGGCAGCGATCGTCTCTCTGGCCGCCAGCGGGGCGCTGATCGTCGCGACACCGGCCTGCGACGAAGGCGGGTCGGAGTCGTCGAACGCCCAGTACGGCGACTGTCAGGTCTCGGGACGTTACGGGGAGTTCCAGCTGTCGCCCGTGACGGCGGGCGCTCTCACGGTCAAGACGACCCTGCCCGCGCCCGGCTGGTGGAACGGCAGCACACCTGATTCCGTCAAGAGCGGCTACGAGTACTGCATGGCCGCCAACATCGCCCACAGGTCCGGACTCGACCGGGTGAAGGTGGTGAACGCGCCCTTCCCGGAGGTCGTGTCCGGCCGGACGAAGGACTTCGACCTGGCCCTGGCGCAGATCACGATCACCCCTGAACGGAGCAAGGTCGCCGCGTTCTCCCCGCCCTACCTCTCCTCGACCCTGGGAGTGCTGATCAGGGACGGTGAGAAGATCGGCGAGGACAACATCCGCGACGTCCGCATCGGAGTGGCCGAGGGCACCACGGGTGAGACGTTCGTCAAGGACCGCCTCAAGCCGGCCAAGCCCCTCAGCGTCTTCGCCAACGATCCCGAGATGGTCACGGCGCTGGAGGAGAACCGGATCGACGCGGTCGTCCACGACACGACGATTCTGCTGGCGTATCCCCAGAAGCGGAAGGGCAGGGTGAGACTCGTGGGCCAGTACAGGACCGACCAGGGCTACGGCGCCCTGTACCCGAAGGAGTCACCCGACAAGGGCGAGCTGGACCTGATCATCATGCAGCTGATCGACGACGGGACGCTCGCCAAACTGTCGGCCGTCTATCTCGGGGCCGCGTTCAACCAGGACCCGGCCAAGATTCCGTACTTCACCGCCGCCCCCGGCTCCTGAACGCTCCCGGAGTGTGTGGCGGTCCGGTTTCCCTACGCCTCACAGGTCCGTCATCAAGAGACCGCTCATGTCCCCGGCGGCTCCGGCGCCGAGATCCTGCTCAGCCCAGATGATCTTGCCTCGGTCGGTGTACCGGGTCCCCCAGCGGCGGGACATCTGCGCGACGAGGAACAGACCACGTCCCCCCTCGTCGGTGAAGGCCGCGCGGCGCAGGTGCGGGGAGGTGCTGGTGCCGTCGCCGACCTCGCAGATCAGGCTGTCGTCGTCGCGCAGCAGCCGCAGGCTGATGGGGCTGTCTCCGTACCGGATGGCGTTCGTCACCAGTTCGCTGAGGATCAGCTCGGTCGTGAAGGCGGCCTCGCCGAGCCCCCAGGCCTCCAGCTTGCGGGTGGCCTCGGTGCGGATCCGGGAGACGGCCGCGGGGTCGTGGGGCACCTCCCACTCCCCGACCTGCTCCGGGTCGAGCAGCCGGGTGCGTGCGACGAGCAGGGCGACGTCGTCGCTCGACCTGGTGCGCAGCATCGCGTCGAGCACCGTCCGGCAGGTTTCGTCCGGGGTGGCACCGTGGGTCCGGGCGAGCGCCTCCCTCAGCATGCCGAGCCCGGTGTCGATGTCTCGGCCGCGCGCCTCGATGAGGCCGTCGGTGTAGAGGACCAGTCGGCTGTCGGCGGCCAGCAGGAGTTCGGCGGTCTCGACCGGCAGACCTGCTCCCACGCCGAGCGGCGGGGAGACGGGGACGTCGGGGAAGGTCACGGAGCCGTCGGGCGAGATCAGCGCCGGACCGGGATGACCGGCCCGGGCGAGAACACACCGCCCGGAGACCGGGTCGTAGACCGCGTACAGGCAGGTGGCACCAGTGATGGCCTCGGTGTTTCCCTCGGCTGTCGCATCCCGGTCGATCCGCGCGATCAGGTCGTCCAGGTGCGCGAGGAGCTCGTCCGGGGGCAGGTCCAGGGCGGCGAAGTTGTGCACCGCGGTCCGCAGGCGGCCCATCGTCGCCGCGGCGTGCAGGCCGTGTCCGACGACGTCGCCGACCACCAGGGCCACCCGGGCACCGGGCAGCGGGATGACGTCGTACCAGTCGCCGCCCACCCCCGCCTGGGCGGGCAGGTACCGGTGCCCGACCTCCAGGGCGGACAGCTCGGGGAACACGCCGGGCAGCAGGCTGCGCTGGAGCGTGACGGCCGTGATGTGCTCGCGGGTGTAACGGCGTGCGTTGTCGATGCACACAGCCGCCCTGGCCACGAGTTCCTCGGCGGGAGACAGGTCGTCCGACTCGAAGGGATCCTGCGCCGAACGCCAGAACTCCACGACCCCCAGCACCTGGCCACGGGCCTGCAGCGGCACCGAGATCATGGAGTGGATACCGTATTCGATGACCCGCTGGGTCCGTTCCGGGTCCTGGGCCCTCCATGCGTCGGTCGTGGCGAGGTGCTCCACCAGGACCGGCCGGCCGGTGGTCATACCCAGGGCGACGGGGTTGCCGGGCACGTAGCGCATACGCGTCCCGACGGGGTCGAGGGGCGCGTCGTCCCGGATGCCCGCAGCTGCGACACGGCACATTTCCCTACTCGCCCCCGTGGGTTCCCCACCGCGCATCACGGGCTCCAACAGCTCGATGGTGGCGAAGTCGGCGAAGCGCGGGACCGCCACCTCGGTCAGCTCCTCAGCGGTGCGCTTCACGTCGAGGGTGGTACCGATCCGCGTGCTGGCCTCGTAGATCAGTTGCAGGCGCCCGCCCGCCACGTCCGCCCGGCCGGCGAGGGCGCGCAGCTCCGTGGTGTCCCGCAGGGTGGCCACGCTGCCCCCCTTCGGGCCCACCGGCCGCACGTTGACCGCGAGCAGGGTGTCCCCGGCCAGGAAGACCTTGTCCGTGGCCGCACTGCCCGATCCCAGCAGCCCGGCCAGGGCCGGGCTCAGCCCCAGCCCGGTGAGCGCCGTGCCCTCGGCCTCCGGCGGCAGTGCGAGCAGCCGGCGCGCCTCGTCGTTGGCCAGCAGCAGCCGTCCGTCACCGTCCAGAATGATCACGCCTTCACGGACCGCGTGCAGCACCGCGTCATGGTGCTCGTACATGCGGGTCATCTCCACCGGCCCCAGGCCCCCGGTCTGGCGCCGCAGACGCCTGCTGACCAGGGCCGACCCGCCCGCGGCCAGTATCAGCGCGACACCGCCTGCGGTCAGGATCACCGGAAGCTGGTGCTCCACCACACTGGTCACCTTGTCCACCGTGACCCCCACCGTGACGAGGCCGACCGCGGTCCCCTTCGCGTCGAAGACGGCCACCGTCGAGTCGACGGCCTTCCCCAGACTGCTGTCGAACGTGGTCTGGTGGGGCTCGCCCTCGAGCGCCTCTCCGTAGGAGGTGGAGACGTGCTTCCCGATCTGGTCCGGATCCGGGTGGGTCCACCGGAAGCCGTAGGGGCTCAGCGCCACGACGTAGTCGACGCCGGTCTTCACACGCAACGCCTCGGCATGGGGCTGGAGTGCCGCCGTCGGATCATCACTCTTCATCGCCGTCGCGGTGCCCGGGGCGTTCGCGAACGACTCGGCCGCCACCAGAGACCGGTCTCCGGCCTCCTGGATCGCGCGGTTGCGGTCCTGGATCACGAGCGCCACCACGGCCGTGGCGATGAGCAGCAGGACGACCCCCAGTTGCAGCAGGAAGACCTGAGTGGCGACGGTGCGCGGCCTCAGCGACGACAGCAGACGCCGGACGGCCGAGCGGTGAGGGGCGTCCGGGCCGGTTTCCGGCGGCTCGGCCCTCGGCGGCACGCGGTCGCGCCGTCGGCTCGCTGGGACGTTTCGTCCTAGTTTGCCCATTTTCTCAGTATCGGTGACCGACTCGTCCGGCGCGGCTCAGGACGGGCTCGGAACGGCCCGGTGACACGGCGACGGGACACAGCATCCAGACGCCGGCACCACCCTCGGCCTCCCCGATCACGCGAGCGAGGCCCCAGGAACGACGAATTGCCGGTGAGTCCTGGGACTCGACCGGCAATGCGTGCACGTACCCGCTCTTACGAACGTTCCGCACTGGTGTCCGAGGGGGGACTTGAACCCCCACGCCCGATAAAGGGCACTAGCACCTCAAGCTAGCGCGTCTGCCATTCCGCCACCCGGACAAGGTGTCTGTCGTTCACGGTGTGTTCCCCGTGGCGACAAAGAAAACAATACCAGGGGTTTGGGGTGCCTCTCACCTGCATTTTCGGTGGTCAGTGCGGTGCGGGTGGGCATGGACCACCGACAGGCGCCGACGCGCGTACGGTCTGTCGCCTGCCGTGTACGAGGAGTTGTCCGGGCTACCTTCGCGGGCATGAGTGGCACGAGTGGCATGAGCGGCAAGAGCGGCCCGAGTGATCGCAGCTGGCTGCCGCCCCGCGCATCGCAGCCCCGCGCGCTGGCCTCCCTGCGCGAGCGTCTGCGCGACACGTTCTGGTTCACGCCGACCGTGGGACTGGTGTGCGCCTTCGTACTGTGGTGGGTCCTCGCCGAGGTGGACACGAAGATCGTCGCCCACCTGAAGGAGGAACAGGCGTACGAGGAAATCGCGGACCTCCTCGCGTTCGCCCAGGACACCAGGCTGATCGTCACCACGATCAGCGCGGCCATGATGACCTTCATCGGGGTCGTCTTCAGTATCTCGCTGGTGGCCGTGCAGATGGCGAGCGGGCAGCTCACTCCACGCGTGGTCCGGATCTTCGTACGGAGCCGGATCACCAAGCTCACCCTGACAGTGTTCCTGGCGACGTTCGCGTTCTCGCTGCTGGTACTGACGTCGTACGAGGGCGGTGCCTCCGCGAATCCCCGGCGGGTCACCTCCGTACCTCTTCTGCAGAGCACGCTGACGCTCGGCATGGTCGGCCTGAGCCTGCTGTTGTTCATCGCCTTCGTCTCGTCCACGCTGCGGCTGATGCGGGTCGGACCCGTCGTCGACCACATCGCCCACGAGTCGTTCCGGGCTCTGGAGCGCCAGCCCGGAGGCGAGCCGGAGGAAGCCCCTCTCGAACCCGAGACGACGCGGGTCATGCACCGGGCGCGGGCCGGGGTCGTGAGGGATGTGAATGTGGCCCGGCTGGTGCGGGCCGCACGCCGGCGCGGGGTGGTGCTGCGGTTGATCCCGCGGATCGGGGACTTCATGGTGCCGGGAATGCCGGTGCTGGCCGTGCACGGTGGAGCGGCGCCACCTCCGTACACCCTGAAGTACGCGGTCTCCGTCGGTGTCGAGCGGACGGCGCTCCGGGACCCGGCGTTCGGGCTGCGGCAATTGTCGGACATCGCTCTGCGGGCCCTGTCGCCGGCCGTGAACGATCCGACCACCGCCGTGCAGTGCCTGGACCGCATGGTGCAGTTCCTTGCCGTCGCCGTGCGCCTGCCGCTCGGGCCACTGCACCACCGGGACCGGCGGGGCGCGGTGCGACTCGTCCAGGAGGTGCCTGGCTGGTCGGATCTGGTGGATCTCGCGTTCGAGGAGATCCGGGGATGCGCGGCCGGAAACCCGCAGGTCACCCGGCGGCTGCTGGCCGGGCTCGACGATCTGCTGGTCCTCGCGGCCGAGGAACGGAGGCAGCCGCTGCTCAGGCACCGTGCGCTCCTGGTGGAGGCCGTGGAGCGCACCGTGCCCGAGGCAGCGGAGCGAGCGTTCGCCCTGTACCCGGACCGTCAGGGGATCGGCTGACGCCTTCGGGCGGTCACGGCATGAGGTGGTAGTCCGGGAAGTTGCCCGGCAGCCGCTCCCCCGCCGGGCCCTCGGTCACCGCCCTGACGAGCAGCTCGCCGCCCACGAACGCACCGCGCCAGGAGGCACCGAAGCCGCCGAAGAGCTCGTCGCGGTCACCCCGCGACCGGGGCTTCCCGTGGCCGGTCTTGAAGGCGCGGATCTGCGGGGCCAGGCGGTCGTAAGTGGCCGGGTCGTCGGTGGACAGGGTGGCCACCAGTGCCCCGTTGGAGGCGTTCATGGCGGCCAGGAGCTCCGCCTCCGTGTCGACCAGGACGATCGTGTCGACCGGGCCGAAGGGTTCCGCGTGGTGCAGCGGGGAGGACGGAGGAGGGTTGAGCAGGGTGACGGGGTGGAGGTAGGCGCTGGTGTCCTGGCCGGGGAGGAACCGGGCGTCCGACGCTGATCCCTGGTGGAGGGGAACCGCTCCCCGGTCGATCGCCTCGGCCACCTGGTCGGCGAGCTCCTTGGCCTTCGTGGCGTTGATGAGCGGGCCGAAGTCCAGCGTGGGCAGCGGGTCGGAGGGGTGCTCCACCGCGAGGGGGTGGCCGGTGCGGAGATAGCGGACGGCGGGGAGGTAGGCCTCCAGGAACTCCGCGAAGAGGGTCCGCTGGACGACGAAGCGGGGGTAGGCGGTGCAGCGCTGCTTGCCGTAGTCGAAGAGCTTGGGGATGACGGCGGTGAGGGACGGCCAGTCCGAGTAGTTCCAGATGCCCCAGGTGTTGAGGCCCTCCTGTTCGAGGATGTGCCGCTTGCCCAGGTCGGCGACCGCGGTGGCGATACGGGCGCCGGTGTCGCGGCCTCCGACGAAGGAGACGCAGCCGATCTCGGGCGAGCGGACGAGAGGGGCGGACAGCTCGCTGCCGCTGCCGCTGACGAGGGTGAGCGGGATGCCCTCGCGGGCGGCGAGGGCGCAGGCCAGGGTGAGGCAGGCGACGCCGCCGTCGGTGGGCGTCTTGGCGATCACCGCGTTGCCGGCCAGTGCCTGCACGAGCATCGCGTGGACCAGTACGGACATGGGGTAGTTCCAGCTGGCGATGTTGGACACCGGGCCGGGGAGGGGGGTACGGGCGGCCAGGAGCCGGTCCATGTTGTCGGCGTACCAGCGGACCCCGTCGATGGCGCGGTCCACGTCGGCCTGGGCGAGGCGCCAGGGTTTGCCGATCTCCCAGACCAGGAGGAGGGCGAGGAGCTCTCGGTGCTCGGCGAGTGCGTCGAGGGCGGCGCCCACGCGGGCTCGGCGTTCGGGGAGGGGGATGTGGCGCCAGGCGCGGTGCTGGTCGAGGGAGGCCCGTACGGCCTGTTGAGCGGTCGTCGCGTCCAGGCGGGGCGGGCCGACGACGGGGGTGTTGTCGATGGGGCTGGTGGCGGGGAGGGTGCGGCCGTCCTGGTGCCAGGTGGTGGCCCAGAGGTTGCGGACATGGTCGTCCTGGAAGGCCTCGGGGGCGGTGGCGCGTGCGCGGCGCCAGGCTTCGGGCCAGGTGGTGCGGGGCTTGAGGGTGAGGGTGGGGGGTGCGGTTGTGGGTTCTGAGGGGGTCATGGGGTCTCCGCTCTCGATGCGCGTACGTGGGCGGGGGACGGGTGGTGGGGCGGTTGGGGTGCGGGGGCGGAACGGGTGGGGGCGCCTGCGGCGGGCCTTGTCCCCTACCCGCCCCTTCCCGTAACCGGGGCTCCGCCCCGGGCCCCGGTCCTCAATCGCCGGACGGGCTTGAGCGGGCGCCCACACCCGTGGGGCTCGGGCATGTCCTCAAACGCCCGGACGGGCTTGGGTGGGTGCCCACACCCGTGGGGGCTCGGGCATGTCCTCAAACGCCCGGACGGGCCTGGGTGGGCGCCCACACCCGTGGGGCTCGGGCATGTCCTCAAACGCCCGGACGGGCCTGGGTGGGCGCCCACACCCGTGGGGCTCGGGCATGTCCTCAAACGCCGGACGGGCTTGGGTGGGTGCCCACACCCGTGGGGGCTCGGGCGTGTTCTCAAACGCCCGGACGGGCCTGGGTGGGCGCCCACACGCGTGGGGGCTCGGGCGTGTTCTCAAACGCCCGGACGGGCTTGAGGAAGCCCTCAGGATCGCAGGCGCTCCTCCACCAGCCTGGCCGTTTCCGTCGGTGTGGCGCCGACCGCCACCCCTGCAGCCTCCAGTGCCTGCTTCTTTGCGGCCGCCGTGCCCGAGGAGCCCGAGACGATCGCTCCCGCGTGGCCCATGGTCTTGCCCTCCGGGGCGGTGAAGCCGGCGATGTAGCCGATCACCGGTTTGGTGATGTGCTGCGCGATGTGCGCCGCGGCCCGCTCCTCCGCGTCGCCGCCGATTTCGCCGATCAGGACGATCAGCTCGGTGTCGGGGTCGTTCTCGAAGGCTGTCAGACAGTCGATGTGCGTCGTCCCGATCACCGGGTCGCCACCGATGCCCACCGCCGACGAGAAGCCTGTCTCGCGGAGTTCGTGCATCAACTGGTAGGTGAGAGTGCCGGACTTGGAGACGAGACCGATGCGGCCGGGCTTCGGCGCGATGTCGGCCGGGATGATGCCCGCGTTCGACTGGCCGGGGCTGATCACGCCGGGGCAGTTGGGTCCGAGGATGCGCGTGCCGCGTGAGCGCGCGTGGGCGTGGAAGGCCACCGCGTCGTGGACGGGTATGCCCTCCGTGATGACGACGGCCAGGGCGATGCCCGCGTCGGCCGCCTCGATGACCGCCGCCCTGGCGAACGGTGGCGGGACGAAGACGACCGTGACGTCCGCCCCGGTGGCGTCCATTCCGTCGCGTACGGATCCGAAGACCGGGACCGTGCGGTCGTCGAAGTCCACGGTGCGGCCCGCCTTGCGCGGATTGACGCCCCCGACGATCTGGGTGCCCGCGGCCAGCATCCGCCGGGTGTGCTTCATGCCCTCGGCACCGGTCATCCCCTGGACGAGGACCTTGCTCTCCTTGGTGAGGAAGATAGCCATGATCAGTGCCCTCCCAGGGCCAGTCGGGCTGCTCGGTCGGCTGCGCCGTCCATCGTGGTCACCTGCTGGACCAGGGGGTGCGCACGGTCGTCGAGGATCGCGCGGCCGCGGGCCGCGTTGTTGCCGTCGAGGCGTACGACCAGGGGTTTCGTCAGGTGGACGGCGTCCAGCGCCTGGACGATCCCGTCGGCGACCGCGTCGCAGGCGGTGATGCCACCGAAGACGTTGACGAAGACGGACTTCACCGAGGGGTCGGAGAGGATGACGGTGAGACCGTCGGCCATGACACGGGCCGAGGCGCCGCCCCCGATGTCGAGGAAGTTGGCGGGCCGCGCCCCGCAGCCGGCGACCACGTCGAGGGTGGACATGACCAGTCCGGCGCCGTTGCCGATGATGCCGACCTCGCCGTCGAGCTTGACGTAGTTGAGGCCCTTGGCGGCGGCAGCGGCCTCCAGCTGGTCCCCGTGCGGGTCCGTGGCGTCCGTACCCCAACGGGACTGCCGGAAGGCGGCGTTGTCGTCGAGGGTGACCTTGCCGTCCAGGGCGAGGATCCGGCCGTCGGTGGTGCGTACCAGCGGGTTGACCTCGACCAGCAGGGCGTCCTCCTGGGTGAGGACCTGCCACAGCGCCTGGAGTACGAGGGCCGTGGCGGACGGGAGAGCGGCGGCCGCGGCGATCTCGGCCGCCTTGGCCTCCGTCACACCCTCGACCGGGTCGACGGGGATACGGGCCACCGCCTCCGGACGGTCGGCCGCGACCTCCTCGATGTCCATGCCGCCCTCCGCCGAGGCGATGGCGAGGAAGGTGCCGGATGCGCGGTCCAGGACGTAGCTCACGTAGAACTCCGCCTCGATGTCCACCGGTTGGGCGATCATCACCGTCCGGACCCGGTGTCCCTTGATGTCCATGCCGAGGATCTGGCGTGCGGTGACGACGGCGGCCCCGGGGTCCGCGGCCACTTTCACCCCGCCCGCCTTGCCCCTGCCGCCGGTCTTCACCTGCGCCTTGACGACGACGCGGCCGCCCAGCCGTTCGGCCGCCGCACGGGCCTCGGACGGGTCGTCCACGACCTCGGCGTCCGGTACGGATATGCCGTGATCCGCGAAGAGTTGCCTTGCCTGGTGCTCGTACAGATCCATAGCCACTCCCGATCGTGCCGATTGTGAAAGTGCCGCACGCCCCCTGGACACCACCCACCGGATGCGGGATAACAAGCTTCATACAGTATTCGTCGACTGTATGCAATGTACCGCGAGAGCGGCGGAACGGCTCCCGCACTCCCCTACGAAGGGACAGGACATCGCCATGCCTGAGGACAGCCACGACACCCAGAACCTCATCTCCGGTGGGCACTTGGTCGCCAAGGCACTCAAGGCGGAGGGGGTGGAGCGCATCTACACCCTCTGCGGCGGCCACATCATCGACATCTACGACGGCTGCGTCGACGAGGGCATCGAGGTCGTCGACGTACGCCACGAGCAGGTTGCCGCCCACGCCGCCGATGGCTACGCACGCATCACCGGTAAGCCCGGATGCGCCGTCGTCACCGCGGGACCGGGGACGACCGACGCCGTCACCGGTGTCGCCAACGCCTTCCGCGCGGAGTCACCGATGCTGCTGATCGGTGGTCAGGGTGCCCACACCCAGCACAAGATGGGGTCGCTCCAGGACCTGCCGCACGTCGACATGATGACGCCGATCACCAAGTTCGCGGCCACCGTGCCGGACACCGCACGGGCGGCGGACATGGTGTCGATGGCGTTCCGGGAGTGCTACCACGGTGCGCCCGGGCCCTCCTTCCTGGAGATACCTCGCGATGTCCTCGACGCCAAAGTGCCGGTGGACAGGGCGCGGGTGCCCGAGGCCGGGCAGTACCGGGCCTCGACGCGCGCGGCAGGCGACCCGGCCGACATCGAGAAGCTGGCGGACCTCCTCGTCCACGCGGAGAAGCCGGCCATCCTGCTGGGCAG
Source organism: Streptomyces sp. NPDC059499 (assembly GCF_042749285.1). Classification (NCBI taxonomy): domain Bacteria; kingdom Bacillati; phylum Actinomycetota; class Actinomycetes; order Kitasatosporales; family Streptomycetaceae; genus Streptomyces; species Streptomyces sp. NPDC059499. The sequence continues at coordinate 153,634 of NZ_JBHYTT010000018.1, forward strand.
CCAGGTCTGGACGACACGGGCCACGGACTCGGCCACCGAGCTGGTCCGGACCCTCAACATCCCCGCGTACATGAACGGCGCGGGCCGCGGCACCCTGCCTCCCGGCGACCCGCACCACTTCCAGCTCTCGCGGCGGTACGCGTTCTCCAACGCCGACCTCATCGTGATCGTGGGGACGCCGTTCGACTTCCGGATGGGCTACGGGAAGCGGCTCTCGCAGGACGCCACCGTCGTCCAGATCGACCTCGACTACCGCACGGTGGGCAAGAACCGCGACATCGACCTCGGGATCGTCGGCGACGCCTCACTCGTACTGAAGGCGGTCACGGAGGCGGCGAGCGGGCGGATCAACGGCGGTTCGGTGAGGCGCAAGGCCTGGCTGGACGAGCTCAGGGCCGCCGAGCAGACCGCGCTGGACAAGCGGCTGCCCCAGCTCCGGTCGGACGCCTCGCCCATCCATCCGTACCGCCTCGTCAGCGAGATCAACGACTTCCTGACCGAGGACTCCATCTACATCGGGGACGGCGGCGACATCGTCACCTTCTCCGGCCAGGTGGTCCAGCCCCGCACACCGGGCCACTGGATGGACCCGGGACCCCTGGGCACGCTCGGGGTCGGCGTGCCGTTCGTCCTGGCCGCCAAGCAGGCCAGGCCCGACAAGGAGGTCGTGGCGCTCTTCGGTGACGGCGCGTTCTCCCTGACCGGGTGGGACTTCGAGACGCTGGTCCGCTACAAGCTCCCGTTCGTCGGCATCGTCGGCAACAACTCCTCGATGAACCAGATCCGTTACGGCCAGAAGGCGAAGTACGGCGACGAGCGGGAGCGGGTCGGCAACACCCTCGGCGATGTCCACTACGACAAGTTCGCCCAGATGCTGGGCGGTTACGGCGAAGAGGTGCGCGACCCCGCGGACATCGCCCCCGCGCTGCAGCGGGCGCGCGAGTCGGGGCTGCCCTCGCTCATCAACGTCTGGGTCGATCCCGACGCGTACGCCCCCGGAACGATGAACCAGACCATGTACAAGTAGCAGAGGAGCCGTTGGCATGACCAAAGCTCTTGAGGGCGTACGCGTCCTCGACATGACGCACGTACAGTCCGGTCCGTCCGCCACCCAGCTGCTCGCCTGGCTCGGCGCGGACGTGGTCAAGCTGGAGGCGCCGAGCGGCGACATCACCCGCAAGCAGTTGCGGGATCTGCCCGACGTCGACTCCCTCTACTTCACGATGCTCAACTGCAACAAGCGGAGCATCACCCTCAACACGAAGAGCGAGCGCGGCAAGGAGATCCTGACCGAGCTCATCCGGCGCAGCGATGTGATGGTGGAGAACTTCGGCCCGGGTGCCGTGGACCGCATGGGGTTCACCTGGGAGAGGATCCAGGAGATCAACCCCCGGATCGTCTACGCCTCCATCAAGGGTTTCGGCGACGGGCCGTACACCAACTTCAAGGCGTACGAGGTCGTCGCGCAGGCCATGGGCGGCTCGATGTCGACCACGGGCTTCGAGGACGGGCCACCGCTCGCCACCGGCGCGCAGATCGGCGACTCGGGCACCGGGGTCCATGCGGTGGCCGGCATCCTGGCCGCACTGTTCCAGCGGGAGAACACCGGGCGCGGGCAGCGGGTGAACGTGGCGATGCAGCACGCCGTGCTGAACCTGTGCCGGGTGAAGCTGCGTGACCAGCAGCGCCTGGCGCACGGTCCGCTCGCCGAGTACCCGAACGCCCAGGACACCGCCGAGGCCGACGAGGTGCCGCGCAGCGGCAACGCCAGTGGCGGCGGCCAGCCGGGATGGGCGGTGAAGTGCGCACCGGGCGGCCCCAACGACTACGTGTACGTCATCGTCCAGCCCGTCGGCTGGAAGCCCCTGTCCGCTCTGATCGGCCGGCCGGAGCTGGCGGAGGACCCGGAGTGGGCGTCGCCGGAGTCCCGGCTGCCGAAGCTCGGGAAGATGTTCCAGCTGATCGAGGAGTGGTCGGCCACGCTCCCCAAGTGGGAGGTCCTGGAGGAGCTGAACGCCCACAACATCCCGTGCGGCCCGATCCTCTCCACCAAGGAGATCGTCGAGGACGAGTCCCTGGCCGCCAACGAGATGGTGGTGCGCGTCGACCATCCGGAGCGCGGCACGTTCACCACCGTCGGCAGCCCGCTGAAGCTGTCCGACTCCCCCGTCGAGATCCTCACGTCCCCGCTGCTCGGTGAGCACAACGCCGAGGTGTACGTCGGTGAACTGGGTCTGGGTGACGAGGAACTGCTGCTGCTGAAGACGAACGGAGTCATCTGAGCATGGCCGGAACAGTCGAAGAGAACGCACAGCAACAGGTACGGGCGCTGCTCGACGCCGTCCGGAGCGAGGGACGCGGCGCACTCACCGCACCGGAGGGAAAGGTCGTCGCCGACGCGTACGGGATCGCCGTACCGGGCGAGGAGCTGGCCCGGGACGTCGAGGAGGCCGTGGCGTTCGCGGACCGTCTCGGCGGGTCCGTCGTACTGAAGATCGTCTCCCCCGACATCCTGCACAAGACGGATGCGGGCGGAGTCGTGGTCGGGGTCTCGGGCGCCGCGGAGGTGCGGTCCGCCTTCTGCCGGATCGTCGAGAACGCGAAGGCGTACGCACCTGACGCCCGGATCGACGGTGTGCAGGTCCAGCAGCTGGTTCCGCCGGGCCAGGAGGTCATCATCGGGGCGGTCACCGACCCGACGTTCGGGAAGGTGGTGGCGTTCGGGCTCGGCGGGGTCCTGGTGGAGGTCCTCAAGGACGTCACCTTCCGGCTCGCTCCCGTCACCGCGGACGAGGCGCAGTCGATGCTCGACTCGATCCGCGCCGCGGAGATCCTGCGCGGCGTGCGCGGCGCGCCACCGGTCGACCGGTGGGCGCTGGCGGAGCAGATCCGGCGGGTCTCCCGGCTGGTCACGGATTTCCCGGAGATCGCGGAGGTGGACCTCAATCCCGTGATCGCGTCGCCGGACGGTGCGATCGCCGCGGACATCCGCATCCTGCTGACCACCGAGGAGGTGAAGGCACGGCGCACCTACGGCCGCGAGGAGATCCTCGTGTCGATGCGCCGGCTGATGGAGCCCCGTTCGGTGGCCGTGATCGGCGCCTCCAACGAGCAGGGGAAGATCGGCAATTCGGTGATGCGCAATCTCATCGACGGGGGTTTCACGGGCGAGATCCATCCGGTGAACCCCAGGGCCGATGACATTCTGGGCCGCAAGGCGTACAAGAGTGTCACCGACGTTCCCGGTGAGGTGGATGTGGCGGTCTTCGCGATCCCCGCCAAGTTCGTGGCATCGGCGCTGGAAGACGTGGGGCGCAAGGGGATCCCCAATGCCGTGCTCATCCCGTCGGGGTTCGCCGAGACCGGCGAACAGGGCCTGCAGGACGAGATCGTGGCGATCGGCGAGCGGTACGGGGTGCGGCTGCTGGGGCCGAACATCTACGGCTACTACTCCACGTGGCAGGACCTCTGCGCCACCTTCTGCACACCGTACGACGTCAAGGGCGGGGTGGCGCTGACCTCCCAGTCCGGTGGCATCGGCATGGCGATCCTCGGTTTCGCCCGGTCGACGAAGACCGGTGTGTCGGCGATCGTCGGGCTCGGCAACAAGTCGGACATCGACGAGGACGACCTGCTGACGTGGTTCGGTGAGGACCCCCACACCCGGTGCATCGCCATGCACCTGGAGGACCTCAAGGACGGCCGCGCGTTCGTGGAGGCGGCGCGGGCGACCGTACCGAAGAAGCCGATCGTGGTGCTGAAGGCCGGGCGCACCACCGCGGGCGCGAAGGCGGCCGGTTCGCACACGGGTGCGCTGGCCGGCGACGACGCGGTGTACGACGACATCCTGCGGCAGGCGGGGGTGATCCGGGCGCCGGGGCTGAACGACATGCTCGAGTACGCACGGGCGTTGCCGGTGCTGCCGGCGCCGAAGGGCGACAACGTCGTCATCATCACCGGTGCGGGCGGTTCGGGTGTGCTCCTGTCGGACGCGATCGTCGACAACGGGCTCTCGCTGATGGAGATTCCGCCCGATCTGGACGCCGCCTTCAAGGCGTTCATCCCGCCGTTCGGCGCGGCCGGGAACCCGATCGACATCACGGGCGGCGAGCCGCCGTCGACGTACGAGGCGACGATCCGGCTGGGGATGGAGGATCCGCGCATCCACGCCCTGGTGCTGGGCTACTGGCACACGATCGTCACTCCCCCGATGGTCTTCGCCGAACTGACGGCCCGGGTGGTCCAGGAGTTCAGGGAGCGGGGCATCGAGAAGCCGGTGGTGGCGTCGCTGGCGGGAGACACGGAAGTGGAAGAGGCGTGCCAGTACCTCTACGAGCACGGTGTCGTCGCGTACCCGTACACCACGGAGAGGCCGGTGGCCGTGCTGGGCGCCAAGTACCGGTGGGCGCGCGCGGCAGGCCTGTTGGGCGGTGGGCGATGACCTGAGAGGACTCGGACCACGGGGTCTGCGGCTGACCGCTCGGCCGTGGACCCCGCGCGCGACGCGAAGTGAGAACGGGCAGGGGGCGCTGGCCAGACTTCTTCCACGCAAGGGGTTCGATCGACAATGACGACAACTGACATCTCCACACCCGTCCCCTTCAGGGAGGTGACGGACGCCAACGGGCGCGTGTACCGCATCGGCGAGACCGATGTCGACATCATGGGCCGCAAGCGCAAGTGGATGGTCATCCTGCCGTGGATCGGCATGATGGGCATCAGTTCGGCCGAGTACGCGTTCGCGTCGGCGGAGGACACGCTGCACCACGCGCACAACTGGGACAGCGGTCACATCTACTGGATGATGACCGTCTGGGTGTTCTTCCAGGCCGCGGTCGCGATGCCCGCGGGCAGGCTGCGGGAGACCGGCAGGCTGCCGGCCCGCTGGGCGATGATGCTCGGCGCGACGGGCACCCTCCTCGGCTACCTCTCACTGGCGTACGCGCCGCACGTGATCTTCGCGTACATCGGCTTCAGTGTGTTCTCCGGTATGGGCGCGGGCATGGTGTACGCCACCTGCGTCAACATGGTCGGCAAGTGGTACCCAGAGCGCAGGGGCGGCAAGACGGGCTTCGTCAACGGCGGTTTCGCCTACGGATCGGTGCCGTTCGTCTTCATCTTCACCGGGTTCATGGACATCACCAACTTCAAGTGGGTCCTGGTCTCGGTGGGCGTCTTCCTCGCCGCGCTCGTGGCCTGCGCCGGCTTCTTCTTCCGTGACCCGCCGAAGAACTGGTGGCCCGCCGAGGTCGACCCGCTCAACCCGCCCGAGGACCCGCGGGCCCGGCGTTCGCTGGAGAAGAACCCGCCGGCCGTCAAGCAGTTCTCCCCGGGCGAGGCCTGGAGGACCGGCCGTGTGGCGCTGATGTGGTGCTGTCTCGCGTGTACGTCCGGCGTGAACATCTTCGGTATCGCCTTCCAGATCGACATCGGCCAGGAAGCGGGCTTCGCCGCCGGGATCGTGGCCACCGCCATGTCGCTCAAGGCGATCGTCAACGGCACCGGGCGCGGCGTCATCGGCTGGCTCTCCGACCTCTACGGCCGCAAGAAGTGCCTGCTCTACGTCTGCGTCATCCTGGGGCTCGCCCAGTTCGGCATCATCTGGGCCGCCGAGCTGAAGAGCCTGCCCCTGTTCCTGTTCTTCTCCGCGGTCTCCGGCTTCGGGGGCGGCGCCATCTTCCCGATGTTCGCCGCGATGACCGCGGACTACTTCGGTGAGAACAACAACGCCACCAACTACGGCATGGTCTACAGCTCCAAGCTCGTGTCCGGACTCGGGGCGGGCATGGGCTTCCTGGTCGTCGACGCCTGGGGGCTCAACGGCGCCTTCATCCTGGCGGGCAGCATCTCGTTCTTCGCGGGATTCCTCGCCCTGTTCCTGGCGGCACCCGGACGCGACCGGAAGGGCCAGCTGCTGGTGAAGGCCAACCCTTCCCCGATAAGCCGGGAGAGCGACTGATCGCCCACCCGACGGCACATACGTGTGGGGGGCCGGGCGAGGGACCGGGGTCCCCAACACATGGGGGGTCCGCGGTCGGCCCCGCACCGCGCACCGATGCGGGGCGGGAGGGGGCTGGGGCGG
>NZ_JBHYTT010000019.1:0-24830 GCF_042749285.1 Streptomyces sp. NPDC059499
TCCCCCCCTGGGGGTGGGGGGTGTGTTTTTTGTTTTATTCCGACCCGCGCCCCCCCCGCCCCCGGCCCCCCGCGGCGGGCGGCTGCTGCGCCCCCGGGGGCGGCGCGACGTCAGTGGCGCGAGACGGTCACCAGGTGCCCGGTGCGGGCGGTGCCACGACCGGCGGGCGGTCGTCGCAGGTGATCGTGTTCGGCAGGAGCCACGGCGCGAGCCAGTCACCCGTCGTGCCGCCGCCGTCGTTGCCGCCGAGGTCGGTCAGGGTGAACTCGGAGCCGGCCGGGGTGAAGTTGAAGGACCCGCAGTTGTTGACGCCGACCGCGCCCACGTTGCGCGCGTCCACGTTCTCGAAGGTCGCCGAGCCCGCCGCGCGGGCGCTGACCACCGACGTACCCGTGCCGTCGACCCTGATGTCCTTGAAGTGGACGCCGCGGATCCTGTACGTGTCCTTCACCGGCCAGTCCGTGACCAGCATGATCGCGTTGTAGGTGCTGTCGAGGAAGTGGTTCCCCGTGACCCGGATGTCGGCGTCGATGTCCCGGTCCAGGGCGAAGAACCAGATGGCCCCGAGCCCGATGTTCCAGTTCAGTTCGTACGTACCGGCGCGGACCGTCGTGTTGTCGGTGAGGTCCAGCCGGCCCTTGAACGCCTCCGCCCCGAAGCGCGCGCCGACGTGCAGGGCGCTGCCCTCGCGCACGGGGTCGGCGACGAGGTTGCCGGACACCGTGTTGTCCGTACCGCCGTATATCGCGATGCCGTTGGCGAGGACCGGGCTCTGGACGGTGTTGCGGGCGAAGGTGTTTCCGGTGTTGGCGCTCTTCTCCGACCACATCGCGAGGCCGTCGTCGCCGGAGTTGCGTACGAAGGTGTGGGCGACCGTCGAGCCCGTCACCCCGCCGTGGAAGTTGATGGCGTCGGCGATCTGGTCGACGATGACGTTGTTCGTGATCCTCAGGTTCGACATCGGGCCGTCGAACCACATGCCGACCTTGGTGTGGCGGATGTGCAGCCCGTCGATGGTGGAGTCGCTCATCGCGCCGCCGATGCCGTTCACCTGGTCGGTGTCGACGCGTTCGCGCACGTCGCCCTCGATGGCGAAGCCGGACAGATGGACGTTGCGGCTGCCGCCCTCGGCCGCGTCCTTGCCGTAGAAGCCGACCCCCGTGTGGACGGAGCCGTCGGCGGCCGGGGTGTCGAGGGCGATCTCGCGGCCCTTGATCTTCGTGTACCAGCTGCCGGCCCCCTTGACCGTGACGTCGTCGACGATGATGTGGCGGTTGACCTGGTACGTGCCCGGCGGGATGTACACGGGGAGGTTCTTGCGCTTGGCGTGGGCGATGGCCCGGTCTATTGCTCCCGCCGAATCCCGCCGCCCGAACGGATCGGCCCCGAAGGCCAGCACGTTCGCGGCCCGGAGCTCGACGTGCGGGAGGCCCACGAGCTCGGAGTCGAGTACGTCGATGACGGTCCACGCGGCACGGCTGCCGGCCGGGACCGTGAGCCGTACGGTGTCCCCCGCGCCGTACTTCCTGCCCAGCAGCAGGCGCTGCTCGTCGTAGAAGTGGTTCGGGCGGAACGGCTTGGTGATCGTCGGAGAGGGAGTCGTCCCGCTGGGGACACAGGCGCATTCGGTGATCCACCAGTCCGGATGGAGCAGCCCGGCGTCGGGGTCGTTGGTGAACGGGTACTGGTTGTAGAGCCAGGCGTACTGCGAGGTCAGCGTCATCGTGGAGCGCTTCTTGCCGTTCACGGCGACATCGAGCGGTGCGGTGATGCCGCCCCCGCCCGGCGCGTCCGGAATGCTGTAGCGCACGGTGATCGCGTCGGCGGCGCCCGGCAGTGTGAACTCGACGTGCTCGCCCGGGGTAAGCCTGACCGCCTTACGGCCGGAGGCCTCGGCGGGCAGCGTGTACGCGGTGCGGTCGGGGCCGATGACCGTGCCGTTCGTGGCGGCGTTCTCCGCCTCCTGCTCGGCGAAGGGGACCTCGGCACCGCGGCCGGCGACCAGCGCCGGATCGAGGGCGGCACGCGTCACCACGGGCGCGGGGGCCCGTTCCCCCTCCGCACCCGTGGCCGCGGGGGCGCCGCTCAGGGCGCCCAGTCCGACAACGGCGGCGGTCAACGCGGCGACCGTGATGTTCCGTGACATCGCATGCCCGTTTCTCTCGGAAGGTGGGGCGACAGTAGGGCGCGCCACACCACCACCACAAGAGTTCTGCCAGAACCTTTCTGATCGATGACGAATACATGCAGAGTCACGTCATGTTTTTGCGTTCACTGTTCGTGCGCAGAGCAGCCGGTCCGGAGCCCGCACCACGGAGCCCGTGCGACCACGACGGAGCTCAGGCCCCCACGGTGCCGTCGACGCCCTCCCGCAGGAAGTCCGCGTGGCCGTTGTGGCGGCCGTACTCCAGGAGCACGTGCACCATGACCATCCGCAGGGACACCTCCTTCTCCCAGCGCGGCTGGAGGCCCAGCACGTCCAGGGACTCGGCCTCCCTCTCGATCCGGCGCGAGTTCTCCACCTCGGCCTCCCAGGCGCCGAAGGCCTCCTTCCTGGTCGAGGCACTCGCGTCGTACGCCGCCTGGAAGTCGATCCGGTCGGACCAGACCATGGGCGCCCCGTTGTCCTCGAACACACGGCGGAACCAGGCCCGTTCCACCTCGGCCATGTGCCGCACCAGTCCGAGCAGCGAGAGCGTGGACGGGGGCATCGACTGCCGCCGCAGCTCCTCGTCGTCCAGCCCTTCGCACTTCATGGCCAGGGTCGCTCGGTGGTAGTCGAGAAAGGCGCGCAGGGTCTCGCGCTCGTCGCCGGAACTCGGCGGCCCGGTACGGGAGTCGGTGGTCATCCTTGTGCGCTCCTCAGGGATGGCTGCAGGGGCCGTCAGTATCCGGTACCGACGCGGGGACACGACGACGCCGGCCCCCGGGAGAAATCCCGGGGGCCGGCGTCGTACGGGTACTGCGTGGAGCTGCTGATCCCAGGGGATCAGAAGTCCATGTCACCGCCCGGCATGCCGCCCGGAGCAGCCGCAGAGGCCTTCTCCGGCTTGTCGGCGATGACGGCCTCGGTGGTGAGGAAGAGCGCGGCGATGGACGCGGCGTTCTGCAGAGCGGAGCGCGTGACCTTCGCCGGGTCGATGATGCCCTCGGCGATCATGTCGACGTACTCGCCGGTCGCGGCGTTGAGGCCGTGACCGATCGGAAGGTTGCGCACCTTCTCGACGATGACGCCACCCTCGAGACCACCGTTGACGGCGATCTGCTTGAGCGGGGCCTCCAGCGCGAGCTTGACGGCGTTGGCACCGGTGGCCTCGTCACCCGTCAGGTCGAGCTTCTCGAAGACGGCCGTGGCCTGCAGCAGCGCGACGCCACCACCGGCGACGATGCCCTCCTCGACGGCGGCCTTGGCGTTGCGCACCGCGTCCTCGATGCGGTGCTTGCGCTCCTTGAGCTCCACCTCGGTCGCGGCGCCGGCCTTGATGACGGCCACGCCGCCGGCCAGCTTCGCGAGGCGCTCCTGGAGCTTCTCGCGGTCGTAGTCCGAGTCGGAGTTCTCGATCTCGGCACGGATCTGCTTGACGCGGCCCTGGACCTGGTCGCTGTCACCCGCTCCGTCGACGATCGTGGTCTCGTCCTTGGTGATGACGACCTTGCGGGCCTTGCCGAGCAGGTCGACGCCGGCGCTCTCGAGCTTGAGGCCGACCTCCTCGGAGATGACGGTGCCACCGGTGAGGATGGCGATGTCGCCGAGCATGGCCTTGCGGCGGTCACCGAAGCCCGGAGCCTTGACGGCGACGGACTTGAAGGTGCCACGGATCTTGTTGACGACCAGGGTCGACAGGGCCTCGCCCTCGACGTCCTCCGCGATGATCAGCAGCGGCTTGCCCGACTGCATGACCTTCTCGAGCAGCGGAAGGAGGTCCTTCACGTTGCTGATCTTGGAGTTGACGATCAGGATGTACGGGTCGTCGAACGACGTCTCCATACGCTCCATGTCGGTCGCGAAGTACGCCGAGATGTAGCCCTTGTCGAAGCGCATACCCTCCGTGAGCTCGAGCTCCAGACCGAAGGTCTGGGACTCCTCGACGGTGATGACGCCTTCCTTGCCGACCTTGTCCATCGCCTCGGCGATCTTGGCGCCGATCTCGGTGTCGGCAGCGGAGATGGAGGCCGTCGAAGCGATCTGCTCCTTGGTCTCCACGTCCTTCGCCTGCTCCAGCAGAGCGGCGGAGACGGCCTCGACGGCCTTCTCGATGCCACGCTTGAGAGCCATCGGGTTGGCACCCGCGGCGACGTTGCGCAGGCCCTCGCGGACGAGCGCCTGGGCGAGAACGGTTGCGGTGGTCGTACCGTCGCCGGCGACGTCGTCCGTCTTCTTGGCGACCTCCTTGACCAGCTCCGCACCGATCTTCTCGTACGGGTCCTCGAGCTCGATCTCCTTGGCGATGGAAACACCATCGTTGGTGATCGTGGGCGCGCCCCACTTCTTCTCGAGGACGACGTTTCGGCCCTTGGGGCCGAGGGTGACCTTGACGGCGTCGGCGAGCTGGTTCATCCCGCGCTCGAGACCGCGCCGTGCCTCCTCGTCGAACGCGATGATCTTGGCCATGTGAAGTGGTCCTCCCGGACAGGGGTGGATTTCTCCGGACCGAGAGGCGCCCGCGACGGACGGCCAGCGTGCTCAGCGGTTCCTTGCCCCGTGAGCCTGCGGGCCTCACCGGCCCGGTCCAAGTTTCTGTCACTCTCACCTGGAGAGTGCTAACGCCAATGATTAGCACTCGACCCCTGCGAGTGCAAGCGTCCCCCTCCAGATGTGGACAACCGCCGGGGGCTCGCGGGACGCACGCAGGGCCCGTACCCCTCTTCGGAGGTACGGGCCCTGCGTGTGTGAGTAGTGTCGTTGGCCGACCGCGCCGAGCTCAGCCGACGGCGAGCTTGACCATGTCCGCCTGCGGCCCCTTCTGGCCCTGCGAGATTTCGAATTCAACTCGCTGACCCTCTTCGAGGGTGCGGTACCCGTCCATCTGGATCGCGCTGTAGTGGACGAAAACATCCGCACCACCGTCGACCGCGATGAAGCCGTACCCCTTCTCCGCGTTGAACCACTTGACGGTGCCCTGAGCCATGCCTAACTCCCCTATTACTGGCCCTTGCACAGGACCGCACTTCGCGGGCCCGGGTCAGAACTCACCCTCCGACAGGAGAGGGTGGCGTGCGCCGGAACGCGTCGACCGCGGCCGAATGTATCTGCCCAACTGCCCTCTGCAACAGGGCAATCGGACGAGAATTCTGGGCACAGCTGAACGCCCGGATAGGTGCAACTCACAAGATTCCAGGGCAAGTCGGGCCTGACAAAGGCCACTTATGGCGCAAGGAGTTCACGTACTTTGGCTGCTTCTTATCGCGACCGGGCGCATTCTCATATGCGGGCGGCACAGGCAGCGGAGGGGACTTCCCCAACTGTACCGCGCTCAACCATGCAGAATTGCCCCCTCCGCTTCTCTTGCGGAGGGGGCAACGGTGTTCACGCTGTGAAGTCGTACAGGAGGCTCGGCCTCCGGCAACGGTGCCCGGCGGCCGGCCTCCGGGCACGGTGCTCGGCGGGTCAGCCTCCGGCGACGGCCGGGATGATCGAGATGCCGGCGCCGTCCGGGGTCGCGGTCTGCAGGCCGCCCTCGAAGCGCACGTCGTCGTCGTTGACGTACACGTTCACGAAGCGGCGCAGCTTGCCCTGGTCGTCCAGGACGCGGGCCGCGATGCCCGGGTGGTTGTTCTCCAGGGACTCGATGACCTCGGAGAGGATCGTGCCCTCGGCCGGGACCTCGGCCTGACCGCCCGTGTAGGTGCGGAGGATGGTGGGGATACGGACCTTGACGCTCATGGGGTGCCTTCCTTCGGTCTCGGGTGGTCAGCTGGCGGCGAGGCCCGCGTCGCGGAACGCGTCCAGGCTCGGCCGGATCGTGGCCGACAGGCCGGTCGTCGGGGCGACGGCGTCCAGCGTCTTCAGGCCGTCACCGGTGTTCAGGATGACGGTGGTCAGCGTCGGGTCCAGCAGACCGGCGTCGATCAGCTTCTTCGTCACACCGACCGTCACACCGCCCGCGGTCTCCGCGAAGATGCCCTCGGTGCGGGCCAGCAGCTTGATCGCGTCGACGACCTGCTCGTCGTTGACGTCCTCGACGGCACCGCCGGTGCGCCGGGCGATGTCCAGGACGTACGGGCCGTCGGCCGGGTTGCCGATCGCGAGGGACTTGGCGATCGTGTTCGGCTTCTGCGGCCGTACGACGTCGTGCCCGGCCTTGAAGGCGGTGGAGACCGGGGAGCAGCCCTCGGCCTGGGCACCGAAGATCTTGTACGGCCTGTCCTCGACCAGGCCGAGCTTGATCAGCTCCTGCAGGCCCTTGTCGATCTTCGTGAGCTGCGACCCGGACGCGATCGGGATGACGATCTGGTCGGGCAGCTGCCAGCCGAGCTGCTCGCAGATCTCGTACGCCAGGGTCTTGGAGCCCTCGCCGTAGTACGGGCGGAGGTTGACGTTGACGAAGCCCCAGCCCTCACCGAGCGGGTCGCCGATGAGCTCCGAGCAGAAGCGGTTGACGTCGTCGTAGTTGCCCTCGATGCCGACCAGTTCGCCGCCGTACACCGCGGCCATGACGATCTTGCCCTGCTCCAGGTCGTGCGGGATGAACACGCACGAGCGGAAGCCGGCGCGGGCCGCCGCGGCGCCCACCGCACCCGCGAGGTTGCCGGTGGAGGAGCAGGACAGGGTGGTGAATCCGAAGGCGCGGGCGGCCTCGACGGCGATCGCGACGACACGGTCCTTGAAGGAGTGCGTCGGGTTGCCGGAGTCGTCCTTGACGTACAGACCGCCGGTGACGCCCAGCTCACGGGCGAGGTTGTCGGCCTTGACCAGCTTCGTGAAGCCGGGGTTGATGTTGGGCTTGCTCGCGACATCGGCCGGAACGGGCAGCAGCGGCGCATAGCGCCAGATGTTGTCGGGGCCTTCGGCAATGCGCTTCTTGAGCTCTTCCGGGGAGCCGCTCGGCAGGTCGTACGCCACTTCGAGCGGCCCGAAACAGGACGCACAGGCGAAAATGGGACCGAGCTCGAAACGCTCGCCGCATTCGCGGCAGGAAAGTGCTGCGGCGGAACCGAGGTCCACGGCAGAAGAATCGGTGTTCGCTGCAACTGTCTGAACAGACATGATGGCGGAGCCCTTTCTCCTCATCTTCCTTGCGGCGTATTTCGCCACAAGACGGAATTGGCACCTTCCCCACCGTGACCTTGCGGTCGGCAGGGGGGTTGCCGGGACTTCAACGGGCCGTTCCCTCAGTCCCTCTGGATGAGCGCTATGGCACCGGACCATCGATCCGGGCATTTATTCGCGGACCGACCCCGACATGCGAGGGTCATCCGCGTTGTTCAAGACTGTAACCGAAGCCCTGGACGATTGAGATAGTCGTCCGAACCGCGAGATGGATCACATACAGGGAGTATCGACCGTGCTGGAAGAGGTGGAACGCTGGCTGACCAGGCGTTCCTGGTCGGCCGACGACCGCCCGCTCGACCGCCTCACGGCCGCGCGCGCGAGGGATCCGCGCCGCGCCCGGGTGAGCGTCGTCCTGCCCGCCCTGAACGAGGAGGAGACGGTCGGAGCGATCGTCGAGGAGATCCGGCGCGAGCTGATGGAGAAGGTCCGGCTCGTCGACGAGCTGGTGGTGATCGACTCCGGTTCCACCGACGCCACCGCCGAAGTGGCCCGCCGGGCGGGTGCCAGGGTGGTGCACCGGGACGCGATACTCCCCCGGATACCGGCCGTACCCGGCAAGGGCGAGGTGCTGTGGCGGTCACTGCTGGTGACCAGCGGTGAGATCGTCTGCTTCATCGACGCCGACCTCAAGGACTTCTCCGCGGACTTCGTCTCCGGGATCGTCGGCCCCCTGCTGACGGACCCCGAGGTCCAGTTCGTCAAGGCCATGTACGACCGCCCCCTGGGAGAAGCCGCAGGCCAGGGCGGTCGGGTCACCGAACTGGTGGCACGCCCGCTGCTCAACCTGCACTGGCCTCAGCTGGCCGGCTTCGTCCAGCCGCTGGGCGGCGAGTACGCCGTACGCCGCTCCCTGCTCGAACGGCTCCCCTTCCCCGTCGGTTACGGGGTGGAGCTGGGCCTGCTCGTCGACGCCCTGCACACCGTGGGCCTGGACGCGCTGGCGCAGGTGGACGTCGGCGTGCGCAAGCACCGCCACCAGGACGGCCAGGCGCTCGGCCGCATGGCGGCGGCGATCTACCGCACCGCTCAGCTGCGGCTCTCCCGGGGGCATCTGGTGCGGCCCGTGCTCACCCAGTTCGAGCGGGGCGAGAGCGGCTTCGTACCGCGCACCCATGCGGTGGACACCGAGGAGCGGCCGCCGATGCGGGAGATCACGGAGTACGCGTCCCGCCACGCGGCGTGACGTTTCGCGGTTGGCTTCGCGTTTGGCGGCTTCCCGAACGGGCTAGGTTCGGGTACATGGTCTCCGAGCACTCTGCCCAGGTCCTCGTCGCGTCCAATCGCGGCCCCGTGTCCTATGCGCTGCGCGAGGACGGCACGCTCGACTCGAAGCGCGGCGGGGGCGGCCTCGTCTCCGGTCTGAGCGCCGTCGAGGACAAGCTGTGGGTGTGCGCGGCCCTGAGCGACGGCGACCGCGAGTCGGTCCGGCGAGGCCTGTCGGAGCCCGGCGTCCGCATGCTCGACATCGACGCCGGAGTCCACGACGACGCGTACAACGGCATCGCCAACTCGGTGCTCTGGTTCGTCCACCACATGATTTACCAGACACCGCTGGAGCCGGTGTTCGACGCGGAGTTCCGTCGGCAGTGGGCGTCGTTCGAGGCGTACAACCGCGCCTTCGCCGAGGCCCTCGCCGAGGAGGCGGGCGTGGGCGCGGTGGTCCTGGTCCAGGACTACCACCTGTCGCTGGTGCCCGGCATGCTCCGCGAGCTGCGCCCCGATCTGCGGATCGGCCACTTCTCGCACACCCCGTGGGCCCCCGTCGACTACTTCCGGCTGCTGCCCGACGACATCGGTGAGCAGTTGCTGCGCGGCATCCTGGGTGCCGACCGGGCCGCGTTCCTGACCCGCCGCTGGGCGGACGCGTTCATCAGCTGCTGCACGGAGGTCCTGGGCGGCACCGGCCGCACCCGGATCGGGGTGCATGGGCTGGGCGCCGACGCGGACTTCCTGCGCCGCCGCTCCCACGAGGCGGACGTGGACGAGCGGATGGAGACGCTTCGGGAGCAGGTGGGCGCCGGCAGGCGGACGATCGTGCGGGTGGACCGCACCGAGCTCTCCAAGAACATCGTCCGGGGGCTGCACGCCTACCGCGCCCTGCTGGAGGAGCGCCCCGAATGGCGCGAGCGGGTGGTGCACGTGGCGTTCGCGTACCCCTCCAGGCAGGACCTCGCGGTGTACCGCGACTACACGGCCGAGGTTCAGCGCGTCGCCGACGCGATCAACGCGGAGTACGCCACGGAGGGCTGGACCCCGGTCATCCTCCACGTCGACGACGACTTCGCCCGCTCGCTCGCGGCGTACCGGCTGGCGGACGTGGCACTGGTCAACCCGATCCGCGACGGCATGAACCTCGTCGCGAAGGAGGTCCCGGTCGTCTCCGACAACGGCTGCGCGCTGGTGCTTTCGCGGGAGGCGGGAGCCTACGAGGAGCTCGGCGAGGACGCCGTCGTGGTCAACCCGTACGACGTGTCGGCCACGGCGGCGGCGCTGCACGAGGCGCTGACGATGGAGGACGACGAGCGCAGCGCCCGCACGAAGCGGCTGGCCGCCGCGGCGACCGCGCTGCCGCCGCAGCAGTGGTTCCTGGACCAGCTGGACGCCCTGCGGGGTTAGAGCTTCCCGATGCGCCGGGCCAGGGATTCCAACAGGCCCACCACGGCCGCCGGGCCCGGCAGCAGCAGGTCGGCACGCTCGGCGAGTTCGGGAACCTCCGTGCCGCTGCAGACCAGGAGGCCCGGGGTGCCGTCCGGCCCCTCGGCGCGGAGCTTCTCGACGGCTGCGTACGCGGCGAGGTCGCCCAGGTCGTCCCCGGCGTACAGGACGGACCCGGCGCCGGCCTCCCGTACGTACTCCGCGAGTGCCACTCCCTTGTCCATGCCCGGCGGGCGCAACTCAAGGACGAGGCGGCCCGGTTCGACGATCAGCCCGTGCCGGGCGGCCAGGTGCCCGAGGGGTTCGCGCAGGGACTCGAAGGCCGCCTGCGGGTCGTCGGCCCGCCTCGTGTGTACGGCGACGGCCTGTCCCTTCTCCTCGATCCAGGTGCCGTGCCAGGCACCCACCTCGTGCAGGACGCCGTGGAGTTCGGCGCGGACGGCGGCGACGCCGGGGTGCGGGGCGGGGGCGTGCACGGTACCGGTGACGGCGTCCCAGCGTTCCGCGCCGTAGTGCCCGAGGACGACGAGGTGATCGAGGCCGGGCACCCCGGCGAAGCCGCCGTACCGGACCGCGACGCCCGCGGGGCGTCCGGTGATCACGGCGACGGAGGCGACCTGCGGCGCGAGCGCGGCGAGTGCGGGTACGGCCCCGGGATGGGCCCGCGACTGCTCCGGGTCGGGCACGATGTCGGCGAGGGTGCCGTCGAAATCGAGCGCGATCACGGCGCGGTCGGGGCGCGCGAGGAGCGCGGCGAGGCCTTCACGGCCGGCCTGGGTGGACGGGGTCGGCAGAGGTTGGTCCGGGTTGCTGCCCATGCTCCGAGCGTATCGGTGACGGGGCGCCCGTGGTGGGGGCACGATCAACCCGGTCCGGCGGCGAGGACATCCGTCCGGCGGTGCCGGGGGCTCAGCGCCGCCCGCGTCTCGCGTCCCGCACCCTCCGCAGCCGGTTCACCGTCACCGGGTCCTCGGCGAGCGCGCGGCGGTCGTCGATCAGGGCGTTGAGGAGCTGGTAGTAGCGGACCGGCGAGATGCCGAGCTGCTCCCGGATCGCCCGTTCCTTCGCACCGGGTCCGGCCCAGGAGCGCCGCTCCAGGGCCAGCACCGCACGCCCTTCGTCGGGGAGCGGGTCGTCGGCTGCGGTCATATCAACCAACCTACTCCGCGGCCTCCGCCCGACGCGCCTCCTCCGAGATCTGCCCGAGGATGCCCTCCGGGTTGCCGTTCGGCTCCACGGCCGAGCCGATCTTCTCCTTGATCGCCTCGCTGGCCGTCGCCCAGGACGTCTTGCCGAACGGGTACAGCTGGGAGTTCGGCAGCGCCTCGAGGAAGTCGTACAGCGCCTTGTACTTCTCGTCCGCCTCCATCACCTCGGAGGCACTGCCGGTCACGGGCAGCAGGTCGTACTGGTCGGCGAAGGCCAGGACGTTGTCGTCGGTGTACGCGAAGTCGAGGAACTTGCCTATCTCTTCGCGGTGGCCGTTCTCCTTGAAGCCCATCATCCAGTCGGCGACACCCATCGAGCCCTTGGAGGGCCCGTCGATCCCGGGCAGCGGGACCATGCCGACGTCGACGCCCTTCTTCTCGGCCTCCTGCATCAGCGTCGGGTGGCCGTTGAGCATCCCGACCTGGCCCTTCGTGAAGGCGTCGAAGGCCGTCGCGCGGTCGAGCTTGCCGGGGGCGACGGGGCCGGTGAGGCCCTTGCCGACGAGGTTGTCCTTCAGCCACTTGAAGGTGGCGATGTTCTGAGGGGAGTCGATGCTGTACGAGCCGACGTCGTCGGTGTAACCGCCGCCGCCGCTGAGCATCCACATCATGGTCTCGGCCTGGGACTCCTCGGGGCCGAGCGGCAGGGCGAAGGGGTAGGTGACGTCACGCTGCTTGAGCGCGGAGGCATCGGCCTGGATGTCGTCCCAGGTCTGCGGGGCGTCGATGCCCGCCTTCGCGAACAGCTCCTTGTTGTAGAACAGCAGCCGGGTGCTGGCCACGAACGGCAGGCCGTACAGCTCCCCGTCGACCTTGCCCGCGTCGCTGAGCGAGGGAAGGAAGTTGGCCGAGGTGCGGATGGCGAGCATCTCGTCGGCGTCGTACAGCTTGCCCGCGCTGGCGTAGTCGGCGTACGCGCCGATCTGCGCGATGTCGGGGGCGTCGCCGGCCTTCACCATGGCGGCGACCTCGCGGTCGACGTCCTTCCAGGAGAGGACGTTGACGTCGACCTTGATGCCGGGGTTGGCCTTCTCGAACTTCCGGGCGACGTCGTCCCAGTACTTCTCGGAGCTGTTCTCCGCGCCCGTGCCGTAGTCGGCCGCGACGAACTTCAGGGTGACCTCCTTGGAACCGCTCTCCGTGCCACAGCCGGACAACGTTGCCGTCATGCCGAATGCGGCCACCGCCGCGGTCAGACCCACCAAGCGCCGCTGCACAGAACTGTCCATCCCTCTGGGTTCGCACCGATGACCGATCCGGCGATGAGCCGCGATCCTGCCTCACGTCCACCGTGGAGGTCTACACCACCGGAGTATCGATTCGGCAATCTATCCGACCCCTCGCGCCCGGCCGGAGGGGGGACGGACGGGCGCACACACAGGTCATTTTGTATGGATGGTCAACAAACCGCGATAGTGGACTAGACCTTTTAGGGGTCGGCGGGCGAAACTGTCTTCCGTGAGACACGTCATCGCCCTCGATGTGGGCGGCACAGGAATGAAGGCCGCACTGGTCGGGGCCGACGGCACCCTGCTCCACGAGGCGCGCCGGGCCACCGGCCGCGAGCGCGGGACCGAGGCAGTGGTCGAGACCATTCTCGGGTTCGCGGCGGAACTGCGCGCGCACGGCGAGGAGCGGTTCGGCACGCCCGCCGTCGCCGTCGGGGTCGCCGTGCCCGGGATCGTCGACGCCGAGCGCGGGATCGCGGTCTACTCCGCCAACCTGGGCTGGCGGGACATGCCCCTGCGGAAACTGCTCGCCGAACGGCTCGGCGGCCTGCCCGTCGCGCTCGGTCACGACGTCAGGACCGGCGGCCTCGCCGAGGGCCGGATCGGCGCGGGCAAGGGCGCGGACCGCTTCCTGTTCGTGCCGCTGGGCACCGGCATCGCCGGGGCCATCGGCATCGCGGGCACCATCGAGGCGGGCGCCCACGGCTACGCGGGCGAGATCGGCCACATCGTGGTCCGGCCGGACGGCCCGGACTGCAACTGCGGCCAGCGCGGCTGTCTGGAGACCCTGGCCTCCGCGTCCGCGGTGACCCGGGCCTGGGCCGCCGCGTCCGGGGACCCGGACGCCGACGCCGCGGACTGCGCGAAAGCGGTGGAGTCGGGCGACCCCGCCGCACAGCGCGTATGGCAGAACGCCGTCGACGCACTCGCCGCCGGACTGGTCACCGCGCTGACCCTGCTGGACCCCCGCACGCTCATCATCGGTGGCGGTCTGGCCGAGGCGGGGGAAACCTTGTTCACACCACTGCGTGCGGCTGTCGAGGAACGCGTCACGTTCCAGAAGCTGCCTCACATCGTCCCGGCGGCCCTCGGGGACACCGCCGGATGCCTGGGCGCAGGGCTGCTCGCCTGGGATCTTCTCTCCACGGAGGTATCCGCCTGATGGCCGGACGCGCAGACAGCACAGTTCTCGCAGGTGCCCGGGTGGTGCTTCCCACCGGGACGGTCGAGGACGGCCGGGTGATCGTCGAAGGCACCCGGATCGCCGGCAGCACGCCGGAGGGCGCCCGGACCGTCGACCTTTCGGGCCACTGGGTGGTCCCCGGTTTCGTGGACATGCACAACCACGGCGGCGGCGGCGCGTCCTTCGCCACCGGCACCGCCGAGGACGCCCTGACCGGAGCACGCACCCACCGCGAACACGGCACCACGACCGTCGTCGCCTCCACGGTCACCGGGGACATGGACTTCCTGGCCCGGCAGGCCGGCATGCTCTCCGAGCTGGTGGAGCAGGGCGAGCTCGCCGGCATCCACTTCGAGGGGCCCTTCATCGCGCCCTGCCGCAAGGGCGCCCACAGCGAGGAACTGCTCCGCGACCCCGACCCGGCCGAGGTCCGCAAGCTGCTCGACGCGGCACGCGGCACGGCCAAGATGGTCACCCTCGCCACCGAACTGCCGGGCGGCATCGATTCCGTGCGGTTGCTCGCCGAGCACGGGGTCATCGCCGCCATCGGCCACACGGACGCGACGTACGAGCAGACCGTCGAGGCCATCGACGCGGGCGCCACCGTCGCCACGCACCTCTTCAACGCGATGCCGGCGCTCGGCCACCGCGCGCCGGGCCCGATCGCCGCCCTCCTCGAGGACGAGCGGATCACCGTCGAGCTGATCAACGACGGCACGCACCTGCACCCCGCGGCCCTGGAGCTCGCCTACCACCGCGCGGGCGCCGACCGGGTCGCCCTGATCACGGACGCCATGGACGCGGCCGGGGTCGGCGACGGCCGCTACGTGCTGGGCCCGCTCGCCGTCGAGGTCAAGGACGGCGTGGCACGCCTGGTGGAGGGCGGCTCGATCGCGGGCTCCACGCTGACCCTGGACACGGCGTTCCGACGGGCCGTCACCGTCGACAGGATCCCCGTCGAGGACGTCGTGCGTTCGATCTCCGCCAACCCGGCACGGCTGCTCGGCCTGTACGACAGGGTCGGCTCGCTCGACCCCGGCAAGGACGCCGACCTCGTGGTCCTGGACGCGGACTTCGCGCTCAAGGGCGTCATGCGCCGCGGCGAGTGGATCGTCGAACCGCCTCTCGGATGAAGGCGGCCGTGACGGTCTCCACAGACGCGTCCCCCTGGTGACGCCCTGTTGAACACGTAACGAAGAGACGGCGGTTGACCCGGGGGTCTGGGACGGCTGCCGTCTCTTTGACATGATCACCGGGACGGCGCCGCGGAGGAGACGGCGCGCAGGGACGAACGACCAAGGAACCGGGGGCCGGTACAGGTGATACTGACCGTCACGCTGAACACGGCACTCGACCTCACATCCACCGTCCCCGCCCTCGTCCCGCACACCAGCCACCGCATCGGCGAGATGTCCGAACGCCCGGGCGGCAAGGGCCTCAACGTGGCCCGGGTGCTCTCCGCCCTGGGACACGACACGGTGGTCACGGGCTTCGCCGGAGGCTCCACCGGAGCCGTCCTGCGCGACCTGCTCGCGGCGCTCCCCCACCGCCCCACGGACGCGCTCGTCACCATCTCCGGGAACACCCGCCGCACCCTCGCCCTGGTCGACCTCTCCACCGGAGACACCACCCAGCTCAACGAGCCCGGCCCGCAGATAGGCGCCCACGAGTGGGCCGCCTTCCTGCGGACGTACGGGGAACTGCTGCCCGGAGCGCATGCGGTCGCCCTCTGCGGCAGCCTGCCGCCCGGCATACACGTCGGCGCGTACGCCGAACTGGTCCGCCTCGCCCGCGCCGCCGGCGTCCCCGTCCTCCTGGACACCGCCGGCGAACCGCTGCGCCGCGGCATCGCGGCACGGCCCGACCTCATCAAGCCGAACGCCGACGAGCTCGCCCAGCTCACCGGCGCACGCGAACCCCTGCGCGCGACGCGTGACGCCCGCCGCCGCGGCGCGGCCGGCGTCGTCGCGTCACTGGGCGCGGACGGCCTGCTCGCCGTCACCCCCGAGGGCATCTGGCAGGCCGCACCGCCGTCCGCCGTCCGCGGCAATCCGACGGGCGCCGGCGACTCCGCCGTGGCCGGACTGCTGTCCGGCCTGGCGGAGGGCCTGAGCTGGCCCGACCGGCTGGCGAGGGCGGTCGCCCTGTCGACGGCGACCGTACTGGCCCCGGCGGCCGGCGAGTTCGACATCGCGGCGTACGAGGACCTGCTGCCCCGCGTCACGGTCGAGCAGCACGCACCCGCCGCCTGAACCCCGAACCACCCGGAAAACACCGCGTCCCGGCTCGCGGGGCGATGACCGGGACGGTGGTGGTTCTGCTGAACGGGCCTACTTGATGTGACCCGATTTCAGCGACAGCTGGTCGAGATTGGCATCGCACTGGTCGCCCTCACGGCACGACAGCATGAGCGTGTTCGACCCCTTGTCGAGCTGCACCCACGCGTACGTGGTCGTCCAGCCCTTCTCCAGGTCGCCCTCCGCAGCCTTCGCGAAGTTCTTCATGTTGATGGAGCGGGGCTCCCCGGCGTTGACCGTGAGCGAGGTCTTGGCGTCCTTGCCCGGCACCCCGTACGTCACGTAGAGCGTGTACGGGCCGCTCTTGGGCACATCGACCGTCCAGGTGGCCGACCGGCCGACCTCGTTGAGGCTGATGTACTGGCCGTTCGCACCCTTGGCGCCCTTGACCGTGTTGTCCAGGGCGGCCGTGCCGCCGAGTGACAGCGTCGCCGCGTCCTGCTTGGGCAGCTCGACGGGCTCCTGCGAGGGCTTCGCGGAGTCCTCGGTCTTCGGGGACTCCTCGACCTCACCGGCCGGACCCGCCGACGTGCCGGCCTGGTCCTTCTTGTCGTCGTCGCCCGTCATCAGGGCGGCGCCGATACCGATGAGCACGACCGCGACCACGGCGACCGCCGCGATCAGCAGCGCCTTGGTGTTGGGGCCGCCCCGGCCCGGACCCGCGCCCCGGCCACCGCCGTGCGGCGGGACCTGCGAGGAACCCGCACCACCCGGATACGTCTCGGGGGCCGCGTACTGCGCGTTCGGCTGCCCGTACTGCTGCGGAGGCTGCTGCCCGTACTGCGGCGGGGCCTGCTGGCCGTACGCCTGCTGCGGCGGGACCTGCCCGTACTGCCGCTCGCCGACGGTCCGCACCTGGTTGTACGAGGTTCTGGGCACGCCGGGCTGTGCGGCCGGTCCGGGGTAGCCGTAACCACCCTGACCACCCTGTCCGGGCGGCTGGGCTCCTGCCGCACGCCCGTCCTCGTACAGATAGCCGAACGGATCGTCGTCCTCGGGCTTGCTCGCGCCGCTGTTCCCGGCCGTCATCCCTGGGTCACTCCTCACCATGTCGCCAGCCGTCGCCGACCGGCCGAGCCTACCCCGAACGGAGCACGCGCCGAATTGCCCTCGGCCGACCGGGAAACCGGGGCGGGGTAAGGGGACTGCCGGGGCGTGAACGTCAGCCGGCTCGGCGGTGAACCTTCGATCGGGACCGCTTTTCCACATACATCCGCTGGTCGGCGGAGCGCAGGACCTCTTCCACGGTCATGCCGCACTCTGCCCAGCCGATACCGAAACTCGCCCCGACCCTGACTGCCCGGCCGTCCACCCGGATGGGCGGAATGATGGCGTTACGCAAGCGTACGGCCAGATCTGCGGCATCTGCGGCCCCCAGGCCGTCCGCGAGGACGACGAATTCGTCACCCCCGAGCCGGGCGACCGTGTCACCGTCCCGCACACAGGTGGTGAGCCGCCGTGCCACCTCGATGAGAACCGCGTCACCCGTGTGATGTCCGAAACGGTCGTTGATCGACTTGAAGCCGTCCAGGTCGCAGAAGAGCACCGCGAGGCCCTTCGCCCCGTCGTCGCGCTCCATGTCGGGCGCGACCGTGTGCACGTGGTGGTCGTACGGGCCGCCTCCGACCGCCACATCTCCGTCGTAGCCGTCGGGGCGGTAGCCGTGCGTACGGGAGGCCTCGACGTCCCCGTACGCCGCGTCCAGTGCCTCGATCGCCGTCGACGCGATCGAGTGGGGCCTCTCACAGAGCCGGGCACTCAGCCGGGAGCGCAGCTCGGCACTGTTGGGCAGGCCGGTGAGGGCGTCGTGCGAGGCTCGGTGCGCGAGATTCAGCTCGTTGCGCTTGCGCTCCTCGATGTCCTCGACGTGCGTCAGCAGGAAGCGCGGGCCGTCGGCGGTGTCGGCGACGACCGAGTTGCGCAGCGAGACCCAGAGGTAGGTGCCGTCCCTGCGGCTGAGCCGCAGCTCGGCGCGCCCGCCCTCGGCGGAGGTGCGCAGCAGGGTGCCGATGTCCTCGGGGTGGACGAGGTCGGCGAAGGAGTAGCGGCGCAGTACCGAGGCGGGGCGGCCCAGGAGACGGCAGAGCGCGTCGTTGGTGCGCAGCAGCCTGCCGTGCTGGTCACCGCCCATCTCGGCGATGGCCATGCCGCTCGGGGCGTACTCGAACGCCTGGCGGAAGGATTCCTCGCTGGCCCGCAGTGCCTGCTGTTCCCGTTCGAGCCTGACCAGGGCACGCTGCATATTTGCTCGGAGCCGGGCGTTGCTGATCGCAATGGCGGCCTGGGACGCGTACATCTGGAGGGCCTCACGGCCCCAGGCTCCGGGCCGGCGGCCGTTGCGGGGGCGGTCGACGGATATGACGCCCAGGAGGTCCAGTCCACCGCCGGAGGCGTACATGGGGGCGTAGAGGCGGTCCAGGGGGTGCCACTCGTCCTCGAAGCGGGGCTCGGGGCCCTCGGTGTGCCACTGCGGTACGTCGTCGTCGAGGAGGACCCAGCCCTCGGTGTGCGGTATGAACCGGAGTCCGTCCCAGGCCTCACCCATGGACAGCCTGCGCTCCCAGGACTCCCGGGAGCCGACACGGCCGGTGATCAGGGCTTCCGCGGCGGTGTTGCCGGCGAAGGCGGCCACGACGAGATCACCGTCGGGCCGGACGAGGTTCACACAGCCCAGTTCGTAGCCGAGGCCGGCGACGATGCCGTCGGCCACGGTCTGAAGCGTGTCCGCCAGACTCCGCGCCGTATTGAGATCAGCGACGGCCTGGTGCAGCTGCCGCATGGTCGCAAGGCGGACGTACGGCTCCGACTCGGCCTCCATTGCTCGCACTCCCCGAGACCTCGACAGCAACTCCAGGTTTCATATCGACGTACTTGTTGCAGTGTCACGGCCACTGAATCACAGTGAGCTGTGCACCCGGTACACAGGGTCAACAAATATTGCTCTCTGTGACTCAAGTCACAACAGAATGATAAACGGACCACGATCTCACTCCCGGGGGTCTCCTGTCCCTTCCTGAACGCAAATCCGCCGCGTCGCAGGCGGCCGGCCGGCCGGAACCGGTCGGTGGTCCGGGAGTCCTAGGACCCGGCTGGTCCCCTGGACCGATGCGATCGCGCACCGTACGGCACTAGCGTGCCGGATGTGCTGCAGAAGACTCCCCCCGCCCCGCGCTCCGAAGCCGTCCCCCATGCTGAGGGGGTGAGCAACGACGAATTCCGCGCCGCCCTGGCCCGACTGGCCGCCGGTGTGGTGCTGATCACCGCCCAGGAACCGCCGCTCGACGAACACGGCCGCGGCGAGGACGTGGGGATGACGGCGACCGCCTTCGTCTCGGTCTCGCTGGACCCGCCGCTGGTGATGGTGAGCCTGCGCAACGACTCACGGATGGACGACCTGTTGGCCGAGCAGCCGCTGTGGGCGGTGTCGGTGCTCGCGGAGAGCCAGCGGCAGATCGCCGGCCGGTTCGCCATGAAGGGCCGGATCAGCGACCGGCTGCTGTTCGCGGACATCCCGTACCTGCGGGGAGAGGTGACGGGTGCGCCGTTGGTCGAGGGAGCGCTCGCGACGCTGGAGTGCCGTACGGAACAGCGGGTCCTGGCAGGCGATCACACGCTCGTGATCGGCCGGGTACTGACGGCCGGACTGCCCCACACGGACGGCGAACCGCTCGCGTACTTCAAGGGCCGCTACCGCCGACTGGGCTGACCCGCGCGGAGGGACGCGGCCGTCACCAGTCGCGGCCGGAGCGGCCCCGCTTCGTGTCGCCCCGCTGCTTCTTCTCGCGCAGCCGGCGCTCGTTGATACCCCGCGGGATCTTCTTCTTGAGGCGCGGCCTCGGCGGCGGCGCCGTGGCCTCCGCCAGGAGCGCGGCGAGCCGCACGGCGGCCGTTTCGCGGTTGCGCCACTGGGAGCGGTGCTCGGAGGCGCGTACCGCCACGACCCCGCCCACCAGCTTCCCGGCCAGCCGTTCCAGCGCCCGCGCCTTCCACACCTCGGGAAGCGCCTCGGTCGCCGCGAGGTCGAAGCGGAGCTCCACCTGCGTGTCACTGGTGTTGACGTGCTGCCCGCCGGGCCCCGAGGAGCGCGAGAAACGCCACATGAGCTCGGCCTCCGGCAGGGAGACCGCACCGCGGATGACATAGGGCCCGGACATGACACCCATGTTCCCTGGCCCACAGCCTGTTCGTCACCTTCTTTTGCGGGCGTTCGGCCAGAAGTTCGGCAAAGAAAGTAAAGCGAGCAGGAACCTCGTGGTCTATCGCCTGCGTTATGACGTGTGACGGTAGCTTTCGTGATGGCACGAAGCCCGCACACGACGAAGGAAAGGGACTTCCCATGGCAGTAAGCCTGTCCAAGGGCGGCAACGTCTCCCTCACCAAGGAGGCACCGGGCCTGACCGCCGTCACGGTCGGCCTCGGCTGGGACGTCCGCACCACCACCGGCACCGACTTCGACCTCGACGCCTCGGCGATCGCGGTCAACACCGCCGGCAAGGTCTTCTCCGACGGCCACTTCGTCTTCTTCAACAACAAGGCGACGCCGGACCAGACCATCGTCCACACCGGTGACAACGTCACGGGCCAGGGCGAAGGCGACGACGAGCAGATCAACGTCAACCTGGCCGGCCTCCCGGCGGACATCGACAAGATCGTCTTCCCGGTCTCCATCTACGACGCCGAGACCCGCAGCCAGAACTTCGGCCAGGTGCGCAACGCGTTCATCCGCATCATCAACCAGGCCGGCGGCACCGAGCTCGCCCGCTACGACCTGAGCGAGGACGCCGCCACCGAGACCGCCATGGTCTTCGGCGAGCTCTACCGCAACGGCGCGGAGTGGAAGTTCCGCGCGGTGGGCCAGGGCTACGCATCGGGCCTGCGTGGCATCGCCCAGGACTTCGGCGTCAACCTCTGACGTAGAACGCCTGTCCTCCGGGAGCCCCCGGCCGCATCTGTCGGCCGGGGGCTCCCGTGCGTCATGGCGCCCCCGGCGCCCGCACCACCCCGCCGCATAGCGGACACAAGCCCGCTCCAGTCGGACAAGAACTGGTCAAAAACTTGTGAGGCAATTGTCAGCACACCGTCAAAGTCGTTCATTCGGTGGCACGCTCTCCGCTCGTAACCCCCACAGGAACGAGCAACGGAGAAGGCATGACCCCCCACATGAACACCCGTCGCGCCGCTGCCCTGACCGCAGTTGCCGCGATGGTCGTCGTCGGAGTGCAGACCGGTTCGGCCACGGCCGGCCCCAACACCCCCGACGACACCGCCTCTTCCACCCGCACGGCATCCGCCACCGCACTCGGCGTGAACACCGCCGCGCAGCGCGGCTCGGCCATCCGCGCCGCGCAGACCGACGCCACCGCGGCCGCCGAGTCCCTCGGCCTCGGCAGCCAGGAGAAACTGATCGTCCGTGACGTGATCAAGGACGCCCACGGCACCGTGCACACCCGCTACGAGCGCACCTACGCCGGGCTCCCGGTCCTCGGCGGCGACCTCGTCACCCACACCGCGTCCGACGGCAGCCCCAAGGGCGTGGACAAGGCCACCGAGGCCCGCATATCCGTGCCGACGACCCAGCCGAAGGTGAAGTCGGCGGCAAGCGCGCGCAAGGTCGTCTGGGCCGGCAGCGGCAAGCCCGTCCTCGCCTTCGAGACGGTCAGGGCCGGTGTGCAGAAGGACGGCACACCCAGCAAGTTCCACACCGTCACGGACGCCTCCACCGGCAAGAAGCTGCACAGCTACGAGGCCGTCGAGACCGGCACCGGCAACAGCCAGTACAGCGGCCAGGTCACCCTGACGACCGCACCGGGCGGCTCGGGCTTCGAGCTCACCGACGGCGACCGCGGCGGCCACAAGACGTACGACCTCAACCAGGGCAGCAGCGGCACCGGGGACCTCGTCACCGACGCCGACGACACCTGGGGCGACGGCACCGGCAACGACCGCCAGACCGCGGCGGTCGACGCCCACTACGGCGCCGCGGCGACCTGGGACTTCTACAAGTCCGAACTGGGCCGCTCCGGCATAGCCGGCGACGGCAAGGCCGCGTACTCCCGGGTCCACTACGGCAACGCGTACGTCAACGCGTTCTGGGACGACAGCTGCTTCTGCATGACGTACGGCGACGGTGCCGACAACAAGAGCGCCCTCACCGCGATCGACGTCGCCGGCCACGAGATGAGCCACGGCCTCACCGCCGCCACCGCCAACCTCGACTACTCCGGCGAGTCGGGCGGCCTCAACGAGGCGACCAGCGACATCTTCGGCACCTCCGTCGAGTTCTTCGCGGACAACAGCACCGACGCCGGGGACTACCTCATCGGCGAGAAGATCGACATCAACGGCGACGGCACCCCCCTGCGCTACATGGACAAGCCCAGCAAGGACGGCGGCTCGGCCGACTACTGGGACTCCGGCGTCGGCGACCTGGACGTCCACTACTCCTCCGGCGTCGCCAACCACTTCTTCTACCTGCTGGCCGAGGGCAGCGGCGCGAAGACCATCAACGGCGTCGACTACGACTCGCCGACCTCCGACGGCTCCACGGTCACCGGCATCGGCCGCCAGAAGGCCTACCAGATCTGGTACAAGGCCCTCTCCGTCTACATGACCTCGACCACCGACTACGCGGGCGCCCGCGTCGCGACACAGAAGGCCGCGACCGACCTGTTCGGGGCGGACAGCGCCGAACTCAAGGCCGTCGACGCCGCCTGGACCGGGGTCAACGTGAAGTAACCCGGCCCGACGACACGGGAGCCGGTCAGCCTCGGGCGGGCCGGCTCCTGCCGTCGAGCCAGGTCTCCCACAACCCCGTCAGATCCATGCCGGACTCCTTCTCCACGTACGCGGTGAAGTCCGCCGTCGACGCGTTGCCGTGCCGGTGGGCCTTCAGCCAGCCCCTGACGAGGGCGAAGAAGGCCTCGTCGTCGCCCATCCGCTGCCGGATCCGGTGGATGACCATCGCGCCGCGCCCGTACACCGGAGGCCCGGACAGGTCCGCGGCGGACGGTGGATCGCTCGGCGGGAAGGCCCAGTTCGCGTCGTTCTCGTACGCCGCGTCGAAGCTGTCCCGGACGGGGACGCCCTCGTGCTCCTCGTTCCAGAGCCACTCCGCGTACGTCGCGAAGCCCTCGTTGAGCCACATGTCCTGCCAGCTCTCCGGGGTGACGGAGTTGCCGAACCACTGGTGGGCCAGCTCGTGGACGAGCAGCCCGATGTCGGGCGGACCGGGGAAGAACGGCCGGTTCTGGGTCTCCAGCGCGTAGTCGGAGTCCTTGCTCAGCCCGACGATCGCCCCTGCGGAGGCGAAAGGGTACGGGCCGAACGTCCGCTCCGCCCACCGGAGGACCTCCGGGATCCGGGCGAGCACGGCGGCGCTCGCACCGGCCGACGCAGGGTCGACGGCGGTGACCACCGGCATGCCGTCCCCGGTGGCCGACTCCTTCACCGTGTAGCGGCCGACCGCGACGGTCGCGAGATAGCTCGCCATGGGTTCACGGGTGCGCCAGTGGAACGTGGTGCGCCCCCCTGCCGTACGCCGGGACGCCAGTTCGCCGTTGGAGACAGCGCTCCGCCCCTCGGGCACGGTGACCCTGATGTCGTACGAGGCCTTGTCACTCGGGTGGTGGTTCCCGGGGAACCAGGCCATGGAACCGGTCGGCTCACCGAGCGCGACCGACCCGCGCCCGGTCCGCACCCAGCCCTCCTTCGACCCGTCGGCATCGGTGAACGTCCGCGGGGCGCCGGAGTAGCGGACGACCGTACGGAACGTCCTGCCCTTACGCAGCCGGTCCTCGACCTCGTCGTCCGGACGCAGCGTCAGTTCGCTGCCCGCCCGGTTCACGGCCGCGGGCCTGCCCTCGACGGTCACCGACCCGACGTCCAGCCCCGCCAGATCCAGGTTGAACGCGCTGAGGTCCTGGGTCGCACGGGCGGTGATCTCCGCCGTGCCGCGCAGCCGACCGGAACCCGCGTCGACGGCCAGGGTCAGGGCGTAGTGCGTGACGTCGTAGCCGCCGTTGCCGAGCCTGGGGAAGTACGGATCGCGCAGCCCCGCCGCTCCCGGCGTGCCCCGCACTCCGCCGGTGTCCGGCGTGCAGGCCGTGGCGAGGGTCAGGAGGGCGAGCAGCAGGGTGGCGGGCGCCGCACTCCGTACAGGGGTTCGCTGATCCACACCGGTGATCCTATGTGTGGAATGTCGGGTTGATTTCGGGCAGCGGTGGGCGGGCGGGAACAGGACGGCGCGGAGAGCGGGCCGGCGGGCGTTTCAGAGGACAGCGGGCGTCACGGCGGGCGGCTCAGAGGACGGCGATGCCCAGGGGGCGTTCGCCCGCGCCGATCCTGAACGGCTTCCCGGCCCCTTCCCCGGCCAGGTCGACGACCGTGATGCCGTTCCAGTAGCCGTCACGGGTGAAGCCGCCGGTGACGTACGCCGTGCGGCCGTCCCGCGACACGGCCACGTCCTCGTGCGGTCCCTCCAGGGCGACCGTGCGTTCCCTGCCGTCGGGGGTCCGGACCGTGAGGGACGGTTCCTCGTCGTCCGCGGCGATCGGGCCGGTACCGACGACGAGGAGAGTCCCGTCGGGGGTGAGAGCCGCGCCGTGCTGGTGCGTGTCGGCGGTCATCCGCTCGGTCCGGACCGTGCCGGTACGCGGATCGAGAACGGCGAGCCGCTCACCCTCGAACGGCAGCAGCAGCTTCCCGTCCGACGGGCGCACCACGGCATAGTGCGGCTTCAGCCAGGAACCGAGCCCGCCCTCGGTGCCGTACGGGGCGACCTCCATGCGCCGCGGCTCCAGGGTGCGGGTCCCGACGGCCGTGACGTCGAACGAGTCGTGACCGGTGGCGTACACCTCGGCGCCGTCGGCCGAGACGTCCACGTCGAAGGGCCGGCGGCCGACCGGGACGGTGGCGGTGACCTCGCGGGTCGCGGTGTCGATGACCTCCAGCACCCCGTTCCCGCCCGGGACGTTGACGCCGACGTAG
>NZ_JBHYTT010000019.1:24920-138189 GCF_042749285.1 Streptomyces sp. NPDC059499
TCGTAGGGCCGGCGGCCGACCGGGACGGTGGCGGTGACCTCGCGGGTCGCGGTGTCGATGACCTCCAGCACCCCGTTCCCGCCCGGGACGTTGACGCCGACGTAGACATGCGCGCCGTCGGGCGCGAGGGCGATGCCCATGCCACCGCCCCGGTACTCACCCGTCGTGACCGGGCCCGATTCCGTCGCGTAGGGGATGACGTCGAGACGGGTCCGCGTCGCCGTGTCGATGACCGCCACCCCCTCGGCGGTCGCCACCCAGGCCCGGCCGTCCTCGCCGACGGTCAGGCCGTACGGAGCGGTGCCGGCCTCCACCGACCCGTCAGGGCCCGCGCCCCGGCCCCGACCCGGATCGACGAACGTCACGGTGTCACCGCCGAAGTCGGCGACGAGAAGGGTCCCGTGCGGTGTGCGCTCCTGGGCCGCTCCCACTTCGAGCGTGGGCCGGGGCGCGTCCGCAGAGGTCTGGGTACCCGTCGCACAGCCCGCGAGCAACAGGGCGGCAGCCACCGCGGGCACCGCCCTGCGGACGCTCACCGGGAGCCCCCGGTGCCGGCCGCGTCCCGGAGCAGCGCCACCATCTCCGAGAAACCGCGACGCTCCGCGTGCTCCAGAGCCGTGACCCCGTCGCCGTCCGGCAGCCCGGGCGTCGCGCCCGCCGCCAGCAGCACCTCGACGATCTCCTGGTGCGCCCGTCCTCCGTCGCCGAGGATCACGGCCTCCAGCAGGGCCGTCCAGCCCAGCCGGTTGACGTGGTCGACGTCGATGTCGGTGACCCGGAGCACCTCCCGCACGTAGGCGACATGTCCGCGCTCGCTCGCCGGGATCAGCGAGATGCCGCCGAACCGGTTGCGGAGCGTCAGGTCGGGGGCCGCCGGCAGCAGGACATGCAGCATCGCCACGCTGCCGGTGACCCCGGTGACCAGCCAGGGGCTGTCCTCGCGGTTGTCCTGCGCGTCGGGGGAGGCGCCCGCCGCGACCAGCAGCCGCGCCGCTTCGACGTGGTCACCGAGAGCCGCCAGGAGCAGCGGGGTGCGCAGCTCCTCGTCGCGGGCCTCGACACGGGCCCCGCCCCCCAGCGCGGCCCGCACCCCTTCGGTGTCGCCGGTACGGGCGGCGTCGAGCAGCCGGTGGTCGACGGCGTTCATCTGCTTCTCCTTGCGACGTACGGGAACGAGGGCGGCGGCGACTACTTCGCCAGCGCCGCGACGCCCGCCGCGGCGAACTTCTCGTCGAGGTCGCCGCTCGGGGCCCCGGCCACTCCGATGCCCGCCACCGGGGCGCCCTTGACCTGCACGGGCGCGCCGCCCGCCAGGAACAGTGTGCCGGGGATGTCCTTCAGGTTCGGGGCCTGCTCCAGGCGCTGGGTCAGCTCGGAGGTGGGGGCGTTCCAGGACACGGCGGTGTACGCCTTCTTCACGGCGGACTCGGGGGACTGCGGGCCCGCGCCGTCGCCGCGCAGCGTCACGAGGGTGTTGCCGTTGCGGTCGACCACGGCGACCGAGACACGCTGGTTCTCCTTCTTCGCGGCGTCGAGGGTGGCCTGCGCGGCCTTCGTCGCGGCGGCCACGGTCAGGTGGGTGGACTGCTGGAGGTTCCGGTCGGCGGTGTCGGCCTTGACGGCGGCGGCGGGCGCGGCGGCCGGGGCGGACGCGTTCGCGGACATCGCACCGAACGTTCCGGCGCTCAGGGCGGCTGCGGCGACGGCACCGGTCAGGACGCGGGTACGCAGAGACATCTTCTTCATCGTGGGCTCCTCGGTGATTCGGCTCGGCCTTGTGCCTGCTCCGGTATCGATCCTCCGGCCGGATCCGGGCCCGTACGGTCGGCGTACCGGCTCGATGCCGCACGCAGGTCGGCCGACGGCCCCATCAGCCGATCGGTTGATGCGGGTGTGGCCCGCCGGGGTCACCATGGGGATATCCGCGCAGGCGGCACGGGGTCGGCACGGGCCGGCACCGGGTCGGCGCAGGGTGCACGGCAGTCGTCGCGGGCGGGCGCCGCGGGTCGACGGGCCGGCAACAGGTCGACGTCCGGGGTCATCGGCAGGTCGTCCGGATCACCGGTCGTCCAGGTCATCGGCAGGAGCGCGAGGTACGAGGTGCAGGACCGAAGCGAGCCGGTGTCCGCCGCGGACCGGACCCCCGGGCCCGGCCGGGGCACCCGCCCCGGCACCGGCCCGGACCCCCGCCCGGATGCCGACCCGGCCGCCGACCGCGCCGCCGACCCGGATGCCCGGTGGCTGGCCCTCCTCACGCACGCCGCGTTCTTCCTGCTGCTCGGCGCCTCGCTCGCCCGTTTCCTGATGCGCCACCCCGGCGAGACCCGCACCCCGTGGATCATCGCGTTGTCGGTGACCCTCGCCGTGCTCTATCTCCTGGGCCCGGTGCTCGGCTCCCGGCCCACGTCGCGGCGGCTGATCCGGCTCGGCGTCCTCGTCGTCGTCTGGATGGTGCTGGTCCTGCTCGCGCCGAGCTTCGCGTGGTGCGCGGTGCCGCTCTTCTACACCGGGCTGCGGATCCTGCCACCCCGCGCCGCACTGGCCCTGGTCGCCCTCCTCACCGTGTTCGTCGTCGGCGCGCAACTGCGGCTGGCGGACGGCTTCGACCCGAATCTGGTGCTGGCCCCGCCCGCCGTCGCGGCCGTCGCCACCGCCGTCTTCGTCCATATGCAGCGCCAGGCCGTACTCCAGCAGGAACTGGCCTCCCGTCAGCGCGAACTGATCGACGACCTGCTGCGCACCCGGCGCGAACTGGCCGCCACCGAACGCCGCGAGGGAACCCTCGCCGAACGCCAGCGGCTCTCCATGGAGATCCACGACACCCTCGCCCAGGGACTGTCGAGCCAGCAGATGCTGCTCCAGGCGGCGGACCGCTCCTGGGACGCCGATCCGACGGCCGCACGCCGCCATGTCCGGACGGCGACAGGCATCGCGGAACGCAACCTGGCCGAGGCCCGCCGCTTCGTGCACGACCTGGCCCCCGCCGACCTGGCGGAGGGCGGCGGCCTCGAAGCGGCACTGCACGCCCTCGCCGCACGCGAGACGGCACAGTCGCACGGCCGGATCGCCGTCCGCTGCCATGTGGAGGGCACCCCGCTCGCCACGCTGCCCGACCGGGTGCAGTCGGCGCTGCTGCGGATCGCACAGGGGGCGCTGGCCAACGTGACCGAACACGCCGACGCGACCGCCGCGGGACTCACCCTGACCCACCTGGACGACCGTGTCGTCCTCGACATCGCCGACGACGGCCGCGGTTTCGGCCCGGCCGAAACGGCACCACGCCCACCGGGCGGTGTACGCGGCCACGGGCTGCCCGCCATGCGCGCCCGGGTCCAGCAGCTCGGCGGCACACTCACGATCGAATCGGCGCCGGGCGAGGGAACGGTCCTGTCCGCCGTCGTCCCCCTGCCCGCCGCAACCGCACCCCCTCCGGAGGAACCCCGATGACGCCGCCCGACACCGGAGCCGTACGGATCCTCCTCTGCGACGACCACGCCGTGGTACGCGCCGGACTGCTCGCCCTCCTCGGCAGCGAACCGGACATCGAGGTCGTCGGCGAGGCCGGCAGCGGCGAGGAAGCCGTCGCCCTGGCCGCCCGGCTCACCCCGGACGTCGTCCTGATGGACCTCCAGCTGGGCCCGGGCATCGACGGCGTCGAAGCCACCCGCCGGATCGCCGGCACGGGGGACACCCACGTCCTCGTCCTCACCACGTACGACACGGACGCCGACATCACCCGCGCCATCGAGGCGGGTGCCACCGGCTACCTGCTCAAGGCCGAACGCCCGGAGGAGCTGTTCGCCGCGATCCGCTCGGCGGCACAGGGACGCACCACCCTGTCCCCGCCCGTCGCCAGCCGCGTCATGGCCCACATGCGCAAACCCCGCCCCACCCTGACCGAACGCGAACTCGACATCCTGGGCCAGCTCTCCCAGGGCCTCGGCAACCGGGACATCGCACGTGCCCTGTTCATCAGCGAGGCCACCGTCAAGACCCACCTGGGCCGGATCTACGACAAGCTCGGCGTCGACACCCGGGCGGGCGCGGTCTCCGTCGCCAAGGAGCAGCGACTCCTGCCGTAAGGACTGTCCCTCGTGCGGATCACGCCGGGCTGCCCTGTCCCTGCCCTGTCCCGCATGCGGATCACGCCGGGCCTGCCCTGTCCTCCCATGACCCCGCGGACGGGCGGACCGGACACGTCACCGGGCATGACACCATCGAACCGTGCTCGACATCGGCTACTCCCTCTCCCGGCGCTTCCCGGACCCCCCGCAGACCGACTACCGCCGGGCGGACGTCCGCGCCCTGCGGCACGACCTCTTCTCCGGCGACGTCTACCTCGCGGACACCAAGGCGGACCGCGAAGTATCCACAGCCTGGGGATGGGTGCCCGTACTCGACTTCGCCTGGGCCCTCTGCGACATCGTCGAACAGATCGACCGGGACCCCCGCGGCAACCGCTCGCACCGGCAGCAGTACGCCGAGCTCGACTTCACCGAATCGTCCGACCGCATGCTCTTCGAGCGCCGCTTCGGCTGGGTCGACGTCGAAGCCGACTGGATGCCCGGCGACGAGCCCCCGCTCACCTTCAGCCACTCCCTCCTGCGCCGCGAAGCCCGCGACTTCCTGCACGACCTGATCGCCGACCTGGCCGACATGCACGAAGGCCTCGCCGACAACCCCGTCGTCTGGGACCTGCAGGCCCGCTTCCCCCGCCTCTGAGGCAGGCTCACGCCTCCACCCGCACCCCGATCTGCGCCGCGAACGCCGGAGCGAGCTCCATCAGCTGGGACGGGCTGATCACCGCCCCGGCCAGCCGCTCCACCCCCCGTGCGATATCGAGCTCGGCAACCGTCCGCAGGTCCACCGACTCCATCCGCACGGCACTGAAGTCGGCCCGCTTGAGCACACAGTCGCGGAACTCCACCCGCACCAGCTGCGCCTCCCCGAAGTCCGGCTCCGACAGCACACAGCCCTCGAACACCACGTCCTTCAGCCGGGCCTTGCGCAGATTCAGGTAATCGATCTTCCCGCCGCGCACCAGCACGCGCTCCAGCACCGCACCGTGCAGCTGCACCCCGCCCAGGCGCGCGTCCACGACCTCCACATCGCGCAGCGACGCCCCCGCGAGATCGGTGCCCACTCCCCGTACGCCCGTCAGCACCGAGTCGATGAACCGGGCCCGGACCAGCTCCGTACGGTCCAGGGCGCATTCCCGCAGCTCACAGTCCATGAAGCGCGCACCGGGACCCGAGGCGTCCGTCAGATCGACACGATCGAACCGCACGCCGTCGTAGTCCCCGTCCGGCTCCAGCCCCTCCCCCTCGTACGTCACGAGCGGCGGCAGCCTGACCTCCGGCCGTCGCGCCGCCGCCACGGTGTCCTTCGCGCCCGCACCCCTGCCGCTCCTGTTGCCTCTGCCTGCCATGCACCCCATCGTGACGCACACCACCGACAACGCCCCGGACCGATGTCACAGACCCGCCCCGCCGAAACGTCCTGTGCACAGCAGCGCCCACCGCAAGGAGACCAACATGCAGCGCATCCACATCGTCGGCGGCGGCCTCGCAGGACTCACCGCGGCCATCACCGCCGCCGAATCGCGCGTCCCGGTCACCCTCCACGAAGCCCACCGCACCCTCGGCGGACGGGCCAGGACCGCCGAGGGCCCCTACCTCACCAACGAGGGCCCGCACGCCCTCTACCGCCGCGGACCGCACTGGACCTGGCTCGAGAAGCGAAAGCTCCTCGGCCCGCTCGCCTCCGTACCGCTCCTCGAAGGCACCCGCTTCCTCTTCCGCCGCAACGGCGCCCTGCGCAGGACCCCGCCCCTCGCCCTGCTCCGCCTCGCCCGCCGACGCGGCGCCCCCGTCGACACCGACTTCCTCAGCTGGGCCACCCGGCAGACAGGCGAGGAGGGCGCCCGCGCGGCCGCGCACTACATGGGCGTGGCGCTCTTCCACCACGACCCCGGATCGCTCTCGGCCGCCTTCGTACAGGAGCGGCTCCGGCGCGCCACCGCCCTGCCGCCCGAAGCCCACTACCCCATCGGCGGCTGGGCGCAGCTCGTCGAACGGATGGCCGCACGCGCCTGGGACCTCGGCGTGCGGATCGAAACGGCCCGGCGCATCGACTCCGGTGCCCTCGCCGACCTCGCACGCAACGGTCCGGTCATCGTCGCCACCCACCTGGACGCGGCCCGCACCCTGCTCGACGACCCCACCCTGGCCTGGGACAGCGGCAGGACCGCCCTGATCGACCTGGCCCTGCGGACCCGGCGCGGCGACCCGTTCATCATCTCCGACCTCGACGCCCCCGGCTGGATCGAACGGTTCACCGCCCAGGACCCCACCCTCGCCCCGGCCGGTGAACAGCTCATCCAGAGCCAGATCCCCCTCGCCCCCGGCACCCCGCGCGCCGACGCCGTCCTCCGCGCCGAGGAACTCCTCGACCTCGGCTTCCCCGGCTGGCGCGACCGCACCACCTGGCGGCGCGAGGCCCTCGCCTCCGGTCGCACCGGCGCCGTCGACAGACCCGGCACCACCTGGCGCGACCGCCCCGCCGTCGACCGCGGCAACGGAATCCTCCTCGCGGGCGATCAGGTCGCGGCCCCCGGACTCCTCAGCGAAGTCGCGTTCAACAGCGGCATCGCGGCGGCGGTACTGGCCCTGGGCCTCCTCGGAAAACCGGTACGGGACACCCCGCGGCTTGACCTCAAGGGCGCTTGAGGTCGGAAGGTGGACCGGTCGAGACCCGTCCACCACCCCGGGGAAGCCACATGTACGCCATCCGCCTCCACGCCTTCGGCCCCGCAGAGAACCTCCGCCACGAACAGACGGAAGACCCCGTACCCGCCCCCGGCCAGGTGCGGATCGCCGTCGCCGCAGCCGGCGTGCACCTCATCGACACCGCCCTGCGCGAAGGCATGACCGGCCCGTACCCGGCCCCCGCCGCGCTGCCCACGATCCCCGGCCGCGAAGTCGCGGGCGCCGTCGAGTCACTCGGCGAGGGCACCGACCCCGCCTGGATCGGCCGCCACGTCGTCGCCCACATCGGCATGGCCCCCGGGGGCTACGCCGAACTCACCGTCGTGGACGCCGACAAGCTCCACCCGATCCCCGAGGGACTCGACGCGGCCGAAGCCGTCGCCATGATCGGCACCGGCCGCACCGCCCTGGGCATCCTGCGGTTCACCGAACTCGGCCCCGACTCCGTCGCCGTCGTCACCGCGGCGGCCGGCGGCATCGGCACCCTCCTCGTCCAGCACGCCAGGAACACCGGCGCCACCGTCATCGGCCTGGCCGGCGGACCCGCCAAAGTCGCCCGCGTCAAGGAGAACGGCGCCGACCTCGCCGTCGACTACACCCTCCCCGACTGGCCCCGCCAGGTCCGCACCCATCTCGACGCCCTGGGCCGCCGCGCCACCGTCGTGTACGACTCCGTCGGCGGCATCACCGCCCGCGCCGCCGTCGACCTGCTCGGCAGCGGCGGACAGCACATCGTCTTCGGCTGGTCCGGCGAAGGACCCCACGACGGCCGGCCCCTCACCTTCACCGACGAGGACCTCGCCGCACGCGGCATCACGTCCCAGAACGTGCTCGGCCCGGCCATGATCGAGAAGGCCGGGGGACTGCGCGCCCTGGAAACCCTGTCCCTCGCCGAGGCCGCAGCCGGCCGCCTCCGCCCCACCGTCCAGCGCTACCCGCTCGCCGAAGCGGCCGCCGCCCACCGCGCCCTCGAAACCCGCGGCACGATGGGCAAGGTCGTCCTCATCCCCTGACCGGGCCCCGACAGCGGATCCGCTCAGGACGCGCCCAGCCCTGCCAACGCCCCGTCCGTCAGCCGGTACACCGTCCACTCGTCCTGGGGACGGGCACCCAGCGACTCGTAGAACGCGATGGACGGGGCGTTCCAGTCCAGCACCGACCACTCCAGGCGCCCGTACCCACGCTCCACACAGATGCGCGCCAACTGGGTGAGCAGCGCCTTCCCGTACCCGCCCCCGCGCCGCTCCGGGCGCACGTACAGGTCCTCCAGGTACACGCCGTGAACTCCGCGCCACGTCGAGAAGTTGAGGAACCACAGCGCGAACCCGACGACCTCGCCGTCCTCGTCCGACACCGCGACGTGCGCGTACGCGGCGGGCCGCTCCCCGAACAGCGCCTCACGCAACTGCTCCTCGGTGGCCTGCGCCTCGTGCAGCGCCTTCTCGTACTCGGCGAGTTCACGGACCATGGAGTGAATGACAGGGACATCGGCGGCGGTAGCAATACGAATCATGGACGCAGCCTAGAGATCCGCTCCCCCGCCCCGCAGACCACCTCCAGCACCCCCACGGGAACCACGGCAACGCCCCGGCCGATGACCCCGCACGACGAAACCCCCGGCCGCGCAGTAACGTCCCTCCAGCGACTCGGCTGCACACGGACAAGCAGGGGAAACATGAGCACCGTCAGTACCGTCAACGGCGGCATTTCGTTCTGGTACGCCCACGAGGGCACCCCCGCCCCGCGCGAACCCCTGCCCGGCGACACAAACGCCGACATCTGCATCGTCGGCGGCGGTTACACCGGCCTCTGGACGGCCTACTACCTCAAGAAGGCCGTCCCCTTCCTCAACATCACCGTCCTGGAAGCCAAGTTCTGCGGCTACGGCGCCTCCGGCCGCAACGGCGGCTGGCTCTACAACGGCATCGCAGGCCGCGACCGCTACGCCCGGCTCCACGGCCACGACGCCGCCGTACGCCTCCAGAAAGCCATGAACGAGACCGTCGACGAAGTCATCCGCACCGCCGCCGACGAGAACATCGACGCCGACATCCACCACGGCGGGGTCCTCGAGATCGCCCACACCCCGGCCCAGCTCGCCCGCCTCAAGGACTCCCACTCCGTCGAGATCGCCTTCGGCGAGACCGACCGCGTCCTGCGCGGCGCCCGCGAGACCGCCGAACGCATCCGCGTCACCGGAGCCGTCGGCTCCAGCTGGACCCCGCACGGCGCACGCCTGCACCCCGCCAAACTCGTCAAGGGCCTCGCCGACACCGTGGAGGCCCTCGGCGTCACGATCCACGAATCGACACCCGTCACCGAGATCCGGCCCAAGCACGCCGTCACCCCCTACGGCACGGTCCGCGCCCCGTACATCCTGCGCTGCACCGAAGGCTTCACCGCCGCGCTCAAGGGCCAGAAGCGCACCTGGCTCCCCATGAACTCCTCCATGATCGTCACCGAGCCCCTCCCCGCGTCCGTCTGGGACACCATCGGCTGGGAAGGCCGCGAGAACCTCGGCGACACGGCCCACGCCTACATGTACGCCCAGCGCACCGCGGACGACCGCATCGCGCTCGGCGGCCGTGGCGTCCCCTACCGCTACGGCTCCGCCACGGACAACGACGGACGCACCCAGCCCGCCACCGTCGAAGCCCTGCGCGACCTGCTCGTCCGCTTCTTCCCCACCACGGCAGGCACCCGCATCGACCACGCCTGGTCCGGCGTGCTCGGCGTCCCCCGCGACTGGTGCGCCACCGTCACCCTGGACCGCTCCACGGGCCTCGGCTGGGCAGGCGGCTACGTGGGCTCCGGCGTCGCCACCGCCAACCTCGCCGCCCGCACCCTGCGCGACCTCATCCAGCAGGACTCCGGCCAGGCCGGACCCACCGACCTGACGACCCTCCCCTGGGTCAACCACAAGGTCCGCCGCTGGGAGCCCGAACCCCTCCGCTGGCTCGGCGTCCACGCCCTGTACGCCGCCTACCGGGCCGCCGACCGCCGCGAAACGACGTCCCCGCACCCCGGCACGGACCGCATCGCGAAACTGGCGGACCGCATCTCGGGACGCCACTGACCTGAGCGGATGCCCGCAGCACCCGTACCGCACCGATACGCCGCCCGCACCCGGAAGAACCCGCGCACAGGACGTTCCCTAGGCCGATCAGGAGAAAGCGCGACTCCGAACGGGTGACGGCGCGTATCCCCGTCCTCGCCCGCCACCGCGAGGGCAATTGACTGAGGGCACCACACCACGGGCGCCCCTCTCACGGGGCGCTTTCGCGCGACCTCGACGCCCGCGTGCCCTCCATGGCCGGCGCGGGCCATGGGAAGGGAACCAACTCTATGCGGGTGCTGCGGAACGTTGTCTGGAGTGCGATCGCCTCGCTGCTCCTCCTCGTCGGACTGACGCCGGCGGCCGCCCACGCCGATACCGGCGACAAGGCCCGCCACGGAGCCAACTGCCCGACGGACGACCGGTCACGATCGGTCAACGGAGCACCCGGCACACCGCTGGAGCAGTACTACCTGGACGACTGGCGGCTCGGCCCCGAGGTCCTGCCGAGGACCGGTGCCATCGGCGCGATGCTGCGCGGCTACCACCGCACGGGCCCGACCTCGGCGTACTGGTTCCTCGGGTGCTACTGGCAGACCAACCCGACGACCGGCGAGTCCGGTTGGTGGTACCCGGACAACGACGGCTTCGTCCTCGACCGCGCCGGCAACCCGGTGAAGAGGACCCTGACCCTCCGCGTGGGGCAGCTGGTCGACCTCTTCGGCAGCGGGCGCGGCAATTTCCTCGCCCCCGCCGGCACCCCGTACGCCAAGCGCGCGATCCCGCCGAGCAACCTCGTCAGGTACACGAACGACTATCCGTACAGCTACCACCTGTACCGGGTCACGGAAGCCCTCACGGTGGAGGCCGGCCGTATCCGGCCGTGGTTCGGACAGCCCGGCCTGGGGATCCAGTACAAAACGGCCAAGCGGGTCTCGGAGCTGGTCACCGACCAGAAGCTCCAAGCCCTGAACTGATCACGACCGCACTCTCCCGGGGCGGGTTCCGGCACGGGCCGGGGCCCGCCCCGGGCATGTGCAGGAAGAGGGAGCGACGCGATGGACAGAACGGAACTCACCGAGCGGCTGCGCCGCGAGGGCGTCCCGGACGCGCTCTACGAGATCCCGGGCGTCCACGGCGTCCCCGTGCAGCTGGACGCCTACTACGTCCTGCGCCCGGAGGAGGACGCGTGGCCGGTCCTCCTCCGCCAGCGCGGACAGGACAGCGTCATCGAGCGCTTCGGGACCGAGGCGGAGGCGTGCCGCTACCTGTACGACACCCTCGTCGACGTCCCCCCACCCGTCCCCGGCGGCGCCGAACGGGTCGACCGGCTCCTGGCGGACACGGACGAGATCCAGCGCCGCGCCGAGGAGGACTTCGAACGGGCCATGGGCCACGACACGGACGAAGAACCCGGCACCTGAACCTCCCGGCCACGGGCCCACCGCTCTCCACCGGATCCACCCGACCCACCGAAACGAGGAAAGCCCAGCTCAGAGCGCATCTGAGCCGGGCTTTTCGTTGAGCCCCCTGTCGGATTCGAACCGACGACCTACGCA
This sequence comes from Streptomyces sp. NPDC059499, assembly GCF_042749285.1. Taxonomy (NCBI): domain Bacteria; kingdom Bacillati; phylum Actinomycetota; class Actinomycetes; order Kitasatosporales; family Streptomycetaceae; genus Streptomyces; species Streptomyces sp. NPDC059499. The sequence continues at coordinate 36,302 of NZ_JBHYTT010000019.1, forward strand.
TTACAAGTGCGTTGCTCTGGCCGGACTGAGCTAAGGAGGCAGCGGAAGCAGTGTAACCAACGCCGGGACCGGAACCCGCTCAATATTCGGGACCTTAGGACTGCTGACAGATCCGAAAACGCCAGGTAGCGTCACATCAGGCTCACTCAAGTGGACCAGACCACTCCCTTACTCGGATCGTCCGGCACGTTCCTGCCGGTGGAGGAGAAGATTCAGCATGGCCAGTGTCACGTTCGACAAGGCGTCCCGCGTCTACCCCGGCTCCACGAAGCCGGCCGTGGACCAGCTCGAGATCGACATCGAAGACGGTGAGTTCCTCGTCCTCGTCGGTCCTTCCGGTTGTGGCAAGTCGACCTCCCTGCGCATGCTCGCGGGTCTCGAGGACGTCAACGGTGGTGCGATCCGCATCGGTGACCGCGATGTCACGCACCTGCCCCCGAAGGACCGGGACATCGCCATGGTGTTCCAGAACTACGCGCTCTACCCGCACATGTCCGTCGCGGACAACATGGGCTTCGCGCTGAAGATCGCCGGGATCAACAAGACGGAGATCCGGGCGAAGGTCGAAGAGGCCGCCAAGATGCTGGACCTCACGGACTACCTGGACCGCAAGCCGAAGGCGCTCTCCGGTGGTCAGCGTCAGCGTGTGGCCATGGGCCGCGCGATCGTGCGTGAGCCCCAGGTCTTCCTCATGGACGAGCCGCTGTCGAACCTCGACGCCAAGCTCCGTGTGTCGACCCGTACGCAGATCGCCTCGCTGCAGCGCCGCCTCGGCATCACCACGGTGTACGTGACCCACGACCAGGTCGAGGCCCTCACCATGGGCGACCGCGTCGCGGTCCTCAAGGACGGTCTGCTCCAGCAGGTCGACTCGCCGCGCAACATGTACGACCGCCCGGCGAACCTCTTCGTGGCCGGCTTCATCGGCTCCCCGGCGATGAACCTCGTCGAGGTCCCGATCACGGACGGCGGCGTCAAGTTCGGCAACAGCGTCGTCCCGGTCTCCCGTGCGGCGCTCTCCGCCGCCGCGGACCGTGGTGACACGACCGTCACCGTCGGCATCCGCCCCGAGCACTTCGACATCCTCGAGCACGGCGGCGCCGCCGCGCAGACCCTCACCAAGGCTTCGGGTGACGCGCCGGCCGGTCTGGCCGTGTCGGTCAACGTGGTCGAGGAGCTCGGCGCCGACGGCTTCGTCTACGGTGCCGCGCAGGTCGGTGGCCAGCACAAGGACCTGGTCGTCCGTGTCGGCGGCCGTGCCGTTCCGGAGAAGGGCACCGAGCTGCACGTCGTGCCGCGCCCGGACGAGCTGCACGTCTTCGCGACCTCGACCGGTGAGCGCCTCACCGACTGACGTCGTCCACGCCGTACGACGGCCCCGCACTCCCGAGTTCAGGCTCGGGGGCCGCGGGGCCGTTTGCGTGGCGTTGCGCGCCTGCGGGTTTCGGACACGGGCAGCCCCAAATATCCTGGTACGACGGTCATTTCACCCCGGTACGTCAACCGGCGATTCGAAAGGCCACCTCGAACCATCCCCCGCAGGAGTGACGAAATGTCGCCAAGTCATCACTGACCGCTACGCTCGCCTGCGTGACCCACACCGCGCGCCGAATCGGCCGAACCCTCGCTCTCGTACTGCCCGTCGTCATGGTCCTCTCCGGGACCCTCGCGGTCACCCGCGTGCAGTGGTCGGCGCACAACACCGAGTCGCAGCTGCTGACGGCCGCTTCCGAGACCGTGTCCAAGCGCGCCAAGCCGCGTGAGCCGCAGGACGTCCTGCGGGACAAGCTGCTCCTGGAACTGCGGGAGAAGGACCCGGGCGTCGCGCTGACCGAGCTCCAGCGCACGGTGGAGGCGCGTCCGTCGCTGGCCAGGCACTGCATGTCGATCGCGAAGGCGCTGGGCAAGGCGGCCGTCGACCAGTACGGACCGACGCGTGCGCACCGCTTCTCCCGTCCGGTCTGCGACACGTCGTTCGCTTCGGGCGTCGCCCAGTTCAGCTGAGCCGGGTGCGCGCGGCCACGGCATATCGTGCCTGGCATGCAAACGTTTCCGACGCAGGCCGTGATCCTGGCGGGTGGCCAGGGCTCGCGGCTGCGCCCGTACACCGATGACCGTCCCAAGCCGATGGTCGAGATCCCGGGGACCGGGACCCCGATCATCGGCCATCAGCTTTCCTGGCTGGCCGCCGAGGGTGTCACCGACGCCGTGATCTCGTGCGGCCATCTTGCCGATGTGCTGCAGGAGTGGCTGGACTCGGCCGATCTTCCGCTGCGCGTCACGACCGTCGTCGAGACCGAGCCTCTGGGCCGCGGCGGCGGCCTCAAGCATGCCGCGACGCGGCTGCCCGACCCGTCGGAGCCGTGGTACGCGACGAACGGCGACATCTGGACGCGCTTCTCGTTGCGGGAGATGGCGGCGTTCCACGCCGAACGGGATGCCACCGCCACGCTCGCACTCGCCCGTCCGCGGATCCCGTGGGGTGCGGTGGAGACGGACGCGTTCGGGCACATCACGGACTTCATCGAGTCGCCTCCGTCGCCGTACCTGATCAATGCGGGCGTGTACGTGTTCGCGCCCGCGTTCACGTCGCTGCTGCCGGACCGGGGCGACCACGAGCGGACGACGTTCCCGCGGCTGGCGCGTGAACGGCTGCTGGCCGGCTTCCCGTTGCCGCACGGGGCGTACTGGCGGGCGATCGACACCGCGAAGGATCTGACCGAGGCGGCGAAGGAGCTGGGCGCCCACACGGGCGGCTAGACGGCACCGCGGACGTGCGCGAGGGCGGCCACCGGGTTTCCGGTGGCCGCCCTCGCGCTGTGCGGTGGGGGTGTCAGCCGAGCAGGCCGCCGATGGGGTTCTGGCCGGCGCCTCCGCCTCCGGTGGAACCACCGCCGTCCGAACCGCCGCCGCCGGAGCCACCGCCCGTGGAACCGCCGGAGCCGGAGCCGCCGGTGGAGGTGGGGCCGGCGCTGCTGGCCGGGGGCTGCTCCGGGGTCGTCTCCCGGGGCGGCTCCTGACCGGTGCCCTGGGTCTGGCTGGGCTGCCCGGTGTTCGCTCCGGTGGCCTGGCCGGACTCGCGGACGGAGTCCGCTCCCGGGGTGGATTCCTCGGCCGTCGGGCTGCTGGACCGGCTGGACGGGGAGGGTTCGGGGCGACGCCCCTCAGGGGTACCGGAGGGCTTGCGCTTGCCGGTGGACTCCTCGGGGAGCGGGGATCCGGGGAGCTGGTTGTACGGGTTGGCGGGGCCGGGAACGGTGACGACCTCGGAGGAGCGGACCGCTCCGCCGAGCATGGAGCCGACGAGCAGTGTCATACCGACGACGACGGTGGCGACGACGGTGCCGCGGCGCAGGACACGGCGGCGGAGGTCCCAGATGTCGGAGCGCGGGCCGAGCTTGCGCCAGGCTTCCCCGGCGAGGCGTCCGTCGAGGGAGTAGACGGGGGCGCCCGCGATGACGAGGGGGCTCCAGGCCGCCAGGAAGATGATGTCCGGTGCGTCGTACGCGGCGACGCTGCGCCAGCTGACCGTCACGAGGAGGGCCGCGGAGAGCAGTGCTCCGAAGGCGGCTGCGACGCGCTGCCAGAGGCCGAGGACGGTGAGGACGCCGACGACGACCTGGAGGAAGGCGACGGAGAGTCCGGCGCCGACGGGGTGGGAGAGCGCGAAGTCGCGCAGAGGTTCGGCGAGGGCCCAGGGCTGCAGCGAGGTCAGCCACTTGACCATGGAGCCCCGGTCGCCGCCCTCGAAGTAGACGGGGTCGCAGAGCTTGCCCATGCCGGCGTAGATGGAGATGAAGCCGAGGAAGACGCGCAGGGGGAGCAGGACGACGCCGAGGTTCATGCGGCGGCCGGGGTAGTACGCGTGCCGGACGTTGTCGGCGGCGTGACGCCGTTCCTGGGCGCTGTCGTCGAGTTCGTCGTCGAAGGGGTCGCGGGGCTCGTGGGGTCCCGTCTCGACGGCGTCGTAGGCGCCGACGGCCTGCCGCATGGGGGGCAGGAGCGGTCCGGTGCGGCCCGGTCCGGGCTGGGGTGCGATGAGTACGGGGTTGGGCTGGGTCTCGTCGAGGCGCGGGATGACCTGGGTGCCGAGGCCCGCGTCCTCGCCGGTTCCGGTGCCGCCGCCGGGCCTGGCGTCGAGGTGGCCCGCGGTGGAGTTCCGTACGGCCTGCAGGAGGCCGGTCGCTCCTGGATCGCCCGGCTCCGACCTGCCGCTCCAGACGACGGGGGCCCGCCTGCGTCCGCCCGCGCCGCTCATGGCGGGGATCCGGGGCTGTGCGGTGGCCAAGGGGCGCAGGCGCGTGCGCTGGCCCGGGGCGAGCTGCACCCGGAAGCTGGCGTGGTTGACGATGACCTGCGCGGGGTCGCTGTCCACCTTGGTCATGCTCAGGGCGGCGGGCTGTTCGTCGAACCGCGGCGTTCTGGTGTCCACACTCATCTAACCGAGTGATGTGTGATTAGGACACTGCCTTGACGTGGCCGAAGTGTCCGAGACCCGTCAAGATCCAGCCATTCCTTGCCACCCAGGAACTTTTGTTCACCTTCCGTACGTCAACCAGCGCGGCCATCATGTGCGTTATCCGTAGTCGACTGGGGAGTCATGGGCGGGCAGCAGCTTACTTTCAAGGACCTGACGCGGTATCCGGTGATGGCCCAGGCCCTGGACAACCAGTGGCTTCCCGGCGATCTGGCGGCGGCACGGCAGCGGGCGAACGCCGCGCCGGGCCGCTCCCCGGACGATGTGGACGCCTCCGCCGCCGAGTTGCGACGCGCGTTGGTGAACAGCGGCACCCTGGTGGTCAATCGGGCGTACTTCATCAACAACGAGGCGGTCTCGGCCAATTTCGCACCCGATGCCGATCCGGCCGAACGGCAGGCTTTCGTCCGCCTGCTGAACGAGAAGGCGCTCGTGCCCTTCCTGTACTCCGAGCGTGACCCCGCTGCCGAGTTCGCCTGGACGCACGATCCGCAGGCGCACCGGGCCTGGGGGCGGCTGCTCGCCGACGAGGCGGAGCCGGACCTGGTCCGCTTCGACTGGGACGACGCGGCGAACCGGGAGGCGACGGACAAGGTCAACCACTTCTTCTCCAGCCAGCTGCTGACGCTCCAGCGGCTCCGCGAGGAGCCGCTGAGGAAGAACCTGGGCATATCCCTCGCCCAGGCGCGGGCCATGAAGGAGGGCATCCTCACCGACATCCTCCTCTGGGCCGCGCGGCAGGATCTCTACTCGACGATCACGCGTGAGGCCGTGTACCGGGAGTTCCTGACCCGGCCGGGCACGCAGGTGCACGAGGGTCTGCTGCGGGAGGGTGATCACATCGTGCCCGCCAAGCAGCTGATCGACCTCCTGTACACACTGGGGGTTCCGAAGGCGAGCAGCATCACCGCTCTGACGCCTCCGGGTTCGCCGCCGCGCTCGGCGTTGCAGGAGCTGCGTGACGACGTCCGCAGCCAGAACGACGACCCGGAGCAGATCGGTCTCCTGCTGCGCGATCTGTTCGCCGACGCCCTGCACCGGGCCGTGGACGGCCCCAATTCCTACGGTTCGCTGTCGCTGTCCGACATCACGCGCCTGCGTACCACGGAGGAGTGGAACGGCTATGTGAACGCCCTGGACTCGTTCGTCCTGGGCAGCTTCAAGGACGGACGGGTGCCCAGCCCCGAGGAGTTCCGTGCCGGTACGGGCGATGTCGCCAAGCTGCACCGCGGGATGCTGCGGACCGCGCGCAAGGTGAGCGGTACCCGTCAGGGGTTCCAGCGGGAGATGAAGGTGGCCCTCGTCCTCGAGTCCGCCGGTATCGCCCTGCAGGTGACGTCCGGTGAGGAGGTGTCGCTGCTCGCGGGTTCCCTCCAGATGGCGACGGCCGTCGCGGGCGCCCTGAGTGTCCGGCTGGAGTTCTTCGACCAGGGAGGCCGGGGTTCGCGCAAGGGTCTCGGGCATTCGCTGACATTGCCGTCGCTCCAGCTGGGCAATGTCAGAAGGGACTGGGAGAAGATCCTCAAGTCGTACGGGGGCCGGGTCGTGGAGACCGGGTCGGCGCCCCGATGCGGCCAGGCGGATCAGCAGTCACCGCATGTGTGAGGCGTGACAGGCTCGAAGGGAGCACGGCAGATGGGTGTCGAGCGGTACGAACGGCTGCGTGCGGAGCGTCCGGGGCTGTTCGCGAACCAGCCCGGCGGTATCGAGATCCTCACCGAGCCGGAAGCGGTCTCGGCGGCGGGCGGGGTGCTGTACGAGGACCGGTACGTCGTGCTGCTGCGGGATCCGGTGCGCTTCCCCGACGGCTCCACGGGTACGTACATCCGCTCGATCAGCCCCACACCGGAGCAGGGGTGTGTGGTGCTCCCGCTCCTCGACGGCCAGGTGGTGCTGGTCGAGCACTTCCGGCACTCGACGCGTTCCTGGCAGTGGGAGGTGCCGCGCGGTTTCGGCACGGCGGGCCTGGAGCCACGGGCGAACGCGGCGAAGGAACTCCGGGAGGAGATCGGCGCGGTGGCCCTGGAGATCGTCCCTCTGGGTGAACTTCACCCGGACACGGGGGTGACGGCCGACCGGGTGTCGCTCTTCGCGGCACGGATCGAGGCGCTGGGGCCGCTGGAAACGGCCGAGGGCATCCGCAGCTCCGTCACGATGCCGTTCGCCGAGGTGGAGGCGATGGTGGCCGACGGGCGGATCACGGACGCCTTCACGATCGCGGTGCTGATGAGGGCGAGGCTGGCGGGCCTGACGGCGTGAGAACCGTCAGACCCCTGGCCCGCCCTGACCGGATCACGCGCGGCGGCGTGCGACCTCGTACAGGACGATGCCCGCGGCGACTCCGGCGTTCAGGGACTCTGCGCCGCCCGGCATCGAGATCCGGACCCGGTAGTCACAGGTCTCGCCGACGAGGCGGCCGAGGCCCTTGCCCTCGCTGCCGATGACGATGACGACGGGTCCCGCGAGGGCCTCGAGGTCCTCGACCGTGTGCTCGCCGTCCGCGGCGAGGCCGACGACGGTGATGCCGGCCTTCTGGTAGCCCTCGAGGGCGCGCGTCAGGTTGGTGACCCGGGAGACCGGGGTACGGGCGGCCGTGCCCGCGGAGGACTTCCAGGCGCCGGCGGTCATACCGGCCGCGCGGCGCTCGGGGACGACGACGCCGTGGCCGCCGAACGCGTTGACCGAGCGGACGATCGCACCGAGGTTGCGCGGGTCGGTGACGCCGTCGAGGGCGACGATCAGCGGCTCCTCGTTGTTGTCGTACGCGGCCGCGGTGAGGTCCTCGGGGTGCGCGTACTCGTACGGCGGGACCTGGAGGACGAGGCCCTGGTGGTTCAGGCCGTTCGTCATCCGGTCGAGCTCGGGGCGCGGGGCCTCCATGAGGTGGATGCCGCCGCGCTCACCGGCGAGCTGGATGGCCTCGCGGACCCGCTCGTCGTTGTCGATGTACTGCTGCACGTAGAGGGTGGTCGCGGGGACGCCGTCGCGCAGGGCCTCGAAGACCGGGTTACGGCCGACGACCATCTCCGACGTGCCCTTGGCGCCACCGCGGCGCGGGGCGGGACGGCGGGCCGCGGCCTGCTTGGCCTGGGCGTTCGCCACCCGGTTCTTCTTGTGCCCCTTGCGGTCGGCGGCGGGCGGCGTGGGTCCCTTGCCTTCGAGACCCCGGCGTCGCTGACCACCGCTGCCGACCTGCATGCCCTTCTTGTTGGACGTGCGGCGGTTCCTGCGCTGGCTGTTCCCGGCCATGACCTACCTGTTTCGTTGCTTCAGAAAAAGTGTCTCAAGTGAAAGTGTGCCGCCCGGATGGCCGGGCGGCACATTTGCGCTGCTCACGCATGGTGCGAAGGGTGCCGCTCAGCGCGGGCCGAGGGTCCACCTGGGGCCGCTCGGGCTGTCCTCGATGACGAGGCCGGACTGGTTGAGCTGATCGCGGATGGCATCGGCCGCGGGCCAGTCCTTGCGCTCGCGTGCCGCCTGGCGCTGGTCCAGGACGAGCCGCACGAGGGTGTCGACGACTCCGTGGAGGTCCTCGCCGCGGTCGCTCTCGCCCGCCCAGTGCGGGTCGAGGGGGTCCAGGCCGAGGACTCCGAGCATGGCGCGCACCTCGGCGAGGCGGGCGACCGCCGCTTCCTTGTCGTCGGCGGCGAGAGCGGAGTTGCCCTGACGGACGGTGGTGTGGACGATCGCCAGCGCCTGCGGGACGCCCAGATCGTCGTCCATCGCCTCGGCGAACGCGGGCGGCACCTCGGCGGCCGGGGCGACCACGCCGCCCGCCTTCTCGACGACGCGCTGTACGAAGCCCTCGATCCGCGCGAACGCGGACTCCGCCTCGCGCAGTGCTTCCTCGCTGTACTCGATCATGGAGCGGTAGTGCGGGGTGCCGAGGTAGTAGCGCAGGACGATGGGGCGCCACTGCTTGACCATCTCGCTGACCAGCACGGAGTTGCCGAGGGACTTCGACATCTTCTCGCCGGCCAGGGTGACCCAGCCGTTGTGCACCCAGTACTTCGCGAAGTCGTCGCCGAAGGCCTTGGCCTGGGCGATCTCGTTCTCGTGGTGCGGGAAGATCAGGTCGATGCCGCCGCCGTGGATGTCGAAGGCGCTGCCGAGGTACTTGTGCGCCATCGCTGAGCACTCCAGGTGCCACCCGGGACGGCCGCGTCCCCAGGGGGTCTCCCAGCTGGGCTCGCCGGGCTTGACCGACTTCCACATGGCGAAGTCACGCTGGTCCCGCTTGCCGGTCTCGCCCTCGCCGGACGGCTGGCGCAGGTCGTCCAGGTCCTGGTTGGACAGCTCGAGATATCCCTCGTACGAGCGCACGTCGAAGTAGACGTTGCCGTCGGCCTCGTAGGCGTGACCACGCTCGATGAGGCCGCGCATCATCTCGACCATCTCGGTGATGTGGCCGGTGGCGCGCGGTTCGTACGTGGGCGGGAGGCAGCCCAGGGCGTCGTAGCCGTCGTTGAACGCGCGCTCGTTCTCGTAGCCGATGGACCACCAGGGGCGGCCCTGCTCGGCCGACTTCTTGATGATCTTGTCGTCGATGTCGGTGACATTCCGGATGAACGTCACGTCGTAGCCGCGGTATTCGAACCAGCGGCGCATGATGTCGAAGTTCAGTCCGGACCTGATGTGCCCGATGTGCGGGGCGGCCTGGACAGTCGCGCCACAGAGGTAGATCGAGACACAGCCCGCTGTGAGCGGGACGAAGTCACGAATCTGCCGGGCGTTGGTGTCATGCAGGCGAATAGTCACCTCTCAAGGGTAGTGGGCCCGCACCAGTGCCCAGCGCCCCCTGTGGAAAACGTGTCACAACTAATCCGCGACGGTGGCCTCCGGTACCCCGGGAGCGGCCCGCGGGGCGGGTCCGGGGTGCCAGGAGCGCGCCTGCGGGGGCCCTGCCCCCGACGACGGCAGGCGCCCCGGGGGTCCCGGGTCAGCCGGTGCGGTAGACGAGGGCCGTCGCGATGCCCGCGATGCCCTCGCCGCGGCCGGTGAATCCGAGTCCGTCGGAGGTCGCGGCGGACAGCGAGACCGGCGCGCCGACCGCGTCGGACAGCACCTTCTGCGCCTCGTCGCGACGCTTGCCGATCTTCGGACGGAGGCCGACGACCTGCACGGCGACGTTCCCGATGCCGAAGCCCTCGGACCGCACGATCCGGGCTGCCTCGGTCAGGAGCGTGACACCGGAGGCTCCCGACCACTCGGGGCGGCCGGTGCCGAAGTGCTGTCCGAGGTCGCCGAGCCCGGCCGCCGAGAAGAGGGCGTTGCACGCGGCGTGCGCGACGACGTCGGCGTCGGAGTGCCCGGCCAGCCCGGGGCCCTCGCCCTCCCAGAGGAGCCCCGCGCACCAGAGCTCACGGCCCTCCTCGAACGCGTGGATGTCCGTACCGATGCCGACGAGCGGGATCAGGGGCACCGGCTGCTTCGCGGCTTCAGAATCCATCGTTCGCCCTCCGGCGTGCGAGAACGGCCTCGGCCAGGACGAGGTCCAGGGGCCTGGTCACCTTGAACGCCTCTTCGTGCCCGGGTACGACGACGACGGGCGCGCCGAGCTGCTCGACCATGCCCGCGTCGTCGGTCGCGCCCTCGCCGTCGACCGCCACGGTGCGGTGGGCCCGCACGAGCGTGTCCCGGTCGAAGCCCTGGGGCGTCTGGACGGCACGCAGTCTGGCGCGTACGGGGGTCGACAGGACCGGCTCGGGCTCGCCCGGCGTGCCGGGTTCGACTTCCTTGACGGTGTCGGCGAGCGGCAGGGCCGGTACGACGGCGGGCGCCCCGTCCCGTACGGCTTCGATGACCGCGTCCACGGTGTCGACGGGCACGAGGGGCCTGGCGGCGTCGTGGACGAGCACGACGGAGATGTCGTCGGGGAGCGCGTCGAGTCCGATCCGCACGGACTCCTGGCGTGTCGCGCCGCCCGGGACGACCAGGTAGTCGGTGCGCTCGGGCAGGGCGTGCTCGTCGATGAGGTTCTTGACGTCGGTCGCGCCGTCCGGCGGCGCGACCACGACGACGAGTGCGACCGCCCGTGATGCGGCCATGGCCCGTACGGCGTGGATCAGCATGGGTGTCCCGCCGAGGCCGCGGAGCGCCTTGGGGGCCCCGGGGCCGAGCCGAACGCCGCGGCCGGCTGCGGGAATCACCGCTGCGGTGCGGGAGGGGCGCGGTTCAGCAGGCGTCGGTGACATCGGTGACATCGATTGCACTCCGAAGCTTCGGCAGGTTTGTTTCCACGGCCGACATGGGTATGGCCACAGCGAGCCGGGCGCGACGCCTTGACTTGACCGGGACCCTTCCGTGACCCCTGGTCGGGCAAGCCGCAGCGGGGGCTCTCTGTGGTTGAGGGGATGGCGCCGATAGCGGATCCGACGGGATCCGAACATGCCGCAGCGCCCGACGACTTACCGTCAAGGACGGTTCGTCAGCGGGCACCGCGGCACATTCTTGCGACCGGTGTGATCCGGTTCAGGACGCGAGGACCTCGTCGAGCAGAGCCTCGGCCTTGTCCTCGTTCGTGTTCTCCGCGAGAGCGAGCTCGCTCACCAGAATCTGGCGGGCCTTGGCGAGCATGCGCTTCTCACCTGCGGAGAGTCCGCGCTCACGCTCACGACGCCACAGGTCGCGAACGACTTCGGCGACCTTGATGACATCGCCGGAGGCGAGCTTCTCGAGATTTGCCTTGTAGCGTCGGGACCAGTTCGTCGGCTCTTCGGCGTACGGCGCGCGCAGCACCTCGAAGACCCGGTCCAGCCCTTCCTGCCCGACTACGTCACGCACACCGACGAACTCCGCATTGTCCGCCGGCACACGAACAGTCAAGTCGCCCTGGGCGACCTTGAGCACCAAGTAGGTCTTGTCCACGCCTTTGATCTGGCGAGTTTCGATAGCCTCGATCAGCGCGGCCCCGTGATGGGGATAGACCACGGTGTCGCCAACCTTGAACGTCATGTGACAGGTACCCCTTCCGTGGCTATCCAGAGTAACACGAGAACTGCTTCTCCTGAATGGCGTTTTCGCAGGTCAGGGCATATCTCGGGGCTTGACAACAGCAACACGAACGTGCTGCGGAAGGCTTCCGGAAGGCGATATTCGCAGGTCGGAGCGGGCGCGCGGGCGAGCCGAAACGTGCGCGTCACACGGACCGGAAGCCCTCCGGAAGTGACTGAACGTCCCGTTTTGCCGGATTCTGGATGGTGATCTTTCCGCACTCCGTTCGGACGTCGATCACCCGTACGAGCCTTTGGGTCGATGGTCAATGAAATTGATCAACGGCCGGCCGCCGGGTGGATTATGCGCAAGGAATGCGCCGTCACCAGGGGAATTGATCACCGGCCGCCCGCTCGGCGATCACACGGGTTTTGTGAACGCCGTGCGAAACGTCGTGATCGCCGGGCGATCAGGAGCCGCGCCCATGCCGTAGGGCCATAGGGGGCGGGTCGGGTGCGGGCCCGGGACGGTGGCTCGGTAACCTGAGCCCGCTGACACACACTTAGGGCGGCTTTACCCCGCTCGGCCTTCCTGTCCGCAGAGTCCGAAGTCCGCAGTCCGAACGTTCAAGGAGTTGCCGCCGCCGTGAGCCGCAGCCTTCGACACGGCGCCCTCGCCGCCACTGCCCTCGTGTTCTCGATCGCCTCGTTGTCCGCGTGCAGTGCGGGCAACAACGCGGAGACGCTCAAGGTCAGGCCGGACAACGCAGCCACCGCTGTCGACCACATCAAGATCCAGAACGCGAACGTCATCACCCAGCCCGGGCACGAGACGGAGGGACCTGCCGCCGTCACCGCCACGCTGTTCAACAACGGCCCCAGCAGCGAGGTCCTGGAATCCATCACGCTGCCCGGCACCAGCGCCACCGTGGAACTGCGCCCCGCCAAGGGCAAGGGTCCCGTCGTGATCCCGTCCGGCGGGCGGGTCATCCTGGGCGGCAAGGGCAACGCCTCCGCCGTGGTCGAGGACGGCCGCCAGGCCGGTCAGGACGGCTCCGTACAGCAGGTCGTCTTCCAGTTCAGCAAGACCGGTGACATCGGACTCGGCGCCATGATCGTCCCGGCGGCCGGCTTCTTCAAGGGCTTCGGCCCGAGCTCCGCGCCGTCGCCGAAGCCCACCCCGAAGCCCTCGGAGGACGCCTCCGAGACGCCGGGCGAGGCGTCGGGCACCCCGTCGGATGCCGCGTCGGAGGGGTCTTCGGCCTCCGAGCCGGAGAGCGGCTCCGCCACGCCGACGGACGAGGCGTCCGCCGACCACTGATCCACGCGTGAAAGGGGGCGTCTCCGGCCGGGAGACGCCCCCTTTTCACGCGCGGACGATGCGGCTGCTGCCCGTACGGCCGGACGCGTTACCGGCGCCACCGCGGTCACCGGTTTACGGCTCGAACTTGTAGCCCAGCCCCCGCACCGTCACCAGGTACCGCGGCGCCCCCGGGTCCGGCTCGATCTTGGCCCGGAGTCGCTTCACGTGGACGTCGAGGGTCTTGGTGTCACCCACGTAGTCCGCACCCCAGACCCGGTCGATCAGCTGCATGCGCGTCAGGACGCGGCCGGCGTTGCGCAGCAGCATCTCCAGGAGGTCGAACTCCTTCAGCGGGAGGTCCACCTTGCCGCCGGAGACGGTGACGACGTGACGGTCCACGTCCATCCGTACCGGACCGGCCTCCAGGGCGGCCGGGGTGACCTCCTCCGGCTCCCCGCGACGGCGCAGGACGGCGCGGATGCGGGCCACCAGCTCCCGTGAGGAGAAGGGCTTGGTCACATAGTCGTCGGCTCCTATTTCCAGGCCCACGACCTTGTCGATCTCGCTGTCCTTGGCGGTGACCATGATCACCGGAACGTTGGACTTCACCCGCAGCTGCCGGCAGACCTCCGTACCGGGCAGCCCGGGCAGCATCAGGTCCAGCAGGACGAGGTCGGCACCGTTGCGCTCGAACTCGTCGAGGCCGTCGGGACCGGTGGCCGCGATGGCCACCTCGAAGCCTTCCTTGCGAAGCATGTAGGACAGGGCGTCGCTGAAGGATTCCTCATCCTCGACGACAAGCACTCGGGTCACGGAAGAGCCTCCGGGGCAGGAAATGGTTCAAAAGTGTCGGTCTCGTACGGCCCCTCGTCGTCAACGGAGTGACCGTTGACGATGAGCGGTCCGCCGGTGGTGCGCCCCCGTACGACGCCCGACTCGGGCAGTCGCAGGGTGAAGGTGGAGCCCTGGCCCTCAGAACTCCAGACGGTGACCTCCCCGCCGTGCGAGGCGGCCACGTGCTTGACGATGGCGAGGCCGAGACCGGTGCCACCAGTGGCCCGGGAGCGGGCCGGATCGACGCGGTAGAACCGCTCGAACACCCGCTCGCGGTCCTTCTCGGAGATGCCGATGCCCTGGTCGGTCACGGCTATCTCGATCAGATCCCCGCCGGGTGCGACCAGCTGCCGGGCAGCGATGCCGACGCGAGTGCGGGCGGGGCTGTAGTTGACGGCATTCTCCACGAGATTGCCGAGCGCGGCAGCGAGCTGTCCGCGGTTCCCCCAGACGAAGAGGTCCGCCGTACCGCCCGAAGCCATGGTGATCTGCTTGGAGCCCGCCTGCTGGCGGCACCGGTCGATGGCTTCGGCGACCAGTTCTTCCACCCGAACGGGTTCGGCGTCCTCGAGCGGATCGTCGTTCTGGACGCGGGAGAGGTCGATGAGCTCCTGTACGAGGTTGGTCAGCCGGGTCGCCTCGATCTGCATGCGTCCGGCGAACCGCTCCACCGCCTCCGGGTCGTCGGAAGCGTCCATGACCGCCTCGGAGAGCAGCGAGAGCGCACCGGTCGGGGTCTTGAGCTCATGGCTGACGTTGGCGACGAAGTCGCGCCGTACCGCTTCTATGCGACGGGCTTCGGTGAGGTCCTCGACCAGCAGCAGCACCAGCCGGGAACCCAGCGGAGCGACCCGGGCGGAGACGGCCAGCGCCTCGCCCCGACCCGTACCGCGCCGTGGGAGGTCCAGCTCGACCTGTCGTATCTCACCGTCGCGACGGGTGTCCCTGGCCATGTGGAGCATCGCGTCGACCGACAGGCGCCCGCCCCTGACCAGGCCCAGCGCATAAGCGGCGGAGCTGGCCTTGACGACGCTGTCGCTCTCGTCGAGCACGACGGCCGAGGAACTGAGCACGGAGAGGACCGTGTCCACCCCGGGGGGCAGCGCGGCATTGCTGTCGGGCCGCAGGGACGTACGCGTGGGCTGTCTCTGCTCGCGTTCGCTCCAGCGGAACGCCAGCATCGCGATGACACCGGTGCACAACCCGGCTATCGCGGCAGCTGCGGCGACTGCCGCGTTCACGTCCATGCTTCAAGGTTATGCGGGTGCGTCGGGTCTCTCCCAGCCATCCGGGTGCCATCTCGAACACTCGTCGCCCAGAGTTCACCGAGGAGAAAGTGCCGGTTCACTTCGGGGGCCGGATCCCGACTCGTTGCGCCCGCACCGTGGGAGCGTGGGGGTCTGCCCGCAGACCCCGGCTCAGTAAGACCGCCCCCCTGTGCCGGGTGGTCCAAGGATCTGGAGAGGGACTTCCATGCGCGACGCCTACCACGAGGAACTCGATTCGATCGGCGAAGGCCTGGTCGAGATGGCCCGGCTCGTCGGCTCGGCGATCGGCCGGGCGACGACGTCCATGCTCGACGCCGATCTCAAGCTCGCCGAGACGGTGATCGCCGCGGATCAGAAGGTCGACGACCTGCAGCACGATCTGGAGGCGCGGGCCATCGCGCTGCTGGCACGCCAGCAGCCGGTCGCGACCGATCTGCGGATCGTGGTCACCTCGCTGCGGATGAGCGCGGACCTGGAGCGCTCGGGCGACCTCGCCCAGCACGTGGCCAAGCTCGCCCGGCTGCGCTTCCCGAATTCGGCCGTGCCGCACGACCTGCACGCCACCATTCTGGAGATGGGACAGCTCGCGCAGCGGCTGATGGCGAAGGCCGCCGAGGTCATCATCACGAAGGACGTCGACCTGGCCCTCCAGCTGGAGCAGGACGACGACGAGATGGACCTGCTGCACCGGACGCTGTTCCAGCACCTGATGGACGACCGCTGGAAGCACGGCATCGAGACGGCCGTCGACGTGACGCTGCTCGGCCGCTACTACGAGCGTTTCGCCGACCACGCCGTGTCGGTCGCCAAGCGCGTCGTCTACCTGGTGACGGGTGAGCACGCGGACGAAATCCAGACGGCCACCCCGGTGGAAGGGGCGTAGGGGCGCGGAACGCGCGCGGTCGCACGTTTGTCTCCGCGCGCGTGCGCCGTTGATGCGCCCGCCGGGGTGGGCATGCAATGGGGGCGGGGGCGGCACGCCATGCCGTATGCCCCCGTCGTGCACAGCTGTCGTACGAGGGCTCAGGCAGCTGTCGTACGCCGCCGAGTCGTACCCCCCGAGGAGGGACCATGGCCGATTCGCCCATGACCGAACCCCAGCAGGAGACCCCGACCGAAGTGGTGCAGCTGACCGTGCTCGGAGCCTGCGGCTGCGGTGCGGGCTGCGGATGCGGCTGCCAGTCCGGCGCGCCGTGCCAGTGCGGCGGCTGCTCCGGCTGACCGGGCAGATGCGAGCGTGCCCCGCGGCGGACGCGTGTCGCCGCGGGGCATCGCCGCGCTCGCCTCCGCGCCGCAGGCCCCTTCGGACGGCAGACCGCTTCGGCCCCCCGGCCCCTTCGGACGGCAGACCGCCGGTCTCCGATCAGACCGCCGGCTCGGCGACCGCCCGCTCGGTGGCGAGGGGCGCCGCGGCCACAGGATCCGGCAGCTTCCGCATCAGCAGCCAGTAGCCGAACGCCGCCACGGTGCCCAGCACCGCGCAGGTCACCCACAGCCAGTCCGCGCCGTAGTGGTCGATCACGAAGCCGGACATCAGCGGTGCGACGAGTGCCGCAGCCGACCAGGACAGCGTGTACATGCCCTGGTAGCGCCCCCTGCCGTGTGCCGGCGAGAGCTGGACGACGATGCCGGTCTGCGTCGGGGCGTTGACGATCTCGGCGAGGGTCCAGACGCACACCGTCAGCGCGTACACGCCGACCGACCCCGCGAAGGCGGTCAGCCCGAACCCGTACCCCGCGAGCACGGACGAGATGATCAGCAGACGGCGTGGGTCACGGTGCTGGATGAACCGGGTGACCGGAATCTGCAGGACCACGATCAGCACGCCGTTGACGGCGATGGCCGTACCGAAGTCCGAGCTGGAGAACCCGTCCGCACCCATGGCCACCGGCAGCCCCAGGTGCCCCTGCTGGAAGATCAACGCGACCAGGAACGACAGCCCGACGACGCCCATGTAGCGCCCGTCGCGCATGACCGTGATCAGCCGCACGTCGTCCGGGGCGCGGCTCCCCGCCACCCGGGGCGCCACCTCGGGCCTGGATTCCGGCACCTTGAGGAAGACGACGACGGCGCAGACCAACGTCATGGCGGCCTCGCCCAGGAAGCCGGCCAGATAGCTGTACTCGGCGATGAAACCGGCCGCTGCCGAGGAGACGGCGAAGCCCAGGTTGATGGCCCAGTAGTTGAGCGAGAAGGCACGCACCCGGTCCTCGGGCCGGACGATGTCGGCCATCATCGCCTGCACGGCCGGCCGGGACGCATTGCTGGCCATGCCCACCACGAAGGCCATGGCGGCGATCGCGGCCGGATGGACCATGAAGCCGAGCACGGCCACCGACGCCGCGGTCGAGAGCTGCGCGATCAGCATGGTGGGCCGGCGTCCCAGCCGATCCGTCATCACCCCGGCCCCGAGCGAGGAGACGACTCCGCCGAGCCCGTGGAGGGCGGCGACCAGACCGGCGTACGAGGCCGAGTAGCCCCGGTCCAGGGTCAGGTAGAGCGCCATGAACGTGGCGACGAACGCCCCCAGGCGATTGACCAGCGTGCTGGTCCACAGCCACCAGAACTCCCTGGGGAGCCCGGCAACCGTCTCGTGTGCCGCCTTCCTGAGACCGGCGACGGACATAGGGCTCCCCCTGGGGACGTGCGAACGGATGCGAGCCGACAGATGTAAGCGGCCCTATAGCAGTCCGAACATTACGAAGAGGGAGTCCCGGACCGCCACTCGATTGACGCCCATCGTCAAACGGCGCAGGCCCGCACTCCCCTTTGTCCGCCCTGTGACCGGGCGCGCGGAGGCCGCGCGGGTTCGATTACGCTCGGAGCCATGGCCGACGCACCGTACAAGCTGATCCTCCTCCGCCACGGCGAGAGCGAATGGAACGCCAAGAACCTGTTCACCGGCTGGGTGGACGTAGACCTCACCGACAAGGGCGAGAAGGAGGCGGTCCGCGGCGGTGAGCTGCTCAAGGACGCCGGCCTGCTCCCCGACGTCGTACACACCTCCCTCCAGAAGCGCGCGATCCGCACCGCCCAGCTCGGGCTGGAAGCCGCGGACCGCCACTGGATCCCCGTCCACCGCTCCTGGCGCCTGAACGAGCGCCACTACGGCGCCCTCCAGGGCAAGGACAAGGCCCAGACGCTCGCCGAGTTCGGCGAGGAGCAGTTCATGCTGTGGCGCCGCTCGTACGACACCCCGCCGCCCGCCCTCGAGGACGGCACCGAGTTCTCGCAGAGCGACGACCCGCGCTACGCCTCCATCCCCTCGGAGCTGCGTCCGCGCACGGAGTGCCTCAAGGACGTCGTCGACCGCATGCTGCCGTACTGGTACGACGGCATCGTCCCGGACCTCCTCGACGGCAAGACCGTCCTGGTCGCCGCCCACGGCAACAGCCTGCGCGGCCTGGTGAAGCACCTGGACGGCATCTCCGACGACGCCATCTCGGGCCTCAACATCCCGACCGGCATCCCGCTCGCGTACGAGCTGGACGCCGACTTCAACCCGCTGAAGCCGGGCGGCACGTACCTCGACCCGGACGCGGCGAAGGCCGCGATCGAGGCCGTGAAGAACCAGGGCAAGAAGAAGTAACGCGACACCAACAAGCCCCCGACCTGCGATTTTCTCGCGGGGCGGGGGCTTTGTGGTGGGGCTGGGCCGCCTGTGGGGCCCTCAGTGGCTTGGTCAGGCCGTCAGACGTTGCGAGCACGCCGCCACTCGTAGGCGCCGGGTGATGTCTCGACGACCTCGCGGGGATAGGCCCGGCGGGCCTGGTCGAGCAGATCCCGCTGCTCGATGACCCAGGTCGGTGAGACGAACAACGGGACTTTGACAGTGACTCCGGATGACGGCCCGTCGTGCACGGACACCCAGAGCCCGCCGCCCTCGTCAGGCTCGAACTTCATCGAAGGAGTCCGCCCGGATACGAGCCACACGACGAACCGGCCGGACTCCAGGGTTGCCAAGGAGCCCTCCCAGTCCTCAAGGTCCTCAGGGAGGAGGGTCACCGCGAAGTTGCCATTGACGGATTCCGCGTTGATGACGATCTCGCAGTCGAGGAAGTCGTGGCCGGTCAGAATTCCCGGTTGATAGCGACCCAGGATGCGCACGGAGACACTTTGCCCGCTGGTGCCAGGCCTGTCGGCCAGGTGAATCAGATTGATGACGCCGTCCGTCGAGTCCACGGATTCCCTTCCGAAGTGACCAGGTCCGAGCATCCTGCCGGACCACCTGCGGCTCTCACGGTTCAGGGGCCAGACGATTCGAATAGACATCGGACACGGCTCTGCTGGTCCGCTCCCGGCCGGACGGCATGAGGTGCGCGTAGACGCGGAGCGTCAAGCCGGGGTCCGAGTGGCCATCGAAGGTTCTCGCCACGATGTGCACCACACCGCACTCCAAGAACACCCGCTCCACCGAAGTCGTCGTCGACCAGCGCCGGGCACGACACGCCCTCCGCGCTCCAGCGGGCGGCCAGCGGGATCATCGACATGGCGGAGCTGTAGGAAGGCGCCGTAGTCACCGAGCCTGTCGACGCGATCGTCTACGCCAGAAAAGCTGGGTTCGGCGCCGCCTGGGAGCCGCATCTGGGGCGGATAAGCCCAGCGATATGCGGCGGCGTGCGACCAGGCCTGCCGCGATCAGCAGCAGGAACGGTACCCAGGCGATCGCGTATGCGACACCGTAATGTTGGACGTCCAGGATCGACCGGCGCGGATCCACGTCGCTGCTGTTGACGCCGAAGTATGCGAGCAGCAGCGCGGGCGGGAGCGCGATGACTGAGCCGGCGGCGATCACCGAGGCCAACACCCGGTCGCGGCCCTCGGCGTACTCCTGGGACGCCGTCTCCAGGTCGACGCGTCGCGTCGCGAGCACAGCGTTCACCCGTTCGACAGTGCGGGACGTGTTGGTCAGCGCTTCTACCAGCGCGGAGACGCCGCGCAGCGACGAGTGGAAGCTTTCGACCAGCAGTTCCGGGATGAGGATCGTGTCGGCGTACATCTCGGCACTGAAGCTCAGGTCGAGCTGGAGATCGCTGAGCCGACGCGAGAGCTGCGCGACCAGGGTGCGGGCATCCTCCGTCGTCTCGACTACCGCGGCCTGGTCAAGCTCCAGAGCCTCGAACGCCTGCCGCCGGATCCGGTGCACGGCCGCGACCGCGTTGAGAATGCCGACCGCGGCCAGCCCGAACGCGTTCTCCACCGGCGGCGCGTAGCCGACGATCAATGACACGCCCCTGCCGTGCGCAACCATGGTCTGGCCTGGGTTGTTCAGCGTCTCAGGTCGGCGTATGCCCAGCGTGGCGCCGGTGCCGTCGTCCAGCGTGCCGCGCAGCACGATGGTCACCACATCCTGGCCGACCGCGTCGCCGGGCATGTGCTCGGCCAACAGCCCTTGTGCGAGCGCCGCTCCAGGAAAGACACTCTGGTGAACGTTCCGGCCGAACTCGAGGGGCAGTTGGTCGGCGGGTCGGTCCGTGATGCCGTACGTGCGCAGGCGCTCGTCGAGCCACTCGGTCAACGGCATCCCGCCGACGCGCGTCGCGGCGCGGTCCTGCCAGGTGGCATAGAGCGTGTCGGCGATTGCGTCCGAGCTGTCCGCGCCGTCCGTGATTTCGACGTCTACGAAGAGCAGCGGGTCCCCACGAGGCGTGACGGCCAGGGTGATTGCCGCACCGTCGACCCGGGCCGCGTTCGATGGCAGCGTGATCTCGGGGACGTGTTCGTGCAGTACCAGTTGGGGCAGCAGCCGTCCGGCGGCTTCGACGTGGGAGGCGAATCGGCCGAGGCCAAGCGCCTCCGTCAGCGGGCGGAGCATGGCGTCGGGCACCCGCACCTGCGGCGTGAGGTTGTACATCAGCAGCAGGCGTGTACGAGTCCTGACCGCTGTGTCGGAATGTGGCACGACGTCCCCCTCCGTCTGACACTCGTATGGGGCAACAGCCTATTGCTCGGGTTGTTCTTTGGCGGGTAGGTCGCTGCTCGCCCAACTTCACGCCTTGCAAACGTAGTTCAGTGCTCCGCTCCCGGATCGCCGGCCTCGTCCCAGCTGTGGAGAAGACGGCGCAGGCCAGACCCGACTCCTCCTCGACCAGGTACGGCTGGACCTCGCCACGACCGGTCTGCACGTCGCTCCGCCCGAGCCGCTCGCGGATGAGGGCCAGGGCGGCGTCGTGGTCTACATCAACGACGACGTCCAGGTCGTCGACTGGCTGCCCCACGCCCGGGCTCGACCGTGAGGTGCTCGGCGGGGTCGAACCCGACCGCACGGATGACGAGGCCGTCGTCCGCTACGAGGTGGCCCGATCTCCGATGGACACATCCCTGACAACGGCCCTGACTGAGCATTGGGCTACCGAGCGATCGCGCCGCTGAGCTCACGCACGCCGGAGGTACGGGGGTGGCTGACGACAGCGACGGCTGATGTACAGGGGTGGGGGCGGGCTTAGATATGAGGTGGGCGGCATGAGTGAGTCGACTGTTGAAACCGCCGAGACCGCATTTCAGCCTCGGAGAACGCCTGGTCGCGCTCGAGCGTGGGCCGCGCTTGGAAGACGACACCGGGGACCCGAAGGTCTCCACGGTCACCCAGTTCTACCGCTGAAATGCCTCAGCTGAGGCGGGCCACGGGCGGCAGGCGGTAGCTGGCCTCCTGCGCGACTCGCTCGGCCTCAGCAGCGTGCCGGGCCGCCGTGGCAGGGTCTCCAGTGGCCCGTCCTACGGCGGCGAGCGCGATCAGTGCGCGGCCTTCGGTCAGGCGCAGTTCCAGTTCCCGGGCGATGGTCAGGGCGGTTTCGGCGTGGTCCGCAGCAACATCCGAGTCGCCGGATCCCAGGCGGACGTGGGCGAGTCCGGCGTGAGCTTCGGCCTGCTGGTGGCGGAAGTCGCAGCGGCGGGTGATCCTCAGAGCCTCTTCCAGATGCGCGGAGGCCAGATCCACGCGGCCGTTGAGCTGGTGCAGGCTACCGAGGGTGATGAGGCAGTCGGTCTCGTTGGCCGGGTCGCCTGTTTCTCGGGCTCTGTGCAGCGCCTGCTCGGCGTGTGTGGAGGCGAGGTCGGTCCGCCCGGTGTCGCGGTAAACACGGGCAAGGATGGCGTTCGATTTCTGCAGGTAATCAGGTGCCTCCCAAAGTGGTGAACATCTGCTGTCCGTTCTCGTGAACAGATCCATTGGGACGCGTACACCTTCAACGTCGGTCCCGGGCCGGAGTGCCCCAGGTACTCGCTGACGGCCTGTCCCTCACACGCGGTCGCTCTCAGCCGGCAGGCCGCGTGCCGGGCCTTCGGTCCGCCGGCAATGCGCAGGCCGGCGTGCCGCCGGGCAGACGGTCACGGTTGGTGGCGATGAGCCGGTAGAGACCGTGGGCGATCCAGCGCATCGGAGGCAGGGTCAGCAAGCCGCCCGGCCAGGCCCAGACACCACCGGCACGCAACAGGAGTTTGGCGACGGCCTGAGCGCCGCCGTACACCGTGCCGGCCGGCGAGACGTACAGCAGCTCGCGTTCGGCTCGCTGCTGGGTGACGCCGAGAGCTTCCAGATCCGCGAACTGCCACGGCGTGACGGTGCAGTTCGGTCGCAATCGCCGCATGAGGTAGTTCACCGAGGTCGTACAGAAGGCGCAGTCACCGTCGTAGACCAGGACAGATCGATTCGACATGGACTCATCCTGTCTGAACGAACTCCCCTGCGTCGGGGCCCGGCCCCGTCCTCACCCCCCGTGGTCGCGACAGCGCGGAGGTGCTCAGTCACGGCGAGGGGCCGGGTCGGCCGACTCCGGGTCTTCGTCGCCCAGTTCCGGCTCCAGGCCCTCCGCCATCTCGGTCCGGCCGAGGCCCGCGTCGGCGCGCCATGCCTCGAAGGACCAGCCGGTCACTGCCACGACGGCGAGCCCGAGCGTCCAGCCGCCGACGACATCGCTGAACCAGTGGACGCCCAGCGCGATGCGGGTGAAGCCGACACCCAGTACGGAGACGGCCGCGACGGCCCAGCACAGGGGACGGAGGCCCGGGCGCACCAGGGGCAGGAGAACGAGCAGCAGGATCGCGAACGAGGTCGTGGCCGTCATCGCGTGGCCGGAGGGGAAAGAGAAGCCGGGGGCGTGCGCCACCGGGTCCGGCAGGTCCGGCCTCGCCCGCTCGACGACGCTCTTGACGAGCAGACCCGTCAGCCCTCCCGCCACGGCGGTGAAGGCCGACCATGTGGCCAGGCGCCAGGCACGCCGGTGCACCAGCCACAGGGTGAGCACCGCGACCGCCGCGCGCAGGGTCACCGGGTCCCAGACCACGTCGGAGAAGAAGCGCAGGGTGCCGGTCCACGCCGGATGGTCGAGGGCGGTCCGGTTCAGCCACCTCGCGGCGCCCGCGTCGAGGCGCCGCAGCGGACCCCAGCCGCTCTCCACGAGGACGAACAGGAGTCCGAAGAGGACGGCTGCGACCGCGGCGACGGCCGCGGAACCGAACAGCCGGATCCCGAATCTGCGGTCGGCGTCCCGGCGGATCCGTCGTCGGGCCGGGGCAGCGGGTCGGGCAGTCATTCAGGCTCCTGGATCGGGTTGTACGGGACCGGGCCGCTTGGCCCGCACCGCCTCCAGCTGGGCGGCGAAGGAGAGGCCGAGGAAGAGCGCGATGGAGGTGAGGTAGGCCCAGAGCAGCAGGGACATGAAGGCCGTGAGCGGGCCGTACACGGTGTCGAACGAACCGCTGACCTCGAGGTAGAGGCTGAGCAGCCAGGTCAGCGTGGTCCACAGCACCAGGTACACGGCGGCGCCGAAGGCCAGCCAGGTGTAGCCCGGTTGCCGGCGCCTCGGCGAACGGCGGAAGATCGCGCTCGCCGAAATGACCACGAGGACCACCCCGGCCGGCCAGCGCAGCAGGTCGCACGCGGACCGGGCACCGGCACCGAGGTCGTACACGTCGACGACGGCCGGCACCAGGTCGCCTCCGGCCACCATGACGACGAAGCCGATGCCGAGCGGGATTCCGGCGGTCAGCGACATCACCAGCCCCCGCAGGTACTTCAGATGGAAGACCCGGTCCCGTTCGACCCCGTATATGCGGTTGGCACCGCGCTCTATCTGGCACATCGCCGTCGTGGTGTTGGTCAGGGAGAAGACCAGTCCGAACCACAGGGCGAGCTGGGCCCCTTCGTCGGCCGTCCGCCGGCTGCGGTCCAGCGCGTCGTCGACCACCGCGGCGCTCGGCCCCGCCGTGATCCGGTGGATCGTCAGTTCCGCCACCCTGCCCAGGTCTTCCGTGTGCAGGGCCGTCGAGAGGCCGACGAAGGCGATGACCAGCGGCACCACGGCCAGCACGGTCTGCAGGGCGAGCGCCCGGGAGTGGCTGAAGCCGTCGGCGTACCGGAAGCGGACGAAGGAGTCGCGCAGCAGCGGCCATCGGCCGTAGCGCCGCAGGGCGGCCAGCGCCTCGTCGCCGGAGAGTTCGCTGCCGACCATGTCGCGGGTCTGCGGGACCCGGGTTGCGGTACCCATCTCACTCCCCCCGTTCAGGCATGAGCACGGTCAGCGCGCCGGGTCTGACCTGCGCGGTGAGGCGCCTGCCCGGGGCCACGGGGTCGCCGTCCGACTCGCGTGGCTGCGGTGCCTCGAAGCGGATGTCCGCGTGACGGAAGGTGAAGTACTCCACGGGCGACCGGCCTGTGTGGCCGATCTCCCTCTCCGGCCTTCGGCGTACCAGCGAGACGACGGCGCCCAGCCAGCCCATCGGTCCGCGCGGGTCGAGGATCATGAGGTCGAGCAGGCCGTCGTCGGGCCGGGCCGCCGGGACCAGCGCGGCACCGCCCTGAACCTTGCCGGTGTTGGCGACGAGCACCATCCGGGCGGTGCGGCGCAGGGGCCGCGCTCCGTCGAGGGCGACCGTCAGGCGCATCCGGGGCGCGCGCAGTTCCCGCAGGCCCGCCACCACATAGGCGGGCCAGCCGAGCACGGCCTTGGCGCGGTCGCTGGTGCTCTCCAGCATCGCGGCGTCGAGCCCGGCGCCGGACATCACCGTGAAGTGCGCGGGTGCCATGCCGTCGCCCTCGATCCGCCCGAGGTCGATGCGGTGCGGAGAACCGCGCAGCGCGACGGCCAGCGCCTCCGCCGGTTTCACCGGAAGCCCCAGGTTGCGGGCGAGGAGGTTGCCCGTGCCGCAGGGCACCACAGCGAGCGGTATGCCCGTACCGGCCAGCGCCTCCGCCGCCGCCCGGACCGTCCCGTCACCGCCGCAGACCACGACGAGTGACGCACCGTCCCGCACCGCGCGCGCCGTCTGTCCCTCCCCCGTGTCGTCGGCTGTGGTCGGTACGAAGTCCGCCCCGTGGTGACCGTGTTCCTCGAGAACCCGTCGCAGGCCGGCACAGGCCGCCTCGTCGGTGACGGTGGGGTTGAAGACCACAGTGGTGCTGCCGTGGGCCCGCCCCGTCGGCGCCCCGGCGGCCGGTGCCTCACCGGCCGACGCGTCGGCGGGCGCGGGGGCGGGTACGTGCGGTCCGGTCAGCAGGGCGCGGCCGACGATGAACAGGGACAGTCCGCCGTTGACCAGGCCGCCCGCGATGTCCGTCGGATGGTGCATCCCCCGGTACGCCCTGGCGACCCCCACCAGCAGGGGCACGAGGAGGAGGAGCACCGCCACGGCTCTGCGCCACGGCCCCTTCGTCCGGTGCAGGACCAGGATCGCGATGCCGGCGTACAGGGCTGTCGCCGCGCCGGTGTGGCCGGAGGTGTAACTGGAGGTGGGGGGCGAGGCGTCGAGCCGTTCGACGTCCGGCCGGGTGCGGTCCACGGCTTCGGTGACGACCAGGAAGACGAGGGACTGGAGCGAGACGGCGACCGCCAGGAAGAGCGCGTCCCGCCACCTGGGAAGCCGCGGGACCACGAGGAGGACGAGGCAGGCCAGGAGGGTGCCCCCGATGACCGTGGCCGTGTTGCCCGCCTCGGAGACGACGAGGGACACGGTGTCGAGCGCGCCGGTACGGGCACGCTCCAGCGCGTCGGTGACCTCGTCCTCGGACGTCAACGGCCATGCACGGGCCGCGGGTCCGGTGATCAGGAGTCCGAGCCCCACCATCAGGGCCGCCTGACAGGCCGCCGCCGAAGCGATGATTCCCGCGGCCCTGCCCACGCCCCCGGCGGTCTCCGGGGCACGGGGCGAGCGCTCCCCGACCGCCCGGGACGGCCGGGACGGCCGGCCCGGAACGTACTCGCCCACGGGGGGCGGCGTGGCGGACACGTGCCCACCGGGGAGGGCGGTGCGTCTTTCCGGTGTGTCGGTCGGCATGGCGTTCCCGTCGTATCGGTGGCCCTCGGGCTACGGCTGGAACCGGGGCTCACCCGGCGTTTCGCCGTGTTCCCCCTCCTCGTCGCTCCAGACCTGCCGACGGGAACCGCCTCTCTCCCCCTCACGGCCCGGCGGCTGCCCCGGTCGCAGCGGCCGGGGCCCTGTCATGCGCTGCAGAACGGCGTCGCAGCCGTCACCGCCGGGGCCCGCGGCCTGCCCATGGCGTCCTGCGACCTCAACGTCCTTGCTGTGTCCGGACGCGCAGAGCCTGTACGGACCAGTCCAGCACCGGAGCCAGACTCTCCGGGGCCGGCCAGCCGTTGACCACGGCAAGCAGCTGGAGGTACCGCTCCCTGCGGGGGTCGTTCACGCTCTCCAGCCGAGCCGCCAGCCGGCGGCGAAGCTCGACGTCGTCGGGGCGGGCGACCAGGTGCGCGTAGTGCTTCGCGAACGCCGCGACGACCGGATCGGCCTGGGGCGAGGCCGGGTCGATACCGGCGGCCAGAGCCGGGCCGGCCTGGTCACGAACGATGGCGACGATGTCGCGGCGCGGGCCCGCCGTCCCGCCTCGGGCCTGCTCAGCTGCTTGGTACTCGGTCATCCGCCGCAACACGGCGCGGAATTCCGGGTCCAGGGACATTTCAGCCAACTCCACCCATGCCTGGATCTGCTCCGGCTCCGGGTTGTCGGGCAGCTCGGGGGTCATCGAGCGCATGGCCCCCGCGAAGACGGGGGCCGCGTCAGGACCACCGAAGACGGCGTCGAGGAATTCGCCGGTCAGTCGACGGCGTTCGTCCTCGGAGAGCTGGGCAAGTCGGTGCATGAGTTCCGTCTCCTCAGGTGTGGACCCGCGCTCGGCGACCGCCGTCAGCACCGCGCGCCGCAGGCGCAGGACGCGGATCTGCACGGCCAGTGCGTCGGCGTGCGCCGCGGCGACCTCGGGGAGCGAGAGTTCGTGGTCCACGACCTTGCGGATCGTGGGAAGGTCCAGCCCCAGCTCGCGCAGCGTCCGCACGAGGTCCAGGCGTGCGACGGCGTCGGTGTTGTAGAGGCGGTAGCCGGCCGGGCTACGGTCCGTCGGCGCCACGATGCCGCGATCGGAGTAGAACCGGATGGTCTTGACCGTGAGACCGGTCCGCCGAGCGAGTTCGCCGATCGAGTGGAGCGTGTCGCCGTCCATGCCCCCATGTTCGCGTCTCCCCCTACTGGAGACTCAAGTCCGCAGGAGCGGTTCGAGGAGTACGGCGCCGATCGGGGGTTCGGGTGCAAGCTCCCCGGCCGCACGCAGGGGGTCCGGCGCCAACCCGTGCCGCACCGGCTAACGTGACGCCCGTGCCCGCCTGTTCCGAGGTGCTCAGGCAGCGCGGAACGGGTAGGCAGTGCACAGAGAGCAAGGAGATCGGGAGAGCGATCATGAGCGAGTCTCTGAAGACCTTCGTCGGCGGTGCCGAGGTCGAGGTGCCCAACAGCATCCCCGCCATCCGCGCCGCGCTGCCCGAGGACAGACGCGAGGAGTTCGACCTCGCGATCAACGGAGCCGGTGTCCACGAGATCCAGGCCGTCATGCGGCACTGGATGCTGGAGTCCGTCCCCGATCCGGAGGCCGAGCGGATCCTGGTACGGCTGGCGCGGGACGAGGCCGAGAGGCGGAGCGTCGCTTGAGTTTCCGCATCTCCTACGCGCCGCCGGCCGACGACACCCTGGCAAAGATGCGGGACGGCGACTTCTTCCGGGACGAGATGGCACGCACCCTGGCCAAGGATCCGTACGGTCACGGGTCGTCCGCCGTCAAACGGGAACACGACCGGCGCGAGGCGACGGTGTACGGGGCGATCGTCCTCTACTACGTCTCAGGATCCGTGCTGACGGTCACCGTGGTGAGACTCGTGCCCCTGCCGTGAACCGAGGAGATCCGTCAATGCAGACCGGCACAACTGCCGCCGTACTCGGAGCCGTCGGGGTCCCGGAGGGCTCCGTCGCCTCCTGCGAGCCGCTCACGGGCGGCACGTACAACACCGTCACCCGCGTCACGCTCCGGGACGGCCGGGACTGGGTGGTGAAGGTTCCGCCCCTCCGATCCACCGGGATGAGCTACGAACAGCGCCTGCTGGTCAACGAGGTCGTCTTCTACGAGGCCGCCGCGGCAGTGGGCGGCGGCAGGATCCCGCAGGTCGTGCACAGCGAGCTCGACTCCGGGGCACCGGCGGGCGCGTACGTCGTCATGACGGCGTGTCCGGGACGGCCCTGGAACGACGTGGCCGAGGACCTGGTGGACGGTGAGGAGCAGCGGCTGCGCACGGAGCTCGGGCGGATCGTCGGCCGTCTCCACACCGTGCGGGGACCGGCCGGGTTCGGGTATCCCGGCGGGGCGCTGGGGCCGCTCTCCCCCACCTGGCGCGAGGCGTTCACGGCGATGACGAGTGCGGTGCTCGCCGACGCGGAGAAGTACGGGGCCAGGCTGCCGCGCCCGGTGGCGGAGATCCGGTCGGTGCTGGACGCCGCCTCGCCCGTGCTGGACGAGGTGACCGTGCCGGCTCTGGTCCACTTCGATCTGTGGCAGGGCAATGTGCTGGTGACCGGGGAGCCGGGTGCCCGGTCCATCGGCGGGATCATCGACGGCGAGCGGATGTTCTGGGGCGATCCGGTGGCCGATTTCGTCTCGACGGCCCTGCTCGGCGATCTGGAGGAGGACAAGGACTTCCTCGCCGGGTACGCGTCCGTGACGGGCGGTCCGGTGGCGTTCACCGCGTCCGTACGGCTGCGGATCGCCCTCTACCGCAGCTACCTCTACCTGATCATGCTGACCGAGACGGTCCCCCGGGAGGCCCCGGAGGACGCGCTGGAGTGGACGTGGACGGAGGTGGCGCCGCGGCTCGTGGCGGCACTGGAGACGGTGGAGTCGGCGCCGCGCTCGCGGGAGTGAGCGCGGCGCCGGGGCGGCGGGGCCTCAGCGGGTCAGGGCGCGCTGGGCCTCGTACAGGTTGTGCGGGCGGACGGTCTCGGGAGTCCCGTACGCCTCCAGGCGGGTGTGCAGGTCGCCGGTGAAGTCGGGGACGTCGATCTGGTCGAACTCCGTCACCTCGCTGATGCCGACCGTCGCGCTGTACGGGGCGAGGCCGTCGATACGCATGAGGCCCGCGCGGCCGTTGGTCACCCTGATGTTCCAGTGGGTGAACCGGGCGCCGAAGAGGGGGCCGGCGCTGGCGTCGCCGCCGTGGCGCCCGTTGTTGTCGACCGTGATGTCCGTACGGACGTTGGCGAACGGCATGCCCCGGTGCGAGTCGAACGTACCCATCTCCATCCGCCCGTTCGACCAGACGTTGTAGCTGGACAGACCCTCGACGTTGATGCCGTGGAGCTGGGTGCCGACGGGCGCCGGGACCGTGCGCTCCTCGACGGTGAAGTCCTCGATCAGGTTGTCGTGCGAGCCCTCACGGCAGTAGTACGGGTGGTGCGCGCCCCGGCCGGCGACCTTCGTGCGGCGCAACGTGCAGGCGGACGCGCCGATCAGCCCGAAGCCGTTGTCGACGTGACGGACCGTGATGTCGTCCGCCCAGCAGTCGTAGGCGCACTGGAAGGCGACGCCGTTGTACCCCTTGTCGAGCAGGTGCGGCGCCTGCGGGGTCTCGACCGCTTCGAGGGTGAGGCCCTCGACACCGGAGTTGCTGAGCGGGGTGGCGAGGGTGGTGAGGCGGGGGTCCCACTCGGGACGCACGTCGAGCGGGAGGGGCCGCTCCAGGGTGACCTTCCGCCCGCGTACGGCGGTGATGCGCACCGGCCATTCGTAGGGGACGTACGAGGTCAGCTTCGTCTTGTCGTCCCAGACGTACGACGCGGCGCCCTCGCTGTCGCCCGCCATGTGCCGCAGCAGCGTGTGGCCGGCGTCGTCGGCGAGGCGCAGGAGGACCAGCCGGCCGGGCTTCAGGTGCCGTGCGGAGGAGACGGTGACCGTCCGGTCGCCGCGGCGGGCGGGGGCGACGGTGGCCAGGGTCCGCCACTCGTCACGCTTGTTGCCGGTCCAGCCCTCGAAGGGCCAGGCCTTCGCCCTGATCGCGTCGGTGAGCGAGGTCCAGCGGGCTTCCGGGCAGAGCCAGATGAGGCCGCCGGCCCAGGACCAGCTGGACTTGTCACCGCCGTAGCGGCTGCCGTAGGTGCCGATGAGCTCGGTGAGGTTCCTGGTCGCGTACAGCTTCGTCGCACCGCTGCCCGCCCCGCGCACCACCACGTCGCTGTGGCCGATACGGATGATGTCGTCGATGCGGTAGGTCCCTGCCGGGATGAGCACCGTGCCACCGCCACGCTCTCCGGCAGCGGCGATGGCACGGTTGATTGCGGGGGCGGCGTCGGCCGAACCGTCCGGCCTGGCCCCGTACTTCAGGACGTCCGCGACGAAGGGACGGGCGGCCCGGCGCGGGAGGGCGGAGCCCGAGCGGTAGCCGGCGCGGCCGATGAACGGGATCTGGGGGTGGGTGAACGGGGCGGCGGTGAACTCCCGCCACAGGGGCGACGATCCCGGGGTCCGGGCACCGGAACCTGCCGCGCCGGCCGTCCCTCCCGCCCCTTCCGCACCGGCGCCGCTCGCCGTGCGTGCCGTGCCGGCCCTGTTCTCGGCCCGTGCCGTGCCCGAGCCGCCGAGCGCCCCGGTGGCGGCCGCTGCGGTGACGGCGACGGCGCTGCCGAGCAGCCGGCGTCTGCTGAGGTTCCCCATGAGCCCGAACCGCCTTTCAGGTATATGAACGATGTTCATATCTGCGTCGGCGGCGAGCATGCCACGGCACGACAGCACAGCGGAAGATGCCTGCGCCGCCGAATTCGTGGGAGTCGAAGGTCAGTTGGCCGGGCGCTGGGTCAGATGGGTGAACGCGTCAAGATTCCGGGTGGATTCGCCCCGCTCGACCCGCCAGGCGTACTCCTTGCGGATCGCGCTCGCGAAGCCCAGTTCGAGGAGGGAGTTGAAGGCGCCGTCGGCCGCCTCGAGAACGGTTCCCAGCAGCCTGTCGAGCTCCTCGGGCGTGACCACCGAGAGCGGGAACTTGCCGACGAGGTAGACGTCGCCGAGCGGGTCGATCGCGTAACTCACTCCGAACAGGCGCAGATTGCGCTCCAGGAGCCAGCGGTGCACGGCCGCGTCGTTCTCGTCCGGGTGACGGACGACGAACGCGTTGAGGGAGAGGGAGTGCCTGCCGACACGCAGGGAGCAGGTCGTGGACAGCTTCCGGGTACCGGGCAGCTTCACGACGAAGGTGCCGGGCTCGGGGCTCTCCCACTCGAGCTCCGCGTCGTTCAGCGTCGCCTCGATGACCTGCGCCACTGCTGCTTCGTCGGATACGTCAGCCATGGTGCGAGCGTACGACAGAGGTACCGCGCACGAGACCTCAGCCGTGGTGCGTACGCGCCCTGCGGCGGTGTTCGTACATCGCCGCCGTGTACACGTCGGCGGTGGCCGAGGCCGCCGTGTCCCAGCCGAAGGACTGGGCGTGCGCGGCGGCCGCCCCGCCCATCCGGCCGACCAGCTCCGGGCTCTCGGCGAACCGGCCCAGCGCCTGCGCGTACGCGTCCGGGTCGTGGCCGGGGATCAGGAAGCCGCTCACCCCGTCCCGTACAGCCACCGGCAGACCGCCGACCGCCGCCGCGACCACCGGCGTACCGGAGGCCTGGGCCTCTATGGCGACGAGCCCGAACGACTCGCTGTACGAGGGCATGACCAGCACGGACGCCGCCCGGAACCAGTCGGCGAGCTGGTCCTGCCCGACCGGCGGGTGGAAGCGCACGACATCGGCGATGCCGAGGCGCGCCGCCAGCTTCTGCAGGCCCTCCGGCTTCGCCAGCCCGCTGCCGCTGGGGCCGCCGACGACCGGCACGACGATCCGGGAGCGCAGCGAAGGCTGACGGTCCAGGAGTACGGCGACGGCGCGCAGCAGCACGTCGGGGGCCTTCAGCGGCTGGATACGGCCGGCGAAGAGCGGGACCAGGGCGTCCTGCGGCAGTCCGAGACGGGCCCGCGCGGCGGCGCGGCCGTCGGCGGGACTGAAGCGGTCCAGGTTGACCCCGGGGTGGACGACGGCGACCGCGGCCGGGTCGGCCTCGTAGAAGCGGACGAGCTCGTCCGCTTCCTCCGCCGTGTTCGCGATGAGCCGGTCGGAGGCGTGCACGATCTGCGTCTCGCCGATGACGCGCGCGGCAGGCTCGGGGGTGTCACCCTCGGCGAGCGCCGCGTTCTTGACCTTCGCCATGGTGTGCATGGCGTGGACGAGGGGAACGCCCCAGCGCTGCGCGGCAAGCCAGCCGACCTGGCCGGAGAGCCAGTAGTGCGAGTGGACGAGGTCGTAGTGGCCGGGACGCTGGCCGGCCCATGCCTGCATCACGCCGTGCGTGAAGGCGCAGAGCTGAGCGGGCAGCTCCTCCTTGGCCAGGCCCTCGTACGGCCCCGCGTCGACGTGCCGGACCAGGACGCCCGGTGCCAGTTCGACCGACGGGGGCAGGGCGCCCGTGGTGGCCCGGGTGAAGATCTCGACCTCGATGTTGATCGCGGCCAGGCGCTTGGCCAGCTCCACGATGTACACGTTCATGCCGCCCGCGTCGCCGGTGCCCGGCTGGTGCAGCGGGGAGGTGTGCACGGAGAGCATCGCGACACGCCGGGGCTTGCGGTGGCCGCCGGAGAAACCGCCGGGAAAGCGGATGCGGGGTGCCACACGGCTGTTGCCGAGCCGGGAGACGTACTGGCTCACGTGGGTCCGCTCCTCCTCGCTCAGGGCATCACGCGTCGGGGGCACACGGCCCCTTTCAAGAGGCAAAACAGCGGAACCAGGCCTTTCATTTCCACTTTGCCAAATAATTGCCATGCGATCGGCGCGGCCCGGGCCCGCCCGGCCCCTCCACAGCTCCCCGCCTGCCCCGTCCGCGGCTTCGCATACGCTCGCTGTCATGCCCCAGCGCCCCATCGGCACCGCGACCCGCGGGACCACCAACCCCAACCGGCTGCGCCGCATGGACCGCTGGATCGCCGCCACCCACGGCCCCGCCCTGCGCCGCAGCGATTCCCCCGTCGCGGTCGACCTCGGCTACGGCGCGGCCCCGTGGACCGCGGTCGAGCTGCTGGAACGGCTGCGCACCGCCGACCCGCGCACCACGGTCGTCGGCATCGAGATCGACCCGGAACGGGTGGCCGCGGCGAAACCGTACGAGCGCGACGGCCTCACCTTCGTCCACGGCGGCTTCGAGATCCCGCTGCCCGGCCGGCCCGCCCTCATCCGGGCGGCGAACGTGCTGCGCCAGTACGACGAGGCGGAGGTCGGCGCGGTCTGGCAGCGGCTGTGCGCACGGCTCGCCCCGGACGGACTGCTCGTCGAGGGCACCTGCGACGAGATCGGACGCAGGCACGTCTGGGTGGCCCTCGGCCCCGAGGGTCCCCGCACCGTCACCTTCGCGACGCGCCTGGGCTCCCTGGACCGCCCCTCGGACCTCGCCGAACGCCTCCCCAAGGCCCTGATCCACCGCAATGTGCCCGGCGAACCGGTCCACGCCTTTCTGCGGGACCTCGACCGGGCGTGGGCGGCCGCCGCCCCGTACGCCTCGCTGGGCGCGCGGCAGCGCTGGATCACGGCGGCACGGGCGGTCTCCGCCGACTGGCCGCTGACGGACGGGGTACGGCGGTGGCGACAAGGTGAAATCACGGTGCGGTGGTCCGCCCTGAGGCCCAACACACGCTGAACGGAGCCCGAAGGAGTATCCGGTCCGGCCACTTCGGGAACCCGGACGGGGCACCGTTCGTGTGAGTATCGGCGGGTGTCCGCCGCGGTTGGCGCCTGCCTCTGTTGCTTTACGGGACGACATGGCACGATCGCGACGTTGCCAGAACGTTACTGACGGTAAGTCAGATGTCCGCCATCCGGCGGTCCGTACCTTTACTGCTTTCTGTCCGGAGGGGGAGCTCGTGAACCGACGCCACTGTGCCGCTGCCGCGATCACACTGGTCTGCGCGCTGGCTGTACTGGCCGCGCCGGTCCAGGCCATGGCCGCACCCGTGCCCGAGCCCTCCCCCACCGCCCCGGTGACGGTCCCCGCCAAGGGGCAGAAGACCCTCGAAGAGGTACGCGAGGAGATCGACACCCTGTACCGCAAGGCCGGGGCGGCCACGGACGCGTACAACCTCGCCGAGGAGCAGACGAAGGAGCAGTCCAGCGAGATCGTGAAGCTCGCCAAGGCGATCGCCGACGGCCAGGCACGGATCGCCGACCTGAAGAGCCAAGCGGGCGCCCAGGCCCGCGAGCAGTACCGCAACGGCGGACTTCCGCCGGGCGCACAGCTCGTGCTCAGCAACGACCCGAGCCTCTTCCTCGACGGCGTGAACCAGGTCAGGCAGGGCCAGCAGGCGACCAAGAGCGTCCTCGCCCAACTCAAGCGGACGCAGGAGGACTTGGAGACGTACACGCAGGACGCGAGCATCAACTGGACGAAGCTCGAGTCCAACCGCGTCAAGCAGGCCAAGGCCAAGAAGAGCATCAACGCCCAGATCGCCGCGGCGAAGAAGCTCGAATCACAGCTGGAGAAGAAGGAGCAGGCCCGGCTCCTCGAACTCGAGCAGCAGGCGGCTTCCACGGCGCAGGCCGCCTGGCTCTCCTCCGGCGCGCTGAAGGACATCAACCGCGAGGCGAGCGCGAGCGGCAGGCAGGCCATCGCCTTCGCGACCGCGCAGATCGGCAAGCCGTACGTGTGGGGGGCCGAGGGCCCCGGTTCGTACGACTGCTCGGGGCTGACCTCGCAGGCCTGGGCGGCGGCGAAGCGGCCGATCCCGCGGACGTCCCAGGAGCAGTGGCGCCTGCTGCCGCGCATCGCCATCCGCGACATGCGCCCCGGCGACCTGATCATCTACCACAGCGACGCCAGCCACGTCGGGATGTACGTCGGCGACGGCGCGATCGTCCACGCCCCGAGGCCCGGCCGCAACGTCACGCTGACCGGCGCCGGCTCCATGGCCATACTCGGCGTGGTCCGCCCCGACAAGTAGCCGACCGGGCGCAGGCCGCCCACCCCCCGCGGCGCGTGATGTTTGTCATGGCTCCCATGTCCGTTTCGCACACGCTCATCACGCCGGATCCGTGACAGGACGCGGCTTATGGCCGCGCATATGACAGCGGCCGATCTTCGAACGCCATTCCGTTCCCCTGCCGCGGACCGCTATCGTCCCGGTCTGGCGGGTCGTCGATCGTCGTCCCGCCGCGCCCTCGGGGGGAGGGAAGGAAACCCGAACCGATGCCCGTACCCGTACCGCAGCAGCGTGCTGTTCCCGCTGCGGAGACCACCCATGGCGCCGACCTCACCCTCCTGGTGATCGAGGACGACCCTGCGGGCACCTTCACCGTCCCCGAGCTGCCGTCCGCCGCCGGGACCCGGGTTCGCGTCCGTACCGCCCGCAACCTCACCGAGGCCGGACGGCTCCTCACCGACGACGTCGACTGCATCCTGCTCGACCTCGACCTGGCCCTGCCGACCGGAGCACGCGCCGACGCCTCCGCGCACCCGGACGAGCTCGCCACCCTCAAGCACATCCTGCGCATCGCGCCGCGCCACGCGGTCCTCGCCCTCACGGCGGAGAACGACGCGGAGCGGGCGGCCGAGGCCGTACGGGTCGGCGCCCAGGACTATCTCTTCCGCGGCGAGCTCGACGGGCGCCTCCTCAGCCGTGCCATCCGGTACGCGGTGGAGCGCAAACGCGCGGACACCGCCCAGCACCAGCTGACCGAATCCCGGCTGCGCGCCCAGGAGAACGCCAGGCTGGAGCGCGGGCTGCTGCCCACTCCCCTCCTCCAGGGATCCGACCTGGGCTTCGCCGCCCTCTACCGGCCGGGGCGCAGCCGCGCCCTGCTCGGCGGGGACTTCTACGACACGGTCCGCACCCCGGACGGCACGGTCCACGCGATGATCGGCGACGTCTGCGGGCACGGCCCGGACGAGGCGGCGCTCGGCGTCGAGCTGCGCATCGCGTGGCGGGCGCTGACCCTGGCGGGGCTCTGCGGCGACGAGCTGCTCTCCACACTGCAGCAGGTCCTGGAGCACGAACGGCAGAGCGAGGAGATCTTCGCGACGGTCTGCACCGTCGACATCGCGCCCGACGGCCGGCGCGCGGGTCTCTGCCTCGCCGGGCACCCCGCACCGCTGATCGCACGCCAGGGACGGGCGGCGCACCTGCTCCCGTACGAGGACGGCGGCCCGGCACTCGGCCTGCTGCCGCACGCCCGCTGGCCACGGCGGCAGGTGCAGCTGGGCGGCTCCTGGAGCCTGATGATGTACACCGACGGGCTGATCGAGGGGCGTGTCGGAGCCGGGGGAACCCAACGGCTCGGCCAGGACGGCATGGTCGCGATGGTCAACGGCCATCTCGACCGGGGGCTCGGCAGCGAGGCGCTGCTGGAAGCAACGGTCACCCAGGTGCAGGAGCTGAACGGCGGCGAGCTCACCGACGACGTGGCGGTCCTGCTGCTCGACCGCGACGAGGCCCGGATACGCGGACGGGGCCGGAGCGCTGTGCGCCCCCGCCCCGGCTCGGCCATACCCGCGGGCGCTCAGCGCCCGCCGTTGTAGGGGCCGTACGGTCCGTCGCTGCTGGAACCGCCGCGGCCACCACCGCCGCCCGTCACCGCCTTGATCGCCGGCCGGACGTCCACCATGAAGACGATGGACGCGATCACGCCCGCGATCTGCAGGAAGAGGATCGGGATGATCAGGTTCACGAAGACGGTGATACCGAGGATGATCAGCCAGAAGGACTTCTTCTGCTTGTCCGCCGCCCGGTAGGCGTCCTCG
This sequence comes from Streptomyces sp. NPDC059499, assembly GCF_042749285.1. NCBI lineage: Bacteria > Bacillati > Actinomycetota > Actinomycetes > Kitasatosporales > Streptomycetaceae > Streptomyces > Streptomyces sp. NPDC059499. The sequence continues at coordinate 73,190 of NZ_JBHYTT010000019.1, forward strand.
CGCGCGGTCGCGGCGAAGATCAGCGCGACCACGGCCAGGACGAGCATGGCCAGGTAGAGCATCTGAAGGAACGAGCCGAATGCTTCGAGCAGCATGGTGAGCACCGCCTAGTCAGTGGATGAGCGCCTCGCGGCCAAGGTACCGGGACAACGACCCGGCCACCCCCAAAGGTGCCCGGACCGTTCCCGGCAGCCCCGGAACCGCTCCCGCTACTTGGCGGACGGCGGAGTGGTCTTCTTCGCCGTGGGCTTGCGCACGGGCGCGGGCTTCCTCAATGGCGCGGCCTTGGCCTCGGCGGGCTTCGGCGCGGCCTTCTTCGGGGCCGGAGGGGCCGGCTTCGTCTGCGGGGCGGCCGCCTCGGACTTCTGCTTCGGCACCGACTTCGGCTCCGCCTCGACGACGGCGGCGATCTCGACGATCTCCTCGGCCGCCTCGCCGCGCCACGTCCGCACGGTCTTCTCGCCGCGCTCGGCGACCTTCTCGTACGTCTCCCGGGCACGCACCGCGTACTCGGCGGCCACGCCCACGCTCCGCAGAGCCAGGTCCTGGGCACTCTCGCCCAGCTTCTTCAGGTCGGTGTCGAGCGCCCCGATGACCTCGGTCACCTTCGCCTGAACGGTGGCCTGGGCCTCCTTGGCCTGCGTGGCCACCTTCTCCTGGACTGCCTTGGGGTCCGTGTTGCGTACGGCCTCGATCCGCTCGGGCGCCTCGGCCCGCAGCTGCTCGATCAGCGCCGGGACCTTGCGCGCCTGCTCGACGGCGAGGTCGGCCGTGCCGGCGGCGAAGTAGAAGGGGGTGCGGTCGGTGAAGGTCTTGCGCAGGTCATCGGTGATGGCCATGACTGTGGTCCTCCCGGATCATCAGAGTCAGTTCAGAGGTGTGTCTGCGTCACTGCCGCCGGCCGTGCGGGGGCCGCGGGCATCTGTACCGGCGCCGTTTCCGTCACCGGCACCGCTTTCCGCGTCGGCATCGATTCTGCTCCCCGCATCCGCAGCACCGTGTACCTCGGCGCCGGTGTCGGGCACGACGTCGAAACCGTTCTCCTTGCGGAAGGAGTCGTAGATCTGCAGCAGTACGTTCTTCTGCCGCTCGTTGATCGACGGATCGGCCAATATGACCGCTCGCGTCTCCAACTCCTCCCGCTCCCGCTCGTCGAGGATCCCGGCCCGCACATAGAGCGTCTCGGCAGAGATCCGCAGGGCCTTGGCGACCTGCTGCAGAACCTCGGCACTCGGCTTGCGCAGGCCGCGTTCGATCTGGCTGAGATACGGATTGGACACTCCGGCGGCGTCGGCGAGCTGCCGCAGGGAGAGCTGCGCGGTACGCCGCTGCTCACGCAGGTACTCGCCGAGATTGCCGACGTTGAGTGATGCCATGACTCGATAGTGCAACACCCTTGCTAACTATTGCAAGCGCCTGCTTGCAAAAGTGTTCGGGACCACGTGTGACCGGGCGGGCACAGTTCCGTCACGTGCGGGTGCCCCGTGTCCGTTCCCGGTGAGCGGTGGTTTGCCGGAAGGGCTGCGGCGGTGCCGTGCTGTCCCGTGGAGCCACGGCCTCGTGAAGCCACGGCGAGCTGCTGATGCCGGTGCTCTCGCGTTTGGCATTCAGGACGGCTGGACCTCGTCGAAGAGGGCCAGGGCTTCCGCCGGGTCCGGGCTCACGAGGCGTTCCAGACCGGCCGTCGTGATCTTCGCCCACCTGCCGGCCCGTACCCACATCTGTTTCTCGAAGGCGCGGACGGCCTCATCCAGATCCCCAGGGCTGGTTGCGCCGGCGATGGACTCGGCGAGTTCGGCGCCCTCCAGCATCGCGAGGTTCGCGCCCGCTCCCAACGGAGGCATCAGATGGGCGGCGTCGCCCAGGAGCGTCACCCCGGGGACGTGGGTCCAGGTGTGGGACACGGGCAGAACGTAGTGAGGGCGGTGGACGAAAGCGGTGCCGGGGCGAAGGAGGTCGAGAACGGGAGCGGCCCATCCGTCGAACAGGGCCAGCAGCCCCGATCGAACGGCCTCGACGTCGGCCAGGTCCACGTTCGCGTGCCAGTCCAGCGGCGCACGGAACTGGGCGTACACCTTGACGTGGCCGCCGCTGTTGCGCTGGGCGACGAGAGCCCGGTTCACGCCGTACACCGCCACGGAACCGTCGCCGACCAGCCGGGCGAGGTCGGGATGACGGGTGTCGACGTCGTCGAGGGAGGTCTCGACATAGGTGACGCCGGAATAGTGCGGCGTCGCCGACGAGACCGCCGGGCGGACCCGGGACCAGGCGCCGTCCGCTCCGATCACCAGGTCGAACGTTTCCTGCCACCCGTCCGCGCCATGGACCAGTACGCCGTCCCGGGTCCCTGGCACCACCTGCGTCACGTCCTGGCCCCACCGGACGTCGAGGGGACCGAGCAGCAGATCACGGAGTTGCCCCCGGTCGATCTCGGGATGGGCCCGGTCGTCCGGACAGGGTCGCCAGTCGCGCAGGACGGTCCCGCCCGTGCCCAGGATGCGCATGGCCTGCCCCTCGGGACGGGACAGCGCCTGGAACTCCGCCAGCAACCCCGCCTTTTTCAGCGCGAGTTGGCCCAGCCCTTCGTGCAGGTCCAGGGTGCCGCCCGGAGGGCGGGCGTCGGGGGCGGGGTCGCGTTCGAGGACAGTGACGAGGTGACCATGGCGGTGCAGGACGCGGGCAAAGGTAAGGCCGGCAGGACCGCTCCCGACCACTGCGATGCGGTGTCTCATGCCGATACACTGTATTTCCTCGTTACGTTGCATCGCAACGGTTGCGTACGGTGTGACCATGACTGTCTGGGACCGGCCCGAGCCGCCGACTCAACCCGTGCCGCTCGACCGGGAGCGGATCGTCGCCGCCGCCATCGCTCTGGCCGACGAGGGCGGGCTGGAGGCGGTGTCGGTACGCAAGGTGGCCGCCCGCCTGGACGCGGGCCCTATGCGGCTGTACAGATACATCTCCAGCAAGGAGGAGCTGTTCGACCTCATGGTGGATGAGGTCCAGGCCGAGATCCTCCCCGAGGAACAGCCCGGTGACTGGCGTGAGGCGCTGCGCGTCCTCGCCCAGCGCACCAGGAAGGCCGCTCTCCGCCACGCATGGCTGGCCGACCTGCTCGGCGGTCGCCCGGCCATGGGTCCGAACGGCCTCGCCGTGGCCGAGGCCACGCTGTCCGCCTTCGACAGCCTCGCCGACGTCGACACCGTCATGCGCGCCGTGGAGACGGTAAGCGCCTACTACATCGGCGCGATCAGGCGCGAGACCGCGCACCTGCGGGCCGAGCACGCCACGGGCCTGTCCAAGCACGACTGGCAGCGCGCCCACGGCCCCCACATGACGAGCATGCTGGCCACCGGCCGATTCCCGGCACTGGCCAACGTCGTCCACGACGCCGCGGACGTGGACGCCGAGACATCCTTCGCAACCGGCCTGGACTGGGTCCTCGACGCCGTGGCCACCAAACTCGCCCGGCCGCATGCGTGATGCTCAACTCTTGCCGACGATCGGACAGCTAGCGTGTTGACGTGCACATCCTCGATGACCCCTGCTTGTCGCCCCGTGTCCTGGCCCTGCTGACACGGGCAAGGCGCGGCCAGGCGATGTCCACCGATCAGATCCGTGACCTGGCGTGTGTGGAAGCTGCCGACGGGAGCGAGGCACCGGTGCCCGGCGAGGCCATCGAGGCGATGACGCGTTTCGAGGAACGCTATGGGGGCCTGTGGTACCCGCTCCTCGGCTCCAACGGAATGGAACACGGCCTGCACGGCGAGGCCACCGTCTACCCCGGCATTGATGGCTGGTCCTTCCCCGGCATCCTCGATGGTGACCAGACATGGCCTGTGGACGTCCTCCTCGACGAGCGCACCGTCATGACGCTTGCCGGGCAGCCCAGGATCATCAACAGCAGCATCGCCCAGCGTCTGGAGGCCCACGCCCAGTTGGCGCAGGTCCGGGACTGGCCCCATGTCACCTTGGGCATCGCTGTCGAACCCGGCCAGGAGCCGGCCGCCGCCGAGGTGGACTTCCCGGCGCTCGACGTCGAGGCGACCGGACCAGCCGACAAATGGTGGAGCAACGACGAGACCGCTATCCATCTCAAGCTCCACGCATGGTGGGGCTCTGAAGACATCTGGGTCGCGCGTTGCTTCGCCAAGCGGGCCGAAAACCTGACAGCCACAGTCGAGTCAGTACGGCATGCGGTGACCGGTGGCGTGTGGAGGGACGAAGACTGGTGCTCGTTGTGCGCCCACTTCAGGCGTCCGACGCAACCTTGCCTCCCTGGAACACCCACGGGACCCTCGGCACAGTGGCCACGAAGGAGCGGGGCCAGGTAGTCCCAACGAGACTGAGCCACGCGCGTACAGGCCGTCGCGAACTCGACCGAGCTTCGCGGGTGGCCCGGCCAGTAAGGTCGCGCGCATGTGGGTGGAAACGGATGCGGTCGACTGGGCTGGGCTGGAACACAACTACGGGTCTGCCGAGGACATACCCGGCCTGCTCCGCCGATGCGAGGGTCCGAATCCGGACGACGCAGACGATGCCTCGTCCGAGCTGCTCAACCTGCTCTTCCATCAAGGTGGATGGGTCTGTTCCGCCGCCCCGGCCGCACTGCCCTTCGTACTCCGCCTGGCTGCGACACCGCAGGTACCGAGCCGCTGCGCGCTGCTGGAACTGGTGGCGATGCTGGCAGCGGAAGCCGGTCGGGTCGAAGCGCGGTTCCTCGACCCCGGCTGGGCGCCCGCGTGGACGCAGGCCCTGCCTCGGGTGCTGGACCTGCTGGACGATCCCGAGCCGGAGATCCGGCGGGCCGCAGCCGACGTGCTCGGTGTCTGCGACAGTCCCGGCGAGTTGGTTCTGCCCGGTCTGCTGCGGCGCTGGGAAGCGGAGGATGATCTGGCAACCCGCCTTGAGCTGGTCCTCTCGCTGGGCCAGGCGTCCCTGCGGACGCCGATCGGAAGGCACGGGGCCAGGGTCTTCGACCTGCTCCGCGGTCTGCTCGACTCTCCACAGGCTCAGATACGGCTGGCAGCGGTGCACGCCCTTGCCCCGAACGACCCGGGCCTGCCTGCCCGACGGCTCGATCTCATCCTCGAAGCGGTCCGGGACCCAAGCATCGAGCTGTGGCGCCACACCAGCTCGGTACAGACCGGAGTACTGGGCGTCCACCACTGGGCCGCGGGGCTGACAGCCGGCCCCGCCCCCACGTTCACGCTCGGCCTGCTGGCAGACCATCACGACGACGAACAGCGGATCAGTGCCTTGGCCCAGGCCGGCAGGCTGCTCTCTCAGTGGCACTCACCGACCGACGTCCTCTTGCCACGTATCGTCTCGCGACTGGGCGATCCCGCCCCGGAAGCCCGCTTCCGGGCAGCCGAGTTGCTGGCCTGCCTCGGCCCGGCGGCCGTCGCCCACGCTGACGAGGTCGCCACACTCCTCACCGACACCGCCGCCCGAACCACACGTAAACGACAGACCGTCGGCGAGGCCGCCCTGTGGGCCCTCGCCCGGATGAACGATCCGCGCTGCCTGCCGGGCCTGATCGAACTGATCGCCGGCGCACGCTCCGGCTTCGCATCGGCTTCCGCCTACTACCCCACCACAGACCTGCACCATGTCGTCCTCCCCGCACTCGACGAGGTGCTGGGTTACCTCCCGGACCACGCCGACCGGCTCCTTCCGTCAATCTGCAGCCGGCTCGACACCGCTACGGATGACCGCCTGCTCGACCGGCTGTGCGGGGGACTCGCGGACTGGGGGCCCTTGGCAGGGGCAGCGGTTCCACAGCTGCTCGGCCTGCTGGAGGACGACCGGACCTGGGTGGCGGCGGCGAAGGCCCTGGCAGGGATCGGCTCGGCGCAGAACGACGCACGGGACCTGCTTCTCTCCCGGACGAGTGACGCCGGACCGCACGCGGAACTCGCCGCGTGGGCGTACTGGAGAGTCGGCGGCGAACCTGAACCGGCCCTGGACGTACTCGGCCGCAGCATTGAGGAGAGCAGATTCCGCCATCCTGCCCTGCGCAAGCTCGCCGGCCTCGGATCGCATGCCGCGCCCTGTGCGGACCGGCTCAGGGCGCTGACAGCCGACCCCGACCCCTGGACTCGCGTCGAGGCAGCGCACGCCCTGTGGGCTGCGACCGGCGACACCGAGACGGCTCTCCCCGTGCTCACGACGGCCGTGCTGGATCTGACCAAGGGCACCTACCTGCCCGTCATGCTGCCCGCCCTGAACCACCTTGCCCAGCTCGGGCAGGCGGCCCGGCCTGCCGCACACCTCTTGCGCGACGTACCCGCGCGTGACCAGCGGCTGCGCACCAACGGCGGCTGGCGAGGCTTCGTCCAGGACGAGAACGTCCGCACCGCCGTCAGGGCGCTGTTCAGCGCATCCGGCCTGTACGCGTGAGGTGCGGATGCGGGACCTGGCCCGCACCGCGCAGGAGCAGACTCCTCACAGCGGCCGCGTGGGAGAGTGCGGGTATGAGCTTCCGACTTGCGGCGTACGCCGTGTGCATCGAGAACGGACGGGTGCTGCTCGCCCACCACTTCTCAGGGAACTGGTCCCTTCCGGGCGGCAAGGTCGAGCACGGGGAGGATCCCTTCGACGCGGTCATCCGGGAGGTCGCCGAGGAGACCGGCTGCGACGCGGTGGCCGAACGCCTGCTCGGCGTGGACTCAAGGGTGATCCCGTCCGCCGAACGCACCGACCCCGTCGGAACGGACCACCAGAACGTCGGCATCTTCTACCAGGTCCGCATCACCGGCGGCCGGCTCCGGCCCGAGCCGAACGGCGAGACGACCGAATCGGTGTGGACGCCGCTTCCCGACGTCGCCGGCCTGTACCGGTCCTCGCTGGTCGACATCGGCATCGCCCTGGCGCAGACCCTGCCGGCGACGGGCCATGTCGCTTCCGTCCGGACAGGCGGCCTGATCCGGAACTGAGGCCACCGCCGGCGTCGGCCCGGGAGGGACCCGCGCTCAACCGGCGGCGGCGCCGAACCACTTCGGCAGACGGCTGAGCAGCTCCTCCTGATCGTCACCGACCCACGCCACGTGGCCGTCCGGCCGCAGCAGCACCGCCGGCACGTCCAGTTCCTCGCCGGCATCGACGACGTGGTCGACCCGGTCCGCCCAGCCCGCCACCGAGAGGCTGCCGGTCCGGTCGAGCAGCAGCCCGCGGCCGGCGTGCATCAGCTCGTACAGGCGGCCCTGCTTCAGCTCCACGTCGCGCATCCGTCGGCCGAGCAGTTCGTGGCCCTCGCCGAAGTCGTACGTCACGTCCACCGCGGCGATCATCCCGGTCACGTACCGGTTCACCTCCTCGAAGTCCATCAACTTCGCGAACAGCTCCCGCAGCGCGGTCGCACCCGGATCGCTCCCCAGCAGCGTGATCTGCGCGCGGGTGTTGTCCAGCACACGGGCGCCCACGGGGTGCCGTTCGGCCTCGTAGGTGTCCAACAGCCCTTCCGGTGCCCAGCCGTTGACCGAGGCGGCCAGCTTCCAGCCGAGGTTGAAGGCGTCCTGCACGCCGAGGTTGAGCCCCTGCCCGCCGGTCGGCGGGTGGATGTGCGCCGCGTCGCCCGCGAGCAGCACCCGGCCGACCCGGTAACGCTCGGCCTGCCGGGTGGCGTCGCCGAACCGGGACAGCCAGCGCGGCGAGTGCACGCCGAAGTCGGTGCCTGCGAACGCCCGCAGCTGCTTCTTGAAGTCGTCGAGGGTCGGCTCGGTCCCACGGTCCTCGGCCACCCCGTCAGCGGGTACGACGACGCGGCACACCCCGTTCTCATCGGGTGGGGCGACGCCGAACCGCAGTTGCGTCCTGTGGACTTCCGCGACGGCGGCCTCGATCGTCGCCCGGTCGTCGGTCACCTCCATCTCGCCGAGCAGCGTCTCGACCTTGGCGGGCTCGCCGGGGAAGCCGACGCCGAGCAGCTTGCGCACCGCACTGCGGCCGCCGTCGCATCCGACGAGGTAGCGCGAGCGCAGCCGCGTGCCGTCCGCCAGCTCGACGGTCACCCCGTGCTCGTCCTGACTCAGCCCGATCACTTCGCAGCCGCGCCGGAGGTCCGTGCCGACGTCGAGGGCATGCTCGTTGAGCAGCCGCTCGGTGACCGGCTGAGGGGTGGCGACGCCGTACGGGTGAGCCGTGTCCAGCCGGTCCGGCCACGGCTTCACGATGCCGCCGAAAAGGCCGCCGACCTGGAACTTCTCACTGACCGCGAGGAACCGGTCCAGCAGGCCGCGCTGGTCCATCACCTCGACGCTGCGCGCGTGCAGGCCCTGCCCGCGTGACTGCTCGGTCTGCGCGGGCAGCTTCTCCAGCACGACCACGTGCACGTCGTGCAGCCGCAACTCGGCGGCCAGCATCAGACCGGTGGGCCCGCCGCCGACCACGATCACGTCAATCATCAGAACGCCCATTTCAACGACATTGGATTTCGGCATTCTGAGGTACCGACAGGGCCTTGCCGCAAGCCCCCATGTGCGCTATATCTTGAGAGTGGCAAGGAGTGGGAAACCTCCTTGCCTTTTCTTTTTGCCATCGCGGGGCGGACGACGGCAGACAATCTGGCGGCCGCCGTACGCCACGGTTTCGAACCGGTCGGTCCTCTGCGGGTCCGGCTGCACGGCAGGTAATCCCGGTGCGGTGGCGCCGCGTTGAACCCGTCCCTGGTTCAGCGCCTCGGCCGCGCGACGGGCCGGTCGTCAGCCGACAACGCCGGTCGAGCCGTCCGTGAGCTCCCTGAGAATGTCGGCGTGCCCGGCGTGCCGGGCGGTCTCCTCGATCATGTGTACGTAGACCCAGCGGAGCGACACCTGCCCGAGCTCCTCCTGCGGCACCCGGTGATCGAGCTCGAACTTCGCGGCGTGCTCACGCGACCGGGCACAGGCCGCGACGTACGCCGCGAGCAGGTCCTCGACGGTCTCGTCCTCCCCGACCGTGAACGAGACGTCGGGGCCGGGGGCGGGCAGATCCGACGGCTGCTGCGTCAGGATCCGCTCGAACCAGTTGCGCTCGACGATCGCCAGGTGCTTGAGCAGCCCGGCGATCGTCGTCCCCGAGGGGACCGGCGTCCGCCGGGCCTGCTCGTCGGAGAGACCCGCGGCCTTGCGCCGCACCACACCTCGCTGGAAGTCCAGAAAGGTCTCCAGCACCTCGCGTTCACCGCCACCGCCCGCGGATCGCACCACGGCCAGCACATCAGGTTCCGTCATCGGCCCAAACTAGGAGGTGGGGCCGGCATTGCCAACCCCACCCATGCTCAAGGCCCTTGACGCCCAACCCCCCTCGACAGGGGCACTCGCGAGGACCGGTCAGGCGCCCACGTACTCCGCGAGGTGCTCGCCGGTGAGAGTGGAACCGTCGGCGACGAGGTCGGCCGGCGTGCCCTCGAAGACGATCTTGCCGCCGTCGTGGCCCGCGCCCGGGCCGAGGTCGATGATCCAGTCGGCGTGCGCCATGACGGCCTGGTGGTGCTCGATGACGATCACCGACTTGCCGGAGTCGACCAGCCGGTCCAGCAGACCGAGCAACTGCTCGACGTCGGCGAGGTGCAGACCCGTGGTCGGCTCGTCGAGGACGTAGACGCCGCCCTTGTCGCCCATGTGCGTGGCCAGCTTGAGCCGCTGCCGCTCGCCGCCGGACAGAGTGGTGAGCGGCTGGCCGAGCGTGAGGTAGCCGAGACCGACATCGGCGAGCCGCTCCAGGATCCTGTGCGCGGCCGGCGTCCGGGCCTCCCCGGCACCGAAGAACTTCTCGGCCTCGGTCACCGACATCGCGAGCACCTCGCTGATGTCGCGGCCGCCGAGGTGGTAGTCGAGCACCGAGGCGTCGAACCGCTTGCCCTCGCAGTCCTCGCAGGTGGTGGCCACGCCGGCCATCATCGCCAGGTCCGTGTAGATGACGCCGGCGCCGTTGCACGTGGGGCAGGCACCCTCGGAGTTGGCGCTGAACAGCGCCGGCTTCACACCGTTCTCCTTGGCGAACGCCTTGCGGATCGGTTCGAGCAGTCCGGTGTACGTCGCCGGGTTGCTGCGCCTGGAGCCCTTGATCGGGGCCTGGTCGACCGCCACCACGCCCTCGTCGGCCGGGATCGAGCCGTGGACGAGCGAGCTCTTGCCGGAACCGGCGACGCCCGTGATGACGGTGAGCACGCCGAGCGGGATGTCGACGTTCACGTTCCGCAGGTTGTTCGCCTTCGCGCCGCGGATCTTCAGGGCACCGGTGGGCTTGCGCACCGTCTCCTTCACGGAGGCCCGGTCGTCGAGATGGCGGCCGGTGACGGTGCCACTGGACCGCAGCCCTTCGAGGCTGCCCTCGTAACAGACGGTGCCGCCCGCCGTACCCGCGCCGGGACCGAGGTCGACGACGTGGTCGGCGATCGCGATGGCCTCCGGCTTGTGCTCGACCACGAGCACGGTGTTGCCCTTGTCGCGCAGCTGCAGGAGCAGGCCGTTCATCCGCTGGATGTCGTGCGGGTGCAGCCCGATCGTCGGCTCGTCGAAGACGTACGTGATGTCCGTGAGCGAGGAGCCGAGGTGACGGATCATCTTCACGCGCTGCGCCTCGCCACCGGACAGCGTGCCCGCCGGCCGGTCGAGCGAGAGGTAGCCGAGGCCGATCTCCACGAACGAGTCGAGGGTCTGCCGCAGCGCGAGGAGCAGCGGCGCCACCGACGGCTCCTCGATGCCGCGGACCCAGTCGGCCAGGTCCCTGATCTCCATGGCGCAGGCGTCGGCGATGCTCTTCCGCTTGATCTTCGACGAGCGGGCGCCCTCGTTGAGGCGGGTGCCGTCGCACTCGGGGCAGCTGCTGAAGGTGACCGCGCGCTCCACGAACGCCCTGATGTGCGGCTGCATCGCCTCCTTGTCCTTGGACAGGAACGACTTCTGGATCTTGGGGATCAGCCCCTCGTAGGTGAGGTTGATGCCGTTGACCTTGACCTTGACCGGCTCCCGGTAGAGGAAGTCCTGCATCTCCTTCTTGGTGAACCTGCGGATCGGCTTGTGCGGGTCGAGGAAGCCCGACTGGGCGTAGAGCCCCACGGTCCACTGGCTGTCCGACTTCCAGCCGGGGATGGTGAACGCGCCCTCCGCGAGCGACTTGGAGTCGTCGTACAGCTGGGAGAGGTCGATGTCGGAGACCTTGCCCCGGCCCTCGCAGCGCGCGCACATGCCGCCGGTGATGCTGAAACTGCGCCGCTCCTTCACGGTCTGCCCGGCGCGCTGCACCGTGACCGCGCCCGCGCCGCTGATCGAGGCGACGTTGAAGGAGAACGCCTTGGCCGAGCCGATGTGCGGCTTCCCGAGGCGGCTGAAGAGGATGCGCAGCATCGCGTTGGCGTCGGTGGCGGTGCCCACCGTGGAACGCGGGTCGGACCCCATCCGCTGCTGGTCGACGCTGATCGCGGTCGTCAGTCCGTCGAGTACGTCGACGTCGGGCCGCGCGAGGGTGGGCATGAAGCCCTGCACGAAGGTGCTGTACGTCTCGTTGATCAGCCGCTGCGACTCCGCGGCGATCGTGCCGAACACCAGGGAGCTCTTGCCCGATCCGGAGACACCGGTGAACACCGTCAACCGACGCTTCGGGATCTCGATGCTGACGTCCTGGAGGTTGTTCACACGCGCGCCGTGCACGCGGATCAGGTCGTGGCTGTCGGCATCGTGCGGCGCGGGCGACCGCGTGTCCTTCTTCGTGGCCATGCTTATCGTCTCTCCATCTGTGAGGCGGGGCCGCCGGGCGGTCCCGGCCGGTGTCGCCCGGGTCGATCCGACCGGCTTCGAGCACGTACGTCCGGTTCTACATGCGTGGGAACTGTCGCGGCAACGGTCCGGCGACGCTCATGCCGTGCGGGACTGGCTGAAGCGGATCATGTTCCCGGCCGGGTCGCGGAAGGCGCAGTCGCGGACGCCGTACGGCTGGTCGATCGGCTCCTGCAGCACCTCCCCGCCTGCTGTCCTGATGCTTTCGAAGGTGGCGTCGCAGTCGTCGGTGGAGAAGATCACGCCGCGCAGGTTGCCCTTGGCCAGCAGCTCGGCCATCGCCTGCTTGTCGGCCTCCGAGGCGTTGGGGTCGGCGAGCGGCGGCTCGAGGACGATCTCCACGCCGGGCTGCGTGGGCGAGCCGACGGTCACCCAGCGCATTCCCTCGAAGGCCACGTCCTTGCGTACCTCCAGGCCGAGGGCGTCGCGGTAGAAGGCGAGCGCCTTGTCGTGGTCGTCGACTGCGATGAAGCACTGCGAGAGGTTGATGTTCATGGCTTCGACGCTACGAGTCGACGGCGGGATTCGCTTCTCCGTTCCTGACCGGTCTCGTGATGATCTTGGCGACGCACGCCGGGATCGCGGCGCCTGCCTCGTGAGGGCGGGCCCTGTAGGCACTGGGGCTCTCGCCGACCAGCTCGGTGAAGCGCGAGCTGAACGACCCCAGCGAGGTACATCCGACCGCGAAGCAGACGTCCGTGACGCTGAGATCGCCCCGCCGCAGCAGCGCCTTGGCCCGCTCGACACGGCGGGTCATCAGGTAGCTGTAGGGCGTCTCCCCGAAAGCGGCACGGAAGCTGCGGGAGAAGTGTCCGGACGACATGAGGGCGACGTTGGCCAGTGCCGGAACGTCCAGCGGCTGCGCGTAGTCGCGATCCATCATGTCCCGGACGCGGCGCAGCCGCACCAGGTCCTCCAGGGGGGTCATGCTCACCAGCATGGCACGGTGGATGTGCTCCGTCCCGGTGATCGGCCCTCCTGGGCGATGTTCTGCCGACAGGCGATCCCCGGGCGCCGTTCCAGGTCCTGGATAGGGTGCGCCCATGAGTGAGGTCATGCCGCTCCTGGTTCTCGCGGGAGCACTCGCAGCGGTCCTGGGCTTCTTCACGTGGCTGGCATCCCGTGTCCGTCGCCGCGGTGTCGCAGGCGCGGCGATCAGCGCCGCCATGGCCTCGTACGACGAAGCGTTCAGAGTGACCGCCCATGACGCCCACTACGAGATCCAGGCGCAGGCGGAGCGCAAGGTGCCGCTCCTGTCGCCCGACGAACCGTGGAGGCGCCGACGCGACGAGGGACCGGGCGGGGCCGGCCCGAAGGCGTCACCGGTGCGGCCCCGCCGCCCGCAGCGCGGCGTCCGTCGCCGCATCGGACGTCTGTGGCGCGGCCGTTGATCCGGGGTCCGTCGTGGAGCCGGTGGGAAAACGACTCGAACGCGCCGGACCGAACCCCTACGCTGCCCGCATGCCTCATGGGAAAACCTCGTACGTCTGCCTGCCCTGCCGGGCCTCGTACAAGCAGCCGTACGACACGGACCGGGAGCGCGTCTGTCCGCGCTGCGCCGGGACGCTGATCCACGTGGGGTCCGCCTTCGCGCCGCCGCGACGGCGGGACACCGCGGCGTGGCGTGCCCTGTCGGTAGTCCTGAACGCGGGGATCCGTTTCCACAAGAGCTGCTGCGGCGGCCCCGGATACCGCCCGCGCACCCTGCGCGAGGTGAAGGAGCGGGTGGCGTACGCGGAGGCGAGCGGAGAGCCGTTCGCCCGTGCCCTGCTCCGAGGGGCGATCCCTGGCCCGGGACCGCGGAAGTCTTAGTGCGTCTCTTCCGGACGATCCGCCACGGAACGAATTGTTACGCTGGCTGACATGACCGCCATGACGCCCGCCCGCACCGCACCCGACCTCTCCTTCCTCCTCGACCACACCAGCCATGTCCTGCGGACCCGCATGGCCGCCGCCCTCGCCGAGATCGGGCTGACGGCACGGATGCACTGCGTCCTGGTCCACGCCCTGGAGGGGGAGCGCACCCAGATCCAGCTCGCCGAGATCGGCGACATGGACAAGACCACGATGGTGGTGACCGTGGACGCCCTGGAGAGCGCGGGGCTCGCCGAGCGGCGGCCGTCCAGCCGGGACCGGCGGGCCCGGATCATCGCCGTCACCGAGGAAGGCGCCCGGCTCGCCGCGCGGAGCCAGCAGATCGTCGACCAGGTGCACAAGGACGCCCTGTCGACACTCCCCGACAGCGACCGCGACGTGCTGCTGCGGGCCCTGAACCAGCTCGCCGAGGAACACCTGGCCACCCCCGTCGAGAACCCCCGCCCGGTCCGGCGCGCCCGGCAGGGCCAGAGTTAACGGCATCCGGTAGGGCCGTTAAATATAGTCTGCAACAAAACCATCTGCTACGGTCATTCCTGTCGACCCGTTCCGACAGGAGAAGACCGATGACTGCCACTGCGCCCCTTCCGCCGTGCGATACCGCCGGGCCCACCGACGCCCGCACCCGCCGACTGGCCCTCGGAGTGATCGCCTCCGGGATGCTGATGATGACCCTCGACGGCTCGATCGTGACCGTGGCGATGCCCGCCATCCAGCGCGACCTCGGATTCACCTCCGCCGGCCTCAGCTGGGTGGTCAACGCCTATCTGATCGGGTTCGGCAGCCTGCTCCTGCTGGCGGGCCGGCTCGGTGATCTGATCGGCCGCAAGCGCATGTTCGTCGCCGGGACCGTGGTCTTCACCGCGGCCTCCCTGCTGGCCGGCGCGGCAGCGACCCCCGGGATGCTGGTCGCCGCCAGGTTCCTGCAGGGCATCGGCAGCGCGATGGCCTCCGCCGTCGGCCTCGGCATCCTCGTGACCCTGTTCACCGAACAACGGGAACGCGCCCGAGCCATCGCCGTGTTCTCGTTCACCGGGGCGGCGGGAGCGTCGATCGGACAGGTGCTCGGCGGCGGCCTCACCGACGCGCTCGCCTGGAACTGGATCTTCTTCATCAACCTGCCGATCGGCGTCGCGGCCCTCCTGATCGCCCGCCGCGTCCTGCCCTCCGACCGCGGCATCGGGCTCGCTGCCGGCGCCGACGTCCTGGGCGCGGCCCTCGTCACCGCGGGTCTGATGCTCGGCATCTACACCGTGGTCAAGGTCGAGGAGTACGGCTGGACCTCCGCACCCATACTCGGCCTCGGCGCACTCACCCTCGTACTCCTCGTCGGGTTCGTCGTCCGCCAGGCCACCGCCCGGACGCCGCTCATGCCTCTGCGGATCTTCCGGTCCCGCAGCGTGGCCGGGGCCAACCTGGTCCAGGTGCTCATGGTGGCCGCCCTGTTCTCGTTCCAGATCCTCGTCGCGCTGTTCCTGCAGAACGTGCTCGGGTACGGCGCCGCCGAGACCGGTCTCGCCATGCTTCCGGCCGCCGCGGTCATCGGAGCCGTGTCGCTGGGCGTCTCGGCGAGGCTGAACGCCCGGTTCGGTGAACGCGCCGTCCTGCTGGCCGGCATCCTGCTGCTGATCGGCGCCCTCGGACTCCTCACCCGGGTTCCCGTACAGGCGCAGTACGTGACCGACCTCCTCCCCGTGATGCTCCTGGCCGCCGGCTTCGGGCTCGCCCTCCCGGCACTGACGGCGCTCGGCATGTCCGGCGCGGGGGACGACGACGCCGGGCTCGCCTCGGGCGTCTTCAACACCACGCAGCAGATCGGCATGGCCGTCGGCGTCGCGGTGCTGTCCACACTCGCGGCGGGCCGAAGTGAGCGGCTGCTGACCGAAGGCCACAGCAGGGCCGACGCGCTGACCGGTGGTTACCAACTGGCCTTCGCCGTCGGTACGGGCCTGCTCGTCGCCGCCTTCGCTCTCGCACTCCTCGTCCTGCGCCCCGCATCCACGGCCGCCCGTCCCTGAAAGGTGAATTCCATGAACCCGGTCGGGACATCGAAGCCGAAGAGCGGCCCCGCGCCCCGCGTCCTCACCGACGAGGAGCTCTCCCGAATCCTGCGGGAGCAGCCGTTCGGCGTGCTCGCCGCCGTCCGCGCCACCGGGCACCCGCACCTGTCGACCGTGCTGTACCGCTGGAACAGCGAGGACCGCACGGTACGCGTCTCCACCACCGCCGACCGCTTGAAGTCGCGCATGCTGCGCCGGAATCCGCGCGCCTCGCTGCACGTCCGGGGCGGCGACGAATGGTCGTTCGCGGTGGCCGAGGGCGAGGCGGAGGTGTCGCGGGAGTCGGTGGTGGCCGGTGACGCGATCGGCCGTGAACTACTCTCCCTGACGCCGGGCTTCGACGACCCGGCGGACGAGGCCGCCTTCCTGGCGCAGGTCGTGGCGGAACGCCGCGTGGTGATCCGCCTCCGGGTCTCCCGCCTGTACGGAACGGCCCTGGACATCCCCGCGGCGGAATGAGACCGGCCATGCAGGTGCCCGGAAAGTACGTGCTGTTCGATGTCGACGGCACCTTGATCGACGCGCTCGACAACCAGCGCGAGGTCTGGAACACCTGGGCGCTGCGGCACGGCCTCGACCCCGACGAGGTCTACCGGACGGCGCTGCGCACACGGCCCGTGGAGACCTTCGCCGAGGTCGCCCCGGACCGTGATCCGCGCGTCTGCCTGGACCTTCTGCACGAACTGGAGGACGACGACGTCCGTACCGGCGACTACACCGCGTTCGACGGTGCCGCGGCGCTGCTGACCGCCCTTCCCACCGGCTCCTGGGCCCTGGTCACGTCCAACTACGAGCACCGGGTCCGCGGCCGGTTCGCCCGTACGGGACTGCCGGTGCCCGAGGTGATCGTGGACGCCGCGTCGGTGCGGGAGGGCAAACCGTCCCCGGCGCCGTACCTGCTGGCGGCCGAGCGGCTCGGAGCCCGGCCGGAGGACTGCCTGGTGATCGAGGACGCCCCATCCGGGGTGCAGGCGGGGCTGCGGGCCGGGATGACGGTGTGGTCGGTGAACGCCCCGGCGGCCGACGGCGCCCAGGCGGGCCCGGCCGCTCCGGGCACCCGGTCCGGCGCGCACCGGCGCTTCGCCGCCCTGGGCGACGCGGTACGCGACATCCTCGCGTTCGCCTCCGCTTCCGCCGACGCGCCGGAACCGGCCGACCGGCCCTGTGACGCGGTGCTGTGCGACCTCGACAACGTCATCCGCTTCTACGACACGACTCACCTGACCTCGCTGGAACGGGCCGCGGGCCTCCCGGAAGGCACCACCGAGGACATCGCGTACGCACCGGCGACCGACCTCCCGCTGCTCCTGGGCCGGATCTCCCCGGACGAGTGGGTCGAGGCCATCGTGTCCGGACTCGCCGGCCGGGTGGACGAGACCCGGGCCCGTGAGCTGGGCCGGGCACTCGCCCGGGCGCCGTTCCGGGCGGACGAGGAGGTCGTGGCCCTGCTGCGACGGGTCAGAGCCCGGGTGCCGCTCGTCCTGGTCACCAACGCGACCCTCCGACTGGAGGACGACCTCGCCGCGTTGGGGCTCGGCGACCTGGCCGACCACGTCGTCAGCAGCGCCGTGGAGGGCATCGCGAAGCCCGACCCGGAGATCTACCGGATCGCCGCCGCACGCGCGGGGGTGCCGCTGGACCGGTGCCTCTTCGTGGACGACCGCCAGGAGAACATCGACGCCGCCGTCGCCCTCGGGATGACGGGGGTGCTGTTCCGTGAACCGGCGGATCTGCACGGCCCGTTCGGGTTCGCCCTCACCCCGGCGGACGCGTGAGCGACGAGGGGCACCCCGTCAGCGGCTGACCTGCTCCAGCCCCGTCCTCAGCTGGACGAAGGCGTTCTCGGCCGCCGCCACCGCGCCCCCGTACACCTGGCCCGCGCTCTCCCCGGCGTCGATCCGCCGCCAGTTCCCCTCGGCGAGGATCCGCAGGACGGCGACGATCTGCCCCGCCGCGAGCCGCGCCGGCATCCCGTTGCCCAGGGCGCGGGCGAGCGCCTTCTCGGAACGCCCCCGGTACGTGTGCAACCGGGCGACGAGGGACGGGGTGCCGTACAGCAGCCGGTGGAACGCCAGCACGGCCGGGGTGTCGCAGAGCCCCGTCACCGGGTCGCGCCGGTCGAGACCGTCCAGGTGGTGACGGCGCAGCGCGGCGAGGGGCGATTCGCCCGGGGCCCGGCCGGAGACCACCCGGGCCGCCTCGTCCTCGTGCGCGGCGTACCGGTGCAGCACCAGGTCCTCCTTGGCCGGGAAGTACCGGAACAGCGTCGGCTTGGAGATGTCGGCCGCAGCCGCCACCTCGGCCACGGAGACCTTGGCGAAGCCCCGCTCCAGGAACATCTCGATCGCGGCATCGGAGACCGCCTCGCAGGTCAGCTGCTTCTTGCGCTCGCGCAGACCTGTGGGCGCGAGCGCCGCCGGGCCGGTCTTCTCTCCGCTCATGACCATGAAGCGTACGCCCCGGACCTCAACCGGACTTGATGTCCTGACCCTCCGTGCGCCGCCGCCGGACCAGGGCCTCGGTTCCGTCGAGCAGCCGTGCGAGTCCGAACACGAACTCGTAGTCGGGGTCGTCCGGCTCGCTCATGACACCACTGCCCATCAGCCGGGTGAGCGCGGGATGCCGTACGGGATCGACCAGCCGGCCCATGGTCCGCTCCCACCGCGCCATCACCTCGTCGGCGGGCACGCCCTTCGCCGCGACGGCCGCGGCGATATCGCTCATCAGCAGCGCCTCGTTCCGTACGAAACCGGAGACGAGGAGGATGGTGGAGATCTTGTCGCCCTCGCTCAGTCCGCTGCTCTCCAGCGCCTGGAGGCCCTGCTCCCACCAGGCCACCGAGTTCGGGCTGGCGGGCGGGCCCGAGATCGGCATGCGCAGCGCCCACAGGTTGCGGTGGAACATCTCCCGCTGGGCCCATGCCCACTGGCTGATCGCCTCCCGCCAGCCCTCCCCCGCCTCCAGGGCGGGCAGCGGCGGGGGCTCGCCCATGGCCGCCTCCTGCATCAGGAGGTAGAGCTCCTCCTTCGCGGAGACGTACCGGTAGAGCGACATCGTGGACGCGCCGAGGTCCTTGGCGACCCGCCCCATCGAGACGGCCGCGAGCCCTTCCGAGGCCGCCACGGCGACGGCCGCGGCGACGATGCGCTCCAGGGTCAGCCCGGGCTTCGGCCCCTTGACCGGGCGGTCCCGCAGACCCCAGGCGGCCTCGATGCTGGCCGGGAGGCCCGTGCCGCCCGATGTGTCGTTCTTCTCCGTCACCCGAAGCCGCCTCTCCCAGTCCCGCCTTGACCTTCATCCTAGGTTTGCGTAATGCTTACGCAGTAACGCGTATGCCATACGCAGAAGGGTGGACTCCCATGCCCGGCGCAATGATCGAGGCCCACGGCCTCACGAAGTCCTACGGAAGACCGAACGCCCGGATCCGCGTCCTGGACGGCATCGACCTCCAGGTCGCCCACGCCTCCGTCCTCGCACTGCTCGGCCCCAACGGCGCGGGCAAGACCACGGCCGTACGCATCCTCGCCACCCTCACCACCGCCGACTCCGGCACGGCACGCGTCGCCGGGTACGACGTCGTCGCCGACCGGAGCCGCGTGCGCCGCGCGATCAGCCTCACCGGACAGTTCGCCTCCGTCGACGAGACCCAGACCGGCGAGGAGAACCTGCGGATGACGGCGAGACTCGCAGGCCTCTCGCGCACACAGGCCAGGCAGCGGGCCGAGGAGCTCCTCGTCCGCTTCGGCCTCACCGACGCCGCCCGCCGCCTTACCCGTACGTACTCCGGGGGCATGCGGCGCCGCCTCGACCTCGCGGCGGGACTGGTCGGCTCGCCCGAGCCCGGCGTCTTCTTCCTCGACGAGCCCACCACGGGCCTCGACCCGCGCAGCCGCCGGGAGCTCTGGCAGGTCGTCGGCGACCTCGCGCACCGGGGGGCCGCGGTGCTGCTCACCACCCAGTACCTGGAGGAGGCCGACAGGCTGGCCGACCGCATCGCCGTACTGGACAAGGGCCGGATCGTCGCCGAAGGCACCCCGGACACGCTGAAGTCGCACACCTCCGGCCACCGCCTCGACGTGGTCCTCACCAGCCGCGCGGCCTACCTCCGGCTCGCCACCGCCGCCGTCCACCACTCCCCCGGGACGCTGACCCTGGGCCTGCCCACCGACGGCACCGCAGCTCATGTCCGCGCACTGCTCGACGAGATCGACCCGCACCGCACGGACGTGGACCGCTTCTCCGTGCACAGCGCGACCCTCGACGACGTGTTCCTGGCCCTCACCGCACAGACCACGGAGGCACCGGCCCATGTCTGACGCACCCGGAGTCCTGACCCACGCCGCGGTCATGACCGGCCGCAGCCTGCGCATCAGCCGCCGCAACGTCGACGCCGTCATCACCTCGATGATGCTGCCGATCATGCTGATGCTGATCTTCGTCTACTTCTTCGGCGGCGCGATCGACACGGGGGCCGCCTACGACTCGTACGTCATGTACGTCGTCCCCGGAGTCCTGCTCCTGTGCGCGGGATTCGGCGCCTCCACCACGGCGGTCGCCGTGAGCGAGGACATGAAGGGCGGCATCATCGACCGCTTCCGCTCCCTGGACGTCGGCGGCACGCCGGTACTCGCCGGGCACGTCGTGGCAAGCACCGTACGCAATCTGGTCTCCACCACCCTCGTGTTCGGCGTCGCCGTCCTGATCGGTTTCCGCCCGGCGGCCACCCCGGCCGGCTGGGCGGCCGTCGCCGCCGTGCTCCTCGCCTACATCACGGCGCTGTCCTGGATCTCGGCGGCCATCGGCCTCCTCGCCCGCACCCCGGAGGCGGCCGGCGGATTCACCTTCTTCATGTCGTTCCTGCCGTACCCGAGCAGCGCGTTCGTCCCGGTCGACAGCATGCCCGGCTGGCTCCACGGCTTCGCCGACCACCAGCCGATCACCCCGGCCATCGAATCCCTGCGCGGCCTCCTGGTGAACCAGCCGGTGGGCAACACCCCGTGGATCGCGCTCGCGTGGGCTACGGGGATCCTGGCGCTGGCGGTGGGGCTCTCGGGGGTGCTCTTCAGGATGCGGACGCGGTGACGGCGGGGCGCGACCCGAACCACTCCTCGTAGGCATCCATGACCTGCCCCGGTGTGGGGGCGGCCTGCTCCCCGAACAGCGGCTGCGCGGCCGCCAACGCCTGATGGACCTGCTCGGCCACACCCCGGAGCAGGTGCCGGTTCGGCCCGCCCGCCGGCTCCTCCAGCACGAGCGCCCCTCGGATGACGTCCGTGTACACCGACTGGGCACGCTTGTAGGCGAGCAGCACGGGCAGATCCCGCCGCCACCCCGAAGTGGCGTCCGGCCGGGCCGCTTCGACCGCCGCCTCCCAGATCCCGCAGATCTCCTCCCGCTCCTCGTCCTCGTAGCGCATCAGATGCAGATGCGTCGCCAGGTCGTAGAGCGGGTCGCCGATCATGGCGAGTTCCCAGTCGATGGTCCACAGGTCACCGCGGAGATCCACGATGAAGTTCGCCCGGTGCAGATCACCGTGGACAAGCACGAAGGGCCGGGACCCCAGCCCCCGCGCCCTGCTCTTCAGCCTCTCCAGTGCGGCGTCACTCACACCCAGCCGTCCGAACAGCCCGTGGTACGGGGCGCCGTGCTC
Organism: Streptomyces sp. NPDC059499; assembly: GCF_042749285.1. Lineage (NCBI taxonomy): Bacteria > Bacillati > Actinomycetota > Actinomycetes > Kitasatosporales > Streptomycetaceae > Streptomyces > Streptomyces sp. NPDC059499. The sequence continues at coordinate 94,534 of NZ_JBHYTT010000019.1, forward strand.
CCGGTAGACCCGCTCCTGGGTGAACGCGATCAGGCTGACCAGGAACCCGGCACTGTCGCCGTCCGCGGGCCGGTCCTTCGGACTGCAGATCCGCTCGATGTCGATCTCGTCCGTCTTGACCGCCGCCAACTCACCGAAGAGCTCGCTGAGTTGCCTGCGGTGCCGGGGGGACAACGGCCCGCTGGGCAGCACCCCCTGGCCCAACGTGCGTCCCTCGATGAAGACCTGCAGCCCGGCCTCATCGGCCTCGATGATTTCCGGAATCCTCCGCACCCGCCCCTGAAGGGCCCGCAACAAGAGCTCCTCGGACCGGAAGCACCGGCGGTCGTACCAGAACAGACCGGGACGCGGCTCCCGCACCTTGCCTCGCCTGGGCTGCGCACCTGGGTCACTGCTGGGCGGAAGCGGAATGACGTAGGTCTCGTGGTGGTACCCCTGGAGCGGGCCCTCGATCGCGCTGTCGTCGTAGTCCAGCCCGGCTCTCCCCGCCGCCGTCCGGCGGACTACGGACTCTGTGTGGACTGTCATGGATGGCGGCCTCGTGGGTACGGAACTCCGGAACTGACGAGGAAGGTACCGTGCTGATCGTCCGGGGCGGGGGAAATTGACATCGTCGTCACTCGGTCGTTTCCGGACGGGTGATTTCGCATCGAACACTCGCCGCCGCCGTTCGAGCAACGCTGGTGTTGCGCTCGCGCGGGGAACCGGCCGCACGGGCGAGCCCTTCGAGCGTGGAGACGCTCACCTCCGCTCCCGCGTCGCGCAGTTCCCTGTACTTCCGGGCGTTCTCCGCGTAGCCGAGAAAGGGAATTCCGGCCTTGTTGGCCGCCAGCCAGTCGGCGGGCGAGTCGCCGATCATCAGTGCGTCCCCGGCGTCCACCCCGGTCGTCCGGAGCGCGCGGTACAGGCAGTCCGGGTCCGGCTTGAGCAGGGCCGGGTCCGGGCTGCGGCCGTGTATGTGTCCGTCGAACAACGGGCCGAGACCCTCCCGGGCGAGATAGGAGGTCACCGCCGCGGGTGAGTTGTTGGTGGTCACCGCAAGGCGCGTACCGGCACCCGCCAGGGCCCGGACGAGCTCAGCGGCGCCCGGGGTCGGAGTGGCTCTTCCCGCCGCCACGACCTCCTCCTCGGTGAGCTGCTCGTCCAGCACAGCCATCAGCACGCGGTCGTCCGGGCGATGCTTGCGGACCGCCAGGAGCACTCCGATCGGGTCGGCGTCCCGCACGCTCGCGGCCACCGACACCGACACCGGATCATCGTCGAATGCCGCCAGCCTCCCGGAGAGCCTCTGCGCGACCCCCTCGGCCGAATGGCCGGCGAACAGCCGGCACATGGGGCCGTCGAAGTCGAAGAGAACGCATGCGGCGGATGAAAGGAGGGCATGCGGGTCGGTCGCGTGCGGTTGAATCACGTCGCTCCGTCCGTCGGGGCGCGGGCCGGGGCCGGCACTTCGCCTCCCCATACTGCCCGCGCCCCTCGCGGCAGAACTCGGTGAACACACGATCCCCGTATCAGGGCTCCAGGTTCAGATCGGTCGCCACGGTGGTCCAGAGGCCCTCGAACCACATCGACGACTGCGCGACGAATGCCTCGTCCCGCACCCCGCCGTCACCGTTGAACATGAAGAGCGTCGAGTCGCTCCCCAGGACGTCGAAGAGCTCGACCGGACTGCCGTCGATCTGCTCCTGGCGCCGGGTGACGGTGTAGTACGCGAACAGCGCCTCGGAGTCGTTCAGCAGGTAGATCTTGACGGGCGGGGTGAACGGCAGCGCCCGGAAGGTCACTTCGACGTCGAGATGGAGCGTGCTGCGCATCGCCAGCAGGTTGTGCCGCAGGGCGGCGCCCTGGATGTTGCGCAGGTTCAGCCAGCGCTCATGGACCTGTGCGGCGTCCTCGGCGTCATCGGCGGGCCGGGGGAACGCCAGATCCAGGTGGCGGTCCGGCAGCAGGATGCGCACCTTCACCGAGCGCGGCTTGAGTCGGCCGGACCGGATCCGCTGCAAGGGCTCCGCCAGGGCGAGCGAGAGGGATTCCGCCGTGAGGCAGAGCGCGTCGATCCGCACCTCGGGCGCCCCGAAGGCCGCCAGGATCTTCGGCCCCAGGACGGCCGCCGTCTGCTGGGGTTCGGCGTCGTCCGCCTCGCCGCCGACGGACGGAGGACCCGCGATGCGCGGCGGGGCGCCCCGGGTGACCGCGGTGAGCATCCCCTCGGCCTTCAGATGCTCCACCGCCCGGCGGATCGCGCCACGTTCGACGCCGAACTCCTCGACGAGCTGCGCCTGCGTCGGCATGTGTGCGCCGGTCTTGAGTACGCCGGTGCGGATCCGCTCCCGCAGGACGTCCGCCACCTCTTCGGAGGAGGGCTTCGTGGTGCCGTTCATAGCTCTGCGCTCAGGGGTCACAACAGAACGCTACAACTTCTTGCCATCTAACGGAACTTGTTCCCAAGTTGGTTATCTCCTCGCACCAAGTGGGGACAACTATAAGTAAGTTGGCAACCAACTTCGCCAACATCCTCTCGTACAGGGCACGTTCATCGCTGAGTCCGTCCACCGCCGTACGGATGCAGCTCGCGCATCGGCCGCTTCCCGGAGCCTTCGCTCCCCACCTCCTCAGGAGGGACCGCCATGCCCGTACTCATCTTCTTCCTCGAGCGGTATCTGGAGTGGAAATTCGGCGTCATGAGCACCGTCGCCGTCTCGTTGCTCGTCGGAGGCTGGAAGTCCGGCAGCGAGCAGTGCACCACTGCCGGCGCCGTGCTGCTGGCCGTGCTCGTGGTGGGCGCGGCCCTCTAGAGGACCCGGACCGCCCGGGCGCATCCGAAGCTCTCAGAATCCTTCAGAACACATCCGGGCACCACGGCCGCCGCGCCGTACGGAACACCGTCTCCGCCGTCGCCACGGCCCCCGCCCGGTTCTCCTCCACCCTGCCCAGTGCGGCGAGCCGCAGCGCCGACTCGTCGCCCAGGTACAGCGACGCCAGCTCCCGTACGTCCAGAGCGAGGTCGGCGCTCCGGGTCGTCGGGGTGCAGGAGGCGCCGGACGGGGAGACGTCCAGCAGGAAACGGCCTGCCGCCGGCCCCGTTTGGTCGCGGACGTCCAGGACCAGCGTCGCCTCGGTCGCGTACGTGCGGGCCTCCAGGGCCCGGGGTACGTCCAGGAGGCGCAGCCAGAGCCAGTCCGCCTGCGTCACGGTGCGGGCCGCCCGGGGGTCCGGGAGGAGCAGGGGGAGCAGGTCGTCGGGGGCGCGGTTGCCGGTGCGGACCGTGGTGATCCAGTCGATCGAGCAGACGTAGTTCCACAGGGCGCGTTCCGCCGCCGGGGTCACGGCGATCAGGCCGGAGACGGTGGCCTTGTTGTGCGGCTGGTTCGAGTCGCTCCATTCGGTGCCGGCACGGTAGACGACCAGCCCGTCGACCTCACCGTCCGCCGTGCGGTACACCCCGTAGAACGGCTCCGTCCACGCTTCGTGCGCCGGTACGCCGACGCCGGTGTGCCAGTCCCACCAGCGCTGGTCGCGGCTGACGATGCCCGGCTGCCGGGCCGCCAGACGGGCATGGAGCTCGGGACCCAGCTTGCGTACGTCCGCGCCGTCGACGAGCGCCACGCTGCCGCCGTCCGCCTCGGAGAGGGCGGGCCGGTGCGGGTCCAGGCCCGCCCGGGGGACGTCGATCTCCCACTCGGTGGTCCAGGTCGCCGGTCCGAAGCCGTACCGCCCGTAGATCGGGTACTCGGCCGCGATGAGCGAGGCGACCACGTCGCCGCGCTCCTTCGCCGCCGCCAGGTCTGCGGCCATCATCCGGCGGAGCAGTCCGCGGCGGCGGTGCGTGGCCGTCACCGTCACGGCGGAGACCGCGTCGGCCCGCACCGTGGCTCCGCCCACGACGGTCAGCTCCTGGGAGAAGGAAAGGAACGTGGCCACACAGCGCCCGTTGTCGAACACTCCCTGGACACGGGACAGATCGGTGTGCGCCAGACGCTCCGCGATCTCCTGCTCCGTGTCCGCGAGCGGCCGCAGGAACCCGTTGTTCACGGCGCGCAGCCAGTCGGGGTACTCGGACTCGGTGACGGTACGGAGTTCGGGGCTCATGCCCACCACGCTAGGCACACCGTGTCGGGAATGTCGCGCGGATTTCGGCCCTCTCGACGGCCCGCCCCTCAGAACGCCCCGCAAACGCTTCGCAGAACGCCCCGCAGAACATCGCTCAGAACGCCGCGCGGATCCGGCCGACCTCCGCGGCGCCGCCCAGCAGCGGTGCCCTGCCGATGCGGGACACCACCGGGGCGTCGACGCCGAGCATGTCCAGCGCACGGGCCAGCACCGGGCCCAGCGCCCGCGTCGAGCCGTCGTCGATCTTGAAGGCCATGGCCCTGCCGTCCGGGAGCGCCACCGCCTGGACCGCCTCGGCGCCCATCTTCGAGAGGGTTCCGGGCACTTCGCGCATCAGCCAGGTGTCCGGGCGGCGCGTCCCTGCGACGTACTCCGGGTACGCCCGCATCGCGTCCGCGACCCGGCGCTCCGCCGTGCCGGGCTCCGCCAGGACGAACGTACGGAACGCGCGGGCCAGGCCCACCAGGCCGATCGCCATCAGCGGGGCCCCGCAGCCGTCCGTGCCGACCGCCGCGACCGGCTCGCCCGCCGCTTCCGCGACCACCTGGCCGACGAGCTGCTGCAGGGGATGCGCGGGGTCGAGGTACGTCGAGGTGTCCCAGCCGTTCTGCACGCAGACGGCGAGCATCGCCGCGTGCTTGCCCGAGCAGTTCATCGTCAGCGGCTCCCGCACCCGCCCCGCGGCGAGGTACGCCTCCGCCTCCACCGGGTCCAGCGGAAGGTCCGGCGGGGTCTGGAGGTCGTCCGGCTTCAGTCCGTGCTCGGAGAGCATCGTGCGGACGAGGTCGAGGTGGAAGTCCTCCCCGGAGTGGCTCGCGGCGGCCAGTGCCAGCCGCTCCCCCGAGAGGTCCAGCCCCGCCCGCAGGATCGCGGCGGCCTGCATCGGCTTGTTGGAGGAGCGTGGGAAGACCGGGGCCGCCGGGTCTCCGAGCGCGTACTCGACACGTCCGTCGGCGGCCAGCACGACCAGCGATCCCCGGTGGTGGCCCTCGGTGAAACCGGACCGTACGACCTCGGCCAGAACCGGGAGCGCGGGGGACGCGGCGGGGGATATGGAGGTCATGGTGGCGAGTGGCCTTCCGGGGGCGGGGCGGGACCTGCCCCCGGAAGGGTCGCTTCAGGCGAGCAGATCGTCTACTTGTGCTTCTCCGTCACGGTACCTGCGGGCGATCTCCGCACTGCAATCGTCCACGGTGCGCTGGAGCCGGTGCCGGCGCCGGGAGACCTGCTGTTCGTAGCGGACGAGCCGTCCCATCGCGGTGAGCAGCTCTTCGTCCGTCCGGGCGTCGAGGTCGGACAGCTCGACCTCGGCGAGTGTGTCCGCGGCCAGCTGCCGGTACTCGTCGCTGCGCGGTGTGGTGAGGGTGACGTGCCGCGCCGAGGAGCGGTGGACGGACGGGGTGTCGGCGAGGATCTCCGAGAGCCGGTCCACCACCGGCGACTCCGGCCCGGAACGGCCCGCGAGCTCGGCGCGCAGGATGTCGATCCGGCCCTGGACCAGACGGCGTACGTAACTCAGGTCCGCCTCGTCGCGTTGCGCGTCACGGCGGAGCGTGCGCAGTTCCGGCAGCCTCAGTCCGCGGAACTCGGGCTGCGGACGCACCGAGGCGAGCCCTTCCCCGGCCCCGCCGCTCCCCGTCTGCCCCGGTACGGACAGGGGTCCGGTCATCGTCGTGGGCAGCTGCACGGGCAACGGGCCCGGTACGGGCGACGCGCCGGTCCGCTGTACGGGCGGGCGCACGGTACCGGCAGCACGTGTCACCGGTACGACTCCGGGTGATGGCCCGGTTCCATGTGTGGTCATGATGTTCCGTCCCCTCGACCGGTGCGTCGGCACACCGACATCGTGCATCGTGCCACTACGCACGGTGCTCACGCAGGTGCTCTGTACCCGTTCAGCCCAAGATAGGTTGGTCTGTATGCGTGCAGTGATACAGAGAGTGGACGGCGCCAGCGTCGCCGTCGCGGGGACCTCCGACGATCCGTCGGGGACGGGAACCGTCGGTGAGATCGTCGGCGAGGGACTGTGTGTGCTGGTGGGGGTCACTCACGGGGACACCGCGGAGAAGGCGGCGCAGCTCGCCCGCAAGCTCTGGACCCTGCGGATCCTGGAGGGCGAGAAGTCCTGCTCGGACGTGAATGCACCGCTTTTGGTCATTTCGCAGTTCACCCTCTACGGGGACGCGAGGAAGGGCCGCAGGCCCACCTGGAACGCCGCCGCCCCCGGCGAGGTCGCCGAACCGCTGGTCGACGAGGTGGTGGCGCAGCTGCGCGCGCTCGGCGCCCGGGTGGAGACGGGCCGCTTCGGGGCGGACATGCGCGTCTCGCTCACGAACCACGGCCCGTTCACCGTACTGATCGACGTGTAGCAGCGGGTGGACAGCCACGCGTAGGGGGTCTACGGCTCGACGACCGTCTCCTGGGCCGCGGCGGTGTCACCCGCCATCAGTTCCGCGTCCACGGCCACGTTCCGCTTCACCAGCGCCAGGGCGATCGGACCCAGCTCGTGGTGGCGGGCCGACGTGGTGATGAAGCCGAGCTGACGGCCCTCCTCCCCGTCCGCGGCCAGCCGGACCGGCGTTCCGTGGCCGGGCAGGAACACCTCGCTGCCGTCCAGGTGCAGGAAGACGAGGCGGCGCGGCGGCTTCCCCAGGTTGTGGACACGGGCGACCGTCTCCTGCCCCCGGTAGCAGCCCTTCTGCAGGTGCACGGCGGTGCCGATCCAGCCCAGCTCGTGCGGGATGGTCCGGTGGTCGGTCTCGAAGCCGAGGCGCGGGCGGTGCGACTCGATGCGCAGCGCCTCGTACGCCAGGATGCCGACGGCGGGACCGTTCGCGGCGGCGTACGTCTCCAGGTCGGCACGCGGCAGGAAGAGGTCACGGCCGTGCGGCGTCTCCCGCACGGCGACGCCGTCCGGGACCTCGGCGATGGAACCGGCCGGCAGATGGACGACGGCGAAGTCCTCGGTGCGGTCGGCGACCTCGACCCGGTAGAAGAACTTCATCGACTCCAGGTAGGCGATCAGCTCACCCTGCGTCTCCGGTTCGACGTGCGCCCACACCGTCGTGCCGTCGTCGACGAGGTAGAGGGCGTGCTCGATGTGCCCGTTGGCGGAGAGGATCAGCGCCTCGGTCGCCTGGTTCGGCGCCAGGTCGCTGACGTGCTGGGTGAGCAGCAGGTGCAGCCAGGCCAGCCGGTCGTCGCCGGTGACGGTGACGACGCCCCGGTGCGAGAGGTCGACGAGGCCGCGGCCGTCGGCAAGCGCGCGTTGCTCGCGGAACAGGTCGCCGTAGTGCGCGGCGACGCCTTCGTCGCGCCCTTCGGCGGGGACGGCGCCGGGCAGGGACAGCAAGGGGCTCTTCATGCGACCAGCGTACGACTCGGCTACGGCTCGCTTCGGGGTGCCTCCGCCGGAGCGGCCCCCTCGGGGCCGGCCTCCGCCCCGTTCGCCCCGTCCGCCGCCTTCGCCGCGCAGTCCGCGCACCGGCCGAAGATCGCGAAGTGCTTCATGTCGGTCTCGAAGCCGAACGCGCCGCGGAGCTTCGCCGTGAAGTCGGCGACCACGTCGACGTCGGCCTCGATGACGTTCGTACAGTCCCGGCAGACCAGGTGGATGTGGTGGTGGCGGTCGGCCAGGTGGTACGTCGGGGCCCCGTGCCCCAGGTGCGCGTGGCTGACGAGCCCGAGCTCCTCCAGGAGCTCCAGGGTCCGGTAGACGGTGGAGATGTTCACGCCCGACGCGGTCCTGCGCACCTCGCAGAGGATGTCGTCGGGCGTCGCGTGCTCCAGCCGGTCGACCGCCTCCAGGACAAGCTGACGCTGCGGCGTCAGCCGGTAGCCACGCTGCCGAAGATCGGTCTTCCAGTCGGTGCTCACCACAGGCCCAGTGTAGGGCGGGGCCGGGCACCGGCACGTCTGTGCCGGAAAGCCGGTCAGCTCCTACTTGAAGAAGGCGATGCCGTCGTCCGGCAGGTCCCCGAGGCCCCTCGCCATCTCGGCGACCTCCTCCGGAGTGACGACCTTCTTCAGGTGCGCCGACATGTACGGCCGCAGCTCCACATCCGGGGTGGCCTTCTCGCCGACCCACATCAGGTCACTGTTCACATAGCCGTAGAGCCGCTTGCCACCGCTGTACGGGCCGGAGGCCGCGGTGCGGGCCACCGCGTCGGTGACCAGGTCGATCTGCGGCTTCTGCTTGGCCAGCTCGCCGTACCAGATCTCGACGATGCCCTGGTCGCGGACCATGACGATCTCGACCTTGCGGTCCTTGTCGACGCGCCAGTAGCCGGACTCGGTCTCCAGCGGCCTGACCTGCTTGCCGTCGGCGTCCAGCACCCAGGAGTGCGAGACGTACTCGAGGAAGTCCCGGCCGTCGTGGCTGAAGGTGACTTCCTGGCCGAAGTTGCACTTCTCGGCGCCGGGGAAGTCGGAGACGCCCGCACCCGCCCAGTTGCCGAGGAGGAAGGCCAGCGGCACGAGGTCCGGGTGGAGGTCGGACGGAATCTCGATCATGAGCGGCTCAGTCGATCTGTGAGGTGTACGGGCAGGTGTTCGGCGAGGGTCAGCGCTGGCCCTGGTAGAGCTTCTTCACGGTCAGTACGGAGAAGGCGAGCACGCCGACGCAGACCAGGATCAGCAGGGCGGAGAAGAATGCCTCAAGCACGGGGAGCTCCTCGGGACTAACGACGTGACGGCAGTACAGGACCGGGCCCCCAGCCTAATGGGTGGGGGCCCGGCACGGCGGTCCGGGGTTTCCCCCGGGCGCGGTCAGCCCAGCAGCTGGTTCTGCAGGGCCACGGTCTGGTGGAACGGAACGGTCTCCGTGCCCGCCGCCCCCTTTCGCGCGTGGACGACGAGGGCGACCGTGTCCCCGGCCAGCACGTACGCGTGGCGGACCTGCTCCGAGCCGTACGGCTTCGCCTCGGAGTACACGCGGGGAGTGGTGTACTCCACCCCGCCCGTGCCCGGCCATTCGTCGTCGGTGGCGACATCGGTGAGCCCGGCGAGCGGCTGCGGGTACGACTCGCTCCCGAAGAGCTCGTCCTGGAACTCGGTCGAGTACGCGACCGAGTTGAACTGGAGCAGGTAGACCCGGGACGACGTGCCGTCCGGCATGGTCCAGCTGCGGGCCGCGATGTGCCGCAGGGCGGAGTCGTCCAGCCGCTGGGTGAGCTCCGCCCGGTCGTCCTTCGGGTACTCGGAGACGTACTGCGCGGTGGTGACCCAGCCGTCGGCCTTCACCTTCGCACCGGCCGGAGCCGGCAGGAGGAGGCGCCGCAGGTCCGCGTGGTGGACCTCCGCGGTGTTGGCGTCGCTGAACGGGCGGGGCGCGTCGGCCGGGAGGGCGGGCAGGGTCAGCCGGGGGTAGTCCCAGCGCCCGTCGTCCTCGGTGGCCAGTCCCGGTACGTCGGTGCGCTCCATCGACGTGATGCCCAGGGCCGTGCCCGTGCCGAGACCCCCGAGGACCAGCACGGCGGCGGTCCAGCGTGCGACGGCCCGCAGCACCCGGCGCGGCGGCCGGGGCGGGGCGGGCGGGAGGTGCTCCGCGAGGTCCGGCTGTGCAAGGTCCTGCTGTGCGAGGTCCTGCTGCGGTGCCTGCTGCTGAAGGTCCTGCGAGGGCAGGCCCTGCGGCACCGGAGGCGGGGGCAGCGGGGGGAGGTCCGCAGCGGGCGCGGGAGCGGCCTCGTCGGTCGGTTCCGCCGTCTTCTCGGTCATATGTACTCCCCCGGGGACGTGATGTGCTCCAGCTGGTCCTTCAGCAGTTCGGCCACGGCTGCCTTGTCGAAGGGCTTGATGCCGGCCGCCGAGACGCTGATGCCCAGCTCGCCCTCGTACGCCATGCAGACCATGTTCTCGAGCTTGTCCTTGCTGTCCTTGGGCAGCAGGAAGCACGTGGCCTTACGCGTCTGGCCCTTGATCTTCGGCCCGTCGCGGAAGATCCCGATGGCTTCGAAGAGCCCCTTCTTGAAGGTGTAGAGATCCCGGACGGCCTTCTTGTCCTTCATCCGCATGATCTGGGTGTTCACGACCAGGTCGTTGGACTCCGACACGTACGAACGGGCGGCGAAGCCCTGCACGCGGAGCTTGTCCACCCGCTTGTCGAACTCCCGGCGCTGCTTGCCCGCGAGACCGCGGTTGGACTGCTTCATCGCGGCGGCGGCCTCCTTGCCGCTGACCTCGCCGTCGTTGCCGAGATCCTCGACATCGGGTCCGAGCCGGTAGCCGGCGGGAACGGGCAGCATCAGCTTGCTGAGCTCGGTGTCGGCCCGGCCCCGCACGGTGTCGGCCGCCGGGTCCTTGAGGGGTCCGCGATCGGCCCCGTCCCAGACGGTCGTCTCCACGGACCGGTCCGCGCCGTCGACCGTGATCGTCGTGTACGCGGCCGCGCCGCCGACGGCACCGATCACCAGGACGGCGGGAAGCGCGGTGAGAAGGATCCTGCGGACCTTCCCCGGTCGTGCCGGGGCGTCCTGGGGCGGAAGCGCCTCGGGCGCGTCGGCGGCGGGCGGGATGACGTCGTTCACAGGAGCTCCAGCTGTCGCTCGGCCAGCGTCCGGATGTCCTTCTTGCTGATCGGCTCGGTGTCGAACACATTGATCTCGATCATGATGTCGCCGCGGTGCATGACGGCCCTGGCGCGGTAGAACGGCATGTAGCCGGGCTCCCGGTCGACGGCGTACACGTAGTAGCGGCCGCTGCCGCTGCCCTTGACCGGATCGCCGTCGTTGCCGGCGCCGCGCTCCTTCGAGGACATGTACGAGCGCTGGCCGTCGGCGTACGACGCCGCCTCGGCGAACGCACCGGAGCGGAACTGGACGAGCCGCACGTTGGCCTCGCGGTGCGCGCCCTTCTTCCAGGCGGCGGCCGCGATCCGGCGGACGTCGGACTCCAGGAGGTACTCGAGCTGGGAGTCCTCGTTCTCGAAGTCCCGCGCGTAACTGTCCACGCTCACCCAGCCGTCGTTCAGCCAGTCCGTGTCCTTGTCGTCGCTCCAGCCGGCCGGCCGCTTCACGATCAGCTTGCGCAGATCGCCGTCCGTCCGTACCTGGCGGTCCTGCGAGGCGGGCAGGGGGGCCGGGACCTTGTCCGCGGGCAGCGACTTCGCCGGGTAGGCCAGCTTCGCCTGGGACAGCGTCGGCGGCGGCGTCGGGGGACGCTCGGCCTGGACGCCGTAGCCGACAGCCGTACCGCCCGCGACGCCGAGCAGCGCCGCGGCGGCGATCAGCAGGGTCGTACGCCCGCGCGGGCGTACGCGTACGGCCGGGGCAGGCGGGGCGGAAGGCTCGGCGACGTCGGCGGGCAGGGCGGGTGCTGCGGGTGCTGTCGGTTCGGCAGGCACTGCCGGTCCTGCAGGTGCTGCCGGCTCGGCAGGCACTGCGGGAACGGTGTCGTTCGCTTCCAAAAGGGTCCCCCCATAGAGACCTGAGGCGCAGGTTCCATTACCTGCGCACACAACTGACCCACAGGTCCCGGGGGAGGTTGCCCGCCCGACGATTACAGTTCGGTACATGTCGAAAAAGCTCGTGATCAAGGTGACTGCCGGGGCCGATTCCGCCGAGCGCTGCTCCCAGGCCTTCACCGTGGCGGCCGTGGCCGTGGCCAGTGGGGTCGAGGTCTCGCTCTGGCTGACCGGCGAGTCCGCCTGGTTCGCGCTGCCGGGTCGTGCCGCCGAGTTCGAACTGCCGCACGCCGCGCCGCTGCCCGACCTGATCGAGTCGATCATGGCCGGCGGCCGGATCACGCTCTGCACGCAGTGCGCGGCACGGCGCGACATCACGGAGAAGGACGTCCTGGAGGGCGTACGCATCGCGGGTGCCCAGGTGTTCGTGCAGGAGGCCATGACGGACGGCACGCAGGCCCTCGTCTACTGATCGCCGGGAGCGGGGCGGCTCTACCGGCGGCGCTTCTTGTCGTCGAGTTCGTCCCACCACTCGTCCGACTTCGGGTCACCGGAGGGATCGTCCCACCAACGGTCCTCCGGCCCCCGCCGGTTGGCGACCACGGCCGCGACGGGCGGGATGACCATGGCGACCACGCACATGCCGACCGCCGCGGGGACGGACCAGAGGCGCACGAAGGCCCAGGCGGAGACGAAGAGGACGAGGCATCCGCCCATCAGCAGGAAGTAGGCGCGACGGCGTCGGGCGTACATGCCTCCAGCGTAGAACGGATCCGGCCGCCCGGCGGTGGCCCGGACGGCGCGAAGGGCCGCACCCCTGCTCAGGTGGCGTCCAACCCCCTGGGGTGCGGCCCTCCGGCCGGTCATGAGCGTGAACTACACGGCGATGGCGACCTCGGCGAGGCCACCCGTCTGCGCCACGACCGTGCGGTCGGCGGTGCCGCCCGGGACCAGGGCGCGGAGCGTCCACGTGCCCTCGGCCGCGTAGAAGCGGAACTGTCCGGTCGCCGAGGTCGGAACCTCCGCGGTGAACTCACCGGTCGAGTCCAGCAGACGGACATAGCCGGTGACGGGCTCGCCGTCACGGGTCACACTGCCCTGGATGGTCGTCTCGCCCGGCTTGATCGTCGAAGCGTCGGGGCCGCCGGCCTGTGCTCCACACATGGTGTTCTGTCCTTCTGGTCGGGGTGCTGATCAGGTCCTGCGGACTTACTTGTTGGCGCCGAGCTCGATCGGCACACCGACGAGGGAGCCGTACTCGGTCCACGAACCGTCGTAGTTCTTGACGTTCTCCTGGCCGAGCAGCTCGTGCAGCACGAACCAGGTGAGCGCGGAGCGCTCACCGATGCGGCAGTAGGCGATGGTGTCCTTGGACAGGTCCACCTGCTCGTCCTCGTAGAGCGCCTTGAGCTCGTCGTCCGAACGGAACGTGCCGTCGTCGTTGGCGTTCTTCGACCACGGGATGTTGCGGGCGCTCGGCACGTGGCCGGGGCGCTGCGACTGCTCCTGCGGGAGGTGCGCCGGGGCGAGCAGCTTGCCGCTGAACTCGTCGGGCGACCGCACGTCGACCAGGTTCAGGCTGCCGATGGCCTTCACGACATCGTCGCGGTAGGCGCGGATCGACTCGTCCTGGGCCTTGGCCTTGTACTCGGTGGCCGGGCGCGTCGGGACGGCGTCGGTCAGGTCGCGGGAGTCGAGCTCCCACTTCTTGCGGCCGCCGTCGAGCAGCTTGACGTTCTCGTGGCCGTAGAGCTTGAAGTACCAGTACGCGTACGAGGCGAACCAGTTGTTGTTGCCGCCGTAGAGGACGACGAGGGTGTCGTTCCCGATGCCCTTCTCGGACAGGAGCTTCTCGAAGCCGGCCTGGTCGACGAAGTCACGGCGGACCGGGTCCTGGAGGTCCTTCGTCCAGTCGATCCGGATCGCGTTCTTGATGTGGTTCTTCTCGTACGCCGAGGTGTCCTCGTCGACCTCGACGATGGCTACCTGCGGGTCGTCGATGTGGGCCTCGACCCAGTCGGCGTCGACCAGAACGTCTGCGCGGCTCATGTGTTTCTCCTCCGGGGCAGTCTGCGGCGGGGTGGTGCGTGTGCGAAGTGCGAGGTGTACGCGCAGGTGCTGGGAGCGGACGCGTACGGGACGGCACGGGTTCGGCCCTGACATCGTCGAAGGGCCGGGCGAAACGGGAGAACGTCCCGCTCAGAAAGTGCGACAGAGCATGGCGGCGACGCGGCACAGGTCTACTGCCCGCCGCTTCGTGAGGTCCGCCTGTCGCTTCATGTGTCCGATCGTAGGGAGGTACGGGCGGAGATGTCACCGTCGTGTCGGATGATGAGACACGATCGTCCGCGATGCGAGACGAGGTACCGATCGGGAGCGCGCCCGACGGGTGTACCGGCGGTTCGGGCCGCACAGTCATCTACGGGTCGGACGGGGTCGTCTCAGTATCTGGATCGGCTGTCACATCCGCCCGCGGGGTCCCCCTACCCCGTCCCGCCCGCGGCTATCCGCCGCTGTTCCAAGTGCGGCCGTCACCCGGCGAGTTCGACGTCCGAGCCCGTCACCGAGATCTTCAGGCCGTCCTCGGCCACCTCGATCCTGTCCAGCTTCAGCCCGGCAGGCAGACCGCCGATCTCGCGCTGGAAGTCGGTCTTCTCGCGGACCAGCTCCTCCAGACCGGGGATGCCCTCACCCGGCACCTCGTCCGCGCGCACCTTGACGGTGTCGCCGTCGACGAGCGTGACGGTGGAGAGCACGCTGCGCGAGACCGAACGGCCCAGCAGCGGGATCTCGACGGAGCCGGAGACCTTCACCTTGCCCTTGCCGCCGTACGCGACGGTGACACCGTCGTCCGCCGCCTCGGTGAGGTCCGCGTACGAGACGACGGCCGTCCCGGTCGCCCGGGAGGCCGTCGCGCTGGTGTAGCCGGCGCCGAGCTTCACCTGGTGCAGCTGGGCCTCGATCTCACTGATCCATATCGAACGGCCGCCCGCGCTGGTCCGTACGCCGCTGACCTTGACGTCGACCTGGTCGAGCTCCGATCCGGCGATCTGGGTCAGGAAGGGGAAGCCCTTGATGTCGACCTCGGTCGAACCGGTCTCCGCACCACCGAACGAGACTCGGTCCGCGGCCTCGGACTCCGCGAAGTACACCGCCGCCCTGTCCAGGGCGACGAATATGCCACCCAGTACCACAGCCATGATCAGCAGTATTCGCAGTGCGCGCATGCCTGTTGTTCCCCCACTCCGACCGGCCGGACCCCTCGTGCCCGTGAGCCTACTGCCGCCGCGCGGCGCGCCCGGAGTGATCGACGAGCGAAGGGCCCGGCCGGTTCCCCCCGACCGGGGACGGGAGGGGCGACATGAACGGCATCAGGCGATCGCACGGCCGATCAGATAGACGGCGGGGGCCGCGGCGGTGAGCGGCAGCGCCACTCCGGCCGTCATGTGCACGAACTTCGACGGGTAGTCGTAGCTCGCCACCCGCAGCCCGATGAGCGCACAGCCGCCGGCCGCGAGCCCGAGGAACGCGCCCTGCGTGCCGATACCGGTCAGCCCGCCCGCAGCGGCTCCGGCGCCCGCCGCGACGAGGAGCGCGACGACGACCGACGCCGGGCCGGGCAGCGGAAGGGCCCTGACGAGCACGGCCACCGCGACCGCGATCCCGCCCACCGTCACCGCGTCCGGGGCAGCCGCGAGATGCCCGGCGGCCAGGACCGCAAGAGCGGCCGAGGCGACGGTGGCGGTCAGGCCGTACATCCGCTCGTCGGCCCCGGCATGACTGCGCAGCTGGAGTACGAGGGTGAGCAGCACCCACACGCCGAGCGTGCCGAGGATGGCCGCCGGGGCGTTGTCCCGGCCCGCCACGAGCAGGACGACGTCCGCGACGAACCCACCGGCGAACGCGAGTGCGATGCCCTGCCGGGCAGGCCACATGCCGTTGAGCCGGAACCAGCCGGCGGCTGTCACGGCCTGGAGCAGGACCAGCGGCACGAGCAGGGCGTAGGGCCCGATCGCGGCTCCGAGCGCGATCAGGAGGCCGAGGCCCGCCGTGACGGCGGCGGGCTGCATCCCGGGCGCGATGATCGGCGAACGCCCCTCGGCGCGGGCCCGCTGGGCGTCGGTGATCCGGCTGTTGCCCAGCGTCGTGGGCGCGCTGTAGCCGGAGCCGCCCTGCGCGGGGGCACCCGCCGGGCCGGCCGGGGCCTCGGGGACGAACGGGACCTCGGGCGGCAGCGGGTACGAGCCGGAGGTGCTGCTCTGCGAGGCGAACTGCGAGCCGGACTGCGGGGCCGGCTGCGGTACGGGCTGCGCGGCCGGCCGGTAGGCCGCCTGCTGCTGGTAGGGATCGTCGTGCGGTGCCTGGTACGCGGCCTGCTGCTCCGGCCGGATCGTCGGCTGGTACTGGGTGTCCCAGGTCTGGCCCTGCCACGTCTGGGTCGCACCCTGGTCGGCGTGCCCGGGCACACCGCCCTGCGGGTTCACCGGCTCCTGGGGAGCCACGGGCGGCTGCTCCGGCTGACCGGCCGGCCACCCGGAGCCGTCCGGAGCGACGTCGTACGGCACGGAGCCGTAGGGGGTGGCGTCGTAGGGCGTCTGATCACCGTACGGCGCCTGCTGCCCGTACGGAGAGGGCTGCTGCCCGTACTCGGACGGCTGCTGCCCGTACGGATACTGCTGATCACTGTTGCTCATGGTCTGCGGTTCACCCTCCTGCGAACGGCGGGAGCACCTCGACCGTGCCGCCCTCGGCAAGCCGTACGGTCTCATGGCCACGGGTCCCGACGGGGTTTCCGTCGATCAGGAACGAGCACCTCCGCAGTACCCGCGTCAGCTCGCCCGGGTGCCGCTCCCGTACCCCGTCGAGCGCCTCGGCCAGCGTCGCCGCCGCGTACGGCTCCTCCGCGGTTCCTGCGGCGGCCTTGGCCGCGGCCCAGTAGCGGATCGTCCCCGCTGCCATGGCGACACCTCTTTCCTCGTGCGTCAGCTCTCCATCATGAATCACGCCGACGCCGTCCAGTCGGCGATGCGGGTGAGCAAGCTCTCGTCCGCCGCGTTCTCCGCGTGTCCCATCCCGCGCTCCAGCCACAGCTCCGCCGTGCCCCGCGCGGCCTCGGCCAGCATCCGCGGGTGGTCGAGCGGGAAGTACGGGTCCTGGTCGCCGTGCACGATCAGCAGCGGGGCCGTTGCGATCAGCGGGACCGCCTCGACCGGGGAGAGCGGGACCGGGTCCCAGTCCCTGCGGTCGATCCGGGTGCGGAAGCCGTAGCGGCCGACGACCCTGCCGGCGGGGCGGGTGACCACCCAGTGCAGGCGCCGCATCGGAGCCGTTCCCCGGTAGTACCAGCGGGCGGGGGCGCTCACGGAAACCACCGCGTCCGTGTGCGCTTCAATGCGCCCCGCGTGCGCCCCAGCGCGCTGGACCACCCGTTCGGCTCCCGCCGTGGAACCCGTCCCGACCGAATCCGCTACGTCCTGCGCCGTATACAGAGCAGCGTGCCGCAGCACCACGGAACCGCCCATGGAGAAGCCGACCGTAACGATCCGCCGGTGCCCCAGGGACCTCGCCCAGGCCACCGCGGCGGCCAGGTCCAGCACCTCGCGATCGCCCACCGTGGACCGTCCGCCGGACCTCCCGTGCCCCCGGAACGAGAACGTGATCACAGCCGCACGCTGGGCGAACACCTCGGCGGCGCGCCGCACGGCCGGCCGGTCGACGGAGCCGGTGAAGCCGTGCGCGACGACGACCGCCGTACCGGCGGAGCTCCCGTCGACGGCCGCCCCGGAACCTCGCGTACACGGCGTGTACACCGCCTCGATACGGACGCCGTCACCGGTCAGCAATGTCGTGCGCCGGGCGGTCGGCGTGATCGAGGGAACAAAAGAACTCATGAATCGACCCTCGGACACAGAACTCATGTGGGCTATTCTGCTGCGAAGAGGATCCGGGCAAAGTTGCCCCCGGGTCCTTTTGTGTTTTCCGCGCGTTGTTACGGAGACGTTTCAACAAGCTCAGCGGTCCCGGGGCGCGGGGCCGCACCGTAAAAACCGCATGACGGCCGCCGCAGGGCGAACGTCGTACGGGAGTACGAAGCAGTGCCGCATACTCCCCCGGGTCCGCCCCGGGAGTGCCCCTCTCGCAGGGAACGAGGAGGACCGACGTAATGGGCGAGCGAACCGTGCACGATCGACCGACGACCCAGGCAGGTGGGCGGCGATGAGTTCACTGCTGCTTCTGACGAATGCCCTTCAACCGTCGACGGAGGTGCTCCCCGCCCTCGGCCTTCTGCTGCACAGCGTGCGGGTCGCTCCCGCCGAGGGACCCGCTCTCGTCGACACCCCCGGTGCCGACGTCATCCTCATCGACGGCCGCCGAGACCTCCCTCAGGTGCGCTCGCTGTGCCAGCTGCTGCGGTCCACCGGACCCGGCTGTCCGCTGATCCTCGTCGTGACGGAGGGCGGCCTCGCGGCCGTCACCGCCGACTGGGGCATCGACGACGTCCTGCTGGACACCGCGGGCCCCGCGGAGGTCGAGGCCCGGCTGCGGCTGGCCACCGGCCGCCAGCAGATCACCGCCGACGACTCCCCGATGGAGATCCGCAACGGCGATCTGTCCGTCGACGAGGCGACCTACAGCGCCAAGCTGAAGGGGCGGGTCCTCGACCTGACCTTCAAGGAATTCGAACTGCTCAAGTACCTCGCGCAGCACCCGGGCCGGGTCTTCACCCGCGCCCAGCTGCTGCAGGAGGTCTGGGGCTACGACTACTTCGGCGGTACGCGCACGGTCGACGTCCACGTACGGCGGCTGCGCGCCAAGCTCGGCCCCGAGCACGAGGCGCTGATCGGCACCGTCCGCAACGTCGGCTACCGCTTCGTCGCACCGGAGAAGGTCGAACGGGGCTCCGAGGAGGCCAAGGCGAAGGCGGCAGCGATGCCGGTGGAGGACGGCGTAACCCGTTCGGAGCAGTCCATGGAAGCCGGGATCACGGAAGAAGCCCCGGTCCGACCTGCCAAGCGGTAGGTCGATCCGCGTAGACTGCCGCGCGTGGCCAAGGTGACGCGGGACGATGTGGCGAGACTGGCGGGGACGTCGACCGCGGTCGTCAGCTACGTCATCAACAACGGACCCAGGCCGGTTGCCCCGGCCACGCGCGAGCGGGTACTCGCCGCGATCAAGGAGCTGGGGTACCGGCCCGACAGGGTCGCCCAGGCCATGGCCTCGCGGCGGACCGACCTCATAGGCATGATCGTGCCGGACGCGCGCCAGCCCTTCTTCGCGGAGATGGCGCACGCGGTCGAACAGGCCGCCGCCGAGCGCGGGAAAATGGTGCTCGTCGGCAACTCCGACTACCGCGACGAGCGCGAGGTCCACTATCTGCGCGCCTTCCTCGGCATGCGGGTCTCCGGACTGATCCTCGTCAGCCAGGGCCCCAGCGAGCGGGCGGCGGCCGAGATAGAGGCCTGGGACGCCCGCGTCGTCCTGCTGCACGAGCGGCCCGAGGCGATCGACGACGTCGCGGTCGTCACGGACGACATCGGCGGCGCACAGCTCGCCACCCGCCACCTCCTGGAGCACGGGAACGCCTATGTGGCGTGCCTCGGCGGCATGGAGTCGACCCCGGTGGTCGGTGACCCGGTCGCCGACCACATCGAGGGCTGGCGCCGGGCGATGCACGAGTCGGGGCGGTCCACGGACGGCCGGCTCTTCCACGCCCCGTACAACCGCTACGACGCCTACCAGGTGGCCCTGAAGCTGCTCGCGGGCCCGGACAGGCCGCCGGCGATCTTCTGCTCGACGGACGACCAGGCGATCGGTGTGCTGCGGGCCGCGCGCGAGCTGCGGATCGATGTGCCCGGGGAGCTCGCGGTCGCCGGCTTCGACGACGTGAAGGAGGCGGGCCTGACGGATCCGCCGCTGACGACCGTCTTCTCGGACCGTCCCGCGATGGCACGGGCGGCCGTGGACCTGGTCCTCGACGACTCCCTGCGGGTCTCGGGGTCCCGGCGCGAGCGTCTGAAGCAGTTCCCGTCCGCGCTCGTGGTGCGGCGCTCGTGCGGCTGCGGGGAACCGACGGTCACGGCGCCGTAGCCGCGCGTCCCTTATATGGGGCATACACGGTTCTGCCGGGCTTCTCAGGACGTACTCAGGTCCCTCTCATGTTCGCTGTCCACTCTCGTAGACATGACCGACAGCCACCGCCCGAGCGGCGAGTACCCGTACCCGACGTATCCCTCGTCCGGCAACGGCGAGGCGGCTTACCCGCCTCCGCCGGCGTACGAACCCGCACAGCAGGACGCCGCGGAGCCCGGCCCCCACGCCTGGCCCGCCCCCACGCCCGCTCCGGAGCCGGCCCCGGCCCCGGAGCGCAGGGTCAAGCGGCCCCTCGCCCTCCTCGCGGCCGTGGCGATCGCCGCGGCGGCGATCGGCGGCGGCACCGCGACCCTCATCGGCGAGCTCGCGGACAACGGCTCGGGCAGCACCGGCTCCGGCAGCGTCGTCAGCGGCACCAACGTCTCGCAGAGCAGCGCCGGCACCGTCTCCGGCGTGGCGGCGGCCGTGTCACCGGCGATCGTCGAAATCAGCGCGAGCTCCTCGGCGGGTGACGCCACCGGCTCCGGCGTCGTCATCACCTCGGACGGCGAGATCATCACCAACAACCACGTGATCTCGGGTGCCTCGCAGATCGAGGTGGCCCTCAGCACCGGTAAGACGTACACCGCCGACGTCGTCGGCACCGACGCCGACAAGGACCTGGCGCTCATCAAGCTCCAGGACGCGAGCGGACTGAAGACCGCCTCCCTCGGCGACTCCTCCTCGGTGAAGGTCGGCGACCAGGTCGTGGCGATCGGCTCGCCCGAGGGCCTCACCGGCACGGTCACCAGCGGCATCGTCTCGGCACTGGACCGCGATGTCACGGTGGCCAAGGACGAAGACAGTTCCGGTCAGGAACAGCAGCAGCAACAGGGCGGCGGGAACTGGCCGTTCGAGTTCGGCGGGCAGCAGTTCAACGGCGACACGGGTACGTCCAAGACGACGTACAAGGCCCTCCAGACCGACGCCTCGCTCAACCCCGGCAACTCCGGCGGTGCGCTCATCAACATGAACGGCGAGATCATCGGCATCAACTCCGCGATGTACTCCCCCAGTTCGGCGAGCGGATCGGGCAGCTCGGCGGCGGGCAGCGTGGGCCTCGGCTTCGCCATCCCGGTCGACACCGTCAAGGCCGACCTGGACACCCTGCGGGGCGGCGACGGCTCCTGACGAGGAGGGCCCGGATGAACCGCGGCCCCGACACCACCGGCGCCCGCGTCACCGGCCTCGACGCGGGCGCGGTGCCGCGCGACGCCGTGCGACGGCCGTGCGAGGCTGAGAGCACAGCACCCAGGAACCGGCACGCGAAGGAAGAGGACGAAGTGGCGATGAGCCCCGCCGAAGACGATCCGCAGCGCGTTCTGATCGTCGACGACGAGCCCGCCGTGCGCGAGGCCCTGCAGCGCAGCCTCGCCTTCGAGGGGTACGGCACCGAGGTCGCCGTGGACGGTTACGACGCCCTCGCCAAGGCGGAGTCGTACGCCCCCGACCTGATCGTCCTGGACATCCAGATGCCCCGCATGGACGGCCTCACCGCCGCCCGGCGCATCCGGGCCACCGGCACGACCACCCCCATCCTGATGCTCACCGCCCGCGACACCGTCGGCGACCGGGTCACCGGCCTCGACGCGGGCGCGGACGACTACCTCGTGAAGCCCTTCGAGCTGGACGAGCTCTTCGCCCGCATCCGGGCCCTGCTGCGCCGCAGCTCGTACGCGGTCGCTGCGGGCGGGGCGCTTCCCGACAACGACGTGCTGGCCTTCGCCGACCTCCGGATGGACCTGAACACCCGTGAGGTCACCCGGGGCACCCGCCGGGTCGAGCTGACCCGTACGGAGTTCACCCTGCTGGAGATGTTCCTGGCGCACCCCCGGCAGGTGCTGACCCGTGAGCAGATCCTCAAGGCCGTCTGGGGCTTCGACTTCGAACCCAGCTCCAACTCCCTGGACGTGTACGTGATGTACCTGCGCCGCAAGACCGAGGCGGGCGGCGAGCCGCGGCTCGTCCACACGGTGCGGGGCGTGGGGTACGCGCTGCGGTCCGGCGGCGGTGAGGCGTGACCGGCCTGCTCCGCCGCTTCCGCACGCTGCCGCTCCGCTCCCGCCTCGCCCTGCTGGTCGCCACGGCGGTCGCGGTGGCGGTCGCGGTGGTGGCCGCTGCCTGCTGGTTCGTGACGCGTGAACAGCTGGAACAGCAGCTGGACAAATCGTTGCGCAGTTCCAAGGTCGACCAGCCCTACCTCGTGAACCTGTACGCGTACTGCAAGGGCGGCACCTCTCAGGAGCCGCCGCCCTTCACCGGTGTGACGGTCCAGCTCATCGACTCCCAGGGCACGGTCTGCGTCGCTCCCGGCACGTCGAAGTTGCCGGTGAGCGACGAGGACCTGGAGGTGACCGATCAGGACCGGCCCTACGCCCTGCACTCCGCGACGGCCGAGGACGGAACGGACATGCGGGTCTTCACCTCCCGACTGGAGGTACGGGGCGGCCCCGGGGCGGAATCCGGGAGCCTCGCGGTCTCCATCGCCCGCCCCATGAGCGAGGTCACCGCGCCGCTCTCCACGCTGGCCTGGGTGCTGGTCCTCGTCGCCGGCATCGGCGTCGTCGGCGCCGGCGCCGCCGGCCTGTGGATCGCCCGTACCGGCCTGCGCCCCGTGGACGACCTCGCGCACGCCGTCGCGCACGTCGCGGAGACCGAGGACCTCACCGTCCGGATCCCTGTCGAGGGCGAGGACGAGATCGCCCGGCTCTCCCGCTCCTTCAACTCGATGACCAGCTCGCTGGCCACCTCGCGCGACCGCCAGTCCCAGCTCATCGCGGACGCCGGTCACGAGCTGCGCACCCCGCTCACCTCGCTCCGTACGAACATCGAGCTGCTCGCCCGGAGCGACGAGACCGGCCGGGCCATCCCGCCCGACGACCGCAAGGCCCTGATGGCCTCGGTGAAGGCCCAGATGACCGAGCTGGCCGCCCTCATCGGCGACCTCCAGGAGCTCTCCCGCCCGGACGCCGCCGAGCCCGGCCCCCTCCAGGTCGTCGCCCTGCACGACATCACCCGCACCGCCCTGCAACGCGCCCGGCTGCGCGGCCGCGAACTGACGATCACCGCCGAGCTGGCCCCCTGGTACGTACGGGCCGAGCCGGCAGCGCTGGAGCGGGCGGTCGTCAACGTCCTGGACAACGCGGTGAAGTTCAGCCCGCCCGGAGGGACGATCGAGGTCGTCCTGCACCGCGGCGAGCTGACCGTGAGGGACCACGGCCCCGGCATCCCCGCCGAGGAACTCCCGCACGTCTTCGAACGCTTCTGGCGCTCCCCCTCGGCCCGCCAGCTCCCCGGCTCCGGCCTCGGACTGTCCATCGTGGCCCGCACGGTCCAGCAGGCGGGCGGCGAGATCACCCTGAGCCCGGCCTCCGGCGGCGAGGGCACGGTGGCCTCGATCCGTCTGCCCGGTGCACCGCAGCCGCCGCCGGAGCTGTGAGCGCCCCTCAGGCCGCCGGGTTGTGCCGGATCAGCGACTCGACCAGGCCGGAGCGGGTGGCCGGGTAGTCCAGCGGGACGATGCCGAGCCCGCTCCAGCCCGCCGCCTCCGCCCCGTCGAGGAACGAGTGGACCTGCGGGTTGAGCCGGTCGGAGTTCCAGCGCGGCGGCATCAGGGCGGCCGTGCTCACGTAGTTCATGAACAGCTTGCCGGGCTGCTGCGCGGCCTTGCGGAACTGCGCCTCGATCTTGGGGTACTTGCCGAACGGCTCGGCCATGTAGTCGTCCTGGATGTCGAAGACCGCCGGGTCGGCGTACCGGACGCCCGGCAGCCCGCCGTTGTCGGCGAGCACCACGACCTTGCCCCGGGCCCCGCCGAGGTCCGGGAGCACAGGGTCCAGGCGCAGGAGCGGGCGCCAGCCCTTGGCGTCGAGGTAGAGGTCGAAGATCCGCCGGAACGCGGCGTCGCTCTCCTGCGAGTACTCCTGCTTGACCCTCATCAGCACGGTCTCCGAAGGCCGCTGGGCCAGGAAGTCCCGGCAGGCGCCGAGCACGTCGTCGAAGTTCAGGTTCTGGTACGAGGCCCCGTGGTGGATGGCGTACGCGTCGCCGCTGATCCGGCAGCGTATGTCGAGGAAGCGGACGCCGCTGTTGAGCTGCTCGGCGATCGTGGTGTTCTGGCATGCCGTCCAGGGGCCGCCGTAGCGCGCCCCCGAGTTGTGGGTTCCCGGGATCGTGAGGCGTCGCAGCGGGGTGGCGTCGGCGATGCCGCGCATCCAGTCCTGGGTACCGAGGGCCCGCTCGGCGGCTGCCCCGGCGGGCGTCGCCCCGATGAGGACACCGGCGGTGGCGGCGAGGGCACCGGTGAGGAAGGTCCGGCGGCTGGCGGCGTAAGGGCTCATGCGGAAAGGCCTCCGTCGGCTGTGGGGGAGGCCTGAAATTATGTCGGGTACACCTCAATACGGGAACAGGGCCTGTCCCGGAGGCGCCGCCGGAAACGGCAGGAGCGGGGCGGTGGGCCCTTCCGGCCCGCCGCCCCGCTCCCGTGCACTGCCGCCGCTGACTACTGGATGACCGTGATCCTGTCCGTGGCCGGCGGGGCCAGCGGCGCGGAGGCCGTGGAGTGCGCCGCCAGGTAGGCGTTGAACAGGTCCAGGTCGGACGGGCCGACCAGCTTGTTCGTGCCCTGGCCGAGGGCCGCGAAGCCGTCGCCGCCACCCGCGAGGAACTCGTTCATCGCGACGCGGTACGTCTTCGCCGGGTCGATCGCCTCACCGTTCAGCAGGATCGAGGAGGCGACCACGCGGTCGGCGCCCGACTTCGTGAGGTCGAGCGTGTAGGTGAGGCCCTTCGAGACCTGGAGGATCTTCGGCGAGGCCGCGTTGGAGCCGCTGACCTGCTGCTGGAGCGCGGTGACGAGCTGCGCGCCGGTCAGGTCGACGACGTTCATCATGTTGGTGAACGGCTGGACGGTGAACGCCTCGCCGTACGTCACCACGCCGGCGCCCTCGTTGCCGGACGCCGCGTACACGAGGTCGGAGCGGATGCCGCCCGGGTTCATGAACGCGACGACCGCACCGCCCTTGTCCGCCGGGGCCAGGCCCTCCAGCTGGGCGTCCGCGATCACGTTGCCGAGCGGCTTCTCGGGGGCCGTGGAGCCGCGGCCGTTGATGTCGGCGGAGATGTAGCCCTGCGGCCGGTTGGAGATCGGCGCCGCGAGGGTGTTCCAACGGGCGATCAGCGCCGTCATGTCCGTGGCCTTGGCCTGGTCCCGGGTGACGACGTGGTTCTGCGACGTCGCCGACTTCACCGACGTACGGACGATGTCCTTGGTCCGGCGGTCGTAGGTGAGCGTCGTGTCCGTGTAGACCTTGCCGAACGAGGAGGCCGAGGTGACCATGCGCGGGTTGCCCGCCGGGTCCGGGACGGTGCACACGTACGCCTGGTGGGTGTGGCCCGTGACCAGGGCGTCGACCTTCGGCGTGATGCCCTTCGCGATGTCGACGATCGGTCCGGAGATGCCGTCGCCGGCGCCCGGGCTGTCGCAGTCGTAGTTGTACGAGGAGGAGGCCGGGGCCCCGCCCTCGTGGATCAGCGCGACGATGGACTTGACGCCCCGGCGGTCCAGCTCCTTGGCGTACTTGTTGACCGTCTCGATCTCGTCGTGGAACTTCAGGCCCTTGACGCCGTTGGCCGTGACGATGTTCGGCGTGCCCTCCAGGGTCACCCCGATGAAGCCGATCTTGACGCCGTTCTTCTTCCAGATCGTGTACGGCTTGAGGATCGGCCTGCCGGTCTTCTCGGCCGTCACATTGGCCGCGAGGTACGGGAAGTCGGCTCCCTTGAACTTCTTGCCCTGCTCGTAGCAGCCCTCGACGGGGTGGCAGCCACCGTTCTGCAGACGGGCCAGCTCGGTGGCTCCCTCGTCGAACTCGTGGTTGCCGACGGCCGTCACGTCGAGGTCGAGGCCGTTGAGCGCCTCGATCGTGGGCTCGTCGTGGAAGAGCCCGGAGAGCAGCGGGCTCGCGCCCACCATGTCGCCACCGGCCGCGGTGACGGAGTACGGGTGGCCCTCGCGCGCGGTGCGCAGCGAGGTCGCCAGGTACTCGACGCCACCGGCCGGGATCGACTTCACGGTGCCGTCGGCCTGCTTCTCGCTGACCGACCCGGCGGAACCGGCCGGCGGCTCCAGGTTGCCGTGCAGGTCGTTGAAGGAGAGCAACTGGACATCGACGGTACGGGCGTCGTGGCCGTGGCCGTGCCCCCGGTCATGGGCGCCGGCCGGCATCGCGGCGACGAGTGCGCCGACGGTGGCCAGTCCGGCCGCGGCGGCGAGCACCCGCCTGGACGCGCGGTTCTTCTGCGGAGTCGCTGACATCGGTCCCCTTGTGAGTTCAGCGGGAGGTCGGTGAGTGGTGACAGGTCTGGAGCCTGCTGCCGCAGCCTAGAGTCAACGCGCGTAGCGCGACAGAGTTACGGGGTTACGAGCTGGTTGCTTCCATGCCGGAAAGCGGCAGATCACCCATATCGCACAGTGTCACTGACGGTGCATCACTGTCACGGTTCCCGCACAGCAGCGCCACAGGTTGATCAGTCCGTCCGCCCGGTACGAGGACTCAGCCACCGCAGCGAGCCGCTTTCGCCCCGCCATATCCCTTGAAGTCACCCATCTTTGCCCCTCGGTGCCCGTCCGGCCCTGCATACGGCGTGTCAGTGGCGGCCCTTACAGTCCACTCATGAGAAATTCGAAGGTTGTGGTCGGCCTGGTCGCGGTCGGCCTGCTCACCGCCGGCTGTGGCTCCGACGGCAGCTCTTCCGCCTCCGGCGGAGACAAGGCACAGAAGGCCCTGCCGGTCGCTGTCGACGGCCCGCAGAAAGACGTACGCAAGCGTGGCGACGACAACATCAAGGTCACCCCGGCTCCCAAGCCCGGCGCACCGCTCACCGAGCAGGTGGAGCACAGGCTGCGCGAGGCCGTCCTCCTCGACGTGAAGGTGCCCGGCGAGACCAGCGCCACGTGCCCGGGCGGCGTGACCCAGAAGGCCGGGGCGGTCACCCGGTGCACCGTGACGTACGCGGGGGCCGAGATCCCCTACGAGGTGAAGATCAGCGACTCGTACACCAAGGGCAGCATGATCACCTCGTACACCACCACACCCCAAAAGGTCGTGCTGGCGGCGAAGGTCATGTACGACTTGCTCTACGAGCGGTACGGGGCCGAATCGGGGCGCGACGACGCGAGCAGGCTCGCCTGTGAGGAGCTCCCCGTCGCGAAGGCGGTGGACTGGGAGTCCGACACCGGCTACACGTGCCAGTACTGGAACAAGCACGCCAACGGGGGCGACGGCGGCTACCGGACGCTGCGGATCACGACCGGCCCGGCCGGCTACAACACCCCCGGCTTCGAGGAAGTGGAAGCCGACTGACACCCACTCACGCGATACCGGGCGGGGCGCCCCTTCACAGGGCGGCCCCGTCAGCCACAACGGCCACGACCGGTCGCGACGGCATGGAACGCCCCACCCCTCCGTCGTACGCTCGTACCCATGACGACTGACGTACCCCTCCCCGCCCCCGGCCGTGCGATCGAGACCCTCGACGCGCTCACCTCCGAGCAGGCCGACGCCGTCCTGGCCCTCCTCGGCGAGGCGGCCGGCACCGACGGCAGGGAGGCGGTCTCCGAGCAGGGGCGGCTCCAGCTCCGGGGCGGGCACCGCGAGGGCGTCCGGCACTTCCTGCTCACCGCCGACGGCGTACTCGCCGGCTACGCGCAGCTCGAGGACACCGACCCCGTCGAGGCCCCCGCCGCCGAGCTCGTCGTCCACCCCGCCCATCGCGGCCACGGGCACGGCCGGGCCCTCGGCGCCGCCCTCCTCGCGGCGACCGGGAAGCGGCTGCGGGTCTGGGCGCACGGCGGCAAGTCGGCGGCCCGGCACCTGGCCCAGGTCCTCGGCCTCTCCCTCTTCCGGGAGCTGCGCCAGCTCCGCCGGCCCCTGGACTCGATCGACATCCCCGAGCCGGTCCTGCCCCCGGGCGTCACCGTCCGCACCTTCGTGCCGGGCCAGGACGACGCGGCATGGCTCGCCGTCAACCACGCGGCCTTCGCCCACCACCCCGAGCAGGGCTCCCTCGCCCAGCGGGACCTGGACGACCGCAAGGCCTCGTCGTGGTTCGACCCGAAGGGCTTCTTCCTCGCCGAGCGCGACGGCGAGATCATCGGCTTCCACTGGACGAAGGTGCACGCCGAGGAGCAGCTCGGCGAGGTGTACGTCGTCGGCATCCTGCCCGAGGCCCAGGGCGGCGGCCTCGGCAAGGCGCTCACCGCGATCGGGCTGCGCCACCTCGCGGCGCAGGGACTGCCGAACGCGATGCTCTACGTCGACGCCGACAACCCGGCGGCCCTGTCGGTGTACGAGCGGATGGGCTTCGCCACGCACGAGGTCGACCTGATGTACCGCACGGAGTCCTGACACCCGGCAGCACCCTCACGAGCCTTCGGGGCGGCGTCGCTTGACGCCGCCCCTTCTTTGCGACACCCTTTCACTACTCAATTAGTGAAAGGGTGGTGAACATGGCAGAGCCCGCAGCGGTCGAGTACCGCATCGACCGGCGCAGCGGCGTCGCCACCTACCTGCAGATCGTGCAGCAGACCAAACAGGCCCTGCGTCTGGGCGTGCTGGAACCCGGCGACCGGCTGCCCACGGCCCGCGAGGTCGTCGAGGCGACAGCCATCAACCCCAACACCGTCCTCAAGGCCTACCGCGAACTCGAACGCGAAGGCCTCGTCGAGGCCCGCCGCGGCCTCGGCACCTTCGTCCGCCGCACCCTCGGCAGCGCCGCGGCCGCGGGCGACGCACCACTGCGGGCCGAACTCGCCGACTGGGCCCGCAGGGCCCGCGCCGCGGGACTGGACAAGGACGACGTGGGCGCTCTCTTCACCGCCGTACTGGACAGCACATTCAAGGGGGACCAGGACTCATGACAGGCGCCGCGATCGAGGCGACCGGCCTCGGTATGAAGTACGGGCGAAAGGCCGGGTGGGCGCTGCGCGACTGCACGTTCCGGCTGCCCGCCGGACGGGTGTGCGCCCTCGTCGGGCCCAACGGTGCCGGGAAATCCACCCTGCTCACCCTCGCGGCGGGCCTGCTCCGGCCCACCGAGGGAACGGTGCGGGTCCTCGGCTCCGCCACCCCCGCCGAAGCCCGGCCGCGCATCGCGTACGTGTCCCAGGACAAGCCCCTGTACCCGCAGTTCACCGTGGCCGACACCCTGTGGGCCGGCCGGGAGCTCAACCCCTCGACCTGGGACGGCGCGGCCGCCGAACGGATAGCCGGACCGCTCCCGCAGGACGCGAAGGTCCGCACGCTCTCCGGCGGCCAGCGCACCCGGCTCGCCCTCGCCCTCGCGCTGGGCAAGCGACCCGAACTGATGCTGCTGGACGAGCCGATGGCCGACCTCGACCCGCTCGCCCGGCACCAGCTGATGGGCGTCCTGATGGCCGAGGCCGCCGAGCACGCCACCACCATCGTGATGTCGTCGCACATCCTCACCGAGCTGGAGGGCGCCTGCGACTACCTCCTGCTCGTCGACGGCGGCACGGTCCGGCTCGGCGGCGAGAGCGACGACATCGTCGCCGCGCACGCCGTACTCACCGGCCAGGTCCGCGACCTCGCCCCGCACACCGTCGTCGAGTCCCGCACGACAGGGCGTCAGCTCACCGCACTCGTACGGAAGGAGGGCCCGGTGGACCTCGCCGCCTGGGACGTCACGGAGCCTTCGCTGGAGGAGCTCCTGCTGGCCCATCTCCGCTCGCCCGAGGCCCCGCCGCTGCTCACACCGAGCGCGTGCGGCAAGCCGAGCAAGGCGGAGGCCGCCGTATGAGCACCCTCGCCCTCCTGCGCGGCCCCGCCCGCGTCGCCGTACGCCAGCACCGGCGCACCCTGCGGATCGCGGGTCTGGTCGCCGTGGCCGCGATCGTCGTCCTGATCGGCTTCGCGCTGCGGACGTCCCACCTCATCGACGCCTTCGCGGCGAGTACCTGCAAGGCCTCGGGCGTCTCCGGCCCCGCGTGCGACCAGCGGATCGTGGACTTCAACGGGTCGATGTCCCTGTACAGCACCCTGCTCATGTACGCGCAGCTGGCCCTGATGGTCCTTCCCGGGGCCGTGGGCGCGTTCTTCGCCGGTCCCGTGATCGCCAGGGAGCTGGAGAGCGGTACCTACCGCATGGCGTGGACCCAGTCCGTGACACCCACCCGATGGCTGGCGGCCAAGCTCGCCGCACCCGCCGTGCTGCTCGTCGCCGGTGTGACCGCACTGTCCGTCACCCTCTCCTGGGCGCAGACGCGGACGGCCGACGATTTCACGGTCGACTGGTTCGACGCCCCGGTCTTCGTCGCGACGCTGCCCCTGGTCCTCGGCTACACCCTGCTCGGCATCGCGGTGGGCGCGCTCACCGGCCTGCTGGTGCGCCGCACCGTGGCAGCGATGTCGGTGGCCGCACTCGTCACGGGCACGGTGATGGCCACACTCGTGAGCCTCCGCAGCGGCCTCTGGCCCCTGGAGACCCGCATCAGCCCCACCGAGGGGAACTCAGGCGTTCCGGAATCCGCATGGGTCGTCGACGTCGGCCGTGTCACCAGCAGTGGTGAGCGGCTGCCGCTCGAGGTGTGCTGGCCGCAGGCCGAGGCGGCCCAGGTGACCAGGTGTCTGGCCGAGCGCGACGTCACCGGCATGTTCGTCGACTACCACCCCGCCTCGCACCTCTGGCCGCTCCAGCTCGTCGAGACCGGCATCGTCCTCGCCCTCGCCGCCCTGGCCCTCGCACTCGCCTTCCGCGTACTGCGCCGCCGCCACGGCTGAAAGACCTCCCTGTCCGGGCCCGGGGGGAGCCCGGACAGGGAGAACGCATACGGTGAACGGGGACACCCTCGCAGTCACACCGCTTCCTGCATGTCATGTCGCCGTTACCAGCCATTCAGACACGCTTGCGACCCTCACGGGATGCAGCCAGCTCTGCCCACCCCCCGCAACGGGAGCGACCCAGGTTCTCCGGCCTCTCCCGCATCTTCCGTGATCTTTAACGGCTCCGACGCGCCCCTGGAGCCGAACGCACGGAAGAATAGGTCCATGAGCCAGCAGCCCAGCTCCGAGGTCCCGGTCCAGCCCGCCCAGCCGTCGGTCGGCTCCCTCGCCGCACACCGGCCGAATGCCGTCGCCGGCTCGTCGTCCGCGCCCGCCGGCCTGTCCACAGCCGCTGACCTGGACCCCGATCTGGACAACGACGCCGACGCGTACGAGCCGGACACGGACGGTGAGGAGCTGCCGCAGGGCCGGTTCCTCGACCGGGAGCGCAGTTGGCTCGCGTTCAACGAACGAGTGCTGGAACTGGCGGAGGATCCCGCCACGCCCCTCCTCGAACGGGCTAATTTCCTCGCTATCTTCGCCTCGAACCTGGACGAGTTCTTCATGGTCCGGGTGGCCGGGCTCAAGCGCCGTATCGCCACCGGCGTCGCCACCCGCTCCGCGTCCGGGCTCCAGCCCCGCGAGGTCCTCGACCTGATCTGGACGCGCTCGCGCGAGCTCATGGCCCGGCACGCCGCCTGCTACCAGCAGGACATCGCGCCCGCGCTCTCCGACGAGGGCATCCAGCTCATCCGCTGGCCCGAGCTGACCGAGAAGGAACAGGCCCGCCTGTTCACCTTCTTCCGGCAGCGCGTCTTCCCCGTCCTGACCCCGCTGGCCGTCGACCCGGCGCACCCCTTCCCGTACATCTCCGGCCTCTCGCTCAACCTCGCCGTCGTCGTACGCAACCCGGTCAGCGGCCACCGCCACTTCGCCCGGGTCAAGGTGCCGCCGCTGCTCACCCGCTTCCTGGAGGCGTCGCCGCAGCGCTACGTCCCCATCGAGGACATCATCGCGGCCCACCTCGAAGAGCTCTTCCCCGGCATGGAGGTCCTCGCCCACCACATGTTCCGGGTCACCAGGAACGAGGACCTGGAGGTCGAGGAGGACGACGCCGAGAACCTCCTCCAGGCCCTGGAGAAGGAGCTCATGCGGCGCCGCTTCGGCCCGCCGGTCCGCCTGGAGGTCGAGGAATCCATCGACCCGTACGTGCTGGACCTGCTCGTACGCGAGCTGAAGATCTCCGAGACCGAGCTCTACCCGCTGCCCGGCCCGCTCGACCTCACCGGACTGTTCGGCATAGCCTCCCTGGACCGGCCGGAACTGAAGTTCCCCAAGTTCATCGCGGGCACCCACCGCGATCTCGCCGAGGTCGAGTCCGCCTCCGCGCCCGACATCTTCGCCGCCCTGCGTGAACGCGACGTACTGCTGCACCACCCGTACGACTCGTTCTCCACGTCCGTCCAGGCCTTCCTGGAACAGGCCGCGGGCGACCCGGACGTCCTCGCGATCAAGCAGACCCTGTACCGGACCTCGGGCGACTCCCCGATAGTGGACGCCCTGATCGACGCCGCCGAGTCCGGCAAGCAGGTCCTCGTGCTCGTCGAGATCAAGGCCCGCTTCGACGAGCAGGCCAACATCAAGTGGGCCCGCAAGCTGGAGGAGGCCGGCTGCCACGTCGTCTACGGCCTCGTCGGCCTCAAGACCCACTGCAAGCTGTCGCTCGTCGTACGCCAGGAGGGCGACACGCTGCGCCGCTACTCCCACGTCGGCACCGGCAACTACCACCCCAAGACCGCCAGGCTGTACGAGGACCTCGGCCTGCTCACCGCCGACCCGCAGGTCGGCGCGGACCTCTCCGACCTCTTCAACCGCCTCTCCGGCTACTCGCGCCGCGAGACCTACCGCCGGCTGCTGGTCGCCCCGAAGTCCCTGCGTGACGGACTGATCGCCCGCATCAACAAGGAGATCACCCACCACCGCGCGGGCCGCTCCGCCTACGTCCGCATCAAGGTCAACTCGATGGTCGACGAAGCGATCATCGACGCCTGCTACCGGGCCGGGCAGGCCGGCGTGACGGTCGACATCTGGGTACGCGGCATCTGCGCGATCCGCCCCGGTGTCAGCGGGCTCTCCGAGAACGTCCGGGTCCGCTCGATACTCGGCCGCTTCCTCGAACACTCCCGGGTCTTCGCCTTCGGCAACGGCGGCGAGCCCGAAGTCTGGTTCGGCAGCGCCGACATGATGCACCGCAACCTCGACCGCCGGATCGAAGCACTGGTCCGGGTCACCGACCCCGCGCATCGCGCCGCCCTCTCGAGGCTCCTCGAAACAGGCATGTCCGACACCACGTCCTCCTGGCACCTGGGTCCCGACGGGAACTGGACCCGGCACGCCTCGGACGCGGACGGCCAGCCCCTGCGGCACGTACAAGAGATGCTCATCGACGCACGGAGGCGCCGGCGTGCGACGCCCTGACCACCTGACGACGACGCAGGCACCGGACCTCCCCGCCGAGGCCGTCCTCGCCCCCTACCTGCGGGAACAGGCCGCCGACTTCCTGCGGAGCCTGCGCCTGCACCGCGAGCACGGCGCCCCGACGGACGCCGGCACGCAAGGAGCCGAGAAGGCCGCCGGTTCGCTGCGCCGCTCCGCACGCCGCATCAGCGGCACCCTGCACACCTTCCGGAGCGTGCTCGACCCGGTCTGGGCCGACCAGCTCCGTACGGAACTGGCCTGGCTCTCCGGCACGCTGGCCCGCGAACACGGGTACGCCACCCGGCTGGCCCGGCTGCTGGAAGCACTCCACCAGCTCTCGGGCGCCTCGCTCCCGGCGGCGCGGGCGGCCGTCCCCGCAGCCGACGGCGACCCCGGCGACACCCGCGACAAGGAGCGGGCAGCGCTCGGCGTCGGTGCGGCGCGGGCCGGGGCCCTCCTCGAACGCCGGCTGACCCTCTCCAGGACCCGCGCCCACTCGGCGGCGCTCCAGGCGCTCGGCTCCTCCCGCTTCCACGCGGTCGCCGACGCCGTCGCGCTCCTCGCCTCCGAGGTCCCCCTGGCGCCCGCCGCCACGGACCCGGCCGTCGACGTGCTGAACGGCCCCGCGGAGCGGGCCGAGCAGCGGATGCTCGGTGCGGTGGCCGCGCTGCCGCCCGACGAGACGGCGGAGCCGTACAACGACGCGCAGGACGCCCTCTGGCACCAGGCCCGCCTGCTGCTGAGGCTGCACCGGTACGCCCACGAGGTGGTCCAGGGCGCCCCCGATCCGGTCCTGGCCGGGGCGGGGCACACTCTCGACCTGCACCGGGACGCGGCGGAAGCCGCAGCGGCCGCGGCAGCCGCGGCCCGCACCCCGCGGATCGCCCCGGCGACGGCGTACGCCCTGGGGGTGCTCCACGCCGACCAGCGGCACGAGGTGGAGGCGGCCCGCAGCGTGTTCCGGGAGACCTGGCCGTACGCGGCAGCTGCCGTGACGACACCGTGAGCCACCACCCCGGCAACCCCGCCGACGGCCCCGTTCTGGCCGCGGGCTGCGTGCTGTGGCGCCGGTCCCCGTACGACGGAGGACTGGAGATCTGCCTGGTCCACAGGCCGCGCTACGACGACTGGTCCTACCCGAAAGGGAAGCTGAAGCGCGGCGAGACCGCGCTGGAGGGTGCCCTGCGCGAGGTCCTGGAGGAGACGGGCCACCGCTGCACCCCCGGCCCCCGGCTGCCCACGTCCCGGTACCTGGTGAACGGGCGTCCGAAAGAGGTCACCTACTGGGCGGCCGAGGCGGCCGGCGGCACGTTCGTACCCAACGACGAGGTGGACCGGCTGATCTGGCTCTCGCCCACGGCCGCCCGCAACCGCCTCACCCGCCCCCGCGACCGCGATCAGCTGGACGCGTTCCTCAAGACGCCCACCGCCTGACGCGGGAGGGCGAGCGGTTCTCGGCCGGGGCCGCGCGCCCCGGCCCGGGCACCTGTCCGGCGACGAGGGCACCGCCCCCGCCGGGCCTTTAGCACCGGAACCAGCCCGCCCGGCACGGTTCACCTTCCGTTCACTCTGCCCCGTAGGGCGCTTCACCTGTTCTGCCTAATTTCGGACGTACCCGGTGCACGGCGCCAAGCCACGCACCATTCCTCATCGCACGCCGCCTCGCACCACCAGCCGCGGCGGCTCCTGGAAGGAACACCCCGAAAGTGAAGCTTCAGCGCAAGAACCGGCTTCGTGCCACCGCGCTCGGTGCCCTCGCCGTCTCCGGCGCCCTGGTCCTCACGGCGTGCGGTTCGGACGACAACACCGGTGCCGACGCGAACGGCGGCACCAAGACCAGCGCCGCCGCGTCGAACATCAAGTGTGACGGCGCCGAGGGCCAGCTGCGCGCCTCCGGGTCGAGCGCGCAGAAGAACGCCATGGACCTCTGGGTCAAGAACTACATGGCGGCCTGCTCGGGCGTGGAGGTCAACTACAACTCCTCCTCCTCCGGCGAGGGCATCGTGGCCTTCAACCAGGGCACCGTCGGCTTCGCCGGCTCGGACTCGGCCCTGAAGCCCGAAGAGGTCGCCGAGTCGAAGAAGATCTGCAAGACCGGCCAGGGCATCAACCTCCCCATGGTCGGCGGCCCCATCGCGATCGGCTTCCACGTCGAGGGCGTCGACAAGCTCACGCTGGACGCCTCCACGCTCGCCAAGATCTTCGACACCAAGATCAAGAAGTGGAACGACCCGGCGATCGCCAAGCTCAACGACGGCGTCAAGCTGCCGGACAAGGCCATCCAGCCCTTCCACCGCTCCGAGGACTCCGGCACCACGCAGAACCTCGGCAAGTACCTGAACGCCGCGGCCGCGAGCGACTGGAAGTACGAGGCCGAGAAGAAGTGGCCCGCGCCCGGTGGCCAGGCCGCCTCCGGCTCCTCCGGTGTCGCCACCCAGGTCAAGCAGGTCGACGGCTCCATCGGTTACTTCGAGCTCTCCTACGCCGCCTCGCAGGACATCACCACCGTGGACATCAACACCGGTGGCGCCGCCCCGGTCGAGGCCACCTCGGAGAACGCCTCCAAGGCGATCGCCGCCGCCAAGGTCAAGGGCACCGGCAAGGACCTGGCGCTCGACCTCGACTACACGACCAAGGCCGAGGGCGCGTACCCGCTGGTCCTGGTGACGTACGAGGTCGTCTGCGACACCGGCAACAAGGCCGAGACCCTCGGCACGGTCAAGTCCTTCCTGACCTACGCCGCCTCCGAGGACGGCCAGAAGGTCCTCACCGAGGCCGGCTACGCGCCGATCCCCGCGGAGATCAACGCCAAGGTCCGCGAGACGGTCGCCGCCCTCTCGTAACCCGTACCGCGCACGACGCACACGGCAGGCCGGTCCGGCGCACCCCTCCGGACCGGCCCGCCACCAGCCCCATCCGGTGCACCGCCGCCAGGGGAGCCGCCGCTCCCCCACACAGACCGGAAAGACCATGGCTTCCACGACACCGCTCGACATCCCACCGGCTCCGCCGGCAACGCGCGGCCGCCCCAGGACCACCGGGCGCGCCGGCGACAAGATCTTCCTGGGCCTCTCGCGGGGCTCGGGCATCCTGCTGCTCGTGATCATGGCGTCGATCGCCGTGTTCCTCACCTACCGCGCCGTCATCGCGATCTCGAAGGACGAGGGCAACTTCCTCACCACCTTCGACTGGAACCCGGCCGGCGACCCGCCGGTCTTCGGCATCGCGGTCCTCCTCTTCGGCACGGTCGTCAGCTCGATCATCGCGATGCTCATCGCGGTTCCGATCGCTGTCGGCATCGCCCTCTTCATCTCGCACTACGCGCCGCGCAGGCTGGCGGCGCCGATCGCCTACGTCATCGACCTGCTCGCCGCCGTGCCCAGCATCGTCTACGGCATCTGGGGCGCGCTCGTCCTCGTGCCGTACCTGGAGGGCCTGAACCTCTGGCTCGACCAGTTCTTCGGCTGGACGTACATCTTCGAGAAGACCGAGGTCGGCGTCGCCCGCTCGCTCTTCACCGTCGGCATCCTGCTCGCGATCATGATCCTGCCGATCGTGACCAGCGTCAGCCGCGAGGTCTTCCTCCAGGTCCCGAAGATGAACGAGGAAGCGGCGCTCGCCCTCGGAGCCACCCGCTGGGAGGTCATCCGCCTCTCGGTACTGCCCTTCGGCCGCTCCGGGATCATCTCCGCCTCGATGCTGGGCCTGGGCCGGGCGCTCGGCGAGACGATGGCCGTCGCCACGGTCCTGTCGCCGAGCTTCCTCATCTCGCTGCACGTGCTCAATCCGGGCGGCGGGACCTTCGCGCAGAACATCGCGGCCAAGTTCGGTGAGGCCGACGAATTCGGGCGCGACGCCCTGATCGCCTCGGGCCTCGTCCTCTTCGTCCTCACCCTGCTGGTCAACGGCGCGGCCCGGCTCATCATCGCCCGCCGCAAGGAGTACTCGGGGGCCAACGCATGAGCCACGCCACCACCACCGACGTCCAGGACAAGCGTCCGCGGACCTCGCCGGACCACCGCAAGGGCAGCCTCAGCAGCCGCAGCCTCCCCCGGTGGGCGCCGCTCGGATTCGCCGCTGTCGCGATCGCGCTCGGCGTCGGCATCAGCGTCGCCGCCGGCTGGCACAGCCGCGTGCAGTGGGGCCTGATCTCCGCCCTGCTCTTCCTGGCCGTCTCCTACGTCGTGACGACCGCGGTCGAGAACAAGCGTCAGGCCAAGGACCGCCTCGCCACCAGCATCGTCTGGGTGTGCTTCGTCGTCGCCGTCGTCCCGCTCGCCTCGCTGCTGTGGACCACCATCAGCCGCGGCTCCGAGCGCCTCGACGGATACTTCCTGACCCACTCCATGGCCGGGGTCCTCGGCTCGGAGGACAGCGGCGGCGTCTACCACGCGCTGATCGGCACCCTGGAGCAGGTCGGCATCGCCACGGTGATCTCCGCCCCGCTCGGACTGCTGACCGCCGTCTACCTCGTCGAGTACGGCAAGGGCGCGCTCGCCAGGTCCGTCACCTTCTTCGTCGACGTGATGACCGGGATCCCGTCGATCGTCGCCGGTCTCTTCATCCTGTCGATCATGCTGATCGCGAGCATCGAGCCGTCCGGCCTGATGGGCGCGCTCGCCCTGACGATCCTGATGATCCCGGTCGTGGTCCGCTCCACGGAGGAGATGCTCAAGCTCGTCCCGAACGAGCTCCGCGAGGCCTCCCTCGCCCTGGGCATCCCCAAGTGGCGCACCATCCTGAAGGTGGTCCTCCCCACCGCGATCGGCGGCATCACCACGGGCGTCATGCTCGCCATCGCCCGTATCGCGGGAGAGACGGCACCGATCATCCTGCTGGTCTTCGGCAGCCAGCTGATCAACACGAACCCCTTCGAAGGCGCCCAGTCCTCGCTGCCGTTCTACATCTACGAGCAGTACAAGGTCGGCGAGGCCGCGTCCTACGACCGCGCCTGGGCCGCGGCCCTGGTCCTGATCGCCTTCGTCATGATCCTCAATCTGGCGGCGCGCGGTATCGCCCGCTGGAAGGCCCCGAAGACCGGTCGCTGACGCGGCCACCAGCGACCTCCGAAAGAAGCAGTGATTTTCATGGCCAAGCGCATCGACATCGGCGGCCTCTCCGCCTTCTACGGCTCCCACAAGGCCATCGAGGACATCTCGATGACCGTGGAGCCCCGCTCCGTGACCGCCTTCATCGGCCCGTCCGGCTGCGGCAAGTCCACCTTCCTGCGGACCCTGAACCGCATGCACGAGGTCACCCCCGGCGGCCGCGTCGAGGGCAAGGTGCTGCTGGACGACGAGAACCTGTACGGGCCCGGGGTCGACCCCGTCACCGTGCGCCGCACCGTCGGCATGGTCTTCCAGCGCCCGAACCCGTTCCCGACCATGTCGATCTTCGACAACGTCGCCGCGGGCCTGAAGCTGAACGGCTCGTACCGCAAGAACCAGCTGTCGGACGTCGTCGAGAAGTCCCTGCGGGGCGCCAACCTCTGGAACGAGGTCAAGGACCGCCTGAACAAGCCCGGCTCCGGCCTCTCCGGCGGCCAGCAGCAGCGCCTGTGCATCGCCCGCGCCATCGCCGTCGAGCCGGACGTGCTGCTGATGGACGAGCCGTGCTCGGCACTCGACCCGATCTCGACCCTCGCGATCGAGGACCTGGTCGGTGAGCTGAAGGAGCGCTTCACGATCGTCATCGTGACGCACAACATGCAGCAGGCGGCGCGCGTCTCGGACCGTACGGCGTTCTTCAACCTCTCCGCGGTGGGCAAGCCCGGCCGGCTGATCGAGATCGACGAGACGGAGCGGATCTTCTCCAACCCGTCGGTCCAGGCGACCGAGGACTACATCTCGGGCCGCTTCGGATAACCACAGACGGCCTTGGGGTGCTGCATGGCGGTGCCACCACAAGGCAGAGGGTCCGCCCCCGCTCCCGGTCTTCCGATCGGAGCGGGGGCGGACCCATGCGACACGGTCACCCGGTACTCGCCGTCATCGTGGTTCGGCCGTCAGTCCGTCACCCGAAGAGCAGGGCCACGACGCCGTAGCTCAGCGCGGCGACCAGCGCCGCGGCCGGCATGGTGATGAACCATCCCAGGATGATGTTCTTGGCCACGCCCCACCGCACGGCGTTCACCCGCTTGGTGGCGCCCACACCCATGATCGCCGAGGTGATCACGTGCGTCGTGGAGATCGGTGCGTGGAACAGGAACGCCGAGCCGAACATGATCGACGCACCCGTGGTCTCCGCCGCGAAGCCCTGCGGCGGGTCCAGCTCGATGATCTTCCGGCCGAGCGTGCGCATGATGCGCCAGCCGCCCGCGTACGTACCGAGCGAGAGCATCAGCGCACAGGCGATCTTCACCCAGACCGGGATCTCGTCGTTGGGTCCCTCGACATCGGCGATGACCAGCGCCATCACGACGATGCCCATCGTCTTCTGCGCGTCCTGGAGACCGTGACCGAGCGCCATGCCCGCCGCCGAGACCGTCTGCGCGATACGGAAGCCGCGCTTGGCCTTGTGGGGGTTGGACTTCCGGAACATCCACATGATCGCGACCATCACCAGATAGCCCACGACCAGACCGATGACCGGTGAGAGGAACATCGGGATGACGATCTTGTCGAGGACGCCGTCCCAGTGCACCATCGTCCCGCCGGCCAGCGCCGCGCCGACCATGCCGCCGAACAGGGCGTGCGAGGACGAGGACGGCAGACCGTAGTACCAGGTGATGAGGTTCCAGATGATCGCGCCGACCAGCGCCGCGAAGAGGATTCCCATCCCCTTCTGCCCCTCGGGCGTGGCGATGATCCCTTCGCTGACGGTCTTGGCGACCCCCTGGCCCAGGAAGGCGCCGGCGAGGTTCATCACGGCGGCCATCGCCAGAGCCGCACGCGGGGTCAGCGCCCGGGTGGAGACCGAGGTGGCGATGGCGTTCGCCGAGTCGTGGAAGCCGTTCGTATACGTGAAGCCGAGCGCGACACCGATGGTCACGATCAGCGCAAAGGTGTCCACGAGGTTCAGGACTCCTTGACCGCGATGGTCTCCACGGTGTTCGCAACGTGCTCGAACGCGTCAGCGGCCTCTTCCAGCACATCCACGATCTGCTTGAGCTTCAGCACTTCCATGGCGTCGTACTTGCCGTTGAAGAGCTGGGCGAGCAGCTTGCGGTGGATCTGGTCGGCCTGGTTCTCGAGACGGTTGACCTCGATCCAGTACTCGGTGAGGTTCTGCATGGTCCGCAGGCTCGGCATGGCCTCGGCGGTCAGCTCCGCGGCGCGGGCCAGCACCTCGATCTGCTGCTCGACACCCTTGGGGAGCTCGTCCACCTGGTACAGCACGACCAGGTCGACGGCCTCCTCCATGAAGTCCATGATGTCGTCGAGCGACGACGCGAGGTTGTAGATGTCCTCGCGGTCGAACGGCGTGATGAAGGAGGAGTTCAGCTGGTGGAAGATCGCGTGGGTGGCATCGTCCCCCGCGTGCTCCGCTGCCCGCATACGCTCCGCGATCTCGACTCGGGAGGCAGAATCCGCCCCGAGCAGTTCCATCAGGAGTTTCGAGCCCGTGACGATGTTGTCCGCGGATGCGGAAAACATGTCGTAGAAGCTCGTCTCCCTGGGGGTCAGACGAAAGCGCACGTGGGGTCCTCGGGGTGCTTTGGATTCGGTCAGGCTGATGCTAGGCGCATCATCCGGCCACGGCTAACCGGCGTTATTCAGTGTCGCGCATCGGGCACAGTGATCAGCACGGCCCCCCGGTCACGTTTCGGCTGGATTCGTTACGATATACCCGGCAGGGGTATACAGACTGGGCAGACAGGTCTGCGGACGCAGAGCAAGAGGACAACGGAGGACCCCATGACCACGACCGAGGCCACTGAATCAGCCGACGCGGCCGGTACGGAAGAGGTCGTCACCGACCATGACCGCGGCATCCACGGCTACCACCACCAGAAGGACGAGCACCTGAAGCGGCTGCGCCGCATCGAGGGCCAGGTCCGGGGCCTGCAGCGCATGGTGGACGAGGACATCTACTGCATCGACATACTCACCCAGGTCTCGGCGTCCACGAAGGCCCTGCAGTCGTTCGCGCTCCAGCTGCTGGAGGAGCACCTGCGCCACTGCGTCGCCGATGCCGCGGTCAAGGGCGGTGCGGAGATCGACGCGAAGGTCGAGGAGGCCACGAAGGCGATCGCCCGCCTCCTGCGTACCTGAGGTGGCCGGAAACGTATGGACCGGGACGAGTTCCGTGAGATGACCGACAGTGCCGGAGCCGGAGCTCATCCCCCGTGGGTGCACTGCCGGGGGATCGTCGGCGGCCGCTCGGCCAGGGCAGCCGTGACGTTGAGCACCTCGTCGATGCGGTCCGGACTCAGCCGGTCCTCACACGTGCCCGAAGCCGCGATCATGAGCTCGCCGCACAGTTCGATCTCGGCGAGAGCCACACAGTCCTGAGCGTTCGGAGCGCTGAGCGTCACCACCTGCGTCACCTCTCTCTGCCGTCGCCGACCCCTGGCGCACCGACTTCCTAGGGTAGGCAGCGCAACACTCACCGCGCATGGCACGGACGGACCATTTCAGCCCCCTCCCTACGGTGTTTCCGGGCCACCCCGCCCCTGCTGGACGCTGCCCGTGTAGATGTCGCCGGCGGGCGGAAGCTCCACGGTGACCGGTGCCCCGAACCCGTACAGCAGCATCGTCGACACGACCGACACGGCCGGTCCCTCCGAGGCGAAGCTGAAGCGGTGGCGCACCTTCCGCAACAGACCCTTGTCGTCGAGATACACGTCGAAGGGCACCGCGTCCGTGCTGAACCCTTTCGCCGCGGCCGCCAGCGCGCCGCGCGAGGACGGCGAAGCCGCTGCCGCCGCGCGCCCGAGGTCCGAGGTCCCCCGGTAGTGACGGACCGCGACCCCGGCGAGCTCCGTCCTGCCGACGTACGTCACCTCTCCCGCACCGCGCAGGAGTTCGGCGGCGGCCATGGGATCGGTGACGCCGCCGGTGACGAGATTGCCGTCCTCGAGAGCCGTCGTGTCGATCCTGACCCACTTGTCGTCGGGCACTCCGGCACCCCGGTTCTTCATGTACAGCGCCCCCGGCGCCAGCAGCTCGGTGATGGGCCGGTGCCCGTCCGCCCCTGCGGCGTCCTTGGGCAGTACGACCTTGATCCGGCCCAGCTGCCTGCGGAAGTCGTACGCTCCCTGGCCCCGGATCGTCACCCGCGTTCCGCCGGCCGCGGTCTCCATCGACGTACGCGTCTCGGCGCTGCCCGCGCCGGTCAGCCGGTCGGCGGCCCGCCGGACCACGGCCGCCG
Source organism: Streptomyces sp. NPDC059499 (assembly GCF_042749285.1). NCBI lineage: Bacteria > Bacillati > Actinomycetota > Actinomycetes > Kitasatosporales > Streptomycetaceae > Streptomyces > Streptomyces sp. NPDC059499. Next base: position 136,804 of record NZ_JBHYTT010000019.1, read on the forward strand.
GGGTACCGGCCGGCCCGCCGTCACCGGCCACGGACCGCTGCCGGGTCCCGTCACCGTCGCTCCTTCCGGAGCACCCGGTGCTCACCGCCATCACACCCGCCACGGCCAGGGCGCACACAGCCAGTGCCCCGCCTCCGCACCTGTGCTGCCGCACCACCATCGCCTGCCAACCCCCAACGACGTACCCCAGAAACCGAGCTCCCGCCCGCCTCGCCTAACGACCACCGGGGCGCCCCGTCACGCCGCAAGGGCCCGTCCGGCGCTTGAGGAAGCCGATCGGCCCACTCGCAGACGTCGCCGGCCGGCCCCAGTACCGTGGACGCGTGTATGAGGACCCCCCGGACTCCGCCGTCCAAGCCCCCGCCCCGGCACACACCACCACGACCGTCGAACGAGGCTCCTTCTGCCTGGCCCGCTGCACCTGCGGCTGGTCGGGACCGGCCAGGCGCTCGCGCGACCGGGCCCGCACCGACGCCGAACACCACAGCGCCGCGCCGGGCCGCCGGGAGGCGCCCGGTATCTGAGGAGGGCCGTCCGGGAGCTGTCCCCGGCTAGGGGGTGTCCGGCCGTCCGAGGATCTCGTCCAGCCGCCGCACGAAGTCGTCCGTGTCCGGGACCGTCGCGGGCAGGAGCTTCCGGAGGAGCGCCAGGTCCTCCGCCAGTTCCCGGATCAGGCTCCGGGCGGGCGCACGGTCCAGCAGGGCGTCGAACAGCGCGGCGGCCCCGTCCGGGTCCGGCAGCGCGCAGGTCATGACGAACAGGCACTCGCGCGCCCACGCGGCCTTCGGGCCCTCGTTCCCCGCTTCGGCGGCGGCCATCCGGACAGCGCGCCGGAACTGCTCCGTGGCCGCCTCCTCATCACCGTTCATGCGCAGGGCCACGGCATGGAGACCCAGGTTCCAGCCGTCATCGGGATCGAGTTCGAGGGCCCGGACACAATCGGCGAGCGCCTCGTCATGACGGCCCATGAGCAGGAGGACCTGGCCGCGGCCGTTGATGATCCATTCGGATCGTGGGGCGGTCCCGAGGGCTCGGGTGTAGTCGGCGAGCGCCTCCTCGTAGCGCCCCATCGCCTGGTACGTCTGCGCGCGGCTGCCCAGGGCCCAGGCGTACTGGGGGTTGATGCCGAGGGCGCGCGTGTAGTCGACGAGTGCCTCGTCGAAACGGGCCATTTCCCGGTACGTCTCCCCGCGGTTGGCGAAGGCCCACGCATAGTCGGGGTCGAGCTCGATCGCGCGGGTGTACTCGGCGAGCGCCTCCTCATGACGCCCCATCACCTGGTACGTCTGCCCGCGGCTGCCCAGGGCCCAGGCGTACTGGGGGTTGATGCCGAGAGCACGCGAGAAATCGGCGAGCGCGTCGTCGTACCGCTCCAGAACCTGGTAG